>NC_015416.1:1203450-1805175 GCF_000204415.1 Methanothrix soehngenii GP6 | reverse complement strand
GATATCGACCCCCAGGCGGCTCACCAGGAGTATGTGAATATGATGGGCTTGGACTACGATGTCCGAGAGAAGGGCGCGTTCTTCTTCTCTGAAGAGCAAGCAGAGGATCTATGACATTTTTCAGCTGAGATTGATGAATTCGACAACTACCAAAAGAAAGGAGATGCTATAATTGAGTGCAGATAAAATCTTTGTATTGGCACTGGTTCTCCTCGCCAATATCATTCCCCTGTCATCGGGGTCAGGCTATGTGCTCCATGTTTTTGGCAATGCCAATATGGACGGCAAAATCGACCAGGAGGATATAGCCACCCTCAGAGAGATCATCAGCAATAATATGAGTCCCACAGGCCTGGCCGATGCCAACCTCGATGGCGAGGTTGATTTGCGGGATATAGCCCAGGTGGAGATGATCATCAATGGAACGGAGAAGGAGCTGAGCCTTCTGGACGGGAACGATTTGCCCATCACCATCAATAAGCCAGTGGAGAGAATCGTGGTCGAATACCTGGACAATGCCGATCTGATGCAGATTCTCAAGAAGACGGATAAGGTAGTGGGGGTGGACCTGGCAGTGGCCAAATCCCCGGCGGAGTTTCCAGAGATGTCCAACCGGACGTGCGTGGGAGCCATGCACAAGGAACCGGACTATGAGAAGGTATTGAGTCTTGATCCCGATCTTCTCCTGGTATTCTCCAATGTCACCCAGGAGAAGGATAAGAACCTGCCTGGAGTGCCAGTGCTCTTTGCCGGCCTGTACTATCCCGACCTGCTCAAACCTGAGACATCTGCTTTCACCGATGCAGTGCGCAAGCTGGGCTATGTTCTTGACGCGCAACAGGATGCAGAAGAGTATATCCAATGGCATATGAATTCGCTCAATAGACTGGTTGAGAGCACAGGAAGTATTCCTGATAGCGAGAGGCCGACGGTCCTGGTGGCCGCCTATCCCGAAGCTGATGAGAAGACCATCTTCACCTTTGCCCAGATAGACACCCTTACCAGCATGGTGGATCTGGCCGGCGGGAGAACGGTGGCGTCTGATCTGCCTGATTTTATGAAGTCCACCTATAGAATCGAGGTGGACCCGGAGTGGGTCTTGCAAGAAGATCCGGATTATATCGTTTTGCTGGTTGTTGCCACCACTTACAGCGGATTGGTGTTGGATCCGCCCAGCGGCTATGATGCCGATGATCCCACTGGAATGAAGGAGGCTCTGGAGGCCTTTATGAGCCGTCCGGAATATGCCAACCTCAAAGCGGTGCAGAACGGCGATGTCTACATATTGAGCGGCAACCTCAGAAACGATGCCAGCAAAGGCCTTATTGGCGCAGCCTACCTGGCGCGGATATTCCATCCAGATGAGGCGGAGATGGATCCCGAGGAGCTGCATCAGGAGTACTTGCAGAGGTTCCTGGGGCTGGACTACGATTTGGATGAGCACGGAGTATTCATCTATCCGCCCCCTGATCAAGGGCTCCGGAGAGCTGGAGGGGGTGCCGGATGGTTATTATGCTGCTGTATCCTATGAAGGGGCTGCCAAAGCCTGAGAAGAAAGAGTCGACAGGGCACAAGCCCTGTCCAAATTTTTATCAATGCGGGCCAATTTTAGTAATATTTTTCTTTTGATAGTTATGATTAAATAGTAAAATATGCTGATAAGTATCATTGTGATAGAAAAAGGCTGCTTTTGATCGACCGATATGGTCTGCTCTGGCATGATCGAGCGGCCTGACATAAGGAGACTGGAAATGAAGAGATGCTTAATAGCAGTGATTATGCTCTGCGGCCTTTTGGCGCAGGCATCGGCGGGAGACTATATCCTTCATATCTATGGCAACGCCAATATGGACGGGACCATAGATATGAAGGACATAGAATATCTCCAGGAGATAATAGCAGGATCGGTTAATGCTTCTCCCCTGGCAGATGCCAATTTCGACGGTAAGGTTGATGAAAATGACATATCCCAGGTGGAGATGATCATCAATGATTCTCAAGAGAATATCACCATACTTGACGGAAATGGAAAGCCGGTGACGGTAAGGCTGCCCGTGGAAAGGGCCATCGTCGAGCACCTGGACAATTCAGAGATGATGATGATCTTGAAACGGACGGATAAGGTGGCGGGTGTGGATCTGGCCATGTCCAAATCAGAGAAGGAGTTTCCCGATCTGGTCAAAAAGACAAGCGTATCCGGCTTCTCTCCAGCCACAGATCCCGACTACGAGCAGGCTTTGAGTTTGAGCCCCGACCTCCTCCTCACCTTCTCCAACAAGACCGCAGAGAAGGAAGAGAAGATGCCAGAAGTGCCTGTTGTCTTTGCCGGACTATACTATCCTAACCTGATCAATCCAGAGAATTCCTCCTTTACCGATGCCGTGCATAAGCTGGGGTATATCATGCAGGCGAGAGAGCAAGCAGAGGAGTACATCGATTGGCATATCAGCAAGATCGATGAGATCAAGTCATACACCGAGAATCTAGCCGAGGAAAAGAGGCCTAAAGTGCTCATAGCCACCCTGCCAAAAGAGGGAGATAATTCGATATTCACCTATGCAAAGATCGATACCTTAAGCCAGATGGTTACTTTAGCCGGAGGCAGAAGCATCGCCGAAGATCTGCCCGCCTACCTGGAATCAAGCTACAGAATCGAGGTGGACCCCGAATGGGTCATTAAGAGCGATCCCGATTATATGATATTCATCACCATTGTTCTCACTCCGCCAATAGGATACGACTCTGATGACATCTCAGGCATTTCTCAAGCACTTTTATCATTCAAGAGTCGCCCGGAGTATGCCAATCTCACAGCTGTCAAGAACAACCAGGTCTACATCATCAACGGTAACCTGAGAAACGATGCCAGCAAAGGGCTTATCGGGGCTGCCTATCTGGCGCGGATCTTTCATTCTGACAATGTAGATCTGGATCCCGAGGATCTGCATCAGGAGTACTTGCAGAGGTTCCTGGGGCTGGACTACGACCTGGATGAGCACGGAGTATTCATCTATCCACCCCTGATCAATGGCCCCGGAAAGCTGGAGGGGGTGCCGGATAGCTTCTATCAAAGCTATGCAAATGATTCTGAGGCAAGAGCTCAATGAGGCTCCAGGCAATTCTGCGCCATTGTGCTCAAATTTTTTATAATTTTGAAAAACCCGGGGACCGGTCAAGGGAATTTCAGGCTTGATCGATGGCTGATTTGCACTTGCATGCCATTGCCGAATTCTTCGCCTCCAAAGCCCGTCTCTGAGCTATATTGCTACTAATAGCAAAAGTTTTATTAACTAGTAATATCTCTATAGGGAATACAGCGACAGAAAGCTGGTTGACCTCCTTTACCGTCGTCCGCCTGTCGTCGGTCTCCGGCCTCTGCCAGGGCCGGACTCCTCTTCTGAAAACATCGGGAGTTCATAGCGATTGAGGCTAATATGCCATGACCTTGCTTATGATCACAGACATAAGAAAAAGCATCTATGACAGTGGATCGGATATAGTCACTGCGGTATTTATGAATGGAGAGGTCCGTGGTGGCGACAAAATCAGGTTCCCGGATGAGAATATTCTTTTAGCACTGGAGAGCGCCACCGCACAAAAGGATATCCCGGCAATTGGGGTGCATTGCGGTGACCAGTATATCCGCATGCGGGCCAATCCCGGCCACGGTCTGGCTGTCGGAGAAAGGATAAGACTGGAGAGCATATAGAGCAAAGCCTAAAGCCTAATTCCAAACTCCGGCAGCCTCTCTCGCGCCTCTTCGCGGGCCTGCTGGTGCTCGTCAAGGAACCTCTTTATCCTCTCGGCCACATCCTTCTTGCAATTGCCGCACATCCTCCTGCCGCTGCGGCATTCAGCGTCAAGCTCTAAAAGCTCCTTGTCATCCTCAGATAGATGGAATAGAAGGAACTCATATATGGTGCACTTATCCGGCTCTCCTCCCAGCTTCTTCTGCTCTGCCAGGCTCTGCCTGCCGCCAGTGATGGCCCGCATGATCTTTCCTGCCGCCTCTTTGGGATCCTCAGTCAGAGCGATGTAGCTCTCCGGCTTGGAGGAGGACATCTTCCCCCCAGTAAGGCCGGTCATGAAGCGGTGGTAGATGGAGGCAGGGGGTATGAAGCCATACTCTCCGTGCTCCGTCTCCAGCCTTATGATTAACTCCTCTATCTCCTGCTGGGCCTCATCGATCCTCTGGCCCTCTCTCAGCTGGAGGTCTGTAATGTCGATATGCTCCTCATACCTCTTGACCTGTCCCAGCCCCGTCCCCCGCAGAGCCGATTCAGCCGCTTGCATCAACTCCTGGCTAGCGGCCTTGCCCCGGACGCTGATGTAGTCTCCTCTCCTTTCGACCAGAAACCTCCTCATTCGGTAGGCTAGGTCGCGGGTGAGCTTGATATGGGGATCCTGATCTGCACCCACCGGTATCACCACCGGCTTTGGCCCGCCGTACTCCTCGAGCTGTGGGTGGAGGATATCGGCGCTCTGGGCCATCACGCTCTCCATATGAGAGATGCAGGTCTCTCCGCTGAATCCATAGATGGCGCTGACCTCGGAGAAGTTGGCCTCTATCCCCAGCTCAAAGGCCAGGTTTCGCACATCGTAGTTCTTGGACTGAAAATAGATGTGGCTGTTCTCTTTGGGCTGAAATCCCAGGGCGATGAGGCTGAGGATGTACTCCTCGATGCCAAACTGTCTGCACCTCTCCCAGCTTATCCCCCGTACCGCATGGGCTTCCATATCGGCCACTGCAGCGAAGGCATCACCGCCCTGCTGCTGGTGCCAGATGATCTCATTCATCACCATCATGTGGCCGAAGTGAGCCCTGCCGGTAGGCATAAAGCCGCTCATGACGGCGAAAGGCCGGCCGCTTTTCATGGCCGCCAGCACAGCATCGTAGTTTCTGTGGCCGAATATTATCTTGCGCCTCATGTAGCGATGAGGATCTACCAGCTCGGGAAGGATATCATCGAAGCTCGATATCCCAAACTCCTCGAAGAGCTTGGTGTAATCTTCCACATGAACTGCACCCCAGGGATCAAGCCTCGTTTCCATGGCCGAAAGAGGAGGGAGCGCCTATATATCTATCTTCTCATCATCCCTCCGTGTTCCTCTGCACCGGCGATCAAAGGACGAAGTGCTGGAGATGAAATCTGGTGCGACCCCAGCACAGTTTATTCGATTTGACCCTTGCCGCAATATTCCGCGCTGCGATTGTGTCAGCCGGACCAGAGAAGCCGCAGCAGACACACGAAAATTCGTCCCTTGTAGGACGGTTGGATCGAGATATAAGATGACAGATAGGGCATTCCTGGGAAGTATAAGCAGGATCAATGCAGATCACGGGCACACCAGCTATGGCAGCCTTGTAGTCGATATACTGTGTCTATGGCCTTCGCAACCAGCTTCTTAGAGATGCAATGATTAACGTCTCTATGGAACCTAGCTTCTTTACCGGAAAGCTTCTTCAGATGACGTTTTGCGCTATCTGTTCCACAGCTCTGAAGATCGGCTTTGAGGGTTTACATCATTGCATAGATAATAACGATCCATATACATATAGAACTTTCGGCATTCCTCCCCACCCTGAAGGATGGGGCCTCCTGCCGAATTGAGGTGAAATCAAAATTAAAACTGTATTATTATAAATAGTAATATCTCAATAATATTTATCTACTTGCATCAGTATAACAACAATTTAAGCGCTAAAATAAATCGCCTTCCTTGACTGTTGCATTGCGATTACCATAGAGTTGCATCTATGATTTGATGGATATAATATACGACTATGGCAAAACAATGGCAGCCGAGGTTTATATCTATAGTATAATCTTATGTCAAAGAAGAATATCTCGCCTCGAAATAAACTATTTATATCATAAGGTATTTGTTATATACAAAAATAGAATGAGGTCATTATGAGACAATTCTCAGTAAAAGTTTTGGATGATGCCGACAGGGAGTTCGTAGAGGTTCTCCGAGAGCTTGGCATTCCCAGAAATGTGGCCAGTATGATCACCTACCTGGCCAATGTGGAGGAGGCCACATCAAGGGAGATCGAGATCGGATCCAACCTCCGCCAGCCCGAGGTGAGCATTGCCATGCGCACGTTGCGCAATAATAACTGGGTGGAGGAGAGGGAGATCAAAAAGGATGGCAAAGGAAGGCCGATGAAGGTCTACCGGCTGACCATATCCCTGGGCGATATCATAAAGCATTTCGAGGATGAGAAGCGAAAAGAGTCCGTCAAGACCCTGGAGAGCATCGAAAAGCTCAAAGAGTTGAGCCGAAGCTTGAGCGTCACTCCTTAATGGCCAAATGCCATTTGCAGCCAGATAAGTCGCCAGTGTATCTGGCTGTAACTCTGAATTCGTTTATAAACTGTATTGGAGCTGCAAAAACTATTTTCTGCGAGATTCGGCCATCCAAAAGAGCTCTGTCCCAGATAGGCCGTTTAAAAGGGATGAGATGGCAATTTAGACATCCCACCTCTCTGGCATTCAACAATCTTATTCGAGGACCGTTCAGACCTGCAAACCGGAGATCACAGAAGACAAAAATCTTCCTCCCGGAGGATGATCAAGGGTTAAATGAAGCCATTTGGTCTCTTCGGCCCAAAGCTCCGCCGCAGAAGCCTATTTCTCTACTTCTCCTCTGCCTATTAAATCATCCAGGTTCTCTTCCATGAGCTTCTTGCTTTTGATCTCTTCTTTTTTGCCGCCCTTTCTCTCCGCATTTCGCTTCTTAAAGTCAGCCAAGAATCTCACCACTTCTACAGAGGAATGGTATGGATAATTAAGCTTTCCATCATTCTTTTAAAGTGCCTGGCGACTTCCCTTGTAGACCCACTGGTCGTATATCCCCCTGGAGTCCTGGTTGTCGATTACCTCACCCCTCCAGCCCGCCTTCCCCATCTCCTTCGCGATGAGATCCGCTTCCTTTTGGGAGTAGACGGTAAATAATAGCCTCTTTTCGGCGAGCGAGGCTGCAGCAAGAAGTATCTCCCTCCACAGGGGCCAGTTGGAGTCATCGATCAGACCCACCATGAAGCCGAGCACGGTTTGAAACGGCCTGCCGGAAAAATAGCGTGGCAGGAGCCTGGCATCCAGCACGAAGGACCTCTGTGGGTTCATCAGCCCATTCTTTAAGGCTATGCAGAGCTCACAGCGATCGGAGTCCATGGCCATGGGATCTAGATCCAGACGAATGAGGGCCTGAGTGGCCAGTCCGTTGCCGCAGCAGATCTCTAAAATAGGCTCATCAGAGCAGGAGAAGTTGGGCTTCAATAGATCGACCAGCCTCGTTATTCTATCCTCAGCATAATGCAGCTCGTCTGCAGTGCCGCAGCTCTCGCATAGCAGCTCGTCTTTCATGAAGATGGCATAATACTCGACGAGGGCACGGAGAAAGGCGCTCTCATCGACCATGATTCTCTTTGTCGCCTCCGATCCGAACCGATCAGCAGCATTCATCAGGATCCTCTCCCTGCAATACCGGTCTGTTAAAAGCAGCCAGAAATCCTCCGGACTGGCCAGGTGAAGTGCAATGCCGATGTCCTCCAGAAGGATAGAGCGATCCCAATCCACTCCTTCCTCCATTATCTGTCGGGTTACAGGCAGGTCGAGCAGGTCCTGCAGGGACTCTTCCGCCAAAAATATGCTCTCCTCCTCGCCCAGATCAAGTAATTCATTAAGCAGCACGAGATTTGATCTTCTGCCTCTGGAATATTAATCTTCTCCGTGCAGGCCTGTCTGGCCCGATCGTTCGGATCCTGACAGCCTTCTGCCTGGCGGAACAGATATATTATATTCCTGTTAAAATGGCAGCGCTTGAAACTGGTGGATCTTCCAGGAGTTGGCCCCCGCTTAAGAGAGCGCCTCAAAGAGCATTATGGGGATGAAGAGAAGGCTCTGCAGGCGGTGCGAGACGGGGACCTGCTGGGCCTATGCAGTACCCTTAGTGAACGCCAGGCTCTGCAGCTGGTCCAGTATGCCCGCGCCCTGAAGTTCCGGGTCTCTCCAGACGAGTTCTTGGCCACCGATGAGGCCGTCAGGATCTATTCCCTGCTGATCTCCAGGCTGGCTGGTTTTGCCCATACCGAGTACGCCCGACTGAAGATCGGCACCCTCTTTCCCTCCTCCTCCCAGGAGCTGATAGAGGAGAACCGCTTGGCTGCCTCCCGCTCTTTAGAGGTGGCCCGGAGGATGGAAGGCCTGGGCATAGAGGAGCAGCTTCGTTCCATCCGCCCTTTGCGGGAGAGGTCAGCTTCAAGGGTCAGGGAGAGGGCGGTGGCTGCCAGCAACGCTGAGGACTTCCAGAGGCTGAAATCCCGCGGCCTGGACAGATTTATCGATCTTCATCTGGCGGAAAGTCCGCAGGAGCTCTTGGCCCTCGCCCGGAGCTATAGCGTTGTCAGCCTGGTGGGCGGGGGTATGGTAGACGTGGAAGAGGTGGAAAGGGCTGAATCTTTAGAAGACTGGTACCTGGTTCCTGAGGCGGTTTTAGGCTTTTACAGAGAGAATATGGAAACCCTGGCTGCCGCGGTGGAGGCGGCATCGAAGCTTCAGGCGGCGGGAGTAGAGGACTTTCGGGGCTGGGAGGATTTCTTCGACCGGATCAGCAGGCTTGGCGATAAGAGCGACATTGAGGCGGAGCGGTTGAGCAGGCTGGCCGCCCGGCTGGAGGGTTGCGTGGACCAGGCAGCATCCACAGCTAATGAGGAGCTGAAGAGAAGGATCGAGAACAGCTCGCTCACCCTGGATGGGACGGACCTCTTGCAGGTGATGAGCCGGGGAGATGGCATCCGGGAGCTCTTCGAGATCCGGATGAAAGGGATCTATCAGGAGGTCTTGAAAGAGGCCAAGGAGCGCGCCAGAGAGGAGCTGGATCTGAAAGGAGCGGAGGAGGTCTGGCTGGATGAGATATTCTCCTCCGCCGTCAGCTATCCTCTGGAGCTGGACCGAGGAGCATTGCGATCCTTTGAGCAGGAGCTGCGCAGCCGACAAGAGGAGAGGGGCCTGAAGGCAAAAAGAGAGCTGGCCCGTGGTCTGGCCGACGAGAGAAATCGGGCGGAAACGCTGGTCCATATTCTGATGGAGTTCGATTATTCCTATGCACTGGGCTCATTCACCCTGAAGGAGGGTTTGAGCTTTCCGGAGATTGCATCAGAGACCGGCCTGTGTTTTCAGGGAGCAAGAAACCTCTCATTGGAGCAGCCGGAAAAGGTGAGCTACTGCCTTGGTGGAGGGCCGGGCGAGCCTCCAGAGATGGTGGCCCTTCTCAGCGGAGTTAACTCCGGAGGCAAGACCACTCTTTTGGACCTCATCTCTCAGATAGTCATCCTGGCGCAGATGGGTCTGCCCGTGCCCGCCGATAGCTGCAGGATGGGCCTATTCGAGCAGCTTTACTACTTCAGCAAGAGCCGGGGTACCCTCTCCGCCGGAGCCTTTGAGACGGCGATGAGAAAGTTCGCTGTGGTGGAGAACGAGAAGAGAAAGCTGGTCTTGGCCGATGAGCTGGAGTCCATAACCGAGCCCGGAGCCTCGGCGCGCATCATCGCTTGCATGCTCGACGAGCTGAACCGAAGGGGCTCAGCCGCGGTCTTCGTCAGCCACCTGGCTGAGGATGTGCGTCGCTTCTCAGAGACCCCGGTTCGGGTGGACGGAATCGAGGCGGAGGGGCTGGATGAGAACAACTGTCTTGTGGTCTGCCGCAGCCCGCGGTACAACTACCTGGCGAAGAGCACTCCCGAGCTGATACTGGACCGGCTGGTTCGTACCACCAAAGGGCAGGAGAAGGAGTTTTATTCCCGACTCCTGGGGAAGTTCAGGTGATCTTTTTATATTCATGAGTTGACCTGTTATATATGGAAGTCTGGCATATAGTAGCATTCTGTATCCTCTTGTTCCCCCTATTCCTCGCCGCCAACTACATCCTGGTAAAGAAGATGGCCGCAGAGAGGAGGTTGCGCGATGAGCGGCTGGAAAGGGCAGCCTCAGATAGCGTGAGAGAGAGCTATTCCGGCAAGGGACTGCCCCACCAGAGCTGGCCCAAGTATAAGGCGGCGAGGAAGAAGAGATGAACTATGGATCGGCATATTGACCGATAGATGGGACCGACAGATATTTAGTCTGGTGAGGAGATGCTCAACCGCTCCATTTGCATTGATTCGATAAATTGTTGAGATGTTTTTGAGGCTGATATCGGTTCAGCGAATCGATAGGAAATCAAATAAATAATGGAAATGATTTGAAACCGCAGAGGCAGCTTCTTCTCTGGCCCTAAAACGGGCTGTCGGATCAGGCTTCCTTAAAGAGACGGATGGCTCTGGAACGATTTTGATTATGAAATCAATCGCTTCGGGAGACATCCATCGTCGTTTAATGCCTCTGCTTCCGGCAGGCATGCATATCTTGCGAGCTATTGCCGTGGACTTCATCTTGTTTTCAGATTCAAAGAAGAGGCATTAAATGTCATTTGGAAATCTGAATATAATAGATCCGCTCTTGCGAGCGATTGCTCTAGAAGGATATACCACCCCCACGCCGATACAGATGCTGGCCATACCCCCATTACTCGAGGGAAAAGATCTGCTGGGGATCGCTCAGACGGGAACGGGAAAGACGGCGGCATTTGTGCTGCCCATACTGCAGAGAATGTCAGCCGAGCGGCGAGCCAGCCGGCCGGGCTCACCGCGGGTGCTGGTGCTTGCTCCTACCAGAGAGCTTGCTGCCCAGATCGGCCAGAGCTTTGCCACCTATGGCAAGTTTCTCCGCTTCAGACAACTGGTCATATTCGGCGGCGTCCGCCAGGGGCCGCAGGTCAATATGCTCTCCCGAGGAGTCGATATACTAGTCGCCACTCCTGGCAGGCTCTTGGACCTGATGAACCAGGGCTACATAGAGCTGAAAGGGGTTGAGTTCTTCGTCCTGGATGAGATCGACAGGATGCTTGACATGGGCTTCATAAGAGACGTGAAGAGGATAGTCTCGGCTCTGCCGGAGAAGCACAGCTCCCTTTTCTTCTCTGCCACTCTGACCCGGGAGACGGGCGAGCTTGCCCAGAGCCTTCTTAATGATCCGGTGCATGTGCAGGCCTCTCCCTCGGCGTGCACTCTGGACTCCATCGATCAGCAGGTATTCTTTGTCGATCAGAACTCCAAGAACTCCCTTCTGCTCGATCTCCTCTTAAAAGAAGATATGAAGAGGGTCCTGGTCTTCGCCCGCACCAAGCACCGGGCGGATAAGGTGGCGCAGATGCTGTCCAAAAACAGGATTCAGTCGGATGCCATTCATGGCAACAAGTCGCAAAACCAGCGCACTAAGACTATGGAAAGGTTCCGATCAGGCAGGATAAGGGTGCTGGTGGCGACCGACATCGCCGCCCGGGGCATAGATATCGATGATATCACCCATGTGGTGAACTATGACCTGCCAAATGAGCCAGAGAGCTACGTCCACCGCATCGGGCGCACCGGCAGGGCGGGAGCTAGCGGCAATGCATTCTCTTTCTGCTCTGCAGAAGAGCGCAGCTTCTTGAAGGATATCGAGAGGCTTACCCGGGAGAAGATAGAGGAAAGAGAGCATAAGTATCATTCTCCCCGGGCAAAGGCGGCAACTGGCGCGGATGCAAAGCCCTTATCCCCTGCCAGGTCAAGGGTCACCCGGGTTCAGCAGAGGCCGGTCGGCGGTAAGGTCCCGGGCAAGCAGGCCACTTCTCATCGCATATCACATCCGGCCAAGGTCGCCTGCTGAATCAGGAGAGGTGGGCTGGCACTCCGAGCAAGGACCGGCCACCTTTTTATATTTTATAAAATTTTGGTGGAAGCATTCATCAGAAATACTAGTCGGCTCTTCCCCCGAAACCAGATTCAAACAGATGAATAGATCCGGCTGAGCCGTTCTACTATCTCCTCTAAGGTCAAATTCTCCTGCTCTCCCCCTGACATGTCTCTCAGGATCAGCCTGCCGGAATCCAGCTCCTCTCTGCCCACGATCACCGCATGCCTCGCACCCGCTCCTGATGCGGCCTTGAGCTGCGCCCCCATGCTTCTGCCCATTACGTCCAGAACCGTAGGGACTGACCTTCGCAGAGATACTGCGATCCTGGCAGCATCAACCTTGACGTCGGGGGTGTATACAAGGAAGACCGGCGGCTTTCTCTCCTCCATTATATGGGCGATCTCCATTATGCGGTCGAATCCCAGGCCGAAGCCGGTTGATGAGGTCTCTTTCCCTCCAAATAGGCTGGAGAGCTCATATGTTCCTCCGCCGCATATCTGGCGCTGTGCTCCCAGACCCTCAGCATAGATCTCAAAGACCGTGCCTGAGTAGTAATCCAGGCCCCGCACAATCTCAAAGTCGATTTGGAAGTCCACCCCGTAGGCTCCGAGAAGATCCACCGTCTCTTGGAACTCCTCCAGGTGGAGTTGGGAGCTGACCGCCCTTCCATTGCGAGCGGACCCGCGGCCCTCTGACTGCATCTTGGGCTCAGAACAGGCTTTCGGACCCCCGATCCCGGTGGAGGCCTCTTGAGTCTCAGTGAGCAACAGATCGCCGGCGATCTCCAGGGCCTTATCCAAAGACGCTTTGCCCTTCAGATCGATCAGCTCCAGCAGTCCCAGATCTCCTTGATCTAGATCCTCCAGCAGCTCCTTTAAAGCAGACCGCTCCTTTTTGTCGATCATTCTCATCGCAGCCGCTCTTTTATCCCCCTCGATTCTCTCTAAAATAGCCCGTATGAGACCCAGATAGCCGAGGTGAATATCTCCCCTGATTCCCGCGCTCCTGATCAACTGATCTGCCAGAGCGATGGCCTCTGCCTCGGAATCCGGCCTGGCACCTCCTATCAGCTCCGCACCCAGCTGCCAGAACTCCCTGAAGCGCCCTTTCTGTGGGCGCTCGTAGCGGAAGCAATTGCCAAAGTAGTAGAGCCTCAAAGGCTTGGGCGAGTTTTGCAGCTCGGAGACGAACATGCGCATCACTGGAGCGGTCAATTCCGGACGGAGGGCAAGATCTCGACCTCCTTTGTCCTGGAAGCTGTAGATCTCATCTATTACTGAGGCACCGGATTTCTCTGTGAATAGCTCAAGATGCTCAAATGTGGGTGTGGCTACCTCCTGGTAGCCCCAGCGACAAAGCACTTCTTGCATCGCTTTTCGGGCCTGGCTCCGCTTCCGCATCTCTTCGGGAAGGAAGTCCCGCGTGCCTCTCGGCCTCTTGATGATGGTCATATCGAGAGAGGAGTAGACGCAAAATGCCCTTATAGTTTGTGATTCAAAAAGAAGAAATCATGGGAATTATCTCAGCTTCTCTTCCACCTCAGATGGACAGGCGATGATCTGCACTGGCCTTATCACGATGTTGGAGGTGGCGGTGGCACTTCCCCCTTTTACCGAATTTATAGCACTCACTGATATCCCGCTGACGTCTATGATCATATTATTGCCCAAGAGCGCCGCCGAACCGCTCCTGGTCACATTGTTCGAGTTGAGGTCGTTTTTCTTATCCCTGTTCAATGCTTTATCCACAGCACGCTCAATGCTATCTGCCGCAACATGACCATCGTGCCAATTTAGCGATCCATCATTGGTCTCCTGGCCGGTGACGCTGATCTCCAGGGAATTGGAAAGGTCCTCCGACCCAGCATCACAGTCTTGGCTGCCGTCGTAGATAATCTCTCGCTCCCGGTCGGTATTGATTGCCGTCAGGTCTGAAACCACCCTCTTCGAGTCGGTTTCATTCAGCGCTATATCTTCTCTTGAAGGCAATGGCCAGAGAAAAAGTGCTTTCGACCGAAGCGCCGATGTACCTCGCACTGACCAGGGGAGAGTGATCGTCTCTCCATTTACCTTGAACTTCCCTATTGCGCTTCCATATGGTTTATCCAGAGTGCCTGAGAGGGTCTTTTTCATCTCTTTCTGCAGGTCGGGGAGGCCCGCCTCTGATCCCAGTGCATTGAGCATGAGGCATGAGAAGATAAAAATGGCCCCCACCAGCAAGAGGCCAGTGGGCTTCAGCATTTTTTTCATTTTCGTCCTTCAGGTCTGATGATCCCGATCTATTGCTGGTTGGTGACGATCTTCACATTGTTGGTGGCAATAGCGGCTCCAAAGGCCAGTGCCTCCCTATTTCCCACCCGGATCTGCTCCATGTTGACCTTCAAGCAGCATTCCTGGCAGGATTCGGGACCGCAGCATTCGCACTCACCTGAATCCTGATTCTTCTCGATCATCAGGTTATTGGTGGCTGTGGCCAGAGGAGGTCTCCGCCAGATGCCGCCAAAGGCCAAAGCCCTGTCATTTCCGACGGTCAGGCGATCGAAGTTTGTATCTGCGAACTCAGGGAACTGGAACGCAGATGCCTCTGACTGAAATATGCCTCCGCCCCTCCCCAGAACGTCCACCGCTCCACAGGGCTTCATTCCCTGTGCCAGAATAGGCACCGATAGCATCACTACGGCCAATACCACAAGTACTCCCATTTGCCTAATAATTTCACCTCATCATCATTTTAGGATATAATCCATTAGTCACTCGATGATATTTATACGTTCTGGTGGTTTTTTTCATGAAAAGCTAGATTTATAGAGATATTCTTATCGAGAAAATTTTACCATAGGTATGCACCAGCGATAATAATGAGGCCATTTTGCAGATATATTAAATTTTGAAGCAAGTGCAGGCAGAGAGGTAACGTCGCTAGGATCAAATCATAGTGACAGGCTATATTGCGGTCAAAACCATAAAATTAGAATAAAATGGGCATGATAGTTATCATCAGTCCGAACCCTACCCTCATTGCAGCGGCAAGTGATGCGCAGTCATTTCTCTTAATTGTTATGTACCGCAGGGACTCTCAGTGAAGCTCTTCTCAAATACCTCCCTCTCCGGCGCCACCTCGGCGAAGATCTGCGCCTCGAAGTGCTCTATCAGAGTGTCCTCATCCAGCCAGGCATCCGCCGGCAGGCCCGCTTTGACGCAGGTCTGGCCTAAAAACTCCAGGGAATCAAAACCCCATTCAATCGCCACCTGGGGCAGCAGCAGACCGGTGAACGGCCCTTTGGAGACTATGAGGCCGTCCCTTCCCACCTGAATCCTCTCAGGCAGGTCCTTCTTGGGCCCGGTGCAGGCCTGGGGCTCAGTGAGGATGGTGACCTCCAGCTCAATCCTCTTCAGCTCGCCCGACCGCAGGC
Source organism: Methanothrix soehngenii GP6 (assembly GCF_000204415.1). Taxonomy (NCBI): domain Archaea; kingdom Methanobacteriati; phylum Methanobacteriota; class Methanomicrobia; order Methanotrichales; family Methanotrichaceae; genus Methanothrix; species Methanothrix soehngenii. The sequence goes on along the minus strand of NC_015416.1, from coordinate 1,789,986 downwards.
CAGGGAAACGCGGATCGCGAAAGCCGGCATTGATCGCTGAATCCACAATGGCCCGACCAAGGGGCAAGACCGGCCGAGGATAGCCTATGCATCCCCGCAGGTCCCCATCCTCATGCAAAGTTACAAAGACGCCACGCTTCTGGGAAAAGACTGGCTGCATCCCTTCTGGGTCCAGGGCCTCCTTCGTTTCCATATAATGTGCCAGGGCGCGCCTGGCCAGGCGGACGGCTGCACTTCCCTCATCCACTGTCAGCATGATTATTAATAGGCCTGGAAGATATTAAAGAGTTGTGCGGGTTGGAGCTCGCCCGCTCTAGCGCCAGTTGATGCTGTTCCAGTGCTCGTACTCGTGCTCCCAGTTATCCTTGTTCATGCGCACCAGCTCTTTGAAGTGAGAGCGGATGCCTTCCTGCACCTTCCTCTGCTCAGCGTAGTCGCATTTGGTGCGAATATCCTTGACCAAGGCCCGGCCCAGATCGCGGGCCTTCCTCTCCCCCTCCTCCAGGGCACGAGGGCCTTTGCTCATCTCAGCTCCTGCACTGCCGGTAACAAAAGCGCCGAAGTTGACCATCAAGCTGTCCAGATAGCCAGTGACCTGGTCGTAGTTGCTGCCGCCGGTGGCCAGGCTGCAGCAGTACTTGCCGGTCAGGAGCTGGCAGTGAACGGCATCAGCCATCCGGTCGATGAGAGTCTTCAGCTGGGCGGTCACAGTATGAAAGTAGTTGGGCGAGCCCAATATCAGACCGTCCGCCATAAGGATCTTCTCATACAGCCCCTGAAAGTCGTCTTTATGCACGCACTTGCCGGTTTTAAAGCAGGTCTGACAGGCATTGCAGTACTTGATATCAAGCTGGCACAGGTCGACCAGCTCAGTCTCTGCCCCGTTCTCTCCTGCACCCTCTAAAGCAGCCTGAACCAGCCGCAGAGTGGTGCTCCGCGAGCCTTTTGGGCTCGAGCAAATTCCCAGTATCCTCATCCTCTCTCATCCTCCCAGGCAATCGGATTAGTATTGTCTGGCCATGTATGTGCGCTTGTCGGTCAATTTGCCGCAGACGGCGCAGGCTGCTGGTGAGAAGCTCTTGTACTGAGGCTCGCCAAGCATGTTCGCCTCAACCAGGTCCTCAAGCTGGTGGCCGCACTCCTCCTTCTCGCACCAGGGGACTAGAGCCACCCCTGCCTCAGTCTGGGCTCGGGCTTCATCTATGCTTGCCACCTCCCGGATGCGGGAATTGGCAAATGCCTCTGCCCTCTGATAAAGCGCTGCCTGAAGCCTCTCCGCCTCCCTGACCAGGGCTTGGGCCAGCCCTTCCCTGGGCAGGGTGAGCTTCTCAGCATCCCGGCGCACCACCGTCACCACTCCCTTCTCAATATCCCTGGGGCCGACCTCCAGGCGGATGGGAACCCCTTTCATCTCCCACTTATAGAACTTGGCACCGGGCCGCTCGTCGCTGGTGTCCAGCTCCACCCGGATGCCTGCCTGCTGCAGGATCCTCAACAGATCCCTGCAGACCTCCAGCACCTTCTCCTTGTCGCCGAGGAGGATGGGCACAATGACCACCTGGACGGGAGCCACCTCCCAGGGCAATGCCAGCCCCTTATCGTCCCCGTGCACGGATATGAGGGCGGCAATACAGCGCTCAGAGATGCCGTAGCAGGTCTGATTGACCAGCTTCTGCTCGCCATCCTCTGCCTCATAGGTTATCTCATAGGTCTTGGCAAAGGTGGAGCCCAGATGATGGGCGGTCCCCACCTGCAGCGTCTTGCCATCGGGCATGATCACATCGATGGCTGTGGTATAATCCGCACCAGGGAACTTGTCCCAGCTGGGCCGGCGGCTCACCAGGAAGGGTATGGCCAGGCGGCGATAGAACTCCGAGTACCTTTTGATCGCCACCTCCACCTGCTCTGCCGCCTCCTCCCAGGTAGCATGTACGGTATGCGCCTCTTTGAAGGAGGTGATCTCCCGCAGGCGTATCAGAGGGCGGGTATGCTTGGTCTCATAGCGGAAGGTATTCACTATCTGGTAGATGCGCAGAGGCATATCGGCATGCGACCTTATCCAGAGCTTGAACATGGGGTATATGGCCGTCTCGCTGGTAGGACGGAGGGCGAGCTTGACCTCCAGGGGAGTGGTACCGCCGCAGGTCACCCAGTAGACCTCCTCCTCGAAGCCTTTGATATGCTGGGCCTCCTTCATGAACTCGTTCTCCGGTATCATCAGGGGAAAGAGGGTCTCCTGATGATCAGGATCCAGAAGCTGCCGGATGATGCCGTAGACGTTCTTCTTGATGGCGAAGCCGAAGGGGAACCAGACGCACATCCCCTTTACAGGGTAGCGGTTATCGATGATCTCCCCTGTCATCAGCAGCTCATGGTACCACTGGCTGAAGTCCTCTTTGGGGGAAAGCTTGGCGCTCTGCCCGCCGGATTCCCCTTTGCCTTTGTTCTTAGTATCTGGATATGTCATGCGACCCTCGATATGATAAAGGGGGTGATAAAAGTTTCAATGGCCGCGGCCAAAAGGAGCAGGGGCATTATCCAGCGGAGGAGGAAATGAATTGCTACACGCATCTCTCCGGAGAGGTCTGAGCTCTCTTTTAATAGGGATAGGGCTAGCATATGGCCCAGCCGCAAGCCAATGGCGATGCTCAAGAGGACGACTGGAAGCTCGATGATTCCATGAGGCAGAATGCCTGCCGCCAGATAGAGCCATCCTTTCTGTTCGACCGCGCTATAGCCGACTATTCCCAGAAGAAAGCCATTGGTGGTGGCGACTATCATGGGAACGATCCCCAGCCCTAATCCTAAGAGCATAGCCGTGGCAGAAGCGAGGAGATTTTTGAGGAATATGATTATCATTATCATGAGTGGCGGCTGCTCCAGTATCCATGCCAGCATCTCCAGCTCCTCTGTCCAGCTGGCGGCGAACTCTGGATCAAGCTGAGCAGTATAATAGCCCATGACGGCGGTGAGAGCGAAGAGGAATACTGAGATAGCGACATAGATGTAGATCGACCTCAGATAGGCGGCATCATCCTTGATGGACAAGATATCTCCCAATCAGATCACCCTTTTTACCTTATTTAAGGATACCGTGATCTCGCGAAGGAGAGAAGTATGAAAAAAGCGGTCTCCGCGAGGACGCAGAATGCCGCCGGGAGCCCTGCTGCCGGACCGACAAGGAGCAGGGATACCGCTGCTGCAAGTCCCAGGTTCTTGAAGGAGCCCAGAAGGGTAAGGGATATGGCCTGGCTGCTCTTCAAGCCAGCGGATCTGGCCAGGATAAACACTGCCAATCCCACAGCGAAGGTGCGGGCTATGGATATCCAGGCCACGCTCCACCCATCCGTCCAGAGGGCTCCCTGGTTCAGGCCGATCACAGTATATGTGACCAGGAAGAAACCCAGGTTTATGGGAAGGACGGGGTTGATCGGAAGCAGTCGCACCAGCCTGGAGGCAAGAGCAGGGATGAGGATCAATACAATGGAGATCTGGAGCAGATAGATGGGGCTTATTCCCGTCTGGTGAACGAAGAGGTAGATGATCAGGGGCATCAGCAGGAGCGAGGCCAGGTAGGAGAGTATCTCTCCGGCAAAAGAGAGGCTCATGTCCCCTTTCAGGATGCGGGTCATGGGCAGTACGGCCACTGCCGGCGGGACCGCGGCCATGATGACAAAGCCATGCCTGAGCGATTCGTCGGGCAGACTGTAGCTCAGAAGCAGAATCAATCCGCTCAAAAGGCCGTAGTTTATGATGATGCCGAGAAATCCTCTTTTCAGAGAGGCCGAGGATTTGATATCTCTTCCCAGATCGACCTCGGTCAGGGAGAAGGCCATCATAACCATGAGCGCCGGGGTGACCAGAGCCTCTGTCGCCCCTGCGGGACCCGGCAGCACCAGGCCTAAGAGGACTGAGAGGATGAGGACTGATGTGGAGTTCTGAATGAGATCGACAATCCGCTTTCCCGTGCTCATCTATCCTTCCTGAAGATCAAAGGATCCGTTCCGCCCAATCATCCGTCGCCTCCGGGGCCTCGGGCTGGAGAGCACCCTCAGCCAACCACTCCTATTCCGCTTCCCAGGTAGTAAATGCCGAATAGGATCAGGAAGATGCCGCATAGCCCCAGTATTCTTCTGTAATTCTCTGGGGAGAGGAGACCCCTTCCCCGCTCCAGGCTGCTGGAGACGAGAAGATACCAGCCGAAGTCGGCGCTCCAGTGTCCGATCATGAATATTGCCGCCACGATCAGACCGGCCTCAAGACCTGATACGATAAGGACGCTGCCTATGGAGAGCCACCAGATCCAGAAATAGGGGTTGGCTGCGCTGGTGAGAAATCCTGCTAGATATGGATTGGTGTAAGATCCGTCACCGGAGGAGGCCATGGTGGCGCTCTTGCTATCCCGCATGGTCAGAATGCCAAAAGCGATCAGAGCCAGGCCGCCCATGAGGGCGATGGAGCGAGAGTACTGCTGCATAGTCACCGCCAGACCTTTCACAATTAAAAGAAATATCACGATCTCGATTAGCGCATGGCCAGCAGCAACCTTGGGGCCGGCCAGCCAGCCGTCCTTGAGTGAGGAGTTGACTGTAGCCAGGAGGGTAGGTCCTGGGGCGATGGCCCCGGTCAGGCCGACGGTCAGGCCTATGGAGAAGGTCATGGCTATGGTGGCTATTGATCCTGACAGCGCCTCTGCAGCCTGAATGATATCTAACATCTTCGCCTCAGAACTCTTGGGAATAAGACTGTTGCTCTGCAGGTAAAAGAGGTTTGCTGCCGGCAGCCTTTGTCTGATCGTGGGTGTTAATGTACTATAGCAGTTAAAACGATGACTTTTGAGTGGAAGCAGATGAATGCAGACAAAAGGTACAACAGGCTAATGGACAGGTCGGGATTTGAACCCGAGGCCTCTACCATGCCAAGGTAGCGATCTTCCAGCTGATCTACCTGCCCTTCGAGCCACAAGGTGAGCAGTACTCCATTTAAACATGTCGGTAGAAAGAGGGCAGGCGGCCAGATGAGGATCGGGCCGCTGAGCCATCAGAACTGCTGAGCATCTCATCAATCTCCTCCCCAGCGGGGTTGCAGGAGAAAAAATTAGATTATGCGGCCAATTGTTGCCTAAAGATTCCCTTTTACATCTCTTAAGGAGCAAGGTCATCATCTTGCGCTGGCCGTCGCGATGGCGAAGGAGATCTTCAGCTCACTTTCGTCCTGCAGGGATATGGTTGATAATAAAGCATACTGATAGTCTTAAGCGTTTACTTTATAACTGAGTTGATACATACTTGCTAAAAAATTTTGCGACTGTTTGGAGCGCAAAAGGAATAAACTGGAGTGGAAATACTGGTCTAATAGATCGATCGTCGAGAGGAGGCATAATGTTGCTTTATTGTAGAGGGGATGGGCGTTGAGCAGCAGAATCGTTCAACAGACCCTGGAAGGGCTGGCTGTTTCGTCTATGCCCAGAGTCAGGACCACGGACGGCCATCTGCTGGACTGGGATAGAGAAGCCATAGCCAAGCAGCTTCTAAAAGAGACCAAACTATCTGAACAATTCTATAAAGAGCCAGGCATAACCGAAGAAGAGGCGGAGGACATCGCCAAGGAGGTAGAGCGCCGGGTTAGGTGGATGAACGTCCGCTACCTGAGCGGCCCTCTGGTCAGAGAGATCATGAATGTGATCCTCCTGGAGAGGCATCATACCGAGTGGCGAAATATCTGCACCAGGGTGGGGACGCCCGTCTTCGATGCCCATCTCATCGACATTGGCACAGGCTTCGAATCCAAGGAGAACGCCAACCTGCAGGAGAACGCTGAGACCAGCCACAAGAAGAAGGCGGATAAAATAAGCAAAGAGCAGTACCTTTTGCTTCTGCCCCCATACCTTGCCGACCGCCACCTGGCAGGAGACCTGCATATCCATGACCTGGAGTACTTCGGAACCAGGCCGTTCTGCCAGGACTGGGATCTGCGCTACTTCCTCTACTACGGCCTGATGCCCGACGGCCTGGGCACCAAGGCCAGCGTTGCCGGCCCGGCCAAAAAGCCTGAGGTGGCCATACTGCATGCGGTCAAGGCCCTGGGCAGCGCCCAGACCAACTTTGCGGGAGGGCAGGGCTTCTACAACTTCCTCACCTTCATCGCTCCATACTTCGAGAACCGCAATTATGAAGAGATCGTGCAGCTGATGCAGATGTTCGTCTACGAGATGACCCAGATGATGGTCGCTCGCGGCGGCCAGCTGGTCTTCTCCTCGGTGCAGCTCACCCCGGGCGTCCCCAAGCTCTGGCGGGACAAGCCTGCGGTCTATGCGGGAAGGGTCTGGGACGGCTCTACTCCCGACGCGCCTCTCAAGACCTACGGCAAGTTCGAGCGCGAGGTGCGCCTGGCCTTCAAGGCCCTGATGGAGGTCATGCTCCAGGGCGACTACTGGGGCAAGCCCTTCAACTTTCCCAAGCCCGAGATCAGCATTGAGCCCGATTTCATGAAGGAGGACGAAGAGTTCAATGCCGCTCATCCCGATCTTCCCACCTATCAGGAGCTCTACCTCCAGACATTCAAGCTGGCGGCGGAGTATGGCACACCATACTTTGACAACCAGCTTCCTGCCTACCGGGGTGCAGGGGAGGGAATATCATGCTATCAATGCTGCGCATATCAGTTTGCAGCCACATTCAGTAGCGACGATCAGTTCGACGACAAGCTCCGCTTCCGGGACGGTAAGCACTTCTCCATGGGCTCCTGGCAGGTTGTCTCCCTCAACTGCCCTCGTGCCGCTTACCTCGCTCGGGGGGATGACGATCTCCTCTTCGAGTATCTGCGAGAATTGATGGACACATCGGTTGAGATATTCAAGGTGAAGCGGCAGTGGATGAACCAGATCATCAACAACCATCGCATGCCATTTGCTACCCAGCAGCCCAGGGATCCCATCACCGGCGAGATGGGCTCCGTCGCCGTCGGCCTGGATGCCCTGGTTTATACCATAGGCGTTGTGGGCGTCAATGAGATGGTGCAGTTCCATACCGGAAAGCAGATGCATGAATCAAAAGAGGCCTGGAAGCTGGCGGTTCGGGCCATGACCGAGATGGAGATCTATGCCCGGAAGCTCTCAGAGCAGCATGGCATGACCATTGCCCTCGCGCGCACTCCAGCCGAGACCACGGCCCAGCGTTTTGCTGTATCCGATCTCATCCACGAGGAGTTCAGAGAATGTGCCGAGAGGGTGGTGAAGGGCGACCTGGATGCGTTGAGGAGGAATCTGCATAAGACGCGCGACTTGCCCGTCTACTACACCAATGGAACCCACCTGCCACCCAGCGCGGACGTCACAATCTTCGAGCGGGCAAAGCTCGAGCATGTATTCTTCCCCATAGTTGATGGCGGCAACATCTTCCACGTCTTCTTAGGCGAGGCCACCCCTGATCCCCAGGGCTTGATGGACTTCGGCCTGCGCCTGGCAAGAGAGACCCAGATCGGCTACTTCACCTTCACCAAGGACATGACCGTCTGCCTGGGCTGCTCCCAGGTCTCGGGCGGATTGGAGGATAAGTGCCCCAACTGCGGATCGGAGAATGTGGACCACATCAGCCGGATCACCGGCTACCTGCAGGCGGTGAGCGGATGGAACAGCGCCAAGAGGCAGGAGCTCAAAGACAGGAAGAAATACAATGAACTGGCCTAGATCTGCGAAAGGTATATATCGGATATACATGCAGGTGGATTTGCCTTTGAGGCAAATTGGAGGACTCAATAATGCCCGCAGTTGTTAATAGAGACGAATGTGTAAGCTGTGGAACCTGCGTCGAGGAGTGCCCGGAGGAGGCCATCAGCCTGGACGACGAGGAAATAGCAGTCGTAAATAAGGAAAAGTGCACTGAGTGCAAGACATGTGTTGAGGCTTGCCCCTCTGAAGCAATCAGCATGGAGTGAGTGCAACTCCATCTCATTTTTTTTAAGCGTATCATTTCCCGAGTGCAGTTCTTCATTCTATTGACGCTGTATTATCCCATGCCCGACCGTTCAATATGGCTGAGATGATATGGAAATAGCACGCTATTGGAAACAACGCTGCTTTCGAACTCAAGCGCCCTGCTTTTCCGTCGATGGCACTTCGGCAATGGCCTCATAGAAGGCCTCCCAGTCGATGCTGGTGGCAACGCAGCCGGATGTTGATAGCGGCACCCCTCTGGCCGGTATGCCGTGGCTGTGGCATAGATCCAGTCCCTCCTTAATCTCCATTGAGCACCCCACTCCCACAATTGCTCCTGGTCGGCCTTTCTTTATGATCCTCTTTATGAAGCTGGAGCCAGGAACCACATAGAACCTATAGCCCAGGCTTTCAGCGTATTTCTTGGCCTCGCCGATACCACAGCGACCGCAGTCGATGCACATTATCCCTTCTGGGGTGAGCTTGGCAGGGCACTGGACGCTACGGAGACATTGAGGCATGAAGATGAAGCGTTTCTCATAGGGAGTCTCTAAAAACTTTTTTGTATTAATATAATTTCTCAGGCGCACGCCGACATCATCCACCATGGAGTCATCAGCTCTCGCCACCCAGAAGAGCGACTTTATCACGTCCTCAAGAAGCATGATGCCCAAAAGCATGTATCTGGCGGCGAAGAAGTTGCCCGTCTTAAAGGAGTAGAGGATGAGCAGAGCTATCAGTACGGAGATGAGGAGGACGGCCGCGGCAAGAAAGACCACCGCCTGGCCGATGAGATAGAACAGCTGGTTTAAGTACTCCGGAAGCATGCACTAATCTTCAAATCCCTGGCTTATAAACCTGCTACCAGGATATGTTGCCAGAAGAACGGCGCAAGTTTTTTATCTCACCTGGCAGTGAGAATTATACCTTCGCCATTATGAGATTGAATGAGGATTGAAAGATGGCAAAAATGCATAGCCGAAAAGGGGGCTCCTCTCGTTCCCGACCGCCCATGGTGACCAAAGCGCCAGAGTGGTCTGACGTGTCCAAGGAGGAGCTGGAAAAGACAATCATGAAGCTGCACGATACAGGCATGTCCCCCAGCCGCATCGGCCTCACTCTGAGAGATCAGTATGGAGTACCGAACGTCAAGCTGGTAATAGGAAATAGCATAACCGGCTTTCTGAGGGACAACAATGCTCTGGCGGATATTCCAGAGGACCTGACAAATCTGATGAGAAAAGCGCTCCATGTGAGAAAGCACATCAAAGCCAATAAGAAAGACGTTCACAACAAGAGGGCTCTGCAGCTCACTGAGAACAAGATAAGAAGAATGGTGAAATACTATCACGACTCCGGGCGTCTGGCTCCGGACTGGACCTATTCGCCCGAGACCGCTGAGATTCTCATCTCATGAAGCGGCTGGACAAAGCGGCAGAAGCCATCGCCCGGTCCATCCGGCAGTGCGAGCACATGCGGGTGATCTCTCATAACGATGCCGACGGCATCACATCCGCCGGGCTGATCTGCCATGCCCTTATGCGCGCAGGCATTCCCTTCCAGGCCACATTGGTCAACCGGCTGGACCGGTCTGTGATCGACGGCCTGACCGGGCCGGTGGTCTTCTGCGATATGGGGAGCGGAAAGCCGGATCTGATCTCCCGGGTGCAAGGCGAGTGTTTCGTTTTAGACCATCACCGACCGGTGGGAACGCTGGACTGTATGCACCACAACCCCCATCTCTTCGGAATAGATGGGGCTTTTGAGCTGTCTGCAGCGGGCACCGTCTATTCTGTGGTCCGTCATATGGGCGACAATGCCGATCTGGCAGGCCTCGCCCTGGTGGGAGCGATGGGCGACCGCCAGGCCATGATCGGGGCGAACAGATCCATCCTGGAAGAGGCGGTGGCCAGCGGCGCAGTGCAGGTCAGGGCCGGTCTGAAGCTCTCAGAAGATGGACAGTTGGTGGATGTCCTGGCAAGGAGCATAGAGCCGCTCCTGGACTTCACCGGCGACCGGGAGAAGATCAAGAAGTTCCTGGATGATCTGAATATAAAGGGCAATGTCCAGTCCCTGGCGGGGGATGATCTGACCAGGCTGGCTACAGCATTAACCCTCAAGCTGATCATGCAGGGCAGCTTTGCTGCGGATTCGATTTTAGGAGAGGTGATCCGCCTCCGCCATGAGGTGGTGGAAAACTCCCTGCATATGGTGCAGCTGCTCAATGCCTGCGGCAATAGAGATCTTCCCGGAATTGGGCTCACATTATGCCTGCGGGATCACTGCGCGCTCCTCGAGGCCGAGAGGCTGGCGGATGAGTACAAAGAACACATCCTGCGAGAGATTAGCCTCCTTCGAGAGCAGAGCAGACAGATGAAGAACCTTCGCTACCTAAAGAGGGTGAATATGGAGGCGGGGGCGATCGTCTCGGGCCTGGGGATTCGATATCTTTACTCCGATCTGCCTTTAGTGACATTGAATCACAAGGATGATATGATCAAGATATCTGCCCGAGGGAACAAGCCCCTCATCGCCCGGGGACTGGACCTGTCTGTGGCCCTGCGAAGGGCAGCGGAGGCAGTGGGAGGAAACGGTGGGGGCCATACCATAGCCAGCGGCGCCTCTATACCCCCAGGCAGAGAGGATGAGTTCCTGGCCCTGTTAGACGAGATCCTGGACGAGCAGCTGAACAAAAGGACCGATCCCTCCGGCCAGACCGCTATGGACACGGCATGATTCATGCCCGGCTGGTCCTCTTGGCAGAGGCGGGAGAGGATATGGAGATGGTCGGCAGATCGATTGAGCCGGACAACCTGCCCAATATGAATCTGTTGATCGATAAGAGAAGCCTCTCCCTGCAGTTCTCAATCGAGAAGCCCGGCACTCTGCTCACCACCATGGATGACCTATTAATGAACATTAAAATAGCAAAAGAGACGCTATCTGTTGCGGAGGATAGATGAGATTTCATTTAGAGGCAAGCCTTCGGCTGAGCGCTGATGCCGGCGCAGCCGAGAAAGCCATTTCCGATTTTATAAGGGACGCTGGGCCGATATTGGAGAAAGGCGCTCCTGAGGGCCAGGGGGCAAAGATCACCGAATGGCGTCTGGCCAAAAACAGAATCGATCTGGTCATCGACAGCGACCGATATGTTCGGGCTCATGATGCCCTGCTCAGGCTGCGCCGGCCTCTCTCTGAGCTTTTAGGAAAGCAGTACCGGATTGGCGTGCGGGGCATGGATGTGACCGCTTTTGAGATCGAGGTCGAGTCCGACAGGGAGATCGCCCATCGTATCCCTTATGTGCGGGAGATGAGGCATGAAGGAGGACGGCTGCGCCTTATTCTGGATGTAGGCGAGGGCGGCACATTAGGTCAGTCGGAGATTGAGAACCGCATTCCCGACAGGATCGTCAGCCTTCTGGAGGAGAAGCTGGAGAAGGGCTACGGAGGGAAGACTGAGCACTGGGAGCTTCTCTGGGAGAGCGAGAAAAGAGAGCCCAAATTCAGAGCCGATCCCACTGAGGAGATGCAAAAGGCGGGCTGGATCAAGCACGGCTCTGCCCGTGGCCAGTGGATCTACGGGCCCCAGGCCACACATCTTTTCCGCACATTCGAGGCTATCGTCTTAGAGGAGATCATAGGGCCTTTGGGCTACCAGGAGATGATATTTCCAAAGCTTGACACCTGGGACGTCTGGAAGAAGAGCGGACACGCTCAGGGGGTCTACCCGGAGATCTACTTCGTCTGTCCGCCCAAGACCCGCGATCCAGCCTTCTGGGAGGAGGTCATGGACTATTACAAGGTCACCCATGAGGTTCCCCTGGAGCTGGTCAAAGAGAAGATCGACCTGCCCATAGGCGGGATGTGCTATGCCCAGTGCCCCACCTTCTGGGGATTTCTGCAGGGGATGACCCTTCCAAATGGCGAGCTGCCCATGAGGGTCTTCGACCGGTCCGGCACCAGCCACCGCTATGAGTCCGGCGGGATTCATGGCATCGAGAGGGTGGACGAGTTCCACCGTATAGAGATCGTCTGGCTGGGGACGAAGGAGCATACCCTTGAGGAGGCAGAGAAGCTGAAGGGCTGCTACAAGCACATCTTCGAGGATATCCTGGAGCTTACCTGGAGGACGGCCTGGGTTACTCCCTGGTTCATGGCCCAGGAGGGCAAGACCGGCCTATCAGAGATGACCGGAGCGGGCACAGTGGACTATGAGGCCATCCTGCCCTATAACGGAAACTGGATAGAGTTTCAGAATCTGTCTGTGAACGGGGAGAAGTACCCCAAGGGCTTCACAGTGAAGGCCCAAAGCGGCGAAGCCCTCTGGTCAGGATGCAGCGGAGTGGGCCTGGAGCGCTGGGCCAGTGCCTTCCTGAGCCAGAAGGGGCTGGATCCATCCAACTGGCCGGAGGAGTTCCGCCGGCGCTTCGGGGAGATGCCCAAAGGGATCAGGTTCCTCTGATCTCCCTTTTATCATTTTATTAGGCTTGAAAAGTTGGATGGTACTGGCAAGCACCAGACCGATAAACCTATAAATTAGTTTTAACTAATAAAATGGGCATGGGCGCAGATATCGCCAGTACTGGAAATGTGGGAAAAGTAGTTGGGGCCAAGCTGACCCGAAATGAGATTTTGCAGATCAACGGGCTTGTAGATGCCGGTCTGTACCTCAATCCCTCGGACTTCATTCGCGATGCTGTCCGGGAAAAGCTTGCTGCAATCAAGGTCATCGAATACCATGATGTAGACTATGAGACTGCCAAAAAGGAAGTTGCCGGGTATTTCCAGATGAAGGGCGAGGCATATGCATCTGATGCCAGCACCGACCTACAGCTGGATTATGAGCTGGTATGCAAGATCATGGATGACCTGGAAAAGGAAGGCAAGATGGAGCCAGTAAAATGAAGGGCCATGAGGTCGGCGACTCGATTCACGGTCACAGGATCATAGCTGAGGCGAGACGAGTGAGCGATCCCGTGGTCATAGTAAAGAGTGCCAGGCACAAGGCCCAGCGGATAGTCTTGACAGAAAATGCCCTGGCAATAATCGATAGAAAAGGTAGATGGTGCGGGCAAAGCCCGTGATTTTCAATCACATTTTCCCTCTCCCCAGGGCTACCACCCCTTTGGCGATGAAATCCAGGCCGATCGTCTGCCCGGCGGTGACGAATGCTGCCCGGGGCGGAATTCCATACCCGGACTTGAATGGATCGATAATGTGCATTCCCGGAGAGAGTTCAAGTCGGCAATTGCCCTAATGATCGGTGGTGAATAGAATAGAAGAGGGAAAGCCGAAAGGGGTAAAGGAGGAAGAAAACTCTATCGACTTTCGCCTTTGTCTATATAGACAATCGACGATATATATAGTTTTCCATCCTGACAAAAACCGGCTTTGAAAAGGACAATTGACGCCGAAAGGCTCTTCAAAGATCCGATCCCAAATTATGCTGTTGTGCTCTATGGCCCGCTACAACAAGATGCCCCCGGAAATTTTGGAGAAGCGCGCGCAAGAGGCTCTTGCACGCCTCGCATCCTGCAAGATCTGCCCCCGCCGCTGCCAGGCAAACCGCCTGGAAGATGAGAGGGGCTACTGCCGCACCGGTCGGTGGGCCCGGGTGGCCAGCTATGCTCCTCACTTTGGGGAGGAGCCGCCCCTGGTGGGCCACTCGGGCTCGGGCACCATCTTCTTTTCCGGCTGCAACCTCTCCTGCGTCTTCTGCCAGAACTGGGATATCAGCCAGGAGGATCTTGGCCATGAGGTGAAGGCAGAGGAGCTGGCCAAGATGATGCTCGCCCTGGAAGATAGTGGCTGCCATAACATCAACCTCGTGACACCCACCCACGTCGTCCCTCAGATCCTGGAGGCTCTGGTCCTGGCCCGAGAAGAGGGCCTTTCTGTCCCTCTGGTATACAACAGCGGCGGCTACGACTCCGCAGAGGCCCTGCTTCTATTGGATGGCATCATCGACATCTACATGCCCGATGCTAAATACGGCCAGGACGGCCCTGCCCAGAAGTACTCTGCAGCGCCCGGCTACACCACCGTTAATAAAGCGGCACTGAAAGAGATGCACCGCCAGGTGGGCGACCTGCAGATGGACGAGGAGGGCATCGCCCTGCAGGGGCTCCTCGTCCGCCACCTGGTCCTGCCTGCGGACGCAGCGGGGACGGAGGAGGTGGTGCGCTTCATCTCCCAGGAGATATCCGTGCACACCTATCTGAATGTCATGGCCCAGTACCATCCGGAGTACCAGGCCTGCCGCTACCCCGAGCTTTCCCGCGCCATAACCGCCCGCGAGTACGCCCAGGCCCTGCATCTGGCCGAAAAGGCGGGCCTGGTCCGCGGGCTGGCAATGCTTTAATGCCTGCGGCTCTCACTAATATATGATGATTCCATTCGAATATCTGGAGCATACCGCAGATGTCAAGTTCCGCGCCTATGGCACGACTCCTGACCAGATGCTCTCCAATGCCGCCGCCGCCCTATTTGGCGCCATGATCTCCCCCGGCCAGGTTAAGGTTGAGGAGAGCTGGCAAGTGGAGCTTGAGGCGGAGGATCTGGAGGACCTGGCCTACCAGTGGCTCTCTGAGATCGTCTTTCTCTTCGAGACCGAGTCTGCGGTCTTCTCCCGCTTCCAGGTGGCACTGGAAGAGTTTCAAGATGGCAAGGGATGGAAGCTCCGGGCGGAGATCGGCGGGGAGAGGATGGACCCGGAGAGGCACTCGTTCCTCGCTGAGGTGAAAGCGGTCACCAGGCACAAGTTCGCCATCGAGAAGAACGAGCGGTGGTGCATTCAGGTGGTGCTTGATGTCTGATGGCTCTATGTCTGATGGCTCTATGTCTGATGATGTTCTATGTGTGATAATTGTGGACGTGTGATATATGGAAATTGAGAAGATCGATGATAACATCTACGAGGTGCCAATCGGCTACCGGCCGGGAATGCGGGTGCCGGGCAGGATATTCGTCTCAGCCGCCCTGCGGGAGATGGTCGAGCCGGGGACGGTCGACCAGGTGGCCAATGTCGCCACCCTTCCCGGAATCGTCGGACACTCCATGGCCATGCCCGATGCCCACCTGGGCTACGGCTTTCCCATCGGCGGGGTGGCCGCCTTCAAAGAGCAGGGTGGGATCATCAGTCCCGGCGGGGTGGGCTTTGACATCAACTGCGGGGTGCGCCTGCTCCGCTCGGACCTGCAGGCCAGGGACGTGCAGCCGCTCATCAACACCCTCCTCGATGCCCTCTTTCAGGCGGTGCCCTCGGGCCTGGGATCCACAGGCAGGCTTCATGCCACCGATCGGCAATTGACCGAATCCTTTCTCCGGGGAGCGGAGTGGGCAGTAGAGGAGGGCTATGGAGTGGAGTCGGACCTGGATTTCTGCGAGGAGAATGGCTCCATGCCCGGAGCGGACCCCTCCCAGGTGGGGGTCAAAGCGAGAAAACGGGGCCGCCCCCAGCTTGGTACCCTGGGCAGCGGCAACCACTTCCTGGAGATTCAGAGGGTCGAGGAGATCTATAACCCGGAGATTGCAAAAAGGTTCGGCCTTTTCAAGGGCCAGATCACAGTGATGATCCACTGCGGCTCACGGGGGGCGGGCCACCAGATCTGCACCGATCACCTGGACGTCCTGTCCAAAGCGGTGAGAAAGTACAATATCGACATCCCTGATAAGCAGCTGGCCTGCGCTCCTCTGGGCACTCCCGAGGCAGATCACTACTTCGGGGCCATGGTCTGCGCCGCCAACTATGCCTGGGCCAACCGGCATATCATCGCCCACTGGACGAGGGAGGTCTTCGACCGCTACTTCCCCGGCTCCCAGCTGCAGCTGCTCTACGATGTGGCCCATAACGTGGCCAAGATCGAGGAGCATCGGGTGGAGGGCAAGAAGGAGAGGCTCTATGTCCACCGCAAGGGGGCCACTCGGGCCTTCGGTCCCTCAAGAACGGAGATTCCCGCTGCTTATGAGGGCCTGGGCCAGCCGGTGCTGATACCGGGGAGCATGGGCACGGCCTCATACGTTCTCTGCGGCCAGGACAAGGCCCTTGATCTGACCTTCGGCTCCGCCTGCCACGGCTCAGGCCGGGTGATGAGCAGAAGCCAGGCCCTGAGGCAGTTCACAGGCAAAGAGGTGAAGGCCGCCCTCAACCGGGACGGAATCGCCGTTCGCTCCACCTCCCCTGGAATGCTGGCAGAGGAAGCTCCCCAGGTCTACAAACCCTCTGGCGATGTGGTGGATGTGGTGCACAACCTGGGCATAGCCACCAGGGTAGCCAGGCTGGTTCCCCTGGGGGTCTCAAAAGGATAGCTCCCATGAACCTGAGAGTGGTTTTGGTCGAGCCCCTCTATGAGGGCAATGTGGGCTCTGTGGCCCGGGCGATGAAGAACTTCGGCTTTCATGACCTGGCCCTGGTCAACCCCTGCAAGATCGAGGACTATGGTTGTGCCATGGCCTCTCATGCCCGGGACGTTCTGCAGATGTCCCGGAGCTTCTCAACTCTGGCCGAGGCCCTGGAGGGGGCGAACCTGGTGGTGGGCACAACCGGCAAGAGGCTGGAGCATGAGCAGCACCACCTGCGGCTGCACCTAAGGGTGCCCTGCCTGACCCCAGCCGGTCTGGCGGAAAAGCTCCGGGATAAGGAGGGGATGGTAGCCCTGCTCCTGGGGAGAGAGGACTGCGGCCTGAACAGCGATGAGATCTCCCTGTGCGATATGATCGTCTCCATTCCCACCTCCGAGGAGTACCCGGTGATGAACCTCTCCCACTCGGCAGCGATTCTGTTCTATGAGCTCTCCGGGATTGGAAGCAATAGCTCGAGCAGTGTCCAGATGGCCAGAAAAGAGACGTTGAATCTGTTGCAGGAGAGGGCGGGAGATCTTCTTGCGGATATCGCATATCCCGAGCATAAGGAGGACTATACCCTGCTTATGCTGCGGCGGATCTTCGGTCGGGCGGAGCTGACGGAGAGAGAGGCTCGAGCGCTTCTGGGGATCATAAAAAGGATCCGCTGGAGGATAAGCCATGGCCAGAAGGGCTCAGATCGAGATTGAAAAAAATAATTCTGGCCGGCTGAAAAAAGGTTGCCAGAAAAAAAGTTGATCTCTCCTTTTTTTTTATTCCAACGCCTCCGCCTTATTGTTGCTTGCCATAATCAGGCGCCGGGCGGCATACAGAAGGGCAGCGAAGCCCAGGCTCATGGATACAATGGACACCAGGCCGCCCAGGTAGGGGATGAGGAATAGAAGATTGAGGATGACAAATCCAATGGTAAAGCATACCAGATCCCCCTGTTTCAGCTTGCCCTGCAGGCAGATCCACCGGCCCAGGCTATAGGCCACAAATGTCCCGCTGAGCATCAGGCCGACGATCACGAGGAACGTAGATACCACTGCTATCGGCAGGCCCACCACGGTGATGGCCACCAGCAAGAGAGCGATGAATGAGGCGATGATGATGATGAATCCCAGTACGGTCCTGAGCAGGGTGGAGGTGCGAATCTCCTCGTCCACAGTCCGGAAGATGACGGGAATATGCTTTACCAGGATCAGTCCCAGGATGAAGTATCCGATGATGCTTATCAGGCTGAAGAGATCAAAGCCGCCCCATTTATCCTCTCTTGGCGGGGCCTTATCCTCTGTCCTCTCCGTCTGATAGAAGTCGACCTTGCCTGCCGAGCCGGTGTTGTTGAAGTCGCTCGCATAAACGGTCATTGTGCCATTGATCCGGCCGGAGTTCACCGCATTGCCGGCGCTGATGAGGGCATCTCTGCCCACTGTCCTGCCCGGAAGTATGCTCACCTGGCCTCCTGCTGCCACCAGATTGGTGCCGACATCTCCTCTCAAATCGATGGTACCCCCGACAGCCACCACCTTTCCACCCACATCGGAGTTCACATAGACCTGGCCGCCAGCAGCAATGACGTCTCCCTTTACTGGCGCGTTGATGTTCACTGTGCCTCCGGCGACTACAGCCGAATCAACTGGAGCGTTGATATTCACTATGTTTCCTGCGGCAAAGATATCATCCTCTACGGGATTGACTATGGATATCGTATCGCCAGAAAAGGTCCTCAATGCCTCCCCACTGGTGGAGAGGAATAAAAGGGCCATCAGAACTATTACTGCACTGGAATGATTCATCACATCCACCAGAACTATGTAAATGCAATTCATCAGATAAATAACCCGCTTAAGACATCGTCATCTTCAGGCAGATGAATAAAAATCCAGATGATCATTGAGGCTCCTCTTTTACGGTAAGGATAGGGCTTATCAACTCAGGGGCAACAGTCATTCTGACTGACATTGATAAGACTGCCTGAACTCCTCGCCCCTGCTGGCTCGCCCCAGGCCCTGCACTCTGCCATAGCGGCAGGTGCGGATGCGGTGTACCTGAGCGGCAAGAGGTTTGGGGCAAGGAAGTTCGCTGCAAACTTCGACCACACCGCCCTGACGGAGGCCATAGACTACGCCCACCTGCGTGGGGTGAAAGTTTACGTTACCGTCAATACCCTGATCAGGGAGGAGGAGCTGCTCGATTTAGCCGAGTACCTCGTTCAGCTGTACGATCTGGGTGCGGATGCCATTCTTCTCCAGGACCTGGGCGCAGCCTCACTGGCCCGCCAGCTTGTTCCAGACCTGGAGAGGCATGCCTCCACCCAGATGACCATCCACAATCTCCCTGGTGCTCTCTATGCTGCCCAGGGTGGCTTCAATAGGGTCGTCCTGGCCAGAGAGGTCACTATAGAAGAGATTGAAAGATGGGGACAGAAGATGGAAAAGGCGGGACTGGGCCTGGAGGTATTCGTGCACGGTGCCCTCTGCTACTCTTACTCTGGCCAGTGTCTTCTCTCCTCGGCCATCGGCGGGCGGAGCGGCAACAGGGGGATGTGCGCCCAACCCTGCAGGAAACCGTATGTCCTGATGCATGGCAGAAAGGACGAATACGGCCGGCCAGTGGGCCTGCAGGCTGTGGCCCAAAAGGAGAGCTATATCATCTCCACTCGCGACCTTTCCGTCTACAGGCATCTGGATAAGATAGTCCGCTCGCCTGTGCAGTCCCTGAAGATCGAAGGGAGGATGAAGTCCCACCAGTATGTGGCCATCGTCACCAGCATCTACCGGAGGGCACTGGACGGCATCGCCCGCGGAAGCTGGTCGCCCTCGAAAGAGGAGGAGAGGGACTTAGCCCTGGCCTTCAACCGCGACTTCACATCAGGCCACCTGCTGGGGGCAAAGGATGTCATGGGCAGAGGGATGTCGGACAATCAGGGGCTCCTCATAGGAAGCGTGGCCTCCTATGATCCCCAGAGAGGCGAGGCAGCAGTCCGTCTTTGCGCTTCACTTGTGCCAGAGAAAGGGGACGGCCTGGTATTCCAGTCTCCTGGCCAGGAGATGGGTCTTGTGGTGCAGAAGGCCATCGAAAAGGATGGCCTGGTACGACTCAGGACCCCGGATAGAGTCCGTCCCGGGGCCAGAGTATTTCTCACCGGCAGCACTGCCCTGGCCAGAAGGGCAGAGGAGATCGCAGCCAGGGAGAGGGCTTCTATTCCCGTGGACATCACCCTCACCTGGGAGGATGGATTTCCAGTTGCCGAAGGCCGGCTGGATAGCGGCGAGCTGGCAGTGGCCCGAGGGGAATCCAGGATGGAGGAGGCCGTAAATAGGCCCCAGACCCCGGAGCAGATCGAATCCCAGATGAGAAAGACCGGAGGCACCCCCTTTGTGGTCAGAAAGGTTGAGATGGACTATCCAGGAGGGCTCTTCTCCCCTCCGGGTGCCTTAAACCAGCTGCGCCGCGATCTTCTGGCCGGGCTGGAGAAGGCTGTGCTGGAAGGCCGCCGCCCGGCATCGGACCGGATCAGGGAGGCGAAGGATCGCCTCCAGAAGCTCGAGCTTCCGGCGAGAAGGGCTGGGGAGGAATGGAGCAGGCCCAAATTGTCCGTCTATGCCGACCGCCTGGATATATTGAAGGGAGCGGTTGAGGGCGGATCTCGTCGGATATACTTCGAGCCCCTGATGGAAAAAGGGCGAAAAGATCGGGACAGAATAGAGACGATCCTGGCCCAGCTTCTGGAGGCAAAAAAGCTATGCGGCAAGGCAGAGCTGATCTGGAAGTGGCCGCGAATCACTCGGGATGATTTCATTGACCTTGCCCTGCCCCTGCTCTCCCAGGTCCAGGTGAACGGGATCATGGTGGAGAACGTCGGCCCTGCCTGGGCGATCAAAGAGAAGATGCCCGAAATGCCTATTTATGGCGGATCCGGGCTGAACGTCTGGAACCACCTGACTGCCCAGGCCCTTGCACCCCAGTTCAGCTGGCTCACCCTCTCCCCGGAGCTGTCCAGCCACCAGCTGAAGGATGCCGCCTCCGCCCTCCGAGCTCTGCCCGGCCGGGACGGAAACCCGAAGCTGGAGCTAGTCGTCCAGGGCAGCCTGGAAGTGATGGTGGCCGAGGACTCCGTCCCCCAACTGGCCAAAGGAAGATCTTCGGAGGAGTTCTGGGGCCTGCAGGATTTCAAGCACATCTTTCCTTTGAAGGTGGATGACGAGGGCAGGACCCATATCTTCAACTCCGCCGAGACCTGTCTGATCGACCTCTTGCCTGAGATCTGCCGGATAGGACTGGACGGGATATCCCTGGACGCCAGAGGGCGGACGGAAAGCTATGCTCGGCAGGTGACAGGGGCTTATAATCAGGCGATAGAGCGGACCGAAAAGCTATTGGCCACTGATCCCGCGCCTTTAAAGGAAGGGCTTCTGGATTTGAAGGCGAGGATTCAGCCCCTGGCCCTGGGGGGAATTACCCATGGCCACTTTCTCAGAGGGCTGAAGGACTGAATTAGCAGGCATAGTCCACCACGATCCTGGACTCGCAGACCTGACCCGCCACCTCCGCCACCCTGACATGCTCCGGATGCTTCTGATAGCTTACCAGCTCCTCGGGGCTTATGAACTCCGAGAGGAGCACCAGATCATAGGCATTGCTGGCGGGAATGATATTAAACGTAAATTCTATTAGCTCCTAGATACTAATGACGCCGTGAGCAGCGCTTTGACGAGGATCTGCTGCCGGACGATTCCCGCCCGGGTTCCCGGGCAGGACCAGATCCGACTTAGCTGGACGGAGTGGGCCAAATGACTACCGCTAATGGCAAATATATGCTGGAAACCGTAGCCTCTAAGGTTCTGGAGGGCCTGGATGACGTCCTCAGGGTGATGCAGAGGGCGGCAGAAGAGATCGCAATCGGCAAGCCGCCTGAGGAGATAGACATATCGGGCCTGCCCCTCTATATGGCCCGGTCGAAGGAGGACCAATCCGGCCGGGTGCGGGGAGTGGTCTATGCCATGGATTATGATCAGTATATGGAGATGCTGGATCAGGTGGCCACGAATAGCGGCCTGTGTATTGAGGAGCTGACGGAGCTGGAGGTGAACCTCCCCCAGATGGAGTTCGGTGAGGACCTGGTCACCGGAGGCTTTGAGGACTTCAAGGGCATATGCGTGGAAAGGCACAACCAATGCATCCTGGAGCTGATGGAGGCTGTATCTGTGCTTTTGCAGAGGCGGGGCCTGTCCGTGGCCTGCATTCCCGACGAGGATGTCTTATTCTACCTCCCCCTGAAATGAGGGGCTAAAGAGATCCTTCCGGAGTTCGAGCAGATATGGGATCGGGTGCATTGGCCATGGCGGCTTATTTTCTGGTTTTTGCCTCTGTTCATAGCCTCCTGGCCGATCCCCGGTTCAAGAGATGGGCAAAGGAGAGGGCGTGCGGGGCGTTGGACCGCTGGGGGCGGCTGGCCTTCAATCTGCTGGCCCTGATTATGCTGCTGCCTTTCATCTTTATCCTCCTCTATCTACCGGATGAGGTCATCTACATCGCTCCCTGGCCGGCTTTTGGGCTGATGGCCGCCGCCCAGCTCCTGGCGGCTGCCATGCTGCTGATCACCCTTTTCCAGACAGGCGTTCTGGACTTCCTGGGGCTAGAGGGGCGGCCCCGTCCGGGCCGGGAGCGAGCTCTAGTGACCGGCGGCCTTTACTGCCACCTGAGAAACCCACTCTTCCTGTTTGCCATTCTCTTCCTCTGGACCAGCCCGATCATGACCATGAATCTTCTGACCTTCAATATCATGGCCACATTCTACTTTTATCTCGGTGCCCTCCATGAGGAGCGATCCCTGAAAGAGGAGTTCGGAAAGGCATACGAGGAGTATCGGCTGAGGGTGCCCATGTTCCTGCCACGACTTGGCTGCAAGGATTGAGGGGCCAGTAGAAATGGGAATCTCTAAATAGCAAAAGCACCATATTCTTATTCGGATTTTTGTCATGCCCGGTCACGCCGGCTGAAGGAGGATTGGTCCATGATTGACAAATGGTCAAAAAACAAAAGATCAATTGACGACTCAGAGAAGTACGCCGCCCTGCACCTTGCCAGGTTCGTATTCGTTGCATCTCTGATTCTATCCTTATCCTCGGTCCTCCTCGGGCTGGCCGCCGAGAGCGGAGCCCCCATCCCGCCGGAGAGGTTCTCAGCCGACTACTACAAGGTCTACGGCACCCCCAATCTGACCGCATCCCTGGACAGGTCTCGCATCTATCAGGGGGAGGAGACCGCCCTCACCATGACCCTGACCAACCGGGGGCGCATAACCTCCTTTCAGATAAACGAGGAGCCGGCAGCCAACAAAAGAGAGGAGATCCTGGCAGCCCAAAGGGAACTGGAGTTGGAAAAGCAGAGGACTGTGGCCCAGGATGTCTCCGTCCTCCTCCGGGCGGAGAACCAGAGCGCAATAGATATCAAGCGCTCGGTGGCCTTTCCCGGCAACATCCGCGAGGGCCAGACCTCATCCCGGCTGGAGTTCCCCCTGGAGGCCTATGAGAACGCCCTCCCCGGCAGCTACCGCTTGCTGGCCCAGGTCAACTACACCTATCAGAAGGACGTGGCGGCGAAAGAGGATGAAGACCGGCCGGAGAACCCGGATGTCTATTACTGGTACGATTCCCTCAGCCAGACCATTCCCATCGAACTGATTGTGGAGAGGAGAAGCGGGGCTCAGTTTCAGGTCCTCAATGTCACACCCACCTCTCTCCGTCCGGGCTCGGAGGGGAATGTGATCCGGATAAGGGTGAAGAATGTGGGGGACGACCGGGCGTCCGACCTCGTCGCCCGTCTCCGTCCGGAAAGCGGCCTGTATGTGAGCGTTGACGAGTCTCCCATCCCCACCCTTGCACCCCAGGAGGAGGCAGAGCTTCTCTATAAGCTGGATGTCTCCAAGGACGCCCTTCCCGGCAAGAACTACCAGCTAAAAATCCTCTTCCAGTTCTCCGACAGCCGCAGGGAGGGCCTGACCGACTGGGAGAACGCCTATGTGAGAATCGAGGAGGAGGGCAGGGAATGGGCGCTGGCTATTCTACTTTTTCTCGCCCTGCTGGCTGCGGTGCTGATAATATTCATCCGCAGAAAAAAGAGGGTCTGAGGTTCATGGCAGTCGATAAAAGCCCGGCCGTCTCGGCCCGCGGCGCGACCAAGAGCTTCGGACAGTTGAGGGTATTGGACGGGCTGGATGTGGACATTCCCCGCGGGGTGACCTACTGCCTCCTGGGGCCCAACGGCTCGGGCAAGACCACATTCATCCGGGCGATAGTCCGGTTGCTCCGCCTGGACTCTGGAGAGCTGAGGGTTCTGGATCGGCCAGTCTCTGATGTGGAGGAGATCTACTCCCGGATCGGCTATATGACCCAGCATAAGGCCCTCTATCCCGACCTGACGGTGGAGGAGAACATGCAGTTTTATTCCGGGCTCTATGGCATAAAGGGCCAGGATCGAGAGGACAGGATTGAAGAGCTGCTGAGAATGGTCGACCTCTCCGAACACCGCAAACGCCTGGCAGGAGCCCTCTCCGGCGGGATGTACCAGAGGCTCTCACTGGCCTGTACCCTCGTCCACCGGCCTGAGCTGCTCTTGCTTGACGAGCCCACTGTAGGGATAGACCCCCGCCTGAGGAAGACCTTCTGGGAGTATTTCCAGAGCATGGCCGAGGCGGGAAAGACGGTGATCATCACCACCCACCTCATGGATGAGGCGGAACGGTGCCAGATGGTGGGCTACATGCGGGCGGGAAGGATGGCCGCCCAGGGCAGCCCGGAGGAGATTTTGAACCAGGCAGGCCTGGGGCCCAGGCTCCGTCTCTGGCTGGCCCAGCCGGAGGATGATGCTATTCTGCTGCAGTCGCTGGGATTTGAGGCAGAGATCGATGGTGGGGTGGTGACGGTCACCCTCAAGAGCCATGCTCAGATCAAAGATGTCTTGGCCCAGATATCTCCCCGGGATATCAGGCTTTCTGAGCCCAGGCTGGAGGAGGCTTTCTTGCGCCTCTCGGAGGGGGCATGAAAAGGCCAAAACCGGAGCGTGTGGGCGTTGTTGCCCTGAGGGTCGTCCGTCAGCTTAAAAGAGACCGGCGCACCATCGGCCTGATCCTGTTCGCTCCTGTCGTCCTGATGATACTCTTCGGCTATGCCCTCTCCGGAGAGATGACAGGGGTTCAGCTGGGTCTGGTGGACGGCGGAGGCCATGAACCGTTGCGTGACTACATCGCATCCTTAGACGACTTCGATATCCTCTATCTTGGCTCGCAGTCGGACGCAGAGAAGCTCATCTCTGAGGGCAGGCTGGATGGTGCGGTAGTCATCCAGCCAGAAGAGGTGGGGGTTTTGCTTGACTCCAGCAGCCTGCAGATCTCGGAGAGGGTTATGGCTGCGGTGCAGACCGGAGTGAGCAGGGAGGTGTCGATCCGGACCGATTCATATCCGCCCATCATCACTCGCTACATCTTCGGCTACGACCTGGAGATGATCGATACCATCGGCCCGGCGATTTTAGGCCTGGTGGCATTCTTCTTCGCATTCATCATCGCCGCCATATCCTTTCTCCGGGAGAGGACCTTGGGGACGCTGGAGAAGTTCATGGTCTCGCCCCTGAGCCGGGTGGAGATCGTCTCCGGCTACATCCTGGGCTTCAGCCTGGTGGCCATTATCCAGTCGGCAACCACTCTTTTGATCGTGATCTATTTATTCGGCGTGCCAATGAAGGGAAGCCCTCTGGATGCTTTCGCCATAATCCTCTTGCTGGGCGCAGGCGCACTTGCTCTGGGCTCGTTCGTATCCAACTTCGCTAGAAGCGAGTTTCAGGTGGTGCAGTTCATCCCCATTGTAATCATTCCTCAGATAGTGCTGTGCGGGGTGTTCTGGCCGGTTCAGTCCGTTCCGGGTTTCCTCCGCCCCATCTCCAACATTCTGCCCCTGACCTATGCCAGCGACGCCCTGAGGGCGATAATGCTCAAGGGAGCATCGTTGTATCAGATCTTGCCGGATCTCATCTTTTTGGGAGCCTTCTTCATGCTGATGTTCATCGCTGCCACGCTGATGCTTAAAAGAGAGGTGGGCTGAAGGCTGGCGGCATTAGCATGATATGGCGAATTGAGAGCCAGCTCGATTGCCTGATTGCCTAGGCCAGCTTGCTTTTCACCTTGGCGTAAAAGCCGTCCTTTGCAGCCTTCACAAACCTGGCCGGGGTCTTGGCTTTGCTTATCACTATTGAATCCTTAGTGGATATGTTCGTCGAGCTCTGGCCGTCAACCACCACCAGCGCCTCCTTCTCAGGCAGCTTGAGCCGGACCTCGATGACGCTGTTCCCGGGCATCACCCAGGGGCGGCTGGAGAGCTTGAAGGGGGCCATGGGAACCAGGACGATGGCATCCACCCGGGGGTCGACGATGGGCCCTCCGGCGGACATGGCATAAGCGGTGGAGCCGGTGGCAGTGGCTATGATCACCCCATCCGCCCGGAAGTCCTCCATCAGGGAGCCGTCAACCAGGATCTCGAACTCGATCATCTTGGCCGGGCTGGCGGTTAAAAAGGCGATCTCATTGGTGGCACGGGGCATGCAGACCCCGTTCAAAAGCAGCTTCAGCCGGGAACGCTCGTCCACCACGAATCCCGAAAGCAGGCGCTTTATAGTCTCCAGAGCATCCGCAGGCTCCACATCCACTAGAAAGCCCAGGGTGCCCATGTTTATCCCCAGTATTGGCACCGGATCTGCCATCTTATGAATAGTCCTGAGTATGGTGCCGTCTCCTCCTATGGAGACAATAAAATCCACTTTCAGCCGTTCCATCTCCTGAACGGATGAGGGCGGCCTTCCAATCGTTAGGGCGAGATCCCCGTCTGCCAGGATCTGTACACCGCTATTCCAGGACTCGATCTCATCCATGAGCCTCTCTGCCAGCAAGACAGACTCCTCCTCCCTGCGGGAGACAAATCCGATCCTAATCGCAACCACCGTCTATTAGCTTAAGCAGATCCTCATGCCGCAGGCCATTGGAGCCGACGAGACACCTCTTCTGCCACATGTCTCCTGCCATATGGAGCTGGTTTCCATCTGAATCGGATACCCTTCCACCCGCCTCCTCGATGATCAGGATACCAGCAGCCACATCCACCACCCTCATCATCCCCCGCAAATCGACAAATGCATCCAGCATTCCCCTGGCGACCAGCGCCATCTCCAGGGAAGCGCTCCCCAAGGTTCGAATCCTCCTAACCCTGTTTCCTATTCCAGTTATGCGGCCGGTGTTAGGCCTGATGGTATAGGCAGAGATGCTGAAATTCTTGAAGTCCTCATTCCGGGATACGCATATCCTCTCTCCCGATCCGGCATAAGCCCCTCTGCCCGCTTCAGCATAGAATCTCTGCCCTCGGGCGAGATCATAAATGTATCCCAGCCGGCAATCATCCCCGCTGATGTAGATTGACAGGGCGTAGAATGGTATGCCAGAAATGGCGTTGAATGTCCCATCCAGGGGATCGAGATGAAGGAAATGGTCGGGATTTTCGCCTATCCTCACCTCTCCCCTCTCCTCGCTCAGCACCAAAAAGCCCATGCCCGACGACTGCAACACATCCAGGACCGCATTCTCTGCTGCGCGGTCGATCACCTTGGTGGGAGTGCCGTCTGCACCCATGTTCACCATCTGCCCGCCGGACGCGGTGCCGATCATATCCCGGATAGAGGAGGCCACAGCTCTAGAGGCGTCATCGCAAAGCCCCAGAAGTCTGTTGCCGGAGGTGGAAAGTAGCTCGCTCATCCCTCAAGATGTGGCGAGATCACTATAAAAGCTCTCAGGTCAACTACCGCGTCCTGAAGGGCGCGGCTTGCGACTACGCAAAAAGTCGTGTCGCGTCTGGTGGGCTGACTAAACCACCCTGAGACTCAAGGATATACCTCAAATCTCGTGTTCGGTGCTCGATGTTCATAGCACCAACTCTATCGGCATGGGTCTCGTAACCGCATTTTTCGCATCGGAAGGCTACACCACGGCGGTTATTTCGGCTGATGTGGTTACATCTGGGGCAGGTTTGGGAAGTATATTCAGGATTTATGTAAATTACAGCTATCCCGGCTTCTTTGGCTTTATATTCCACAAAAGCCTGTAGTTGCCTGAATGCCCAACTGCTATGCTCGTACCTGAATTCTGTAGAGACCTTGTTTTCCGTTCTCTTTCTGATATCCGTCAGATCTTCCATACCGATTGCCGAAACACCGTTATCTGTAGCGAATTTCACCAGGTCCTTGGATACCTTATGATTAACGGCGGTCATGAACCGTGTCTCTCGGCCCGCTATTTTTTTGAGAGTTCTCATAGAGGACCGAGTGCCCAAATAACGACCACCTGCCTTCTGTAATCTCCGGCGTTCCTTGGATCGGATGTTCCTGTGGTTCTTGATCTCACCACCTGCGAAGAACTTGCATTGCTTGTCTGTGGTAGATGCAACCGCCAGGCAATTAATGCCAACATCTACCCCCATGAAAGTGGATGCATCGACTATATTCCTGTCTGGAATATCCTTCGCACAGGCCAAATGGAAAAAGTAAGCTCCGTTTTTGTGTAAACAAAGCTTGGATGCTAGATATTTCCAGGACCCGTCGAAGTATCTCTGAGCATATCGATAGTTCAGGAGTTTGTATCTCCTGCGCCCTGCCAGTGTGGTTATGCTCAATGTATCTCCAGATATGCCGAAATCGCGTTCAAACGAGAATGTTGCGGATGTTGGATCGAAATCCAGGAGTTGCCATTCAGACTCCTTTTTGTCGATCTGACTCTGAAGTGTCTTGTAAGCTCCTGATACCTGGCGGGCCACGTTGCAAGCCATTTGCGATTTCAGGTTAAGATTGTTCCGTAGATGCTTGTAAGTCGCTTTTTGGAGCTGTCCACTTCCAATGGGCTTACCGATGTCGAACGCAATTTGTGAGGCATAATTCATGCCGCGAGAGAAAGTTGCTAGCAGCTCGGCTAGATCATTATCTGGCACATCTAGCTTCAGGACAATGGTCTTTATGAGCTGCATTATCAGGTATGTTTGATATGAAAATGGGCCTTACGCATACCTATGCAGCCGCTATTTCTGAGGTGCATGTCCTTACGACCTCGTATCCTGCCTTTTCAAGTAATCTGATCATCGACCGTTCTTTTCTCTTCGTCGCTCGTTCATTAGCTTCCTCGGCGCCTGTATCTTGATAAGGTGCTCCAGTTTTGAGAACACGGTAGATGTCCATGAGCATGCGATGCGCTAGAGCCACAAGAGCTCTTTTCTTGCCTCTCCGTCTGACAATATTTTGATAGAAAGCGTTATAGGTGGAGCGTTTGACCTTTGAGGCAGCCCATGCGGCCTCAGCCAACGTTCCTTTCAAAAAAGAATTTCCTTTTTGGGTTTTTCCGCTCTTTTTCTTGCCAGCACTTTCATTATTGCCTGGACAAACTCCCGCCCAAGAAGAAAGATGTGCTTCGTCAGGGAACTGAGACATGTCTGTCCCGATTTCTGCCAGGATGGCAGATGCGCTGACCTTACTGATTCCTGGAATCGATTGGATCAGGTTAGACTCCTTTTGAAAAGGGATCATTTTTCTCTCGATCTGTTCATCGATTTTTGCGATTTGCCTGGCAAGATGATCGAGATTCTCCATATGCATTTTTAGGAGGAACCTGTGATGATCAGTTAATTTTCCATCAAGGGCTTTCTCCAGCAGATCAACTTTCTTCTTGAGTGAGCCTTTAGCCAACTGAGAGATTTCCTCTTTGGAAAGCCTATCCTTTTCCAGAAGAGATCGAATCATAGCCATTGATGAAACGCCAGAGATCTTGGATACAACCGAGCTGAGCTTGATATTCGATGATTCTAACACTTTTGTCAGTCGATTCTTCTCTGAGGTCATCATTCCAACCAGCTTTCTTCGAGTGCGATTGAGATCACGCAACTCTCTGATTTCTCTTGGCGGAATGAAGCTGTTGGGAAGCAGTCCATATCTCAGCAATTTGGCGATTCTCTTGCAATCCATGATGTCGGTTTTCTTTCGAGGAATGGCCTTGAGGCGCTGAGCATTGGCAAGAACTATTGTGAACTCTCCTTCCATTATATTGAAGATCGGTTTCCAATAGACGCCGGTGCTTTCCATGCCGATTGTTGTGACATTATATTTCTTCAGCCAGGATTTCAGGTCTTCGAGATCTGAGGTCATGGTTGAGAAGGTCCTGATCTCGAACTTCGGAGATTTCTCAAGAGGGCCATGAGCAATGCATACGTCTACTTTCTTCTCGTGAACATCCATTCCAGCGCAACTATCCAGAACCGGCTCCATGCTAAATCTCCTTGAGATGGGCAGAGCAACATGTTATTTCTTTAAATTTGATACGCGTGCCTGTATGGCGACATTCATGGGTACTAACTGTTGCTCAAGGCAGTTTCACTCACGGGGACTTATGAATCCTCCAGAAACGCTTCGCCTTTGATTACCTGTCTCATAATTTAGGCTGATGATCATTCCTGGATATAAACCTAAACCCACATTTTCATGCCTCATGGGTGCCTGGCCAGGCATGACGGTTTCACTCAATGCCATATAAAGTTATTGTAGGTGAGGATATTCGCACGCGCTCCTCCCCACCGTGAACGATGGGGACTCCGCGCTGCTATGAAGTTGAACACCCTCAGTTCAGAACGGTTAGCTTTATTAGATCCTCAATCTGAACCATGCTCACACGTAACACTATGGAGGGATTAATCTGATCTTAGGACTACCGACAGAGACGTTCATAGGAATCATCATTGTACCAGTATTCATCTCGATTCTGCTCCTGATATGGGCTTTGAGGTGGTGATGGATATGGATATTACCACGTTGGTTGTTGTTGCTGTCTATTTCATAGGGCTCATCGCCATTGGAGCTTTCGCTTCCAAGAAGATTAAAAACTCCGAGGACTTCTTGGTGGCGGGAAGGAACCTGGGATTCTGGACCTTCACTCTTCTCGTGGTATCCAGCATCTGCAGCGGCATGACCATCCTGGGGGTGGCGGGTCTGGGATATGCCACCGGCTGGCCGAGCATCTGGGAGCAGATATTCGTCCCCCTCTGCGCTGCGGTGTGCATACTGTTCTTCGGCTCGAAGCTTCACGCGGTCGCCGCCAAGACCGGTTATGTGACCATGCAGGATTATTTTGCCCACCGCTTCTACAGCCCCCGGGGGATCAGAGGAACATCCGCCATAATCGGGGTTTTCATCTCCATCATCTATCTGGTGGGCCAGTACATCTCCATCAGCATGGTCTTGTCATGGCTTTTCAAGATACCCTATCAGTGGGCTCTGGTGATCGGTGCGGTCATCGTCATGGGCTACACCATCCTGGGAGGGCTGTATGCCATCGGCATGGCCTCATTGATCCAGGGGATGATGATTCTCTTGGGGGTGCTGCTCGTCGGTCCGGCGGTGATCGATGCTGCCGGCGGATTGACCCATGTTAATACCGTCTTAGCGGAGATGGATGTCAATATGACCCACCTGTGGTATCCCCAGGTCCACCCGCCCTATGCCGGCTATGCCTTCATGACCCCCATGTACCTGGTCTCCTTCTTCTTCCTGCTCACCTTCGGCCTGGCAGCAGCTCCTCATGTGGTAAACAATGTGCTGGCCGCAAGAGAGGACCGGTACTTCAAGTGGGCCCCCCTTGCCGCTTTCGTCATCTATGCGGTGATCATGTACATTTGCAAGATCACCGGGTTTGCTGCCCGATCGATGGCCGAGGAGGGGATGATTGCCATGCCTACCGGGGTCTCCAATCCTGCAGACTACTCTTTCATTGTGGCCTCGGAGTATGTCTTTCCGGGGATATTCGCCCCTCTGGTGGCGGTGATAGTCCTATCCGCTGTGATGTCCACAACCGACCGCTTGATGCTGACCATAGGAAGCTATGTCAGCTGGGACATATACCGGCAGTTCATCAACAAGGAGGCCTCGGAGAAGTCGATCACCCTGCTCAGCCGGGCGGCGATAGTCGCCTCTACGGTTATCACTCTGTACCTGGCCTGGTCCAATCCCCCGGAGCTATTGGCCTGGCTGATCTGGATGGCCATCGGAGTGATGCTGGCCTGCTTTGTAACACCGCTGTTCGCCGGGCTGTACTGGCGGCGGGCCACTCGGGAGGGGGCTCTGGCCTCGATGATCCTGGGACTGGTGGGGACGTTCGCCTTCAGCTATTATGCCAAGTTCATCGCCCCCATGCCCATGCACCCCAGCATGTACGGATTTGTCATCTCAGTGGCAGCGATGATCGTGGTCAGCCTGGCCACGGCCAAGCCCTCGAAAAAGCTGCTGGATGAGACCCGGACGGGAATGTTCATCCGCGGAGAGGAGGAGCGAAAAACCAGGTCCTGAATTATGCAGTTGAGAAAACTCAGAATAGCCCAAAAGGTCGCGAGCTGCCCGGCAGCCGGCCGGGCTTGTTCGCCCGGGCTAAGCGATAAGATCTAATATGACGAGCAGATAGTAAAGGGGCAGGGCCCGTGGTCTAGCTGGTTATGACATCGCCCTTACACGGCGGGGATCACGCGTTCGAACCGCGTCGGGCCCATCTTTTCTTTTTCCTATATTATATCAAGATCTCTTTAGATCAGGAGCATTGAGAGGATTCCAGCCAGGGCCATGGGCAGAAGGATTGCCGCTGTCCGGTTGCCGAATTCTCTGCTCCCCAGGAGATAAGCCATTCCCAGTTTCACCAGGGTGTTGGCGATCACCGCCAGGGTGATGGAGGTGGCAGCCATGCTGGGAGTAAGGGTCGACCGGGCTAAGGTGGCCATGCTCAGGGTGATGGCATCGACATCCACGAGACCTGAGAGTATGCTGGCTGCATAGATTCCCGTATCCCCAAAGTACAGGCCGGCAAGGCGGGAGATGATCAGGACCAGGGCGAAGAGCGAGCCCAGCTTGAGGGCGGGGAGGATGCGGAAGGGATCGGAGACCTTCACCTCGCCCCCCTGGGGCGGGCTTTTGCGGTGAGATATGTAGGCAAGGGCAACGCCTACAGCGGTCATGGTCAGGAGGGGTATGAAAAGGTCTGGCAAAACTTCCTTGTTTACTATTGCGGCGATGAAAAAGACTCGGGGAAAGACAGTGCTGCTGGCGATGGCCGTGGCGAAGACGGCGGAGGATAGTAGCTGGGGATTGATCTTCGACTCCTCCGCCAGGGAGGTGGTGACGGCGATGCTCGAGGCCAGGCCTCCCAGGATGCCGGTCAGTGTAAGGCCTCTCTCCGCCCCCAGGATGCGGATGAGGATGTAGCCGGTGTAGCCTATCAGGCTGACCAGGATCACGAAGAGCCAGATCTGGCGGAGGTTGATCACCCTCCAGGGGTCGACGGCCTCCAGGGGCAGTATGGGATAGATCACCAGGGCGATTATTCCCATCTTGAGGGTGTCGAGCAGGTCCGCCTCGTTCAAGGCCTCGACGTAGCGGTGTGTGACCGTCCGGGTGGCCAGGATCCAGGTGGTGATGATTGCCAGGGAGACGGCCAGGGCGATCTTATCAGGATCATTGGCCAGCATTCCCAGGACGAATGCAACCACTGCGGCCACGGCGGCTGTGAGATCTATCCTTCCCAGGGAGCTGACGGCGGAGGCGTAGCCCACCGCCACCAGAATGATAAATGAGGAGAGAGCGCCGACGGCAAAGAGGGATCCATAGTGGGCGGCCAGGGTGGCGGACAGGGCGCCTAACAGGGAGATCAGGATGAAGGTCCTCAGGCCTGCTACGCCCCGGACCTTCTCCTCCGCCAGACGGCGCTGGCGCTCAGTGCCGATGAGAGCTCCAATTAGCATGGCCACTAGAAAGGGGTAGATGTCCACAAAATCCATTTGCTCTCTATTTAATTCACAGGTTGATAAATTTTTGCTGACTGGTTGTTCGCAATAAGCTTTAAGGCAAAAGGAGCCAGTCTCCGCAGGGATGGCAAAGCAGAAGGTCGGCGATAAGGTTCTAGCTTGCATTCGTATTCTGGAGGAGGAGTATGGCGTTCCCCTGCAGGATCATATCGATCCTCTGGACCTTTTGGTGATGACCATACTCTCACAGAATACCAGCGATATCAACAGCCTGCGGGCGTTCGCCAATCTGAAGAGGGACTACGGGAATTATGAGTCGCTCCTTTTGGCCCCAACGGAAGAGGTGGCGGACTGCATCCGGGAGGGGGGTCTGGCGAATATCAAGGCCCTGCGGATACAGGAGGTCCTCCTCAGTATAAAGAGGGACCGGGGGGCGATGGATATCGGCTTTCTGGAGGGGATGGATAAGGACGAGGCCATGAGCTACCTCCTGGACTTGCCAGGCGTTGGGCCGAAGACGGCGTCTATTGTCCTGCTCTTTGCCTTTGGCATGCCGTTCATGCCCGTGGACACCCACGTATTCCGGGTCTCGCAGCGGCTGGGCCTTGTTCCTGAAAACCTATCGCCGGAGAAGGCGCAAAAAGCCCTGGAGAGGATAGTCCCCCCCGAATGCTACCACTCCTTTCACCTGAACCTGATCCGCCACGGGAGGCAGATCTGCCGAGCCCGTGGGCCGAAGCATGAGGAGTGCGCACTGAAGGAGTGTTGCGACTGCTTTCTACAGGGCCAAAAGCCTTAAATGATAGTAACAACTACCCCCCATCCGCGCTCCGGTAGTGTAGCTCGGCCAATCATGTAGGACTCTCACTCCTTCGACTTGGGTTCAAATCCCAACCGGAGCATGAATTTCCAATTTTTTGATACTATTTTGTCCGTTAATATTTGATTTAATGAATGAAAGGTGCAAGTTTACAGAGACTCAGATTGATGAAAGCCATTCATCGCGGCTTATCTCGGCCTGCTTCAGGATCTTCTTGAGCAGGCCAACACCAATATCCTGTTTATGCGGATTCGGCAAATCAACAGTTAAATCCCCTGCCCGTTAATAGGACCCACATCCCGCAGGTGGCATTTCTTTTATGAAACATTTTTATGTTGACATGATCTTTTAAGTGGAAAAGGGATATGAAGGGGCTTGAAATGAAATTATCAACGCTATCGCTTGACCACTTAGGTTTAGTTGCCGCGATATTCGATGCTTTGGGAATTTCAGAGGTGATTGATGAATCGATTCCTAAGACTCGTAACTGCAAACTGAGCCATTCTGCGATAATAAAAGCAATGGTGATCAACGGATTGGGTTTCGCGGAACGCAGACTGTATATATTTCCCAGCTACTTTGAAAATTTAGCGCTAGAACGTCTTTTTAATCCTGGTGTTGTCCCAGAAGATTTTAACGAGGATGTTGTCGGCAGAACCCTCGACCGGATCAATAAATTTGGCTCGACGGCTCTTTTCAATAATATAGCCATGAAATGCATGCAACAGCTCGCTTTTGGCACTAATATCTACCATGTTGATACCACGAGTTTTGGTGTTCATGGCGATTACGAAGGACTGGACTGCAATCCTGCTATGGAGATAACTCTTGGTCATCCTAAAGACGGTCGCTGGGATCTAAAACAGTTCATTGTGAGCATGGTGACCAATCAATGCGGTATTCCTCTCTTTGTCCAGGCCCATTCAGGAAATAAATCGGATAAGAAAACTCTTATTGAGACGATTCAGATGTTCAAGTCTAATCTGGACTTCTCCGGAAAGAACTACTTTGCGGCAGATAGCGCCCTCTTCAGTTCCGAGAATATTCGTCTTCTTGGCGATAGCACTCTATGGATAACTCGCGTTCCAACAACCGTTCGTGAGGTTAAAGATCTTCAGAGACTAGATCTAGAGATGAAAACATGCTCTGATGATCGATATAGTATCTTTGAGACGGAAATTAACTATGGAGGAATAGATCAGAAGTGGGTTGTGGTCGATTCCAGAGAAATGCATGCTAGTAAGGCAAAGACTTTCGATAGACGGATCGGCAAAGAGTTCACTGAAGCGCGAAAATCGCTTAAGAAACTGGGATATATAGTTTTTGCGTGTGAAGCTGATGCCAGAAAGGCTGCAGATCGATGGATATCGGAAAATCCTCATTTCACACTAACTGGCTTAAGTATATGTGAAATCTCCAAACGCATCGACTCAAAGAGAGGCCGTCCAAAGAAGGATGAGCAGCTTGAGAAAGGCTATCTCATTGAAGGAGAAGTTCAGCGAAATGAGGCAACGATCGCTAACGAGAGATCTAGACTTGGCAGATTCGTCCTGGCGAGTAACGATAAGACTCTCGAGGGGGAATTGATGCTTCAATATTACAAAGGCCAAAACGCTGTCGAGAAAGGCTTTCGATTCCTAAAAGACAAAAGCTTCCGAGTGGCAGAAGTCTATCTCAAGAAAGAGGAAAGGATCGAAGCTCTATCCATGATAATGGTTCTATCTCTGTTGATCTATTCGATTGCAGAATGGATGATTCGGAAGAGGCTGAAAGAATCAGGAGAAACTGTGTTAAACCAGCTAGGGAAACCCACGCAATGTCCTACGTTGAAATGGATATTCCAAAAGTTCAGGAATATAAATGAGGCAATTATTGAACTGAAGGGATCGGTTCATCGAGAGGTCATTAATCTAAATGAAGAACAAATTAAAATTATCAAGTTGTTCGGCCTAGGATGTGAAAAATGCTATATCGGATGAGAGACATGCGGGATGTGGGATAGGAGGTATGGCTAAACCCAATCGCAGTCTTAAGGCTATCCAGCCTTCGATGACGCCCTTCAAGTTCTCACCACATTCTTCCAGGGTTTTTCCTGTAGCCCACACTCCTCGAAGTTCGGTGATCTCGCCGTAGAAAAGCTCTTGGTCTTCGATGATCTCATGAGTTGCCTTTGATAAAGCCGCTTGGATATACTCAGCGAACATAGCACTATTCCTCATGCGCCCTTAAGGGATTTGAAGTTTGATCATATCCCTGGCGGTGTGATGCAGGCCACATCGAAACCTATATCTCTCCTACGAGATGAGTGGATATTATGGCCATGATGATGAGACATCGACAAGCCGACCGGGATTTAGTGGACGAAAGGCTTAAGTCATTTTCTCCTGAGCAGCGTGAGCACTTTAAAGAGAGCACGTACCACAATCGCCGGGTACTAAAGAAGCTATCCAAGATGTAGCTGCCTGCCGCCTTCCAGCCGGCGGGCCTTCCTGCGAACCCATCTTGCTATCTTCTCAACATCGCATTTATATTCCGCTATTTTGATTAAGGCTTGAATTATCTCTTCATCTTCTGCATGGATATGATAGCCAGCATCCCTTAATATGAAATCCGAAAGCTGGAAAGCTGTCCTCTTCTGCCCGTCCCAAAAAGGATGACGATCTGCTAGATATAGCGCCCATGCAGCTTTTCTGAAAAGCTCCGCCTCAAGATTAATACTATCGACTAAATATTCTAGTGTTCCTATATCACGGATGCCAGGTTCTCCGCCGTCGGTCTCTATGAGATAATCATGCATCTCGATAACCATCATTGCGGTTAGCTTGGCCATCATATACCTAACTGTGGGATGCAGGCTAAATAAGCTTCCAATGCAAAAGCTTTTTCGTCTGCCAGGACAAAGCCGTCGCCAGGAGGATTATAATAATTGACGATCTGCCCCACGCATGCAAAGCCTGCTGCACAGTTATCTCCCGTCATCGCTCCCCTCCGGGAGGCCTTCTGCCTTGACTGAGCCCGTCCGCTTGGGGCCTGACAACCCCCATCCGCTCTGTGGGAGGAAGACCGAGCTGGTCTGGGACGGCAAGTATGATGAGTACGGTCTTCGCCGCCCGGTGGACGTTGCAGGCAGCGCCATGCCCATGCAGAAGATCGAGACCGTGAATATCCCCAGGAGCGAGGCCCTGGCCGGAGGCCAGACCACCTGGGGGAGCTGCAAAGCATCATGCAGAACGATATTCAGGATATAGATGCAGATTTATCCTCCAGGCTTTCTCCAGTTTGAGCGGATGCCTATTTAGCCTGCATTCATAATTGGGGGCAAAAGGCGCATGCTACACATTTTTATTGATGAAGCTGGTGTTGCTGGCACTACCCAAAACTTCATTAT
This sequence comes from Methanothrix soehngenii GP6, assembly GCF_000204415.1. Lineage (NCBI taxonomy): Archaea > Methanobacteriati > Methanobacteriota > Methanomicrobia > Methanotrichales > Methanotrichaceae > Methanothrix > Methanothrix soehngenii. Next base: position 1,752,643 of record NC_015416.1, on the reverse strand, counting down.
CGGCTTTGCATTTTTCTCAAACAAAAATTATAAACTTTGTGTAGATAATATGAAGTCTGAGATAAAAGGGCTTAAAGGAAAAGAACCTAGAGAGTTGCATTTTCATGATATGAGTCCTGAAATAAAAATGGAGTTCTTAACTTGCCTGGCTGAGCTGAAAGGAAGGTTTGGATATATCCATGTTCAGAAGGAAAAAATCGATAAGGAATTCCAAAACCATCCCGATAATAACTTAATATATAACTTAATGTTATTTTATTTGATCGAAAATCTTGTTAAGAGCGGATACTCAGCGGAGCATATCACTGTTTATGTTGATCAGCGCTCAACTGATAGGGCAATAAAGCGGGATTTGGCCAGGTACCTTCCCATGAAAGTCAATCCGTTGCTCAAGGACAGAAGGCTTTACGTTAAATGGGAGCGGTCGCATAACAGCAGAGGCATACAGTGTGCAGATTCCATCTGTGGCAGCGTATATAGGAAATTCGAGAAGAACGATAGCAGGTATTATGACGTAATCAAGCCCAATTTCATCATCGCTAGAGATTATCTCTTCGGAAAAGTATAAAGATCACTCCCATCGGTCATCTATGCGCAAAGCGCACATCCCAATGGGTAACTAATTAAATAATACCCTTCGGGCATAAATGCTTTTCGTACAGAATATCGTTCATGCAAAAGCTTTTTCGTCCGCCAGGGCAAAGCCGTCGCCAGGAGGATTATAATAATTGACGATCTGCCCCACGTCTGCAAAGCCTGCTGCACAGTTATTTCCCGTCATCGCTCCCCTCCGGGAGGCCTTCTGCCTTGACTGAGCCCGTCCGCCGGGGGCCTGACAACCTCCATCCGCTCTGTGGGAGGAAGACCGAGCTGGTCTGGGACGGCAAGTATGATGAGTACGGTCTTCGCCGCCCGGTGGACGTTGCAGGCAGTGCCATGCCCATGCAGAAGATTGAGACCGTGGACATGCCCAGGAGCGAGGCCCTGGCCGGGGGTCAGACCACCCTGGGAGAGCTGAAGACCACCCGGCAGTATGACTTTCGAAACATGCTCATCTGGGGCGATAACAAGCTGGTGATGGCCTCGCTCCTGAAGGACTTCCGGGGCAAGATCGACCTGATCTACATCGATCCGCCCTTCGATGTGGGGGCGGACTTTACGATGCAGGTGCCTTTGGGTGATTTTGATGATGTTGCAGAAAAAGACCAATCACTCCTAGAAATGGTGGCCTATCGAGATATGTGGGGAAATGGCACTGATTCATATCTCAATATGATATACGAGCGATTGGTATTGATGCATGATTTATTGGCTGAAAGTGGTCACATCCTCGTTCACTGTGACCAGAGAGTCAATGTCTATATACGGTTATTGCTGCATGAAGTTTTTGGAGAAGAACATTTTCTAAATGAAATAGTATGGCAGCGAACTTCTGCTGGAAAAACCGTTTCGGGTAATTTGCCCAAGAATTCTGACTATATTATTTGGTGCACTAAGTCAGATACCTATCAGTTCTTTGGTTTTCGTGGTGAATTGTCAGATGAAATGAGAAAATTATATAATAAAGATGATGGAGATGGACGTGGTGCATATACGACACAACCCATAATCAAAACTTCGAATCCAGGCCCCCAAACAACTTATGATTACACAGATAATCGTGGAAGAGTATGGCCATGCCCAAAAAAGGGCTGGCGTTTTAATGAAAGCCGTATGCACAAATTAGAAAATGACAACCGACTCGTATTCACAGATGTTATTCGAGAAAAATATTATTTGCAGGAACGGGAAGAATTAGGTTCACAATTACCCAATATTTGGACGGATATTAGTGGCAATGCATTGGGGTACTCCAAAGAGGCACAAGGCTATCCAACTCAAAAGCCAGAAAAGCTGGTCTCAAGAATTATTGAGGCTCTAACAAAAGAGGGCGACCTGGTCGCCGACTTCTTCTGCGGCTCTGGCACCACCGGTGCCGTTGCGGAGCGGCTGGGCCGGCGCTGGATCATGTGCGACCTGGGCCGCTTCGCCATCCACACCAGCAGAAAGCGGCTGATCGACCTTCAGCGCAGGCTCCAGGCGGATGGCCAGCCCTACCGGGCCTTCGACGTCTACAACCTGGGCCGATATGAACGGCAGTGGTGGCAGAGAGAGCGCCTGCAGGGCTTCGACCGTGATCACCGTCGGGTTGTCTTGGGATTCTACCGCGCCGATCCACTGGCGAATCCGACAGCATGGCTGCACGGCAGAAAGGGCGGGGCCTTCGTCTATGTGGACAGCATCGACTCTCTCCTGACCAGGGAAGAGGTCAGGGCCGTAGCTCGCGCCGCCCGCGAGGCAGGTGGCAAGGAGGTCCACTGCCTGGCCTGGGAGTTCGAGATGGATCTGAGGATGGTCTGCCAGGAGATCGAGGCCTCCGAAGAGGTCCGGATCAGGCTGATCACCATCCCCAGAGAGATCATGGAGAAGAACCGGACCGCTCCACCACCCTTCTTTGAGGTGGCAGTGCTGGAGGCCGAGCCGGTAATCAAAAAGGTCTCCGGGAAGAAGAAGGTGGATATCATTCTCAAGAAGTTCATTCCCTCCCTGGCGGAGGTCCCCAGCAAGGAGCTGGCTGCTCTCAAGGATCGGGCGGCAAAGGACGGCTTCGACTTCATCGACTTCTGGGCGGTGGACTTCAACTGGCAGGAGGGCAAGCCCTTCGAGCACCAGTGGCAGGATTACCGCACCCGCAGGGACCGCAGCCTCAAGACCACAAGCGATGCCTTCTTTGATGGCTATCCGGGCAAAGGTGTCTACAAAGCCTGCATCAAGGTGGTCGACATCTTCGGCTGCGATACCAGCACCGTAGTGGAGGTCCGCTATGACTGAAGCCGATGAGAGCAGAGGCACCGCCCGGAGCAACGGTGCCAGCCCGGTGGTCAATCTGGCCGCCCTGGAACCTCTCTACCAGACATTTGAAGAGCCCTGCAGATATCGCGCCCCAGGCGAAGGGAAGGGCGATCCCGCCCAGATCATATCAGGCCGCCGTCCCTCATATATCCCCATAGCTCAGAACCTGCGCCGCTTCGTTAAAGACTGGCGAGATAGCGACTATCCCGGCGCATCCCAGACCACCAGAGACCTGCTCCATTTCTGGTTTGGCGAAGAGCACCTAAAAGAGAATGATGGGCAGCAGATCCCATTCCGCTACTACTTCTGCCAAAGAGAAGCCATAGAGACATTCATCTACCTCTACGAAGTGCGGGGCATTCGCACCCTCTCCACCATCACCGCCGAATTTCTGGGGGAAGACTCCTACGACACCGCCCTGGGTGTGAATCCCGACGACGACCGCTGGCCCAAATACGCCTTCAAGATGGCCACCGGCTCGGGCAAGACCAAAGTGATGAGCCTGGCCATAGTCTGGAGCTACTTTCACTCCCTGCGAGAGGAGGACTCTATTCTGGCCAGGGACTTTCTCATCATCGCCCCCAATATCACCGTCTTCGAGCGACTCAAGGAGGACTTCGGGGACGGCAAGGTCTTCGAAGCAGACCCACTCATCCCCGAAGCCTGGAGAGGGGACTGGAACATCTCCGTTGTCCTCCAGGACGAGGCCAGCGGAGCTGCCACCGGGGGCAGGATCTACCTGACCAACATTCACCGCCTCTATGACACCTCAAAACGCAGGTCAAAGAGCCTGATGGAAAGCCACGACTGGCTAGGCCCTGCCGTCTCCAGGTCCAGAGCCCTTGATACCGGAGAGGCATTGAGGGAGCGGGTGACCTCCCACCGTAAAATTATGGTCCTGAACGATGAGGCCCATCATCTCTGGGACCCGGACAGTGCCTGGAATGATGCCATTGAATATGTCCACCAGACCATCCATGATCGAACCGGAGGAGAGATCGTCTCCCAGCTGGACTTCTCCGCCACTCCCAAGGACAACCACGGCAGAATCTTCCAGCATGTGATCTGCGATACCCCCCTGGGCGAAGCAGTGGACGCGGGCATAGTCAAGATCCCGGTTATAGGGCGGGGCGAGGGGCTGGTGGAGCGCCCCAGCGAGAATGCGGCAGACCGATTCCAGCAGCACCTGATGATCGGATACAAGCGCTGGCTTCTCTCCAGAGAGGAATGGGAGAAGAGCGGCAAGAAGGCGTTGCTCTTCATCATGGCTGAGAATACCGAGGCCGCAGATCAGATCGCCCGGGAATTGAATAGCTCCTCATTGTATTCAGAGCTTAATGGCCGGACCATAAACCTCCACACCCGCCTCAAAGGCAAGATCAAATGGATGGGCGGAAAGAAGAGCGGTATACCGGTATTCGAGGAAAGCGAGAAGGATATCAAAGACGAGGATCTGAGGGAATTAAGAAAACTCTCCCGCGAACTTGACCAGGGAACCAGCCCCTATCAATGCATCGTATCCGTCCTGATGCTCAGGGAGGGCTGGGACGTCCGAAACGTTACCACCATTGTTCCCCTCCGACCATTTACTTCTGATGCCAACATCCTTCCTGAGCAGACCCTGGGCCGGGGTCTGCGGCGCATGACCTACCCCGGCGGCCCTCATGAGATCTTAACCGTCATAGAACATTGGAAATTCGTTGAATTGTATCAAGACCAGTTGGGCGAAGAAGGCGTTTATCCAACGATTGTAGGTCCTGATAAAATTCCCAAGATCACTGTGAGCATCTTTCCCGATGGTGAGCACAAGGACCTAAATCAACTGGATATGCTCGTCCCTTCCATCTCCCCCGCCTACACCCGCATTCCCAAGCTGGAAGGGCTGACCATTGAGGATGTGAAGAAGCAGTTCTCAGCCCTTAAACATTTAAAGCTCAAAGAGCAGTCCTCCGACGAGATCCACTACGAAGGAAGAACGCTCATCACCAATGAAATCGTGGAGGAGATGAACATCAAGCTCCCCCTGCTGGAGAGCGGAGTGGGAGCCATATCCTTCTACCGCAGCGAGCTGGAGCATATCACCGGCCTGCATGGTCTTCACTCCTCTCTCGCCCCCCTGCTGGAGATATTCCTGACTGACATGCTCTTTGGGGAGAGAGTGTCCCTCTTCGACCAGCGCCTGATCAACCGCCTGGCGGATCACGATGTCAGGGAGCATATTCGGGGCGTATTCGTGCCACTCATCCTGAGCAAGAGCACCATCAAACTGGAGGAGAGAGCAATTGGCAGCGGCAGATCGGTGGTTCAATGGAAGCCCTACCAGGCCAACCACTCCGAGCGCCATCCCACCATTGAGGCCACCAAGACCGTCTTCAACCTGGTTCCATGTACCAACGCCTTCGAGAGGGATATGGCCCTGTTCTTAGACCGGGCTCCCGATGTCAAGGCCTTCTTCAGAAATGCCGGGCCGGAGGCGATCAGGATCGATTATCAGACCCATACCGGCAGGCTGGCTCATTATACTCCTGATTTCATAATCCTGAACGATAGAGGCAGCTATGTCATGCTTGAGACCAAGGGAAGGGTGGACATAGACGTTCCCCTCAAGATCCGGGCGGCGATGGCCTGGTGTCAGGCCGCCTCAGATAGCGGAATCAAATGGGAGTACCTCTATGTTCCCCAGGAGACCTTCTCCCAGATCGATGATAATAAGGTTGAGATACTGTTTTCCTTATGCGAACCAGCCAAGCAGAACCTCATCCGGGAGAAGATAGAAGCTCCCTTGAGCCTGGAGAAGGGCAACCTGGAGAAGATAGCACTGGATGAATTCATTAGCGATGAGGATTTCGATCGCCTGCCCTTGAAAGCGAGAAAGGGCGTTCAGGAGGCGATAGCCCTCTTCAAATTCTTGGAGAACAAGACAGGAGTCTCCTATTCTCCGGTCTTCGCTCCGCTTCTGGGAGCAGTGGATGAAGCCGCCAAAGGATACATTATCTCAACTCTAAAAGGTGCCATTCCCGATGATCCCAATAAGAGGCAGAGGTTCTTTGAGCCTGATTTGAGCGTCCTGCATCCAAGAGACGAGAGCTTTCATAAGAGGCAAGCGTTCAACTTGCGCCGGACTCTTCTGGAGAACGATGGGATAATGCCCATAGGGCTATTGAAATGGTGTCTGGAGTATGCAAAAAGCCCTCGGGTTCCGCCCGGTGGGATCTTCTCTGCGATCAAAAGCAAATTTGCGGGTGCAGAGAAGAAGGATATATTGGATACTATCGATAAAATTTATTCCTTCAGAAATGAGTATATTGCCCATCAGGAAAAAGAGCTGGATGACATGAATACCGCAAAAGAGGCCATTGATGATTGGATAAAGGGACTAATACAGATATCAGGGTCGATCGAATGAAGCAACTTCCAATCAGGAAATTCGGATCTTAGGGGTGTTAGACATTTCAGAATCTAACGAGCGCCAATACTGGCTTTGGGTGACTCGTCCTGATTACTATCTGGATGAAGATGGTTGCGATCGGGAAGATCTTGATCCCACATTGGGGGCTGACTCAGATGGCTGGTGGACCTGCAATAAAGCAACCAAAGAGGGTGACCTTGTTCTTTTATGGAGAACATCACCCAAAAAAGACATCCGCTATTTGATTCAAGCAGAGAGCGATGCATATTCTATTGCAGATGACAATGATAAGGGATGGGATTATGGCTGCGATTACGAAGTCCTCTATAAGTTCGAGCAATCCCTTCATGCAAAGGACCTGCGACAGAATCCGTATTTTGATGAGTGGGGGCCTCTCCGATGCAGTTTTCAAGGAAGCAATTTTAAAATATCGCTAGAATACTGGAACAAGCTTAATAATTTGCTTGCTTTAAATAATCCAGGATATAAAGATTTCATCGAGAATACTCAACGACTGCCTATAGCGGAAAGTATAGGATTGGAAAAAGATCTGGAAGATGCATTGGTAGCTAATTTGGATATTCTAAAAAGGTTTGAATATAATCTAGAATTATATAATGACCCGATCTCAAATCAAACCGTAAGGCAATTTATATGCAAAGGGAATGGCGGGCGAATTGATCTTCTCTGTTATAACCGGATAAAAAACGATTTACAGTGATAGAGCTAAAAAATGTCAGAGCTAGCCAAAATACATTCGGGCAAATCTCGAATTATATGGGGTGGGTGCAAGAAAGGATTGCCAAGAGTGTTCCCGTCAAAGGGCTTGTGATAAGCAGAGGCTATGATACTCGATTTGAGTCTGCTCTCAAGATAACGGATAGAATAAGCCACATTAATGTAGAGGAGCTTGGATTCTCAGTTGCCCCTTCAGAGAAAGCGCAGAGTGTTGTTGATTTCAAGGATTCCGATGAACCAAGAATGAGAATCCCGAAATCTCGCGAAGCAAGTAAATGGCTCAAGAAAGGGGATGATCTATATGATCAAGGAAAATTTGATGAAGCCATTTCATGCTATGATAATGCCATAGGAAAAGATCCCAAGAACAAATTGGCATGGGTGAATAAAGGAGCTGCCTTATTAGAGCTGATGAAGTCTGATGAGGCCATCTCCTGCTTTGATAAAGCCACAGAGCTATATCCCAAATCCGCTGAAGCATGGAATGAAAAAGGATATGCTCTAAATAGATTGGATAGGTTTGATGAAGCCATAATCGCTTTTAATAATGCCATCGATATAAATCCCAGATCCGCTGATGCTTGGAATGGCAAGGGAATAGCTCTAGACAATTCGGGAAAGCATGATGAAGCCATTCAAGCCTATGATCGGGCCATAGCAATAAGACCTAAGTTCGCTATTGCATGGAATAATAAGGGATGGGCTTTATCTGGCCTAGGCAAGAAAGAGGAAGCTATCCAGGCTTATAATAAAGCAATATCGATAAATTCTAAAGATCCAAGCTCCTGGAATTGCAAAGGAAATGCACTGGCGGATCTTGGAAAGCATGACGAAGCGGTCAAGGCATATGGAAGAGCCATTGAGCTAGATCCAAAAGATGCGATACTCTGGAATAACAAGGGCGCTGCCTTTTATGGCCTTAGCAGGTACGAAGAGGCCCTTGAAGCCTTCAACAAGGCTATTGAAATTGATCCGCAAGAGGCACTTATTTGGCATTTCAAAGGTGAAACCCTGAAGGCACTTAATCGAACAGAAGAGTCAGATTCCGCCTTTGCCAAGGCAAAAGAGCTGGGATATAGGGAAGAATGAAGTCATGAATTGCGGCCACCTCGCACAGCTCATCTGCCAGCTATCCCTGAAGCCCGGAGAAGAGGAGATCAAGAAGAAAGGCTGGTGGAAATTCTGGAGGAGGGGATAGATAATGTCCCTCAATCTGACAATAGTAAACTCGTCAACTCCATCCGGAATGAGCGATTTTCAAGTAATATCAGCTATCATTGCCCTCTGTGCTTTGGTTCTCGGTATAGCTAACGCATATTTTCATTGGAAGGATAAACAGCCAAATATAAAATTAGATGCATACGAATTTGTAGACTCTGCGCATTCTCTAACAAGCGACCCCGAGAGGGTAATTACCATCAGAGGCTATAACAGTGGCCAAATTCCTATAACCATTAGCTCATATTCATTTTTTATACCAAGTAAAAAAATCGGTCATTCTATCGGAAAACCATATTCAACGAGAGTTTTGCCAGGCGCTTATTGCGAAAGATGGGAGTACTCGGATAAGATAGCAAAAGTCTTACAACCGAGGTCTGGAACCATAAAAATAATTGCTTGTCTAATAGATGAAAGTGGGAGATGGTATAAATCTGACCCATTCGAATTTGACATAGATCAAGCGCTAAAAGGCACGAAGGGTAAAAAAATATGGACTCGTGAGGAACTAGGGATGAAAACACCGATGGGCCGATTAGATAAGATTAAAGAGACAGTCCGACGGTGGCACAGGAGGAAGTATGATCCTCCAGATTTATGGAAGCTATGGAAATGACACGACCCAAAGGGCTCCGAGACGGTCCGTCACAGTCTCCGAGAGATCGCGTCTTGTGGATACTTGCCAACAGAGGCGGCAAGATGGATAGGAGCAGACTGAGGAATCACCGCACTCGTATATGCCGTTCCATATACTGCAGCATGAAGTGCCAGGTAGCTCGCAGTAGTCTCTGATAGGACGTCATCAACGAGATTCGTATTAGGTCTCCCAACACCTTTATTAATCAAGCCGCAATTTCCAGAAGGAGGCATAAATTATTGAATTCCTTGACATTATGAGCATCTCACACCGCTATATGGAGATACTAAACCCTTCCACGCCTGAAAAGATCATCAAACTTGGCAAATTGCTCAAATTGGAAGAAGGAAAACGGGTCATTGACTTCGGTTGTGGTTGTGCCGAACCCCTTACTCTCTGGGCTGAGGAATTCGGTATTACTGGTATTGGAATAGATATATCCGAGGATTTCTGCGACAGGGCCAGGCAAAAACTGGCATCGAGTGGTTTGTCGGACCGAATCGAAATCGTTTGCTCCAATGGGGCTGATTACATATTCGAAGAAGGGGCTTTCGATGCCGCAACATGTATAGGGTCAACGTTTATTTTTGGCGGCTGGCAGCAGACACTCCAAGTACTGAAACGAGCAATTCGGCAGAATGGACGCCTTGGTATCGGTGAAACCCACTGGCTTAGCAATCAGGTACATCCGGAATACGCCCAAAAGCAGACCACTACCCATACAGAAACGGAACTAACTCAATTTGCCCGGGATGAAGGCCTTGAACTCGAATACATCATTCGTGCCAGCTACGACGACTGGGACAGGTACATTTCAGATGGTTGGTATGGACTTGTACGGTGGCTGGAAGATAATCCCACCCACGCGGACTATGAACAGGTATTCAAGCATTTCCGTGCTGACCAGGATGACTATTTACAGTTCCAGCGCCAATATATGGGTTGGGCCATGTACTGTCTCGCTCCCAGGAAATCTCGTTGACATGCAGTCATGCTGGAAGGTGTCAATGGCGGTCTAAAAGTATCCAATAGTGGCGAGATAAAATTGTCCACCTGCCAATCCCTGGAATTGAAACCCAGGGTCATGCAGATGATAGATGTGGAGGAGTTCCTCATGTCAAGATCGACAGAGCCCGCCCAGGACAGCCCAGCAACTCACATAAACACAGGCTGGAAGCCCCGCTCTTCAGGGCAGGGAGGAAAGCCGTAAGTAGCCCACCAAAACCTTTATATCACTTAGTGACTATACTGCCTACTGATGACTGAGCAGGTGTTAACCGTCCGATGCAAGTTAAGTCCAACAGACTCCCAGGCCGAAGAGATGGAGGATACTCTGAAAGCCTTTGCGGATGCCTGCAATTGGATAAACCAGAATACGCCTGCTAAGCTCAGAAATAAGGTCCGTATTCAGGGCATTGTATACCAAGATGTTCGAGCTAAGTTTGGTCTTTCTGCCAATCTGGCAATCAGGGCTATCAATCGCGTTGCATCTAACCGTAAGACTGCCATGAAGGATCATTCATCAGTTAAGAACTTTGAACCAACCAGTATAGATTATGATACTAGGATCTTTGCTTTCAGAGAGAAAGACGAAGAAATCAGCGTGACTCTTCTTAGATCGAGACAACGAATCAAGTTGGTTCTAGGCGACTATCAGCGAACCAGACTCAAGGATTCTAAACCGACAAGCGCAACGCTTTGTAAGAAAGGATCTGAATACTATATCAACATCCAGGTTAAAAGCGAAGCACCGGAGCAGATACATGTTGATACAGTTCTAGGTGTCGATCTTGGTATAACTGATATAGCTGTGACCTCCGAAGGCCAGAAGTTTGGCGGAAAGACTATCAAGCTAATCAAGAATCATTATGCGTCTATGCGTGCTGTTCTTCAACAGAAAGCCGTGAAAGGTACAAGGAGTTCAAGGCGAAGATGCCGAGAGCTTCAGCAACGACTATCAGGCAAAGAAGCACGCTACCAACGGCAGATCAACCACGAAATCAGCAAAGCCATTGTGACCAGAGCCCAGGAGATTCCTGCCAAAATTGCTCTGGAAGACTTAACTGGAATCAGAGAAGGCATCAACCAGAAAGCAGGAAAAAACCATAGACGAAGAGTCAATGGTTGGGCCTTCTGCCAGCTTAAGGAGTTCCTTAGCTATAAGGCTCTCGCGGCTGGTGTTCCTCTGGTTCTGGTGGACCCCGCATACACCAGCCGACGTGCCATCAGTGCGGTGAGCATGGAATCAGGAATAGCAAGAGCTTCAAGTGTCCTGTGTGTGGTTGGTCTGGCGATGCTGATTTCAATGGTGCTAAGAATATAGCTTTCTTGGGCCGCTATGTAGACCGGCCTGGAGGCTCGGAAGGACTTCCAAGTATCAAGGCAGTCCTTTCAGGGCTACTGAAAGCTCCGGTCTTTAGGCCGGAGTAGTTTACAGAACGCACTGCCCGCAATCCTGGCTGCCGCACTCGATGTTCTTTATCTTCCAGCGCAAGGCCCACAGCTTTATGCTCTTGATGACCTCGATCATCTCTAAGCCGCTCTCGGTGAGGGTGTACTCGCTCTTCAGGGGAAAGGCCTCGCTGTCCATCTTCTTCTCCACCAGCCCCTCCCGCTCCAATTCCTTGAGCCGAACGGATAGAACCTTCTGGGTGATCCCTGCCAGACAGCCCTTCAACTCAGAGAACCGCCTGGTGTGCCCCACTCCCTTGTAGAGCTCCAAGAGTATTAGCATGGTCCATTTTCTGGCAATATACTTCACAGTCAGGTTTACTGTGCATCCTTCATACATGGTATACTCAGGGAAACTTTCGAGGTTATATACTTTGGTATCAATAGTATACTAGTTGTGAGGCAATAAAAAATGGCAGCTACTGAAAAATTGGACATGTTCTGCTACCAGTGCTCCCAGACCGCCCGGGGCACCGGCTGCACAGTGAAAGGAGTATGTGGAAAGGAACCGATCGTCGCCCGGCTGCAGGATAACCTGCTCTTCGCCATCAAGGGCATCAGCGCCTATCTCTATCATGCCCGGGAACTGGGCTACAGCGACCCGGAGGTGGACGCATTCATCGAGAGGGGCTTTTTCTCCACCCTGACCAATGTGAACTTCGACCCCGAGGAGTTCCTCAACCTGGCAGTGAAAGCGGGGGAGATGAATATCAGGACCATGAAGCTGCTCAAGCAGGCGCACATCGAGAGGTTCGGCGAGCCCACGCCCACCAAGGTGAGGACGGGAACGGTAAAGGGCCACGGCATCATTATCACCGGCCACGACATGAACGCCCTGGATAAGCTCTTGCAGCAGGTGGAGGGCACAGATGTATTCGTCTACACCCACTCCGAGATGCTCCCCGCCCACGGCTATCCGGGCTTGAGAAAGTACAAGAACCTGGCAGGCAATCTGGGCAAAGCCTGGTTTGACCAAAAGAAGCTCTTCGCCCAGTATCCCATGGCCCTCCTGGGCACCTCCAACTGCTTCCTTCCTCCGCGTGAGGAGTACATCGACCGCATGTTCTCCACCGGGCCGGTCTACCTGCCAGGGGTCAAGCACATCGATGGATACGACTACTCCGAGGTTATCGCTCGAGCTCGAGAGCTGCCGGAGCTCCCAGACGCTCCGGGAGAGTATGAGCTGACCACCGGCTTTTCCACCTCCGTTCTCCTCTCCCATGCCGCCAAGATCAAGGAGCTGGTAGAGAAAGGCAAGATCAAGAGGTTCTTCTTAGTGGGCGGCTGTGATGCCCCTCTGAAGAAGTCCGACTACTACCGGGAGTTCGTGCAAAAGCTGCCCCAGGACGTAGTGGTCCTCACCTTAGCCTGCGGCAAGTTCCGCTTCAATGACCTGGATTTAGGGGACATCGAGGGCATCCCCCGCCTGATCGACCTGGGTCAGTGCAACGATGCCATCGTCGCCCTGGAGGTGGCCGGAGCTCTGGCCGACCTGTTCGGGGTGGGAGTTAATGATCTGCCCTTGACACTGGTGATAAGCTGGATGGAGCAGAAGGCTGTGGCCATTCTCTGGTCCTTGCTGGCATTGGGAATCAAAGGGATCTGGTTGGGCCCCATCGTCCCCGGATGGATCAATGATGATATGCTCAAGATCCTGGTGGACCAGTACGACATCCGGCTGATCAGCACTCCGGATGAGGACATTAAGAAGATGATGGGGTAGATGATCGGGAGTCGCAATGGTAAAGAGAAATATCATCAAGATCGATGAGTCCCTCTGCAATGGCTGCGGCAGCTGCGTTATCGCCTGCTCAGAGGGAGCGATAGAAATGGTGGATGGCAAAGCGCGGGTGGTAAGAGAATCGTTTTGCGACGGCCTGGGGGCATGCATTGGCGAGTGTCCAACCGGGGCTTTGACCATTGAGCGAAGAGATGCAGAAGCATTCGATGAGAAGGCAGCCGTGGAGCATCTGCAGCAATCCAAAGCTGCTGGCAGCGCTCTCGCCGAAAATAGGGCAAAACAAGAGGGCGAATCGGGTCCAGTAGCCCCCTGCGTCCTCCCAATTCATCAACCACAGAGATCGAGTATGGGGGCAGGAGAGGGACCAGGACAGCATTCAAACAAGCTCGGCCCCTCCTCCCAGCTCTCCAGCTGGCCTATCCAGATGCGTCTGGCCCACACCGATGCCCCCTACTTCAAGGACGCCAGTCTGCTGATAGCCGCGGACTGCTCGGCATTTGCCTGTCCCGTCATCTCCGAGTTCATCCGAAAAAGGGTGGTTCTCATCGGCTGCCCGAAGCTGGATCAGAGCGAGACCTTCATCTCTAAATTGGCGGAGATCCTCAATTCGAATGAGATCCGGGATATAGCCGTCCTCAGGATGGAGGTTCCCTGCTGCTACCATATCATTAACCTGGTGGAGCAGGCAATGAAGAGGTCAGGAAAGAATATCCCCCTCGATCATTTCATATGCATGATCGACGGGAAGGTAGTAAACGATACAGGAATGGTGAGAAGATGAAGCTGGCGGTATACTACAGTGGCGACTTCGGCAGCCGGGTGGTTGGAAACCTGGTGAACTTCTCAGGGTTCTGCATCTCCTGCGCAGACGCCTGCACCGAATGCCGGAACGTTGCCCCGGACCTGGCAAAAGATATTGTGGCATTGGTGGAGATGCCAGATCCATCGACTTATGGGGATTTCATAGATGATGTAGAGCCCTTGCTCCCTCAAGATATACCCAAGGTGGATCTGGTCATTGTGATCAATGTCCATCCCGATATCCTCTACGGCCTGCTCCCCAAGTTCAAAGAGGCTGGGGTCAAAGCGATCATCGGCGGATCGGAATCTCCGAAGGAGATGCCTTTGGGGCAGAGAAGACAGGTGGAGGAGAAGGCAGCGGAGCTGGGGATGGAGGCGGCCTTTGCCAAGCCGTTTTGCGCTCTCGCCCCCGATCCAAATAAGCCCATCATCGCTCAGTTCCTGAAAGAGGCGAGAATTGGCAATCCGGTGATAGAGTTCACCGTCCAGGGCAGCAGAGAGGGAAAGGAGGTGATCATGGGGGCTAATGTCGTGCGAAGCGCCCCCTGCGGATCCACCTGGTTTGTGGCCAAGAAGATGCTGGGCCTGGAGACCGATCAGCCCGACCTGAGGGAGAGGATATCCGAGGCTCACCATTCCTATCCCTGCACCGGCTCTATGGAGAGGGATGCAGAACTTGGAGACACTGTGCTGCATGTGGGCGGCTATATCATACGCGATGCAGTGGAGGGGGGGCTGAAGAAGGCAAGCAAGCTGCCTAGATCCAAGCTGCCCAAGCCAGGCAGCTCAATTGTAATCTAGAGATCGATCAGCGCTGTGAGCCAGTCCGCTCCGCCAGCAGGAACCGGCTCCAGCTCTCCAGTTGATTTGTTTAAGGCGTAGCCTGAAGGCACGCCGCCCCAGCTCCATAGCCCTCCGTTCTGTCCTCTAACCTGATCCAGCGATTCATTCTCGCTACTGGTCTGGTCAATGGTTAGATTTGCCACCGTCTGATTCTCTGTCCTGCTGTTCATGCCATCCAGTATCGCTTTGCCCGCGCTTCCATCCAGCTTCATGGGAGCTGCCAGGCAGCCCGCACCTAAAAGCAGGAAAGCCAACAAGTATATCACCAGTTTTTTCATATCAACCACACCTCATCGTTCGGCCTCGGAGGCGCTCATTCTGCTCTGAGCGCCTCGATAGGATCGAGCTTTGCCGCTTTATTCGCCGGATAATAACCGGCAATGGTGGTGGTTAGGACGCCGAACAGAACGCCCAATACTATCGACTCGGGGGTTATGGACGATGGCAGCCCGGCCAGAGAGCCTATGAGAAGAGAGGTTCCCACCCCTAGTATTATGCCTATCAGGCTTGAGACCATTCCTAAGACCCCTGCCTCCAGCAGATACTGCCTGCGAATGTCCTCTACCGTCGCCCCCAGGGCGAGCATGGTCCCAATCTCCCTGATCCTCTCCTTTACGGTGAGCATCATCACATTGGCGATGCCGATTCCCCCCACCAGCAGTGATATGGCCCCGATTCCCGCCAGGGCGTACTTGATCATGGAGAGGGTGCTCATCAGGGTGCTGAGCATATCCCGGGCGGTGGTGGCATCATAGGCCTCGTCCTTATGGTAGCGACGAAGGTCGTTTATGATCCTCTCGATTATATAATCCACCTGATCGGGATCGGAGACTGTGACCTGAAAGGTCTGATAGTAGTAGTTCTCCTCATCCAAGAGCTCTTCCATGGCTTTATGAGTGACATACATGGCATTGTCAGCGCTATCTCCCATACCGCCGCCAAAGCCCGACTCCTCCTCTTCCTCCAGCACCCCTACCACAGTGAAGTCCATGGGCTGGTCACGATAGTACAGTCGGATCTTGTTTCCCGGAGTGACCTTCATGCGAAACGTCTCCTGGGATATGCCATTGCCTATCACTATCGACCTGTAATCCGAGCCCGAGAGCCACCTGCCCTGTGCCACCTTTTCCTTCAGATCCTGCTCTTTGTCCGGGTCCACCCCGGTGAGGCTGCCGGAGCTATTGGTATTTCTGAAGGAGATCACCACGCTGGCCCCGGTCTGTGGTGCGACGTTCTTGACCCCCACAACGTTCTCTAAAACCTTGGTGTCCTTATCAGTGAACTTAGCGGGCTCAGCAGCATTTCGGCTTCCTGGCTCCCCGTCCGGCCCGCCAAAGCGAGCGCTGCCTGGAATTACATGGATCACATCCAGGTCCAAGGTGGAGAACTGGCTGGAGACACCAGAGTATAGCCCCTCCCCCACGGAGAGCATCACCACAATCGCCAAGACGCCGATGATTATTCCCAGGGAGGACATGAGCGTCTTGAAGCGATCGCTCTTGAATCCCAGGGAGATGAACTCCAGCATATCCTGCAATCTCATTCTCGCCACCCAACAAGGCTCAGGCTCATTTCAGATCCTTCAAGATGACCCCTTTCCCCCATCGCCATTCTTCGAGAGCCTCTTTTTTCGGTAGAGGTAGCCCCCAGCAGCCAAAAGGACCAGGGCGCCAATGGCCATGAGCAGGAGATTGTTGTTCGGCCGGTCAGCTTGCAGAGGCGGGGTGTAAGTGGCGATGTAAGGCTCTGACTCATGCCAGGTATCGCCGTTCTTGAACTCAGCCACAAAGCTGACATTGGAGGGATTTCGGGCAGTCTTCCCCAGATCGGTGTACTCCACACCAAAACTGATGGTGAAGACCTCATCCGGGTCCATCGTGCCGATATAGTACCTCTCCGGGGAGAACCTCATCCCCTGGGCTGAGGGCACTATGGTCACGGCGTTGAGGGTGTTCTCCCTGGGGTTGGCCACATTCAGGTTAACGGTGGCCTTGGAAGGGGTCGTGGATGGGGAGGAAGAGGTTGAGTCGATGATGGCCATGCTCACCGCAGATGGATCGACCTTGATCGGAATATTGCGGTTGATGGTGATCATATCGTAGCCCCCCAGAACTGTAAAATCAAGAAGGGTAGTGCCGGCGCTCACGTTCTCCCCTGCCCTGACCTTATAGAATACGGTGATTTGATCGTTCGGACCGACCATTCCCAGGTCATAGCGATAGGGATCGACGACCTCCAGCTCAGAGGTGCCCTGGAGCAGTGTACGATTGATGGGAGTGGATAATAGGACATTTGAGGAGAGGCTTGAGACCCCTGCATCCTTTCCTACGCCGTAGGCTGCTGCTCCGTTCTGCATCTGAATGGCTAAAATCGCCTCATCCCCGGGCATGAGCACTGCGGGAGTGGTACTGCTCTGGATATTCACTGGCATGCGATACTCATATCCTCCTGCCAGGCCCGTTATCAGAAGCGCCAAAATGATGATTAGTATTCTCTTCATCTAGCAATTCTCCAAAATTCGTCCGTCTCTGAGCCGGATGACCCGGCTGCAGTTCTCTGTTATCTCCGGATTGTGGGTGACCATGATGATCGTTCTGCCCTCCTCATGCAACTGGTTGAGGATTTTCATGACCTCATCGCTATTCTTTAGGTCCAGGTTGCCCGTGGGCTCATCGGCTATTATGATCTGGGGATCGTTGGCAAGAGCTCTGGCTATCGCCACCCTTTGCCGCTCCCCGCCAGAGATGTTCTGGGGGCCGAAGTCCGCCCGGTGGGCGACATTTATGCTCTCCAAGAGCTTCATGGCCCTCTCTCGTCTCACCCCGCGGGGGACTCCGCGCAGCATCATGGGAATTTCCACATTCTGCAGGACCGATATCCGGGCGATGAGGTTGAAGGTCTGGAAGATGAAACCCATCTCCTCCCGCCGGATCCTGGCCAGCTCCTCGTTCGGCGTCCGGCTGATATCCTTGCCCAGCAGTAAAAAGCGGCCGCTAGTGGGCCGGTCCAGGCAGCCGATGATGTTCAGCAGGGTGGACTTGCCGCTGCCAGATGGCCCCATCAACGCCACGAACTCCCCATTCTCTATCTCCAGATCTATGCCTTTCAAAACAGGATATTCGCTCCTGCCGATGAGATAGGTCTTACGGATGTCCTTCAGCTCTATAAGTACAGGAATGGCACTCAGCTCTCTCTTATCTTTTTTATCTTCATATATTTTCCGTTAGCCTGTCAGGCTGCCCCTTTTAGAAGCCCGGTTGAGCATTTCATTGCTGGCCATGCCCTCCGACCGATCGGCTTTAGGAATCGTCCAGACGGGCAGGCCGTGATTGTTCCGGGTCAGGATGAAACCCAAGCGTCTCAGCTCCATTCTGGCCTCCTGAGGGCTCAATCCGCAGGCCTGGGCCACGCGCTTCAGTTCGCCCCGATCGAGGATCTGGCCCCTCAGACATGGTTTATGCTTTAAGTATTCTCTGATCGCTCTCATTATCTGGCTCCTTTATCAATCAGGTGCTCTGCCTAGACAGTGGATCAAACCGGGATGGAACGATATTTAAAAAGCGAGGCGAACGAACTTGCTCATCCTGAGAGAGTCTGGCGGTAAATCCCTTGGAGAATGTTCTGTTTGGAGATTTGATGGCTTAGATGGTTCGGTTCAAGCAATCTTGCCAGATCGAGAATACGCAGTTTTTGGGAGAGGTCGATGGATTTTTTGAATGGAAACGAAATCTATCCAGCACACAAAGGACTCAAAGACCGCACCAAAGGATTATTGGGCTATCAAGAACTGGATTAACCTTTGCGAGGCCTTTGTGCTCTTTGTGGCTAAAATCCGTTATCTGTAATCCAATCAAACCGATCTACGACGAGTATGAACCAGGCTCCTCGCTATGTAGCACGGGTGAACTTTGAATCGCAAATTCTCTGTATCTTTTCGCCTCTGTGGTGAACCGCGATGCTCTGACCCAACCAGAGAGACGCAAAGGAACAAAGGCCATAATCTCTGCCGGATCTCACCCATATAATTCAACAAAGAGCCGATTTAAGAAACGGAGAAGATTCAGGCCCCTGCCCGGATCGCCTCCCTCCCCGCCGCCAGGGCTTCCTCCAGCCTCTCTGTATCCGGCCCGCCGCCCTGGGCCAGCCCCCGGCCTGCCACCGACGAGCAGAGCCGCTACTTTAAGCAGAAAGTTCTAACCTGTCCGGACGCCTTTATCCCATCAACTCACAATTGTCCATGCTTTTGCAATTTTAATACTAATATTTTTAAACCTCTTCTCCAGCGCTTTAATCCCATAATCGTTTAATCAGTGATAGCTCCTGAGATCCTTATCGCGGTCTCAGTTACCACTACGAAGCGACCGGATAGATCCGATTCATCCAGGGAAAGGACCTTTTTCATCATCGATATCTTATCGGATGGACCACAATAAGCGCTGCGAAGCAATATAATCCCGCGATGAGGCAATTTCATTCGAAAGATCATATCTCCAAAATCCTTATCCATGGTTACTACTATGCGCCCTTCTGTGCAGGCTTTTTCAAGGATGCGTTCGTCTTCCCACCCCCGGCAATCCTCGAAAGCAGAAGATGCATCATGATTATTATCACGCAGCCAGCGCACGACAGAAGGTCCCACACACTCATCCACCAGGAATCGCATCTAAACGGCCTCAGCGCCGAGGGGAACAAAGGAGGCATCCTGCAGGCTCTTAGAGGCAAAGAGGAGACTGGCATATATGTCGTCCTTTGCCAGGCCGGGATATTCTTCCAGAATCGCCTCCATACTGATGCCATGAGCCAGGAGTCCAAGGATGTACTCCACTGTAAGTCTTGTACCTCTGATGACAGGTTTGCCCACCATTATCTTGGGGTTTATAGTTATCCTTTCCAACAGCTCTTCGTTGTTCACAATGATGCTATTTGATGCTCTTTTGATATAAATGTAAGGACCGCCAAAAATATGCTGATCGCTCGCCATAAAATCTGATCATCAGCGAGCATTCAGAGAGGGAAAATATTAATAAACGGAGAAAATCAGGCCCCAGCCCGGATCGCCTCCTTCCCCGCGGCCAGGGCTTCCTCCAGCCTCTCTGTATCCGGCCCGCCGCCCTGGGCCAGCTGGGGCCTGCCGCCGCCCCCGCCGCCCAGTACTTTGGCTGCTGCCTTGATTATGCTCCCCGCCTTGACGCCCTTTGAGAGGCCAGACTGGCCCACAGCTGCTACCAGCTTTCCGGTCTTCGAGCCCAGCAGGGCCACGCAGTCCTCTTCCGCCAGAAGGGCAGCGGCCTTGAGCAGCTCATCGATATCCGCATTGCCCATCTTCTGCACAATGACCCGTAGGCCGTCTATGGTCTCCGCCTCGGAGACCAGGGTCTTCAGCCTGGCAGCAGCCAAATCCTCTTTCAGCCGCTCGATCTCCTTTTGCTGCTCCTTCCACTCCTCAAAGAACCTCTCCGCAGTCCGGGGGAGCTGCTCGTTTGGCACCCGCAGGATGCCTGCCGCACCGGCCAGCAGGTCGTCCCTGGCCTGAGACGCTCGCACAGCCGCCTCTCCGGCAGCAAACTCTACCCTCTCCACCCCGTCCTGGACTCTCTCCGCCCTCAGGATCTTGATCATTCCTATCATGCCGGTATTGGTGACATGAGTCCCTGCGCAGGCCTCAATGTCGCTTCCCACCCGCACCACCCGGATGAGCTTCCCCGGCGGCACACCGCCCTGGTAGAGCTCGAAGCCGAAGAGCTTCTCCGCCTCGGTGCGGGGGAGAAACTGGGTGTCCACCGGGACCAGCTCCATCACCCTGCGGTTGGCCTCCAGCTCTATCGCCTTCAGCTCAGCATCGGTGATCCTCTTGAAGTGAGATATATCCAGCCGGGCCCGGTCCTCGCTCTTCTGGGCCCCCGCCTGCCATATGTGCTTGCCCAATACCCTTTTGGCCGAGTCGTGTACCAGGTGCGTGGCGGTATGATGCCGGGCATGGGCCAGACGGCGAAGCATGTCCACCTTTCCCTTAACGCGATCCCCTTTGGCCAGGCAGCCGGGCTCGGCCAGCTTATGCAAGACCACATCCCCTGACTTCTGGACGTCTGTTACCTGGAACAGCTGCCCATCCTTCTCCAGGGTGCCATGATCAGCAGGCTGGCCTCCACCCTCCGGGTAGAGAAGCGTCCGGTCCAGGATGGCCGCCCCCTCCACCACATCCAGAACTTCTGCCTCGAACTCCTGCTCGAATGGATTCTCATAGAAGAGCAGCTCCGTCTTGCCCGGTATGGGAGGCTTTTTCTCCTCCTCCGGCTCCGCTCGGATGTGCTTTTTCGCAACCAGTGAATAGAAGTTGTCCGGCAGCTCCACCTGAGCTCCCATCTGCACCGCTGCCTCGCGGGCGATCTCCGGAGGGATGCCGTGCGTATCATAGAGGGCGATCATCTCCGAGAGGGGCACAGGCTCATTCTTCTTCAGATAGCTCTCCGCCGTCTTTCGAACCAGGCGCATGCCCTTCTCCAGGGTCTCGGCATACTTCTGCTCCTCCTGGTCCAGGATATCCCTGATGGTAGCGAAAGACTCCTCCCAGTCTGGATAATCCAGGCGTGAGATCTGAAGCTGGACCAGGTCGGCCAGGGGCAGTCGCAGGCCCAGCTCTTTCATCAGCCGCAGAGTGCGGCGAATTACCAGCCGGGAGAGGTAGCCGCCCTTAACATTGGAGGGGATGATACCGTCTCCCAGCATATAGGCCAGGCAACGGGTGTGGTCGACCACCGCATAGACCCGCTCCATGGGAAGAATGGCCTTCTCCAGCCGCCCGGGATCAATGCCTATGCTGCCTGCGATCTTCGCCCGCAGGTCAGACATACTGTACTCGTCCAGGTCCACCATTCCAGCCAGGCGGGCGTTCTGGGCGAAGATCTCCGCATACTCCGGGTCATCCAGGTTGTGCTCTACGCCAGCCAGGTCTGCCACCTGCCTTACCAGGTCAGGGAATATGGCGTCATAGATGGTGGGAGCACCATTAGAGGCCCAGACAAACCTCTCCAGGCCGTAGCCGGTGTCAACGATATAGTTTTTCATCTTTTCATAGCGCTCGCCCTTGATCTCTACAGCGCCCGCAGGCGCGGCCACCAGATCCATGAACACCAGAGTGGCCAGCTCCAGGCCGCCCACCATAACCTCCACGCTCGGCCCGGCATTGCCCCCACCGGCCCAGGGATTCTCCTTGTAGGTCACCGCCAGAGGATCCATCCCCAGGCCAACGAGCAGCTCGTCACAAAGCCGCACAGTCCGGTCCTTCCAGTAGATCTCCCTATCCGGGGTGTTGAATACGTGGTGGGCCATCATCTCAAAGGTAGTGAGATGCCGCCCGCTCCGCCCCACTGAATCCAGGTCGTCTAAACGGATGCAGGGCTGGCTGATGGTCAGGGGGTTGGCTGGCGGCGGTACCTGCCCTGAGGTAACAAAAGGCTGAAAATCGGCGATGGAAGCAATGGTCAGATAGATGTCATCTCGCCACCTGGCCGCCACCGGATACCTCTTGATCCGGGTATGCCCCCGGGCCTCGAAGAAGCCCAGATAATGCTCGCGCATTTCATCCAGGCTATGCTGGCGCTTGAATATGGGAGAGCCAATGAAGGTATAGGGATCACAGGGCGGATCACCGCAGGTCTTCCTGCTCCCGTCCCTGGTCCAGAAGAATTTGCCGCATTTCTCGCACTTCTTATGATGGAATCCTTCCTCAATGAAGAAGTCCAATCGATATTCGTCCTCGGTGAACATGGCACATCAGCTTTTGCCGGGAGAAGGGCGAGGATTGCTAAAAGGTTTTCCAAATGGCCAGACATTGCTGACCATCAGAATAATCTCTCGAATCTCGCCTCTAGTTCACCCTCATGACCTTCAGCAGGGAGACCACTGGCACTCCGGCGATCTCTTCAGTGCCTTTCTTGTCGATCAGGACGGCGATGGCATTGATCCTTGCCCCGTGCTCATCCAGATATTCCACTGCTTCCTCCAGGGTCTGACCGGATGTCACCACGTCATCGACGATGATGCAGTCCTTGTCCTGGACATCGGAGAAGTTGGAGCTCAGGTTGCCCTTGGCCCTCTTGTTCTCCTGGGCGATCATCTGTTTGCTGGGGGTGTAAACGGCCAGCTCCGCTGCCAGGTCGTTTGCCACCATGCTGGCAATTGGCAGGCCGCTCAAAGCGATTCCCACCACCACATCCACGCTGCTCTCATTGGCATCCAGGGTCTCATAAATGATGTCGGTCATGGCCTCAGATATGTGGTTGAGCCTGAAGGCGCTTCGGCCTATGGCCGACCAGTCCACCGATATATCCTTGGGGCCGGGGGAGGTGCTCGTCTTCTCGGCATGGGTTAAAAGCCAGGTCACCGTCTCTCCGGATACATTCAGCTCCTCAGAGATCTGACCCTCTACCAGTCCTTCTGCCTTAAGTTCCGTTGCCTTCTTCATCAAATTTTCAATATTTTTCATCTCATACACCTTTTCTTCTTTCGGGCGGGAGTTCCGCAATCAGGACATGCTTCCCCCTCGAATCTCTGGCCGCAGCCCTGGCACCTCTGGACATATTTACGCTCTTTCTTTATCCGGGGCTGGCCGATGGGCTCGATCTTCAGGCCGAGGTGAAGAGCGACGTTTTGCAGAGCATAGTCGTCGGTAGCGAGAGTAGCATTATACTCCAGTGCCTTGGCCAGGACCTCCAGATCGGCCGCAGAGAGAGAACGAATGTCCCCCGTCTGTTCAGCCGCATCTCTGGCCGCTTTCAGGGCAATAGTGGTGGGGCTCTCCACCCGGGTCTCATATATATGGAGCCGGGACCTTGCTCTTATATCCTTTAGCTCCGCCTCCACCGCCGGGACGGTGATCAGCTCCCCTTCTGGCCTCTTGCCCCAGATGAACACCGAAGCGTCCGCTACGGTCATACACATGCAATTGCTCTTCTTGTTTATAGTACTTGGACTTTTCCCGGACCAAAACGCTATTATCATATAATGAGGTCTGGAAATCCGATGGCCAAGAAAGAGAAAAAGTCTGGCAGAAAGGATGAGCGAGGGCTGGCAGCGGAACAGAATAAGATGACGGCGCCAAAGGAAACGGAGACGAAAA
Source organism: Methanothrix soehngenii GP6 (assembly GCF_000204415.1). Lineage (NCBI taxonomy): Archaea > Methanobacteriati > Methanobacteriota > Methanomicrobia > Methanotrichales > Methanotrichaceae > Methanothrix > Methanothrix soehngenii. The sequence goes on along the minus strand of NC_015416.1, from coordinate 1,728,795 downwards.
CGAAAAAAGAACCGCCCAGGCCTAAGACAGCTGCCGACAGGAAGAAAGACCGCCGGGATGGGATAGTGAAGACAGTGTTCGCCGCCGCTCTGGGAGTCCTGGCAGGCTTTGCCTGCTACTATATTGCCAGCACCACGGGCGAGAATCCATGGGAGATAGGCGAATTCCCCTGGCATTTCATATTGCTATCAGTAATCCTGGTCACCTCTCTATTCCAGAGGGTCGCCTATCCCCTGCTGAAGATAGATGCAGCCAGCTTCAAGACCAAAGACTGGCTATACGTGGAGTTCATTGTAGTTGACCTCTGGCTGGTCACATGGACAATACTGCTCAATTGAGGTAGAACATGAGGATAGCTATCATCAATCGCGACCGATGCCAGCCGAGAAAATGCTCTAAAGAATGCGAATACTTCTGCCCGCCGGTCCGCACGGGCGACGAGACCATCGTGTTTGCAGATGGCAAGCCCCTCATTACTGAGAACCTCTGTGTTGGCTGTGGAATATGCGTACGCAAATGCCCCTTTGGAGCCATCACCATCACCAATCTGCCCGAGGAGATGGAGGATCCAGTTCATAGATACGGCCAGAACGGCTTTGCCCTTTATGGCTTGCCTGTGCCGATCGAGGGAAGGGTCACGGGTCTTTTGGGCCCCAACGGCATAGGAAAGAGCACGGCGATATCCATTCTCTCCGGTATTCTCCGGCCGAACCTGGGCAAAGACGCATCCTGGGAGGAGGCGCTACAGCGCTTCTCCGGCTCCATCCTGGGAGACTATCTGAAGAAGGTGGTGGATAAGGGGATCAAGACCTCTTATAAGCCTCAGTATGTTGATCGCATCCCAAAGAGCTATTCAGGCATGGTTTCGGGCCTCTTGGAAAAGACTGATGAGAGGGGCGCCCTGGCCGAACTGACGGGGACTTTGGGCATATCAAAGCTCATGGACAGAGACATCTCCAGCCTCAGCGGCGGCGAGCTGCAGAGGGTGGCCATCGCAGCTGCGGCGGCAAAAGACGCTGATTTCTACTTCTTCGATGAGATCAGCCCGTACCTTGATATCCACCAGCGCATCAACTCCGCCCGCATACTGCAGAGCCTGGCTAAAGATAAGGCGGTGATGGTGGTTGAGCACGACCTGGCCCTGCTCGACCTCCTGGCGGAAAACGTTCATCTCATCTATGGCGTTCCCGGTGCTTATGGCGTGATAACCAGGCCCAAAGGGGTGCGGGTGGGCATCAACCAGTACCTTCGCGGCAACCTGCCCGAGGAGAATGTTCGCTTTCGCGACACCGCCATCAACTTCGAGGTACATGCCCCCCGAATAGAGAAGGAGATCCCATCCCTCATTGCCTATGACGCTTTTGCCATGAAGTATTCTTCCTTCCGGCTGGAGGCCGAGGCGGGGATCATCCGCCGGGGCGAGGTGGTGGGGATCTTGGGGCCCAATGGAATTGGGAAGAGCACTTACATCAAGATCCTGGCAGGAGTGGAAAAGCCAACAACTGGCAGCTTTGAAAGCCAGCTGAAGATATCCTATAAGCCCCAGTACCTCAAAGCAGACACTGAATTGACCGTAGAGGGCATGCTGAGGGGATTGACGCACGGATTTGACAGCAGTTACTATCAGGCAGAGATCCTCAGGCCCATGGGCATCGAGCCCCTCTTAGATAAGATCCTCTCTGAGCTCTCAGGCGGGGAGCTGCAGAGAGTGGCCATAACTGCCTGCCTCAGCCGGGAGGCGGACCTCTATCTACTGGACGAGCCTTCCGCCCATCTGGACGTGGAGCAGAGGATGCTGGCCGCCAAGGTCATGAGAAGGTTCGCCGAGTCCACTGAGAAGACTGTACTGGTGGTGGATCATGACATCTATCTGATCGATCTGCTCAGCGAGCGCCTGATGGTCTTCGATGGCGTTCCTGGAATCCTCGGTGTGGCCCATACCCCGCTGGAGATGCGCGAGGGGATGAACGCCTTCCTCAAAGGGATCGGCATAACCTTCCGGCGCGATGAAGAGACCCGCAGGCCCAGAGTCAACAAGCCGGAATCCAGGCTGGACAGAATGCAAAAAGAGCAGGGAGAATATTATTATCAGATTGAAGAAGCATGAAGTGAATGGAGAATGAGAGAATTCATCCGCAGGAATAATCCATTCAACCGCCATTTCGTGCGCAACCTGGAAGCGGGAACACTGCTGGAGATATTCCTGGTAACAGCGGTATGCTCCGTCCTGGGAATACGCTTCTTTCTCGCCCTAACAGGATATCCGAGCCTTAGCCCGGGGCATTTGCATATCGCCCATGTCCTCTTGGGCGGCGTGCTGATGATGATTGCTCTGGTCATCAATCTGGGCTACATCAACAAATCAGCCAACTATCTGGTGGCGGTGATTGGAGGCCTGGGATTTGGCGCATTCATCGATGAGCTGGGCAAGTTCATCACCGGGGATAATGATTACTTTTTTCAGCCCACAGTGGCCCTGATCTACATAATATTCGCCCTTTTGTACCTGGCAATTCAGACCTTCATCCATAAGCCAAAGCTCACCGAGCAGGAGAGGCTGGTAAATGTACTGGAGCTGGCAAAGGAAGCGGTCTTGGAGGATCTGGATCATCTGGAGAGGAGAAAAGCCCTGGCTCTGCTAAAGGAGAGCTCCCAGAATAATCCAATGACTCGAGCCCTGCAGGATCTTCTCCATAGCACCGATAGCGTGCCCATGCCCAAGATCGACATCTACACCGCCACGAAGTATCGTATGCGCAGGTACTACCGGAAGCTGATCAAAAAGAGCTGGTTTATAAGAGTGGTTATGGCCTTCTTCATCCTCCAGTCCATCTTCACCCTGGGCCTTGACTTCATGCTCATTTACCTCAGGCTTAACTCGGAGAAAGGTTTTGAAGCCATATTTCCCAGCCTATCGTTCTTCGATCTGGCCGGACTGGCTGCAGCCACCCTATCCTCCATCCTGGTCATCTATGCCATTATAAAGATGAAAAGCTCCCGCCTGGAGGCCTACAGGATATTCAAGAACGCCATTCTTGTGCAGATATTCATAGTGCAGGTCATCCTCTTTTATCTGACACAATTTATTGCCCTGCTGGGCCTGGCCGGCAATATCTGCATACTTTTAGTGCTCAACTACATGATCATTCAGGAGACCAATGCCAGCAGAGGCCCGGAGAATTCCGTCTGAAGGTATCAGCCGGGGATCATTTCTTCCACTTGATCTTATCTCCTTTGGACTTCAGCACGTCTCCCCTTTCCAGGATCCGGATCAATTCCATAAAGACATCCCTTCCGTCAACCATCAGGTTTACATCATGCTCATCCTTGCGCAGCATGCAGCTCTCGATGAACTCATCCAAGCTCATCTTCTTGTCAGACGGTGGCGTCGCTAGCTTCTCTATCAACAATCCCAGGGCAGATATCTGCTGATATTCATCAGGATACATGTCGATGAACTCTTCATCCATATCGCTTACCAGCGGAGCGGTGAACTCGTCCACATAAAGGCCGATGGATCTGGATAAGTAGTAATCCGCATTTAGCACGAGCTCATCGGGCTCTGTATCGAAGTCACCCGGATCGGCAGGAATCTCCAGCAGCGGATCGTCCAATTTGTCGCCAATGGGCTCTCCCACAATTATGCCATTTAGGGATAGAACGGAATGAGCGAAGCTCTGGGCCTTTCCTGAGCGCAGCAAATAGTTCAGCCATGCATCTACGTTGAAATCCAAAGGTTCGCTCTCTTCTGAAGTATCCTCCGAATTCTCCTCTGAGGATTCTTCCGAAAGCTCTTCCGGAGACTCGATCTCATCGCCCTCGCATTGGGCTAAAATCTCATCCCTTATCTTCATCATCGTCGGGTCCAGCTCTTTTAAGAAGAGCTCATCGAACTCCTCAGGGGTGCTGCTCTGGGAAAGCGCGCTCTTTATCAACGACAGATCGTGCTCATAATCGCTGATATCCTCTGCCATCTCCTTGAGCCGGCTGTACCTGCCGCGAAGGCAGAATTGCTCATCTGAATCCATAACCAGGTAGGGCTTTAATTCAACTCTAATTCCCGCATCGCTGAGGAAAGTGCGAATATTAGCGGCCTCATCCTCATCATACTCTCCAAGGAAGAACATGGATTGCTGTAGTATTCAACTGGTTAAAAACTTCACGGAAAAATAGGAGGGAGGGAAAGTCGAGAAGGGTAATGAGGTAGGAGGAAAACGCCTATCGACTTTCACCGTATTCTATATAGTAATTTAACGAGATATATAGCTTTCGACGTAGACGATTCGCCTAAACCATCTCATCAAGCTCTTTCTTCAGCTTGGCATATGTCACCCGCAGATGCTCAGATATCACCCTGGTATCAGATAAGACGGGCATGAAGTTGGTGTCTCCATTCCAGCGTGGGACGATATGCATGTGAATGTGGTCGGCGATCCCTGCACCGCCCACAATTCCCATGTTAATTCCCAGGTTGAATCCATCAGGACGCATGGTCCTTCTCAAGAGCTCCACTGCCAGATCAGCAAGCTCCATCATCTCCCGACGCTCATCATCCGTCCATCCGGCGAGAGTCGAGGTATGCTTAAACGGAACCACCATCATATGACCATTGTTGTATGGATAGGCATTCAGGATGATGAAGTGATTTTTGCCGCGGTGCAATATGAGGTTCTCTTCGTCCCTGTTCTCCCCAGGTTTACTGCAGAATATGCAGCCCTCCGGCTTCTTGCCGAGGATGTAGTCGATCCTCCAGGGTGCCCATAAATCTTCCATATCATTTCGCCCCATTCTCAAAGACGATCTTCCTTCCCACCACTTCAGGATTCCCCTCGATGAACATCTTTATCGCCCTGGGATAGGCCCTGTACTCTGCCCTCTGGATCCTGGCCTTTAGACTCTCATGGGTATCGTTCCTCTTCACCGGCACCGGCATCTGATAGATGATCGGTCCGTGATCGACATCCTCATCGACGAGATGAATGGTGGTGCCAGTCCACATCACTCCATGCTCCAGGGCCTGGCTGAAGGCATCCAATCCCCGGAACGAGGGCAAGAGAGCAGGATGTATATTTAAAATTCTATTTTTATAATGGCGAACGAATCGAGGTGACAGGATCCTCATATAGCCGGTGAGAACCACCAGGTCCACCCCTGCCCCCTCCAGATGCGACACGAGCTGTTGGTCATACTCCTCTCGACTCCTTCCCGCTGGATCCAGATACATATGACGAACACCAAACTCTTGAGCGATCCGGAGGGCTCCAGCGTCCGGCTGATCGGCCAGGACTATTTTGACCTGGGCAGGAAGATAACCATCCCGCTCCGCCAGCAGAATGTAGCGAAGGTTCTCTCCTCTTCCGGAGGATATGATGCCAATGGTGGCGGTCAAATCGATGGCTCACTTCCCAAGGGTGATCTCAATCGCGGATACATTGGTTGCCCCCCGGTCGGTGTCGAGGGTCTCGGTGGAGATATAAATTCCCATCACCCTAACATCAGGCAGAAATCTAGACCTTGAGACCTCTGCCACATCCACCGCCCTGGAGATCGCCCGCCCTCTAGCCATGATTCGGACATCCTTGGCGCCGCTGTTGAACTGGGTTACCACTGCCAGCACATAGTTCATCACAGGCTTATTGCCGACGAATACGACCTCATCTTCCGCCATTGGCTCATCACCTTAAAAATTAAATTGCACTATTCTATGATATCATAGATAAACCTGCTGATTAGAGATTACAGATATCTGCCTCGCGCTTTTATCTCCTTCACCCTCTTTAAAACTGCTTCTCCGGGGGGATAAACCTCCAAGTAGCCGGCCTTGAAGGCCTCTATCAGCTCTTCAGGTCGATCGTGGGTGCTCTCCAGAGTCTGGAAATAGACGTGCACATCCACCCCCTGGGCCTCAGTGGACCTCTCAATAAAGGAGAGGCCAAAGTCGATCAAGCAGATATCCCCCTCAACTAGAATCATATTGGAGGTGGTCAGGTCCCCGTGAATGATTCCCCCTTGGTGCAGCCTTCCCACCATCTCCCCCACCTTGCGGGAGAGATCCGGATTTATCACATCCTTGAGCTTATCTCCCCGGATATGCTCCATCTTCAGCTCAAAGCGGGATATATCGCAGATGATGGGTGTGAGAACGCCATGCCTCCGGGCATCAGAGGTGATCCTCGCCTCCCTGATAGTCCTCTCCTGGCGGATTCGCTCGTCCAAGGCAGGCAGGCGGTAGCTCTTGGGAAGCCGCCACTTCCTGACCACTCCGTCCTCCAAGGTTATGACCGCCTCTGCACCTCTTCCAATCTCCATGCTCATTTTATCTCCATGCAGTCTCCGTCTTCTTGCCCATTCCATCTGTATGCACCGATCAATTCTATTTGCATCCAGTCAGCTCCAATTGTCATCTGCGCCGATCGATTTCTATCCGGTCAGGTCATCCCTTTTCTTCCAGGCCTTGATCAGCCCCAAGCAGCCGGTGATCATCATATCTCCCGCCGGAGCTGCCGCCACCGCCCCTTTTAAAGCCTCGCAGGAGAGGAAGCTCTCCCTTCGGGGTCCAGTGATCAGAATCGACCGGACCCCATCCGGCAGGCTGCCTATATAAGAACCATGACCTCCATCGTCGAACACCTCACCCTCCTCCAGCGTTCCCCGGCAGAGCTTCTGGGTAAACTCCCTCACCTTTTCCCCTTTCATGCTCGAGGTATGATGCTCGAAGACGGCACAGATCCTTCCCTCTGACAGGATGGCAGCTATAGTATGGCTGTTTCCAAAGTTGATGATCAATGCCGGGTCCTCAATCCGCGGGTCGAGGGCGGCACCGAAGATAGCTGCAGGACCGGTGTCCATTATAAAGGGCTCAAATCCCTCTTTTATCAAGGTATCCCGCACTGCCACCATCCTGGTCATCTCCTGCGGGCACTCTTTAAAAGTGAAATCATCCAGGCTTCCGCCCGAACGGATGGCTGCGACCATATGCTCGAACCGGACCTGGCGGTTTGGCTTGCCGGGAGAGTAGCCGTGGTCCTGTACCGCCACGGCAATATCCTTAGGCAGAGATATGTCGAATAGCTGGAAAGCCCGCTGAAGAGAGGGAATGTCGATGTCTCCCGTCTCTACGATTTCTGCTGATGCCGGTGCATCCTCCTGGATGATAACTCCCAAGGCCTCAACCTGGCCCAGGTCATTATTAATGGTGGCTGCGGCTGAGGGGGTGGCAAAAACCCTCAGTCCCGCTGCCAGGTGCCACCTCACTGCCATGGTGGAGGCTCCGCCCCCCATGATGGGGCCATGCAAAAAAATGTCCCGTCCCGCCATCCTGGCCCGGCTAATCCTGTTTCCAACAATCATGGTCTGACTGGGCAGAACCATCTTGGTCGAGCCCTCGATGGGCACCCCCTCCTGGTAAAGCAGGATGTCTTGAGTCCCTGCCCCAACGTCAACCGCTAAGAGCGTCATAGATCATTCCTTCCCCTAGAGAGCTTTTGTCTGGTCCCAATTGGATGGGCTACGGGAAAAATTTTATCCTCGTCCAGAGAGGAATGGACATGATCTTAGATGTGGTGGTCGCGAGCACGTCTCGCTATACTAAGTTCGGCTCGGTTCGGGATCCGGATAGGGCAGAGGACCTGTCCGGGAAGGTGATACTGGAGAAGATAAGGACGGCAGGGTATACAGGCAACTACCTGCTCATCCCGGACGGCGTAGAGCCCATCCAGCGTGCAATTAAGACGAGCAGCGCTGATGCCATGGTGATCTGCGGCGGCACAGGACTCACCGCTTTGGACCTAACCATAGAGGCTGCAGAGCCGCTCTTTGAAAAGACGCTCCCGGGGTTTGGGGAGATCTTTCGTTGGCAGAGCATGAAGGAGGTTGGAACCCGGGCCATGCTAACCCGGGCAACAGCCGGAGTCTTTATGAAAAAACCAATATTCTGCTTGCCAGGCTCTCCCGGGGCGGCTCGCTTGGGAATGGACCTCATATTAGCAGAGATCGAGCATATCCTGAAACATGTGATGGAGTAGGGGAAAAATAATATTAATCGAATCAAAAACTATTGCTCCGGAGTAGCCTTTTATATCATTAGTACACTAATAAGCACATAGAGCTAATCACGGAGACTTGGCCAATGGAGACAGAGATTCCAGTGCGAGATATCATGACCCGACCGGTGATCACCGCTGACGCCGATCTAGATGTATTGAGCGCTGCCAAAAGGATGGGCTCGGCCAATGTGGGAAGTCTGATAATTGTATCCCGAGACAAAACCACAGGCATTTTAACGGAAAGGGACCTGGTCAGGAAGGTCATAGCCCAGGGGGTTGATCCCAGAAATCTGAAGGTGAGGGAGATCATGAGCTCACCTGTAACTGCAATCGAACCCGATGCAAGCATAAGAGATGCAGCCAACCTCATGCTCCGGGCAGGAGTAAAACGGCTGCCTGTTATCCTCAAGGGCAAGCTGATGGGCATAATCACAGATACCGACCTGGTCTCTGGCTGTTCCGTCGGATTGAATGATATCTTAAGCGATCTGTTGGAGATGCACCGGGAGAACATTCATTTCGAGCAGCCCCGAGGAACTGTGAGCGGAATCTGCGAAGTCTGCGGCCAGCTATCAGATAATCTGGAAAACGTGAATGGCGAGTTGCTCTGCTGGAGCTGCAGGGACGGAAATCGATAGCCTTAGAATGACTGCGATATGGCAAATTGCAATATGGCAATCGCGGGACAGCAGGGGAGTCGGAATGCTAGTCGAAGACATTTTCTCTAGAGATCCTCTTTATGTGGAGGACTCCACCTATCTGACCAAAGCGCGTCAGTTGATCAGAGACAACCATGTGCGGGGACTGCCGGTTGTGGATAGCAGAGTCCAGGTTTTAGGGGTTATAACCTCACAGGATGTGCTTCGGATTACCTCGACCAAATCAAATGTTACAGTCTCAGGATTTAAAGTTCAGGTACCTGCAGTGACGGGTGATACTGATGTGCTTGATGCGGCAAGGATCATGCTCAAAGAGAAGAGCAACCTGCTTCCAGTGGTCGAATCCCAGGAAGATAAAACTCTAAGAGGTGTTGTAACAATAATTGATATATTCAAGCATTTAGATATCTCTAAAGTTCCAAAAAAACCGATTGGCGAGATCATGAGCACCAAGGTGGTAACCGCCCGCCTGGACGAGCCGGTGACCAAGGTCTGGGACCGGATGGTGGAACGAGATTTTACCGGTCTGCCAATGGTGAGGGATGAGAAACCCATGGGAATTATCACGAGATTCGATATCCTGAAGAGAGGCTGGGCCAGGATCAGCAAAGAGAGCGAGACCAGACCGGTGGAAAGAATGCAATTGCCGGCTGAGAAGCTGATGAGCTCTCCTCTCTACAGCCTCGGGCCGACGGCCAGCGTTGCCGAGGCCATAGAGCTGATGCTCAAGCACGATGTGGGCAGGGTATCGGTGGTAGACGAGGGAAGGATTATGGGGATAGTGGATAGAAGCGATCTGATCAAATGTTACCTGGGGGAGTGAAAATGAGCAATGGTCCAACTAGTGGAAAGGAGATAACGAGGATACCGCAGAGGAACGATAGAATGCCAAGAGCTCCGGGCTCAGGAGAGAGGGGACCGCTGCAGTTCGACTCCAGGCATGCCAAACACATCAGCGAGGTGCTGAGCGCAGCATCGCCGGACGTGGTCACAGTCCCGCCTACTACCACCATCATGGGGGCCATAAAGACCATGACCTTCTACGGCTTCTCCAGGCTTCCCATCGCAGATGCAGGCACAAAAAGGCTGCTTGGCTTTGTGACATCGGTGGATGTAGTGGACTTCCTTGGCGGAGGGCTTCGGCACAACCTTCTGCAGGAGAAGTATCAGGGGAATATCTTCACCGCCATTAATGCAGATATAAGGGAGATAATGAGCAGCAAGCTCATCTATGCCAGCGAAAACACCTCATTGCATGATGTCTTGAAGCTGATGTATGAGAAGAACGTGGGCGGCCTTCCGATAGTGGATGAGGATTCCCGCATCAAGGGAATAATCACCGAGGAGGACTTCGTGCGCTCTTGTCGAGGGGTGGATACGGGCCTTGTGGTTGAATCCTTCATGAGCCCCAATGTTGTAACTGCACCCGCTCAGACCACCATCGAAAAGATGACCAGGATGATCATCCAGAAGGGCTTCCGAAGGATGCCTGTGGTGCAGGATGGCGTTCTCATGGGCATGGTGACCGCATCGGACATAATGAAATACCTGGGCAGCGGTGATGCATTCGAAAAGGTGGTTACGGGCGACATCGGCGAGGTGATGAACCAGCCCATAAAGAGCCTGATCAAGAGAAGCTTAATCACCATCGAGAAGAAGATGGACCTGGGCCATGCGGCCAGAAAGATGATGGACAACGAGATTGGATCGATGCCCGTAATGGACAGGGGTTCATTAGCAGGCATTCTGACAGAAAGAGATTTCGTGAGGGCCTTAGCTGAGAACAGAGGAATACTGCCATGATCATAAAGAAAGTCAAAGACTACATGAGCACCCCCGTAAATGTCATCGAGCGGAACGAGCCCATTCAGAGAGCAAGGAACCTGATGTTCAAGTACTCCATCGGCAGGCTTCCGGTTATGGATAACGGCAAGCTGGTGGGCATAGTCACCAAATACGATATCACCAACCGGATCAGCCAGGCAGCCCCAGAATGGAGGAGGAGGCCCATAGACAAGGTCCCAATCCAGGTGGTCATGACCGAGAAGCCGATAACCATATTCCCTGATGCCACCATGCCCCAGGCAGCGGAACTGATGATCGAGAACGATATAAGCGGCCTGCCGGTGGAAAAGGACGGAGAGATCGTGGGCGTGATCACCTCCAGGGATATGGTGAGACACTTCTCCGAGCAGGATATATCCTCAACTGTGCAGGAGCTGATGAGCAAGAACATCCTCAATGTTCACCGCCACCATACCATAGGCCATGTTCTGGAGGAGATGAATGTGCAGGGGATCAGCCGGGCCCTGGTCTATGAGGATAACAGGACTCCTGTAGGCATAGTGACCCGCTCAGGCCTTACGTTCTCTGATATCATGGGGCCGAAGGATGATATGGAGACCAAGAACATCAAGATGACCCGGAAGGAGAGCACTGCGGGCAGAAAACAGAATCGATATGTAAGGCAGATGCCCTTCGTGGCCGAGGATGTCATGACCTCGCCCATACTCAGCCTGACCCCGGAGACCAATGCGGTCGAGGCCAGCAAGACTCTTGCAGAAAAGCATATCATCGGCATGCCGGTGGTAAAGGACAATGATGTGGTGGGCTATTTCTCAGCCGATGAGATCATAGCGGAGATTGGCAGGTGGAAGTGATGCAGGTTAAAGACATTATGACAGAGCCCGTTACTATCGATAAATCGGAACGGTTGGGCCATGCGCTGGATATAATGGAGAAGAACGATCTGCGCAGGCTTCTGGTGACCAATAAAGGCAAGATAGGCGGAATAATCACTACCAGACAGATTGCCCGCGTTCTTGGTGCCCGAAAATCCCTGGGCATGCCGGCCTCCTCTCTGCATGTGGCATCAGCCACTCAGGATAGCGTTATCAAGGTCCTGGCGGACATGGACATGTTAGATGCCATGCTCCTCTTGCAGAAGACATCGGTGCTGGTGGCAGTGGACGGCGAGAAAATCCTGGGCTGGGTCAGGCCGAGAGAGATCCTGGAGAAGGCCAATGTGAGCGGCCTGGCCTCCGAGGCCATGAGGTATCCCCTCACCGCGAACCCCAACGATCGTCTGGTTCATGCCCGGCGCACAATTCTGGATAGAGACGTGGGAAGGCTTCCCGTGGTCGAAGCAGGACGTCTGGTGGGGATATTAACAGAGGGAGATGTGGCCAAAGCCCTGCGAGCCTTCAGGGATCTCAATGACACCGCCAGCAAGCAGCATACTCGCATCTACAACATACTGGTCTCTGATGTGATGACCCATGATGTCAAGTACGTCTACACCGATACCCCTCTGGAGGAGGTAAAGAGCATAATTCTCTCGGATAACATAGGCGGCCTGCCCGTGCTCAACCACAGAGAAGAGGTAGCGGGCATGATCACCAGGAGGTCCATACTGGATTATCTGGTGAGGACTGGATGAATCTGCAAAGGATTGCAGATAAACTGGGAATAACTGTAGATCGGCTGCAAAGCCTGCAAGATACGAAGATATCTGAATCAAGCTGGCCTGAGCCTCAACTGCTGAGATTTGATAAGGAGATCTCAGGGGTTGAGGCCGGGACGGTGATTTTTAAAAACGGAGAAATTGTCTGGGGCTACCCCAGCATCCGCCGTCCTCTGATGCTTGAAGCGGGGATAAAACGTCATTTTATCGATTCTGTGGCAGTGGAGGAGAAGATGAATGGCCACAATGTCCGCATAACATCCATAGACGGGGATATCGTGGCCCTGACCAGAGGTGGTTTTGTCTGCCCTTACTCCACAGAGGTGGCGACAAGGCTCCTGCCGGAGGATATTTTCGAAGAGAAGCCCAATCTGGTCCTTTGCGCGGAGATGGTGGGCCCGGAGAACCCCTATGTATCTTTAGATGTCTATCCCACTGACAGCATCGATTTATACCTCTTCGATGTTGCCCAAAAGAACCAGCGAGGGACCCATGGGGTGCATAAGACCCACGAGATAGCAGAGGATTTCGGCCTGAAAGGGACCGCTTTTTTTGGAGAATTTCCCCGGGAGACGGCGCACAAAAGGATCAAAGAGATAGTGATCAAGCTGGGCCGGCAAGGAAGGGAGGGGGTGGTCTTGAAGGACCCGGAAAACAGGGTAGCCCCTCTGAAATATACCAGCTCCGAATCGAACTGCAATGACCTGGCAATAGCTTTTAGCCACTATAACGACTATGCTCTTGACTTCTTTTTATCCCGCGCGGTCCGGGAGGGCTTTCAATCAGTGGAATGGCAGGAGTCGGTGGAGGAGAGAAGGGAGAGGGCCCGGCGCATTGGTGAGAGCATTCTCTTGCCCCTGACAGAGACCATCAAGAATAAGCAGCAGGGGGAGACTATTATGCAGAGAATTAAGATCCGGGTGAAAAGCCTGGCCACAGCCCGGGGATTTGAGTATCACCTGCGCAGATGCGGGATCCGGGCAATATTCGACCAGCCGCTGCCTGATGATGACGGCTATACCATAGGAATCACCAAAATAATCATGAGCACAAATGATAAGACTGAAGCCCTCTTGAATGGAGAGATGTGGTGAAGGCAGAGCTTATGACAGAGATTGCTGACATTGAGATGGAAGGCCATCTCATAGACTCCCAGATGCTAACACGAGTCCTGGACAAGATCATGGACATGGGTGGAGAGTTTGAGATCAAAACCTTCCGCATAGGCGAGAAGAAGAACGATACCAGCTATGTGCAGATCACGGTGACCGGAGAGGATTCAGCTCACCTGGACAGGATACTCCGGGAACTGAATGCCCTGGGAGCGCGCCTCCTGGAGATGGAGGACGCCAAAACCGAGATCGCTCCTGGAGATATGGTCGTCCCCCGGGGATTCTACTCCACCACCAATCATCCCACCTATGTGCGCTATCATGGGGCCTGGGTGGAGGTTGTGTCAAACCACATGGACTGCCTCATTGTCCTGCATGACGGAAAAGCAGTGTGCACGCCCATCGGCCATATAAAGAAAGGGGACCGTGTGGTGATTGGAACCACAGGGGTCAAGGTGGTACCGCCCGAGCGCCCGAGGGAGAAGAGCTTCTTCGGATTCATGTCCAATGAGGTCTCCTCAGAGAGGCCCAGCGGAGAGCTCGTCCGCCAGCTGGCCTGTGAGATCATCAGGACCAAGAATGGAGGAGGAAAGATTGCTGTGGTCTGCGGACCAGCGCTGGTTCATACCGGTGCCGCCCCCTCCCTGGCCAAGCTCATTCGAGAGGGATATGTGGACGTCCTCCTGGCAGGAAATGCGGTAGCGGTACATGATATCGAGCGCCAGCTCTTTGGCACCAGCCTGGGCATGAACTGCTCGGGAAATGCCATATCAGGAGGACACAGAAACCATCTGTACGCCATAAGCGAGATCATGGCCAGCGGCTCCATCAAGAAGGCCATAGAGGAGGGCAAGCTCAAGGGTGGAATAATGTATGAGGCGATCACCAGAGGGATCGACTTCATCCTGGCGGGCTCCATTCGCGATGATGGACCCCTTCCCGAGGTCATAACCGACACCGTCAAGGCCAAGGATGCCATGGGCAGGGTTCTGCAGGGGGTGGACATGACCATAATGCTGGGCACAATGCTCCATTCCATTGCTGTAGGAAATCTCTTGCCCTCATATGTCAAGACCATCTGTGTTGACATCAATCCCTCCACAGTGACAAAGCTGATGGATAGGGGATCAGCCCAGGCCATAGGCCTTGTGACCGATATTGGCATATTCTTGCCCCAGCTGGCTGAAGAGATCCAGAAGCAGAAAAAAGAGATCATAAGAGCTGCCTGACTGGATCGCAAATCTTTTATTCGCCTATGCCCCTGCTAGTAGAGTCCCAGAGGGCCGCCGTGGCTTAGCCCGGTTAAAGCGGCTGATTCGTAAGATGGTCCGAAAGATCAGCAGTTCATGGGTTCGAATCCCATCGGCGGCTTTTTATTTTTAAATCCTGCCGATCTTGGGATTTGCCGGTGGTTTATAAGCAGTATATAATCAGTTTATAAGCGCTTTATAAATCTTAAATACTCACATATATATACCCCCAGTTTGTAAGTATGAACTGGAGATACTTGAGTATGGAGTCCACAATAAACATAGAGAACGTGGTGGCATCCACCAAGCTGGCTGAGGAGTTCGATCTCCATAAGATCGAGGCTGAGCTGGAGGGCGCAGAATACAATAAAGAGAAGTTTCCCGGCCTGGTATACCGGGTAAAAGCCCCCAGAGCTGCTTTTCTGATATTCACCTCCGGCAAAGTGGTATGCACCGGCGCCAAGAACGTCGAGGACGTTCGCACGGTTATAACCAATATGGCCCAGACTCTCAAGTCCATAGGCTTCGAGAATATCGATCTGGAGCCGGAGATCCACGTTCAGAATATTGTGGCATCTGCAGATTTGAAGACAGACCTGAACCTCAACGCCATAGCCCTCGGCCTGGGACTGGAGAATATCGAATACGAGCCGGAGCAGTTTCCCGGCCTGGTCTACCGGATAAAAACCCCAAAGGTGGTAGTGCTCATATTCAGTTCCGGAAAATTGGTGGTCACTGGTGGCAAGTCGCCAGAGGAGTGCGAAGAGGGAGTCAAGATCGTGAGGGAACAGCTGGAGAATATGGGGCTGCTATAACTGAATTGAGATCTAATGAAAGCAGGGATCGATCCCTTTTTTTGTCTCCAGACTTATGAAAATACTGGGAAATATGGGCATTTTTCCGCCTCTTTTGCCCCTGGCCATGAGTAGTTATATAAACAAAAGTTTCCATTTATAAGCGATGATCTTCCAGATCCTGGACGCTAACTACGCATATGATTCAGGGCGAAAGCCCTTGGTGCAGCTATTTGGCACCACTCCAGAGGGGCAGAGCGTCACAGTCAAGGCAGCAGGATTCAGGCCCTATTTTTATGCCAGCGCAATAGAAGGCTGTCTGGAAAGTGCGGCGGACGACCTGAAGGCCATGGGTCTGGAGGTGGAAGTGCTGGAGCGCTTCGAGCCCATAGGCTATCAGAAGAAGCCCAAAAAGATGCTCCAGATCACCACTAACGATCCCAAAGAGGTAAGAAACCTGAGGGAGAGGGTGCGCTCCCTTCCCGGCATCCGGGCGGTCTACGAGACGGATATCCTCTTCAAGAACAGATTTCTGATCGACAAATCGCTGGGAGGAATGGGATGGGTCGAGGCTCCAATACCGGAATGGACCTTGAGCCAGAATGCCGGATCAGTGCAATCAGGAAGAGACTTGCCTCCGGTGGATGCTGCCTCCATCCGTCCGGTGCAGCATGAGGCCAATGCACCCTTGCGTTTCATGAGCTTTGATATCGAGTGCCTTCCTGATCATGGTGCCATGCCCAAGGCAGAGAAATCCCCGGTGATCCTGATCAGCATGGCCTTCGAGCCGGAGTATCAGGGCAACAAAGACCTGGTACTGGTGGGAAAGGAGATCGACTGCCCCCGTCCGGACACCAGAGCCTGCAGGAACGAGTATGAGCTTCTAAATCAGTTTGCAGCCATAATCAGGGACTACAATCCAGATATCATCGCTGGCTACAACTCCAATGATTTCGATTTTCCTTATCTTCAGGAGAGGGCAAAGCAGCAGCAGCTCGATTTCAGGGTAGGAAGAGATGGCAGCTCCTGGTACATAAAAAAGATAGTGAACCGAAGCGATGTCTCCATCACCGGCCGGGTGGTGGTCGATCTATTGCCCATCATACGCTCCTCGTTCAGCCTGAAGCAGTATACCCTGAGGAATGTTGCTGCGGAGCTTCTTTCGATGGAGAAGTACGATGTGAATCCCCAGGAGATCGAGGAGCTCTGGGCAGAAGAGAGCAATGGAGAAGGTCTGAAGCGGTTTATCAGCTACTCCCGCCGAGACTCTGTCCTCGCCCTTCGTCTGCTATTGGACCTTCGGCTGATGGACAAGTACATCGCTCTCTCCCGGGCCAGCGGCTCGTTATTGCAGGATATAGTCAACGGCGGACAGTCGGGGATGGTTGAGAACCTGCTCTTGCGCCGCTTCCGGGAGATATCCCGGGTGGTGCCCCCCAAGCCAGATTCTGGGCTCTCGGACGAGCGATATGTGGAGAACGAAGAGCTGAAAGGAGGAGCAGTGCTGGTGCCTGAGAAGGGGCTGGTGGAGGATGTGGTCATTTTAGACTACAAGTCGCTATATCCCACCATTATGATGGCTCATAACCTCTGCTACTCGACGGTGGTGCTGGCTGACTCTCCCGAGAAAAAAGATATCATAACCTCACCTTCCGGAGGAAGTTTCGTCTCCCCGAATGTTTCATCGGGGGTAATGCCCCAGGTCTTAAAAGAATTGCTCGATCAGAGGACGGAGACCAAGAGGTTGATGAAGAAGGCCAGCGAAGAGGAGAGGCGATTTTTAGATGCCAAGCAGTATGCACTGAAGATCCTGTTGAACAGCTTCTATGGCTACTCGGGTTACGCCCGGGCGAGGCTGTACAGCCTGGCTTTGGCCAATGCAGTCACCTCCTTTGGCCGGGAGAACATTATCCGGACGAAGAAGATCATAGACGATATAGGATCGGTCTATGTGATCGAAGGCCGGGCAGTCTTCAAGGACGAACTGAAGCTAGGAGCCCCGACAGGAAAGGGATTCGACCTCAATGTGGTCTATGGGGATACTGACAGCGTCTTCGTCCGTCTCAGTCCCCATAATGAGCCGGTCTCACTGGAGGATGCGGGCCTGATCGGAAAGAAGATCGCCGAGACGGTCACATCCAGCCTTCCCCAGCCAATGGAACTTGTCTTCGAGGCCTTCGCCCGAAGGGGCATATTCCTGGCCAAGAAGCGGTATGCCCTCTGGATCTTCGAGCAGATGGGGGAGGAATGGAAAGATAGGATCAAAGTCCGGGGCATGGAGACCGTGAGGCGGGACTGGTGCGGCCTGACCTCCGGGACCCTGAAGACATGCCTGGAGCTGGTGCTCAAGGAGGGGAAGGTGGACGAGGCGGTAGAGCATGTCAGATCGGTGGTGGTCCGGCTGCAGAACCTGGACCTATCCCAGGATCCGGGAATACTGGAGGAGCTGACCCTCACCAGGAGGTACACCAAGAGCACGGGCTCGTACAAGAACAAGCAGCCTCACATCCAGCTGGTGGAGAAGATGAGAGAGAGAGGGGGAAAGGTGCCCACTGTCGGAGACAGGGTGCCCTTTGTGATCATCCGGGGCAAGGGCGGCAAAAAGAACAAGACCCTTTTCGTGGACCGGGCGGAGGACCCGGAATTTGTGCTGGAGAACAATATCTCTCTGGATACGGAGTACTATGTGAACAAGCAGATCCTGCCGCCGGTGATGCGCATATTCGAGAGCTTCGGGGTGAACAAGGACCGGCTCTGCTCCAGCCGGGCGCAGAGCAGCCTGTTCAGCTTTGCCGGCGAATGCAACAAGCCACAGAAGCAGAAGTCTCTCTTCGACTTTTAGGGAGGTTTGGCCTTCAGCCTCCAGCCATTGACTGATAGATGTTCCAGGCTCCAACAGCCGCGAAGTTCACCGCCACTGCTCCCAGGATCAGGCCCATTACTCGGTTCAATACCATCACCCCGGTGATGCCCAGCACCCGATCGATGTAATCGGAGAACTTGAGGACGATCAGGGTCACAGTATAGGTCAGGGCGATTCCCAGGATGACAATCGACTTCTCTGCGATGCTTTCTGCCGATCCCATCAGGACCACCACCGTGGTGATCGCACCCGGTCCGGTGAGAAGGGGCGTGGCCAGGGGAAAGACGGAGATATCCTCCCTGCTATTGGCATCCTTCAATTCCTCTTCCGTTACCTTCTTCTGCTGGTGGACTCCTCTGAGCATGTCTATGGCCACCAGGAAGAGGAGAACTCCTCCAGCCACGGATAGGCTGTCCGTGGTGATGCCGAAGAGGCGGAGAACGAGATCGCCTGCCATGGCGAAGAGAATGGCAATGATAAAGGCGACCAATGTGGCCCTCTTATAGATACGGCTCTTTTCCAGAGGGGGCAAGCCGATGGTCAGGGTGACATAGACCATGGTGGCCTCGATGGGATTGACTATCACGAAGATGGTGCTGAAGACATATACGAAGTAGAGTAGGTAATCGCCTGCATCCATTGAATTTCCCTTTTGGCCATTTTGTTCTGCGGCCTACAGCTCATATGTGGCCCTTGCCTTAAATAGATCATCTCATCCAATCCAGCTCTCCCAAAGGTGGAGGATGGTTACGGAGAGTATGGCCAAAAGGCTGATGATAACCAGGGCAGTGAAGGCCAGATGCTGTTTTGACCATCTGTCCCCTGGCTTATCCCGGGGAGATATGCCCTGCACCAGAAAGGTGCCAACCCCTGCCAGGTTGATGCTGGCGATGTTCACCAGGAAGAGGAGGAACGCTCCATAAGCTAGAGTGGTGTATCCCGCCCCTAAGAGCAGGCCGGAGGTCACCAGCGGGGGGAGGAGGGCAACTGCCACTGCTACTCCGATCAGAGTTGCCGGGGCGCCAGAGGTGAAGGCCAGCGTTCCCGCGCAGCCTGAGACCAGGGCGAGGAGTACCTCGTCCAGGCCCACGGCCGTTCTGGACTCGATCTCAGGAATGGTGGGATCGACGGCCAAAAAATAGCCCATTGCAATGGAAAGGGCGGCGGCAATGGCCAGACCAACCACATTTGTCTTTAATGCATTCTTGGCCAGATTGATATCGCCCAGTGCGGCGGCTAAAGATAAGGCGACATTGGGGCCCAGCAAAGGGGCTATGACCATGGCACCGATTATTATTGCTACGCTGTTATTCCATAAACCAATGGCAGCAACTATAGCAGAGAGGATCACCAGAACCACATAGACACGGGTCAGCTTTGTGGCAGTGGAGATATCCTCGTAAAGCTCCTCCCTGCTCAGCCGGAAGCTCTTGTTCTCCTTATCCCCGGAGAGGTCAGCGGCGTCAGTGGATTTCACTGCCATCTCTTCCGCGGGAAGGGAGGCCTCGACGGGGATTATATTTATTCGGAAACCATCCTCGTCCGAGAACCTCTCCTGCAGGGACTTGAGCAGACTCTCGCTCTCCTCGGCAAAGACGAGGATCTTCACCAGGATTTGTTCTTCTGAGAGGCGGCTGTACATCACACCCTTTACCGGATGCTTCCAGACCCCTATGATATGCTGCATTCTAACATCTAAAGCTTCCTTTCTTTCGCTGAGCAGCTCTTCGATCTGCTCTTTCTTCCCTTCAGGAAGGGTTATCTCAATTGAACGCAGGGCCATTATTCACTCCAGCAGCCGCCTTCTTGTCCTCCTGTTTTAATAGAGGCATCTTGCTTATAAATTCTGCCATGTTGGGCCAAATAGGAAGCTAGCTTGAGGGATGGCGTTTTATACCCAAAAACCAGTTCATCGGCTGTGTGAAGGCCATGGCAGAAAAGGGATCCATTCTTTTGGCAGTATCGCTTGCGTTCATCCTGTTCACGGGCCCTGTAAATGGTGATATCACCGTCCATTCAGGCGACCGAATTCAGAAGGCGATAGATTCTGCTGCCCCAGGAGAGATCATACTGGTTTCTAGCGGCAGCTACAATGAGAGCCTGGTGGTGGACAAATCGCTCGTCCTCCGGGGGATAGATACTGGCGGGGGCCAGCCTCAGGTGCAGTCCGACGAGGGGCCGGCCATAATCCTGTTGGCGAAGGGGGTAACCATCGAGGGATTTGCGATAAAGAGCCAGAGCAGCAGGAGGGAAAGCGCTGGTATACTGATCCAATCTAATGATAATCTGATAATCGATAACCTGGTCCATGGCTGTGGGAATGCGGGTGTTGTCCTGAGCCATGCTATAAATAACACCATCCTGAGCAATCTGATAGAAGGAAACGGCAATGAGGGTATGTACCTGAAGAACTCCAGCCGAAACCGCCTGGAAGGGAATCGGATTAGGGATAACAGGTACGGCCTGAGGCTGGAGGACTCCCATACCAATGAGATAGTCGGCAATCTATTGCAGAATAACCAGTTCGAGGCCATGTATCTCCAGGCCAGTCACTCCAATCTGATCGAAGGCAATCTTGCTGAAGATAATGAGGTGGGGCTGGTGATGGAGAAGAGCCGGAGCAACGTGGTGGCTAGGAACGATATCCAGGGAAATGAAAAGGGCATCTCCCTCACAAGTCAAGAGTCTTCTATAGCGGTCTCAACAAAGGGAAAGGGGGTTTTCATATCCTATAATGCCACCCCTTCCGGGGCAATAACCCCCTCCAATAACACCATTTATCTGAATAACCTTTCCAACGAGGCGAATGCATATGACGATGGCCTAAACCGCTGGGATGACGGCCTCATCGGCAACAATTACAGCGATTTCAATGATCCAGAGGAGGGATGCAGAGGAAGGACGATCTGCGCTACCTCCTATTCGATACCTGGCGGCCCCAGCATAGACGAGCACCCCCAGGCTTCTCCAATCCGGGAGCCCGGCCTTGTCAGCGGCAGGGGCGGCGCCTTCATGCAGCTTTCTGGCACGAGCTTCCTTCCCGGGGGCGAGATGAGGCTGAACTATACAACCCCAGCGGGTATCGATGCCTGGCTGGGCCTCCAGTCTATTGCCCTGGATGAAGAAAATCTGGCCCAGGATCTTTATCTGGGAGAGAACATTTCCGGAGACATCCTGCTGACTGCTCCTTATATGGAAGGCTCTTTCAAGCTCGTAATGCACGATTCTAATGCTACTGCCGTCATATCCCTGCCGTTCAATGTCTCCTCCCCCCAGATCAGTGCATCGCCTTCCTCCGTCCTCACCTGCGAGAAGATCACTGTCTCCTTCCAGGGAGCGCGGGGAGGGGAGAAGGACTGGATCGGCATGTACAGGTCTGAATCATCAAATGCCCTTTCCAGCCAGAGCCTGGCGAGAAGGGAAAGTGGTGCCGTCACATTCACCGCTGAGGAGGCTGGAAGCTATGTGTTCAAGCTGTTTGCCACGGGAGAATCAATTCCACTAGCATCAAGCAATGCTGTCGAAGTGAAGGCCGACTCCGGCCATAAGATGGTCGCCGAGCCATCCCAGGTGGCTGCAGGGGGGACGGTCACAGTCACCTACTGGGGCGCCGCACCGGCGAGCGTCATCGGCATGTATGGCCTTACCAGCCCGGACAAGTTCGACTCAGGAAAGCGTTCCACCGGAGGCAAGAGCTGCGGCAGCATGGTCTGGCAGCTTCCGTCCAAGCCCGGGCAGTACGACTTCCGCCTTTTCGGAGATGATGTTAACCGACCGATCCTGGCCTACAGCAATGTGGTGACTGTGGCATAGGGCAGATGATGCAGGAGTACTGCCGGCAGGACTTCATCCCGCCCAAATCCACATTTTTTTCGAGCGAATCCGGGGCGGGGAGCTCCTGTCTCATGCAATGAAGCTAGTTATTTATGCAAATAAGATGCATAATTCAATTGATGATCGACTCCCTCATGCTTCTGATTATCCTGGCAGTTTTACTCCTTGTAGCAGGCTACTTTGTGATGACCTATAACCGCCTGCAGAGCCTGAGAAATGGCGCTGATGCCACCCTCTCCCAGATTAAAGTGGCCATGAAAAAGAGGCTGGACACCATCGAGCAGCTTGTAGACTCCATAGAGAGCTATGCCCATTTCGAGAGACAGACCCTGGAGAAGATCACGGGGATGAGATCGGGGCTACAAGAAGCGGGGGCGCAAGAATTGGGAAGGGTGGAGAAGGAGAGCCGCGGGGTTTTGGGCAACATCCGCCTGGTGGCAGAGAGCTATCCCGATCTGAAGACCTCCCAGGCAACGATAAACTCCATGAATGCCATCCGGGAGCTGGAGGATGAGATAGCCAGACACAGGTACACCTACAACAACATCGTGCAGGAGTTCAATACCATGCGCGATACGTTCCCCTCCCGCTGGATAGCTGCCTCCATGCCCAGGCTCGACTACCTCAGCTTCGAGGAGGATGAGCTGCGCCGGGCGGGATATTATACCGGAGAGGAGACAGAACCATCACGGCCAAAGGTGGAGTGGAAATAATAACATTTGACCACAATCCGCAGCTCCAAGAATGAAGGTGGCATGGGATGAAAGAGGAGAGGCAAGCAGCTGTATTAATTGGCATTGTGGCCCTGATCGGCCTTGGCGGGCTTTATCTAACCGGAGGCATTCCATTCCTGGAGGAGCCCTTCCCGGCAGGCCTCTTTTTGGGGGATGTGTATGTTGACAGCTACCGGGCAGATCTGTACCTCAACGGCACTCTGGCTGAGAGGTTCGACTATCAGGTGAAAAGCTCGGGGAAGTACCGGATGCTCTACCGCAATTGGAAAATGCCCCTCTCCAGCCAGAGCCTGGACATCCCTTATATAGAGCCCCTGAGTATCCTCCCCACCTCGGGGGCTGTGCCCTATGTAAGGGATCATAATGGCACAGTTCAGATATTATCGGCCTCAGGCAATCGCTACAATAGCGAGATCGCCTCCCTGGCCCTGGTGAATGAGGCGGGAGGCTACTATCCCCAGAGGTTCTCTACCGGGCAATATCAGATGGAGTATCTCTTCCGCATTCATCCCTATCTGGAGTGCGACCAGGAGTTATGCCACTGGAACCTCATGCTGGCGAATGAGCATCTGCCCTACCGGCAGATTGCGATATACATTCATGACCCGGACGAATTGATAGTAGAGCTTTTCACTCATCCTCAATTGAGAACTCAAAAGGAGGGAGAGATTTGGGTCATCACTGGTGGCAGCCCCAAAGATGAGCTGATAGAGGTTGAGATGCTTCTCCTGCCCCAGACAGCGAATATCATCGAGGGCATCACCCGAGAGGTCTCGAATGTCTATCAGAGGACCATCACCGCTCAGGAAAGTGAGGGATCAAGCCTATTGTTCGTATTGCGCTTTTTAGTGGCTGCACTGCCAATGCTATTGATTCTCGTCTACCTGCTCATTGGCAGGGAGAAGAGATATACCGTGCCCAGGGCCCTTTCCACCCCACCCAGCAGGAGAAGGCCCTGGCAGGTGAATATGCTCTTCAAGGGGGATGCCTTCGATTTCGATCAGGACGGATTCTATGCCACGTTGCTGGATCTGCATAAGCGGGATATCATCAGGATAGATACATCCCACATCCCGCATGTCTCTCATCCGATATAGCATTTTTCACATCCTAGGCCGAACAACTTGATAATTTTAATTTGTTCTTCATTTAGATTAATGACCTCTCGATGAACCGATCCCTTCAGTTCAATAATTGCCTCATTTATATTCCTGAACTTTTGGAATATCCATTTCAACGTAGGACATTGCGTGGGTTTCCCTAGCTGGTTTAACACAGTTTCTCCTGATTCTTTCAGCCTCTTCCGAATCATCCATTCTGCAATCGAATAGATCAACAGAGATAGAACCATTATCATGGATAGAGCTTCGATCCTTTCCTCTTTCTTGAGATAGACTTCTGCCACTCGGAAGCTTTTGTCTTTTAGGAATCGAAAGCCTTTCTCGACAGCGTTTTGGCCTTTGTAATATTGAAGCATCAATTCCCCCTCGAGAGTCTTATCGTTACTCGCCAGGACGAATCTGCCAAGTCTAGATCTCTCGTTAGCGATCGTTGCCTCATTTCGCTGAACTTCTCCTTCAATGAGATAGCCTTTCTCAAGCTGCTCATCCTTCTTTGGACGGCCTCTCTTTGAGTCGATGCGTTTGGAGATTTCACATATACTTAAGCCAGTTAGTGTGAAATGAGGATTTTCCGATATCCATCGATCTGCAGCCTTTCTGGCATCAGCTTCACACGCAAAAACTATATATCCCAGTTTCTTAAGCGATTTTCGCGCTTCAGTGAACTCTTTGCCGATCCGTCTATCGAAAGTCTTTGCCTTACTAGCATGCATTTCTCTGGAATCGACCACAACCCACTTCTGATCTATTCCTCCATAGTTAATTTCCGTCTCAAAGATACTATATCGATCATCAGAGCATGTTTTCATCTCTAGATCTAGTCTCTGAAGATCTTTAACCTCACGAACGGTTGTTGGAACGCGAGTTATCCATAGAGTGCTATCGCCAAGAAGACGAATATTCTCGGAACTGAAGAGGGCGCTATCTGCCGCAAAGTAGTTCTTTCCGGAGAAGTCCAGATTAGACTTGAACATCTGAATCGTCTCAATAAGAGTTTTCTTATCCGATTTATTTCCTGAATGGGCCTGGACAAAGAGAGGAATACCGCATTGATTGGTCACCATGCTCACAATGAACTGTTTTAGATCCCAGCGACCGTCTTTAGGATGACCAAGAGTTATCTCCATAGCAGGATTGCAGTCCAGTCCTTCGTAATCGCCATGAACACCAAAACTCGTGGTATCAACATGGTAGATATTAGTGCCAAAAGCGAGCTGTTGCATGCATTTCATGGCTATATTATTGAAAAGAGCCGTCGAGCCAAATTTATTGATCCGGTCGAGGGTTCTGCCGACAACATCCTCGTTAAAATCTTCTGGGACAACACCAGGATTAAAAAGACGTTCTAGCGCTAAATTTTCAAAGTAGCTGGGAAATATATACAGTCTGCGTTCCGCGAAACCCAATCCGTTGATCACCATTGCTTTTATTATCGCAGAATGGCTCAGTTTGCAGTTACGAGTCTTAGGAATCGATTCATCAATCACCTCTGAAATTCCCAAAGCATCGAATATCGCGGCAACTAAACCTAAGTGGTCAAGCGATAGCGTTGATAATTTCATTTCAAGCCCCTTCATATCCCTTTTCCACTTAAAAGATCATGTCAACATAAAAATGTTTCATAAAAGAAATGCCACCTGCGGGATGTGGGATACATTATCCGGGACCGAGATAATGGTCCTCTCCCCATCTGCACCGGATCTCGATGACTATGAGAGAAGGGTGATCGAGTTTCTCCAGGATAACTCTCGAGGAGGGGCGTTCTCTGCTCCGGGCTTTGAGGCGGAGGTGAAATCCCTGGCAAAGTCCAACGATACAGTCCAGCTGGCCAGGCTGCGCAGCGCCATGGACGAGATCCTGCATTACGTTGACAAGGATGTGGTTTCCCGTCATGCGGTCGGCAG
The DNA here is from genome assembly GCF_000204415.1 of Methanothrix soehngenii GP6. Lineage (NCBI taxonomy): Archaea > Methanobacteriati > Methanobacteriota > Methanomicrobia > Methanotrichales > Methanotrichaceae > Methanothrix > Methanothrix soehngenii. The sequence goes on along the minus strand of NC_015416.1, from coordinate 1,703,016 downwards.
GGGCATCAGAGCCCTGGGAATCGGGATTCAGACCAGGCATCTAATCCTTCCCCTCATCTGGGGAGCTCTCTTCATCGTCCCCTTTATCATGGGTTCGGGCGTCCTGGGAGATCCGGTGGCAATCACGGCTATGATTCTGCTCTTGCAGTCAAGCCTGGCGGTATCTGCCCCCTCCACCCTCTTTGGTCGCTGGAAGGAGGACTACTATAAAGAGAAGCTGGAGTGGGATGCCTTTCGAACCTTTTTGGGCGACTATGCCATGATCCAGCGGTATTCACCCAGTGACCTGAATATGTGGAAGGAGTGGCTGATCTATGGCACTGCTCTCGGGGTGGGGGACAAGGTGGAGAAAGCATTGAAGGATTTTAACATCCCCATTCCCGAAGCGGTGGCCATCCATACCATCCATACCAGCTTCGGCCATGCCTACTCCTCCAGCTCTCCCAAGTCCAGCAGCTCCGGAGGATTCGGCGGGGGAAGCGGGGGCGGATTTGGCGGTGGCGGCGGTGGGGGAGGAGGCGGTGGAGGGGCGAGGTAGCACCTCCCTCCCCTCACCGTCTGATACTTTAGGAACTATTATGAGCATTATCTGCGCATCGAATTTCCTCTTTTGGCGGCAAATTAGGGGCAATAAAATCCTCCAGGCCATATGATCAGATCATGATCTAGAGAGGAATAACGCAATCCTCCAGCGTTATCTTCAGAGATCCAGAAGAAAACGGATATGAATTATTATGATCTTTTCTTAAATAGCTTTAAACTTAAAACATAGATATTTATGGTTTGGCTCTGGCAAAAAGGGCCAAGCTTAAATAAGTGGAGATTTGGACAGCCCATAAACCGTGGTTCAAGAGAGTGGGAATAATGCTCAGCGTGGAGAGAACAAATAATAAAGGAGAGGTCGAGGTAGCGATCTGTCCGTTGTGCAACTTGCAGGTGGAATTCATGGGCGCACCAATGGTCAGGTGTTATACCACTGGGGAGACCTATGAGCAGGATGAGATCGTGTGGACTCCCAAATCCAGGGTCTCCAAGAGGACAGGGTATGATGCAGAGAACATAAGAGGAAATGGTGTAGAGGACTTCCTGCCTAATGCCCTTCCCGCAGAGGAGGAGTGTGAGGAGTAGCAGCATGGGCCGAGCGGGCTACTGATGCATATTTTTCCAACAGAGTGCAATTTGCATTTAGCCGTTTGATTTGGCTGATCTATTCGATTCGTGGATCCTAAATCATGATGAAATGCATATGGGAAATTGAATTGTTCGGGCACTTTCGCTCGGCCCCCCCGCAAAAAATACATTAACTTATCCTGTTGCTATTTTCAGTGAGTGATATATATCCCAAAGAAGTATTCCTCAACTTCTGGTAGTCGAATTTGAGTTTTTCTTCTCGCGAACCTCGAAATATATTTGTGTTATCAATGAATATCATTAGCCGCTTCATTGAACCACGTAGGTCCAACCTTATTATGAGATTAAGAAGCTAACTGTGATTTAACTGGTAAAATAGCGCCGAGGGTGGGATTCGAACCCACGATCCGCGGAGCGGAACAGGTTTAGCAAACCTGCGCCATACCAAGCTAGGCGACCTCGACTCTGACCCTCGAAGCTTTACCTAAGACTATTTAAAATCTGCGTTGCGGCAGCAGCAAACCGCCAGTCGCGAATTTCTAATAGTCATGCTCCTATGTTGCATCAACCCCATACAAGGATAAATAGATTGCTGATACCACAGCGCTTAACTTGTATCATACATATATCACTTTTTTCGAGTGTGAAGCAAGCCATCCAAGCATTCTACGCCACAGCGACATAAAGACAACAATGAAATACCTGAACCAAGCCGACGATATCAAGCGATCCAAGTATGATAAGTTCCTAAAGCTGTAGGCTGTAATACTCATGCCAAATGCTACTATCTTTACCCAAAATTATTTCTAGCAAGTAATCTATCAGAGATTTAGAGTGATTAATATGAAAATCAAAAAAAGATCTTGGGAAATAGAATCAGAACGTGTGGGCGAGATTGAAATAAAAGGAACTGGACAAGGCTTGACGGGTGGTAGACAAACAACTGTGGTCTTATCTTCTTTGACACTTACCGAAACAAGTCCGAATGGAGAAAAACGCTATGACGGTACTTTTGAAACTGAAAATGATTCTCGCTTGGATAGTGTCGGCCAGCAATTTCGGATTATTTTGAGCCCAAATGGAGATGAAGCACCACCTTTCAGGGAACTAAGAGGATGCGGCATGATAGGTTTAAGGAATACGCGGACATCATTTATGGCGTCAGAAGTTATCTGGGAATAAACTCCAATGGACTATTTGGCTATTCACAGTCCTAATTTGTTAAGACAAGGGACATAGTGTATAACTAAATGTTGCTGCAAAAAAGGTGCCGGAGAAGAAGTGAAGTCTTAACCTGCTTCACTTCACCTTTTTCTCAATATGTAAGGTCTCCAGTAATAACGCAACGTCTTTATCTTGATCAAGATGTTGAGTATGCACTTGCACAAAGGTGTTTGAATCCAATGCGTATGATACTACACACATATGCGGTTTATTCGGTCGTTCAGAATTAAATGACTCGTATTTTCTTCCAGTATGTCCATCTATCCTAAAAATGCTTCCATAATCAAATACCTTATAACCTCTCCTGTCCACAAGACTTAGTGAATCAAATGGATTCGTTGGTTTATATTTTGCAGGCCCTATATAATCTGCTATTGTTATTATTAGGTCATGATCATGACCCATTACAAATAAATCCATCGTGAAGTTTTCTGTATGGTAATACTTACCTGTTCCTACTGTTTTTGACACTACATTAATACATGGTATTATTTCCATTTCATAAATAGTTCTTATTTGAAAACTTATCTCGCAATTATTCAGTGGAACAGTAACTAACTTACTGGATTCGTAGTCTCCTGTTGTGATTTTGATACCAGTATCATTGAAATACGATTGATATCTTTTCTTTCGTTCTTTTTCAGCTAGTATAGACGCAGCTGATTCTGCTTGTTGTCTTGCTTTAGTATCATCAAATTCGAAATAACGTGCAATACCATCACGATCTTGTTCCATACCTCGATCTACACCAGCATTATATGTGCCCATGTTACTATGTATATCTGAAAGTACATAGGCAGCAGTAGTCCCATATTCTAATATTGAAGGAGTAACTGTCCGCAATTTCAAGAATCGGTAATAACACTCCACCGTACCATTGTAGTCATTTTGTTCAAATAGAATGCTAGTTTCATTAAGCAAATTATTGCCAAGTACTATGAGCGCATCACATTGTCGAATAAAGTCATATGCTTCATTTTCGGTAAAATACAATGACTCATCATATTTTCCTACATAATCAGAATTATATCGTTTTTCTTTATAAAAGTTCTTCTGATCTTCTAAAATATCACCTAGTGCTAATAATGTTATATATGATTCATTGGTCGCGTCGTATTCATAATATCTTGATTCGATTATTTTTGAATAAGAATATGGACCAATGGATTTGAGATACGAATCGCCGGCTGATACGTTGTATATACCTGTAGTTTCGTTGTACGTGTAATCCATTCCCTGTCCTGAACCGTCTCCAATACAATTGCATGCTATCAAGATCACACACACCGCAACTAAACTGATTTTTAGCAATGAAATTCCTCCAACGCGACCCGTAATCATCCATTAAATCATAAAAAGGTTTTGACCGCGGCCAGTGAATCACACTACGCCTCATATCCATACGATTTCCTGAACCTGTGGGCCGTTCTCTCAGCGTCTTCTTTTTCCAGCTGACATGGTCGGGCTCCAGAGCCTACGGCGTCCCCCTTCACAAGTGAAGGGACGCCTTCGGCCCCTTCGCCCTTCCCCCCCTTTGCGTCGTTTGCGAAAAAAATAGTGTTCACGCGATAATCGGCTCAACATCTTCTGAAAACACTTCGCTGCTGCTGTCTTCCAGGCTAATTAAGACGCATCTGCAATTCGGGTGAAGTCCCGGACACATTACGCCACCAGAAAACATTTCATCGATAGGTACAACCTCATAATCCATAGCGACACATTCCGGGCAGCTTCTTTCATCGTTAGGACATCGCCACATCTTGTACTTGTGGCCAGCAGCCTTTGCCCGTACCACTATGCCCTCATTTTGGGCTCGAACGTACTCCGTCCTATAGATCTTGTCTAACCTTGCAGGCCCCTTATATTGATCCTCAAAAGCGGCTCTAAACGCATCCGGACCCTTGCCCCAATTCTCAACCATCTGGCCCTTAAGAATCTGGATGTCGGTCGTTGATAAAGTTTTCACTAATTCCATTCCATGCTCTAAAAAATATTTAATAGCTGCATCAGACCCTACTAAAGCCGGTGCTACCGTTCCAACTGTATCGCCAACAGTGCCCATCTCAAAAGCCCCTTGTATAGCGTCTTGCCACGCCTTTACCCACAACTTCCAATTAGCGTCTTTAATGCCTTTGCTAAATTTCGCTAGCACTAAAGGCCATATAGTCACAAGCCAATCCGGGTCTTCTTCCTGATCGTCTTCCAATACAATACTATCAATCAGGTCTTGTATTTCTTTAGGGATATCAGACATATCTATCCCGAATTATTTTTAAAATATCCGATATCCTTCAAGGTGCTAACAATATCCGGCATTAATGGGGCCTTTTCAATCCCGCCTTGCTTACTAGCATTACTTATTTCCTGTCCGTTCATAGGAACGGGTTTTGCCCATTGTTGTGGTGGCGGTGCTTCTCGCTTGATGCGTTCCATCTCTTCATCAGCTTCTTCTCGCGTGCAACCATCCAAGCGCATAATTGCAGACGACCTCGACGTTAGTCCAGAATTGGCTCTTGTCTGCTCGATCATGCTGTTTTCAAGGTCATCGCTAGGCAGTCCATCCTGCCAACTGATTATGCTAAGTTCCACAACAGTAGCATTCTTTATGCGGCCATTAACATCCAGAATGCTTGCAGCCTTTATTGCCCGTTTAAGAACTTGATCAAAACGAACCCTGATCCTATTACAATGCGAAATTGTCCTCAAAAGCAGTCGCCTTAAAGCACTACCAGAAGCAACCGCTCCCCCACTAAAATCTCCAATCGCTGCCGGATTCAAATCCGTCACAGCATAAATCATACTAACAAGTCTGTCCATTTCTTGGAAGCTACTATCCAGTTTCCCATCCCAAGTAATGTATTCGGGCTTATCCTCGTCCTTATTGACCGCGAAGAACCTGCCGTTTATGCGCATCGTTTCTTCGCCCGTTTCCATATCGGTAGTGAGCATAGATGAAGGCCCTGTCATCGCGGGCCTTGAATGAATATCAAGAATAGAAGATACTTTTATAATACGTGTTTCAAGTTCCTTAACAAGGTTTTCAATGCTATCATAGTCGCTTATGCCATAAACGTCATTGCGCTTCTTGATATTAGACACTACAAAAACAAGGGGGTAAGGCACTCCCGTCTCAATATGCTTAGGCACATTAATATATTTACTACTTATATTTAATTCGACTTCATGATCTATCTCATCGCCATTCATCCAATAAAGATGATTATCGATAGCGCCAGCAGTGTGTACTTCAGTCCTAAGCAAGCTGGCCACACTGCTACCAACCATCTCTTTAAACTTCCAGGCCAATACATGACAACTGTATTCATTAACATTGTCAGGATTGACTACCGGGAACCAGATACTTGGATCCACATTTTCTATAATACTGCCGGGTTCTGATCCTGTCCCAACAAACCGGACCTTCAGAATAGCATTACCAAACTGAATAAAATTATTACAAGCATTATAAAGCACAACACTCAGATCACTTCTATTAACAATGCCGTCCAATTCAGTTTGTCCTACCGGATTCATAAGGCGTGGCGGCTCTCCTACCACCATATCACTATAAACGCTAGTAACCACCTTAAACCAGTTCATCGGTAGCTTCTTGCCATTGTATATCCTCGCAAAGAAAGTACTAACCACATCAATATTATCCTCGATATCCGCAAGGTCCCATAAGTCGCCCCAGACCGCTTCATGTCGTCCCTCATATAGCAAATTATATTTATCATAAGATAATAATCTGCCTTTTTCATCTTCTGGCGGAAAATGACTTCTTGGCATCAGCCAATTCATATCAATAAGCATAAAAACTCCATAAACATTATATAAACATTATATAAACATTAATACTATTTTAAACGCGTATACTATTAACAGCATATCTAAGTGCATCCACAACATGGTCATCGATCTTTTGGGGCTTGTCTTCGCCCCTGTCAGCAGCAGATTGATCCCAAGCATAAGTTTCCATTTCGCTAACAAGCACCGGACATTTCTCACTATTTATAATAAGATCGCCATTGCCAATCATAGATGCTATTTTCCTGATACCGCCCAACACATCATTATCAGCAGCCCGTGCCTTATGCAATCCATCTCGCTGCAATTGCAAAATAAAGGAAGCCGCACTCGGATCTACTTCTATCGTGCTGGCATACATCTTGCTGGTATTGTCCCCATAAGTAATACCGGGCTGTCCCGAACTATACCCCCACTGCTCAGACGCAAACTTAGCCATGTCCTTACTATAATCAGCATCCGTTTTTTGGGCATGCTCCACCACGCTATCCCAATAGTATTCGCGTGCTACATACCATGTGGGTTTTGCCCTACCAGGCACCAGATACTTCTCCAGGGCCACAAAAGCACATGCATTATGCGTGCCATAATCCGCTCCGATCCGCAATTCCTTGGGCCTCAATGTAGCCGGTGGCACCTCACAATGCATACCCCTAGCAAACAGTCCGAAAACCCTGCCCTCTGCCGCTACCCAATTGCCCAAAATAAACCTATCATAAAAGACAGTCCCTTTAGGATATTCCTTTTCAAGGTCTCTCTTGTATTCCAGGGGCAGGTACGGATTATCATCCAGCGTGAACTTCCAGACCTTAATATTAAGTTCATCCTGCCGGGCTATCCAATTCCTATAAATGTAATTGCGGGGTGTCTCAGGATTACAGGTAAGGTACAGGCAAGCGCCTTTATCGCTTAACCTGCTCAACAGCATATTAGTAAAGTTCTCCGGGATAGTAGTGCCTTCATCGACATATGCCCTTAACAATGACTCGCCCTCAATCTTCTTGTAAGAACTCGTATTGTCAGCGCCTTCAATCCAGACCGTCCTACCAAATATTTCGCATTCTTTTTTGCCAGCCCTCAACTCAAAGTTCTTCTCGCCCACTAAATCCTTAATAGGCGTAAGCACATTGCGGTACAGACTGGTACCAGTATTACCAACAAACAATATATTACCAGTCGGCAATGTCAAAATATCCTTAAGGATTTTTATATTAACCGACCAAGTCTTAGTACTTCTAACAGACCCATACAGCAAATTAATTCTAGCAGGCTCTTCTAAAATGAAGTCCCGCTGTTTGCCAACAGGCAGCTCTAGCTCGCCCATTACTTCTCGCCCAGCTTCTCAAATAACTTCACTAAAGCGGCCTTAGCACTGTCATCTGTTCTGCCTTGCTCGATCTGAAACTTATCAATAAGGATTCCAACGCTAACGCAAAGGTCCCGAATTTCATTTGTCTTTTCGCTCTTTTCAATCAATCCAGCGACCTTCACCATAATATTTGCAAGTAGTTCCTGCCTACCCTCGCTTTTAAGGTACTGCCGCCAAATCTCCAGACCTGCCGCCACATTCCCATCAACTACTATAGCATCCTGGTCGATCTTCTTTCTAATTTCGTCAGACAGCTTATCCCGATTCCTTTTAGCCGCATTCACTACGCTATCCCGATGCTTTCCAACCAAATGGCTGACCTCACCCGGATTCTTGCCACTAAGTAACAGCCTAACGATTTCTTCATCCTTACTAGTATCAGTCATTTTTTTAATCCCATTAAAATACTTTTCAACCAAAAAAGTAATCAAAGTAAATGAAAAGTAAATAATTATTATAATACATATTCAATATAAGTAACCATTATTCACTTTTACGATTCAAATCTATAATTTTAAAACCGTTATCGGCCAACAACTTTATTAGGATTTAAAAACAAAACCGGTATTAGTAAACCCCTTATAGAAATCTAATAAAAACACCCTATACTACTATAAAGTATTTCTAATTTATTTTACTCTACTTGTACTATAATAGTATAATAGTATAAGGTTAGTAGTAAATTAAGGCTCTTAATAACGATTTCAAACCTTATACTTTTAGTAAAAAATCTATTTGGAAGTATTTGCTTTTTTCCATTCGATAAACTTCTTAAGATCTATCATTGTGTCTGGCCAGACAGCTACTGACTTTCCATCTTTCCAGGCACTATAATTGCTTTTATGATCGCCTTTATTATCATAAATGGCTCTTTTTTTAATCCATTCTACATTAGAAGTTATATATCTGCCAAGCATACTCATAGATCTTTTAGGCAGCCCTAATATTTCACAGTATTCATTGAAATACATTGCCAGCATATTTTTTGCTATAGTTTCTCCAGGAACTTCGACTACAAATTGATCAAAGAAAGATTCTTCAGGTGCACTTCTGTCTTTGTACATTGATTTAGCATCTTCAATATTAAGTTGGTTGGTAAAGGCATTTCTAACTAATAAGTCACATAATATACTTACTACTTTATTAAATAATCCAGATATTTCTGCATCACTTGTCAAACTATCTAAGAAATCTTGATCAATTTCATCTGCCCCAAATACATGCATAAAAGGTATTATTTCATATCTTCTATAAAATCCAGATGTGTCATCTTTACTGGACGGCAGATGATTAGCGCTGAAAATCGGTTTAGCGAAGTTCACAAAATTAAAAGCTTTTTCGCCTTTTCTCTGCGCTCTTATTCTATCTTTGTTGCTAGTAAGCTGCTTTAAAGTAGCAACTTGATACATTGCAGTATTGTCTAAGTCACCACAAATATTAGCCAGCTTTTTATATAAATCACTAGATGCAAATCTATCTTTGGCTAAATCCTGCATACTGACATTAGAACAATTTACATCGCCTAACATCCGTTGTACTACATCCAAGAAATAGCTTTTGCCAGTTCCACCAGGTCCAAATAGCACAAACATCTTCTGAATAGGATAGCTCCTATATAAACAATAAGCAAACATTTCATAGCACTTCATTCTATCCTTTTCATCTGCAACAATATTAATCATCTTATCGATGTTTGGGCACCTTGCATCCGGATCAAACCTAACAGGTATTTGAATAACACTATAATAATCAGGTGTATGCGGCAAGAATTTCCCGGTTTGCCAATTATATAAGCCATTTTCCATATTAATTATAGAAAGGTCACTATCAAACTTAGCGATTTCTGTATAAGTGCTATCCCTAAGCATTGCTAAAATTTCACTTTTAACATGCCGACTATAGATAGGAACACCACTATATCTATAAATATTATTAAAAGTACTGGCAAGAATCTTGCTTATATATTGCTCGCCACCAGATATATAAATGCCATTATAATAAAAAAGCATTTCGCCCGTTTCTAAGATAGTTCGTACTGGCATATTTTCTTGCAGCCAGTCAACAGTCTTAAAAACGTCTAACCTTTCAGGCATACCTTGCTTGTCACGCAAAATGCAAGGAGCACAATCAGTTAATGTTATTGTCATTCCTCACACCTGCCTGCCCAGACGCATAGTTTTAATTTCATTTCGGTTTTGCATCCAGCGCCTGCCGTTCCTGCCCTCGAACCAAAGTTCATTGCCTAAGACAGCAACCAATCGGCCTGCAAATTCGCGTTTATCATTCTCGACTATCATTATTTTAGATATATAATCATATATCGGATCATCAATGTTGCTCATATTATATTCTCCAGATTGTATATTAAATTGCATGGACAGTTGCTCCCAAATACTGCCAATGCAGTTATATTTTATTCTTTTAAACCACAATATTAAAAATATTGCGTTCTTTTATATGCTGAATGCTGTCAGCAATAAGCATCCTGGTCACATAGCTTTTAGATACGCTATTCTGTTCAGCTATTCTGTCAATTACTTCTTTGTCAATTGCATTTATTGTTGCACCAATGAATACAAACTTTTCCTTTGTCATATACAATTCCTCATATAAAAATATATTTTTCTAAAAAGTAATTAACTTTCTAGTATATATAGTTTATGGTTGAAAGCATTAAAATAGCCAGGGACAGAAATGTTTTAAAAATGCTTCGTTGTAGCCCATTTCGGGCTTTTGTATTGGCTGTCCGTCTATGCAAATAAGTTCATCGAAGATGGACCAAAAGCTTTTTATAGTACTAAGTTCATTTACCATATATAAGACCACCATTTTAAAAATGCATGGGAGCGTTCGTAGCGCCCTTATGCAATTAATATTATTTCTTTTTTATAATTGTATTTCCAATTCTCTTATTTTCAAATTTCTTTTATATATTTCATCTAAACCGATACCTATCACGTACCTACAATATTTTGATAGATCCATATCCTTGCTATCGGCCATATCTTCCAGGAAGTCCTTCAATTCGGACTCCAATTTGAAACAAATAGCTGCATCCATATTCACTGTCACGTTTTTTTCTCCTAATAGTATTACCTTTTTCTATAAAAAAAATATTAAAAGCTTTGGATAAAAAGACAAAAATAAATTTTTGCCTTTTTCCTTAGCTTCAGGTAGGTAATAACAGACTGAAATATAAGCTCCCCAATTCCAAAAAAGAACTTATATTCAATATAATAAAAGTAAACACTTTTACGGAAAATGCGCTATTCTAAAAATGCGCTATTCTAACCACAAAATACTGATAATAATCTATGCCGCCATCCAGATTAGGCACAACCTTCACTTGCTTGATCCAATACGGCTTCCCTTCTTTTATAAAGAACCGCAATTTGTAAGTCAAATCAAAATCGATAAAAACATCAGAACTTACAACTGCATTAATCGGTTCATAAGTTTCCGTCAGACCCACAATTTCTTTTGTAAGATCTTCCCACCGCACCATTAAATTAATGGCTGTAGAAAAATAAGGCGCAGTACCATAATATTCGCTATTGCTGTCGGAAAGAACAACCGGCGTATTCAAGTAGAAAGATATGCTAGAAGGCGTTGTAACAACCATCTTACCGCCTCATAGCATAACTTTTACCAAGATATTTTTTCATAATGCGGACAGCTTCTTTACTAAGTAGTGCAGACACCTTGCCATCAAAAGTCTCAGAAATTGACCCAACGCTAAAGTTCGCAACACCTTCAAGCTTAAGCTTATACCTCGAAGTATTTCCATATTTTAGGATAGCCAGCGCTTCCTCGCAGCAAGCCTGTTTCACATCTTCAGGAACCGCACTTTGTGTATATTCAGTACCATCAGGCTTAGTATAAATTCTTGGAAATTGATTGACTTGCGTAGTCAAAACTTTCTTGCCCGCTAAATTCAGCCCATCGATCTTCCTGGTAGCTTCGCACAAACAGGGCAACTTTGGCGCTACATAAGGATCTGCACCGCCATACAAAAAGACAGCACTATGATCACTATACGTCGTATTTCCATACTTTATGACATCGCTTAACAGGGCCATAACAGCAGGCGTAGCCAGCATCAAAGTCCTGATCTGATAGGTTGCGCTTCCGCCAGTCGCCATTTGTATCAAAATATGCGTGCCCGTAACCACAATTGTTAAAGCGCCACCCGGACCCGTTCCAGTCTCACAAGTAACACTTACCAGATTGCCCGCGATGCCCGGATCTTTCGCAACAAAAGTTAGCCTTTCAGCCAGCGGCAGTGACATATGTGTTGTGACTTGTGCAGTAGCTCCCGGTGTGGTAAAATTCCATTCGCTGCAATACATGTGGTTATCTGTTGCATCGAAATAATCATTCGACTCCAATACGCTTGCATAAGGCACCGTATCTGCAATAGTCATGCTGCCACAACCCCAATCTCATATGTAGTGTGATCGCCCGCCACCGCATCCTGGACACTTATTGCAACCTTTGTAAATGCACCCTCCATATTTAGCCAATGTGGGTCATTGTCGGGCTCAACAATATTGTCGATATAGGTAACCTGCATATCGTCCACATAAAATTCAACTAATACCTTCAAGGAATTTGTGCTTCCCGTATTTTTTACAACGACAGATTGCGTTTTAGTGCCCGTCAATTCAACAGTTTTTACGACAGTTAAATCAGCCGATGTCAATGGCGCATCTAAAGCTCCAGGTGTCCAAATCGTATTCGGAAACGCCCCATTCAACAACAAAGTATTATATTGCTCTTCTGATATTATTCCCGTTTGCCAGGCATCCCATAAAGAAATAGAAGGCATTTTATAGCCCTCTATTTCTCAATCAAATACAGGAATGCAGTTCCAGCGATAGTAGATCCAGCATAATCTATGTAGATCTTGCCCTTGTCGGTTACCGCATTCTGAATCTTAAATCTAGCAGTCTCCAATGGCCCGCAAAGCACTTCTTGTACACCGCCAGTTAGGCTTAATACAAGATCGCCTAGTCCACTTCTAAAGCCATCTCCTGCCTTGATAGTTATGGTATCAGCAGCGGTAGCTGCACTAATAGAAAATCTAAGCATCAAGGCCTTATGATCAGCCTGCGCTACATCAGCAACGCTAATCTCAGCATCATCAGCTTTGTCAATAGCGACGCCAACATCTTCATTCTGGAACGTATTCCAAGCAACGTCATTTCCCGTTAAAACATCTCTTACCATTTTGAATCACCTAAGTTGTTGCCCGTGCAGTCAGCAAAGCCAGTGCAGACGGTCTTACAACCTTCATGCCATAAACATGTAAGCCTTTAACAGCATCCGCAAACCTCTTATCAGGTCGATAAGCCTCAACCTTGTTCACGCTATCCGCAAATGTAATAGCAGATGGAACTCCCGCAATGATCTTGTAGTTGGTCTTGCCTGCATCTCCGCCAGATCCAGCAACAGTAGGCACATTATTAGACTCCAGAATATCAAATCCAGCAGCCCTCTTAACACTACCATTAAGCAGTGCATCTGTAGAACCGCTTGCGCTTGCATCAGTGAATCTTGCATCAGCAGCCAGCTTTTCTACAAACCAGGGCGGTACAACAACCCAGCGGCCTTGTTTCTGAACATTAGCCTCAGATAGCTTAGTGCCCATCTGCAGCAGGTAATCATACGCAGTTGTCCCAGGCGTTGTATTAGGAACCTTGCCAGCAGTATCAGATCCGATCTTGTTAGCAGTTGCAACATCAACATAAGAAGATCCTGCAATAAACTGATCAGCGACATCTGACAGATTATAGGCAGCCTGCCTCATAGCAGCATCCATGATGTTATTAGACATCTGGGCCCTGCTAACATCATCCACGGAGAAGTTAAAGTATTTAGCTTCAGTAGCGGTTAATGTCGCCTGTGCATCATTAAGGGCTTCCGGATCAGATATGTCGCTGTCTTTAGTATAATTTCCAACAGTGATGTCACCGATAGAAGTTATTTTGACAGTAGATCCTTTGCCGCTTATTTCGCCTTCATAATCCCGATTGATAACACCGGGCTGTCCAAAAACCAAACTCTTTTGTAGGTTCTCTAATAGTCTGGCACTCCAAACAGTGCCAATAAATCCTTCAATAGTCATAATAATTCCTTAATATTATTTTACTAGACCAGAAGCCAACTGCTTCTGTATGTTAGTCCAATCCCTGTTTATTTCAGCCGGTTCCATTTGCTCCAATTCGGCTTTCGTGTAAACTTTTGGTGAGGTGTTGCCACCAGCAGGATTAGTTGATCCACCTACGTTTGGTCCGGGCCCAATTCCCGTTATCAAAGCATCAATCGACTCACGCATACTATCTTCATCGGCGCCTTGCACAAATCCCAAAAGACCATCCGGAAGCTTTGCCTCCCGCGCCAGCCTAGTCTTAATCTTCTCCAGACCATGCGCAGCATTTTTTTCTTTCTCATCAGCAAGCTCTTTTTTCAGCCCATCAATTACACTAGACTCTTCCGCACGTTCTTTTCTATCGCGTGCAAGCCGTTCTCCGATAATACGATCAAGATCAGCTTGTGAAAAAATTTTATCTTCTGCCATATATAATACCAACTTTTATGGAAGTCGTCACCAAAATATTAATCAAAATAATATATACAAAAGCGAATTTTACGACCAACGCCATATTTATATACCTAATACTTATATATTATATATCCTTATATAACATAATATAGTAAGTAATATAGTAAATATAGTAAGTACATAGTGAATATATAGTAATATAGTAGTTATAGTGTAAAAGTAATAAGTCCACAAACTTGTAGTAATAGAAGCCCCATACTATATTACTACATTACATGGTTTGCCCATATTGATTTTGCTCAAAATCCTTCTTATAGGGTAGTATGGTACCTACACCTCATCGAAAAGTTAGAAAACAAGGAAAATCTTGTCTCCTGGCTTTCCGGTGTTTTTGGGGGCACCTAAAAAACCATGATTTCGTTTATATACTCCCTCGCGAAAAACGCGGTTTTCAGCGCCTAAAACCCACGATCTCTCATCGGACGTATAATTATTGTCTGAAAAAAAGAACCGCGATTTTAGGGCTCATAAAGCCCCTTTCTTCGCTTGATATCATTTTTTTCGCAAACAAAACAAGGGGGGAAGCGCAAGAACCGAAGCAGCGCCTTCATTTATGAAGGGGCGCTGCGTAGGTTCGCGCAACACCATTTTGGTTAAGATAAACCATTAACTAAAGACTGTGAATAAGCTTCATATAACTAAATTACTAAAATATATATAATTTTTTTCTATTTCTAATACTAATAATACACATAAAACAGCGAAATCTCACTGTTTTTTGCATTATTGAAGCAAACTAAATTTAGTCCCAGAAATCAGTTAATGGTTTATCTAAACTAATTCTCCAATTTCTATTTTAACATTATTATCTTTTTACGCTTATCCATGTGATATGGATTCACTTCAATGTGGTCTTGCATAGCTGCCAATAGTTGGCTGAATTGACTCTTCGACAGGTGCATCTTCTGACGTGCTTCCTTCTCAAGCATCTTACCGCCATTCGCTACAAGTAAGGCCCTCAAGATCTCTCCTCTATCCTTTTGCATGGGCTGTGGCTCTCTCTTCGTTTGAAGTTGCTTGATTAGCCGGGCCTGAATCTCCTGGTTCTCGACAAGATGGGCTTGCATAGCAGCCATAGCAGCATTTTCTTCCTGCAATTTGACTATTGTTGCCTCTAGGTCAGAAATGCGATCCTGTAAGGGCTGAAGGGCTTTCTCGAAAAGTGCCAGGCTCGCTCACTCAGTCCTCCTCCTGGATCTCCTTAAGGATTTCCTCCAACTCCACTATTCGCCCTTGAAGATACCTGATATCATCAAGTGCTGCATAATATTTTGCATATAATTCTTCACAAAAAATGTTCATCTTAAATCACCTCCACAGGCCCATGCGCTCCGCCAGGCCACCCAGGCAAGCCATCGCGAAGGTTCGCTTCTTGCGGGAAGTATTTTTTCTGATGCTTGCAAGGCCCGTGATGATATGTCGCTGCTGGGCAAGAACATCCCTTTGCAGTCACCGTGTAGTATGCATCCTTTTTGTTGCTTAAAACCAGCACCAAGCGGCTATCTCCATCTCCCATTTCCACAAATTCGGGCAATGGATCGCATGATACCTTTTTCCATGCCAAAAGTGCTTTCACAGCATCGATTCGTTGGGTTATGGGGCTGCCGCTAGCTAAAAGCGTTTTTTCAACCATTTGGTTCACCAATTAGTCATATGTGCCTGATACTTAATTAACTTTTTGGTGCGATAAAATTAATAATTAAACTCGTATAATAATATTTCGATTGAATGAATACATCAAAACGATGAAATGCATGCATAAAATTCCCGAATAATAGAAGAATGGGCAGATAAACCGCCCATCCCTTGCCGTTAGATTTGGTGAACCAAACGGCACAAAAAAGAAGACTCTTATTGCATATAGGGTTTTTCATCATAGCTTCAAACATTGGTTATAGCGCTCCCGAAGCGTCTTATCCGCAACATGGGCATATCTAAGCGTTGTCCGGATGTCCCGATGCCTAAGCAATTCCTTAACTATTCTTATGTCACAGCCATTCGCAATCATTAGGGTGGCTGGCGTATGTCTGCTAAATACATGCAATCCCCCTGCTTTCTGAACATTTGATTTATGCTTATATATAATAAACATTCTATAAAGATCTTTTCGATCCCATCTTCTCCCACGATCCGTATAAAAAAGCGGCTTCCTTCCATCAATATCTATCGCGGGCCTAACCTGCAAGTATTCCTTCAAAACCGCAATACACTCATTTGATAAAGGAACTGTGCCAGACCTACCACCCTTACCATCCCTTATACGCAGCGTCATTAATCCCAAATCAATATCTTCATCGTCAATAGCCGTTAGTTCTGAAGCGCGCAAACAGCCATAGAAAAGAACATTAAGCATTGCAAGATGCTTTATGTTATGGATAACGCAAAAGATCCTCCTAACATCGTCTTCATTGAAATAATGCGGTATCCCTTCCGACCTCTTTAAATACGGTATTGAAATTTCTTGCCCAAGCATTTCATGATATTTTTTAATACTCGTGATATAATTATCGATTGTGCTTCCCGCAAGCTTCCTATTATGAAGCCCATCCAAGAAATCCGGCACTGATTTATTGGCTTGAATGTACTTTGAAATACACATAAGATAGCTATCTATCGTAGATGGCCGATGACCATGGTCTCGAAGATAACGCCTGAATTTATCCAAATCAAATTTTTCTGGACTTTTTATAGTCCAATCAATATCCAGCTTCATCTTTGTCTCTCCTTAAGGTAATCAGGAGCAGACTTGTAACATCGCATATGCTGTAATGCTGAAAATCGCGACCTGCCGATCCCCAATATGACAAATTAATCTCGTCAGGTTTAGCAAACCTGCGCCATACCAAGCTAGGCGACCTCGACTCTGACCCTCGAAGCTTTACCTAAGACTATTTAAAATCTGCGTTGCGGCAGCAGCAAACCGCCCCAAGAGAATCGTGGATTCTGCCCCATACCTCATCTCACGCAGGCCAGCAGATCCTTGCTGGTGACGATGCCCACCAGGGCCCCATCCTTCATCACCGGCAGCCTTCTGATCTTATGCTCAATCATCAGCTCCGCCGCCTTCTGGGTGGAATCATCAAGATCGATGGTGATCAGTGGAGCTGGAGTCATGATATCAGAGACCTTGACCCTTGCCGGGTCCAGCCCCCTGGCGAACACCTCCAGGAAGATCTGGCTGGTGGTGACGATTCCCAGACACTCCTTGAGGAGGCGCTCTTTTGCCACCAGAACGCTGCCCTTCTTCTGCGCGGCCATCACCTTTATAGCATCCAGCACCATGGCCTCGGGGGGCACGGTGACAATGGGATAGCTCATCAATTCTCTGACCTTCATGGCACGACCTTTCCTTCGGGCGGACAATAAGAATAAAGCCGCCGTTTTGCATTTCCAATTCACCTATTGCCGCTCTATCAAGATAAATCAGACGCTCGGATTATGATAAGATAATAATATCGTACCATTTATATTCTTGTTTTAGATCTTCTGGAAAAGGAGAGGAGGAGGAGGAAGATGAGGAGAGCCACCTATTGCTCCAGCTCTCCCCACTCGATCTCCAGACCTACCGCGGGCTGCTCCAGGCCGAAGCTGCGCAAGAGCAGGGGGTGCAGCTCTCCAAAGCAGCCGATCCTCTTGCCTTCTGCGAAGAGGTCCGCCCCCCTTCCCGGCATAAAAGCTCTGTCCTTGGTGGGAACGATATCCGCCTCGAGGTCCATCTCCCTCAAGACGGCATCCACAACCGACCTGATCTCTGAATAATTCGCCCCGCTGTGAATGGATGCAGCAGCCAGATTCATCCTGGTCTTCTTGTCTTTCACCACATCCCCGGCAGCGAATATCCTCTGGGGAAGAGGATGATGCTGATTGAGGGCGAAGATCTCCAGAAGGGAGCTGAGAAGCGAGGTACGGAGGATGGTATGCAGCTCGCTTATGGGGTGCAGCACCCGCACCGCTCCCGCCGCCTCCGGAGCAGCAGATCGGCGCATCCACTGGAAGTGCACCAACTCATTGGTCAGGGTGAAGGGCATGGTCTCCAGATACCCGAGGCCGGCCATGATCTCCCTGATCTCTCCCTTGCGCACTTCAGAAGAATGGGCCCGGCCCACGGTCACCGTCTGGGGAAGCCGGGCTTCCAGATTGTCGTAGCCATATGCCTTGGCCGCATCCTCGAAGATGTCCCAGGAGTGCATTATATCCGCCCGGTAGGCCGGGACCTGCACCACCACGATATCATCCATCTCCTCGCCGGCGGTGACGGCTCCAAAGCGCATCCTCTTCAGGCATTCAGCCAGCTCTGCTCCCGTCAGATCAAATCCTATCAGCCGGTTGGCCTCCTCAGTTCTCACCTTCCAGCTGGCGGGCGACAGATCCGGGCTGAGAAAGTCGCCCTCGCTCCTCTTGACCAGAACGCTCTCTATTTTCCCTCCCCGCTCCGCCAGAGAGGTGACCACGATGTTCAGGGCCTTGTGGACCACAGGGTCGGTCCCGGTGACATCGATGAAGAGATCCTCCGTCTCCTCGGTGACGCTGGTCAGCTCGCCATTGATGATCGGCGGGAAGGATAAAACCCGATCATCTGCATCCACGATCAGTGGATAGACCGGACAGTCCTTCAGGATATGGCCGTAATCCTTTCCTTTGGGGTGATTATGCAGGATCTCCTCCATGGTCATCTCCTCGCTATAGTCCAGAGGGACAAACCTGCGTTGAGGGCTCTCGCCGAAGTAGCGGAAGGGTGGCCGTACCCTGGATATGTCGTGCACTCCTATGGCCACCTTCCGCCGGTTCCTGCCCAGGCCCCAGTGCAGATCCTCTTGCAGCCCCATCAGGGACTCGATGGCCTCATCGGTGAACTCGAGACCCCGCACCACTGCACAGCCGATCAGAGGGCGCACCGATTTTATTGATTCCTCCACCTGAACGACGACAGGACCGGGGGAGACGCTGTAGCTGACTAGATCGGTCTTGATCCCCAGGAATCCTTGCATCGCTCTGGCCACCCCCTCCGAGCTATAGAGGTCCGGCCGGTCGGGGAAGAACTCCACATCAACATACTCCTCTTCCGCTCTCTTTCCTATGTCTGCACCCATCATGGCCAGCCTGCTCATGATCGTCTCTCGAGAGGCGCCAATCAGCCTCTCCATATCCTGATAATAAAGTCTGACAACGGGCATGGTATACTCCTCACAGCTTGATGGAAACCGGCGTCTGGCGTAGCCATTCGATATCCGATTGATAAAGCAGCCGGAGGTCCTTCAGCCCCAGCCTTAGCATGGCCACCCTGGAGACTCCCAGGCCCCAGGCCAAAACGGGATGATCGATGCCGAATGGGGCTGTAACCTCCTTTCTGAAAACACCTGCTCCACCCAGCTCCACCCATCCCAGGCCGTCGATATAGACCTCGGGCTCGACTGAAGGCTCAGTGTAGGGGAAGTAGCCCGGGCGGAAGCGCACCTCCTCAAATCCCATCTTTCCATAAAACTCCTTCAAGATGCCCAGGAGATGGCAGAAGCTCACGCTCTCGTCCATCACTATTCCCTCCAGCTGCTCGAACTCCGGGGTATGGGTGGAGTCTATAGCCTCCCGCCGGTAGACCCGATCGATTCCGAAGGCCTTGACCGGCGGCCGGGGATGCTCTGCCAGGTATTTGATCGTCACTCCGGTGGTATGGGTACGCAACACCTCCTGCCGGGCCACCTCCGGACTCCAGCAGCCTCCCCATCCGGTAGACCCTACGCTGCCGCCACATTCATGCATCTCTTTGATCCGGGCGTAATCGGGGATATCCCCCTGGCTGTTCAGATAGAAGGTGTCCTGCATCTCCCTGGCCGGATGGTCCTGGGGCTGGAAGAGGGCATCGAAGTTCCAGAAGCTGGTCTGAACGATCGGCCCCTTGATCTCGACAAATCCCATCTCCAGCATGATCTCCCGCATGTTATCGATCAGTCGCTGGTAGGGATGCCTTTTTCCCGGAAAAATCCGATCGGCAGGGAGAGAGACGTCATAGGGGCGAGGGCGATAGACTGAGCCTCTGTAGCCCAGATATAAACCGTCCACATCATCCTGCCACTCCCCCGATTTTATCATCTCAGCAGTGAGAGCAGGCATATCCAGTACCGCGTTCTTTGTGCCGGAACGCTTTGGCTCGAGCTTTGTTATTGCCAGGCTGCCAGCTTCGGTGATGATGTAGCGCCACTCTTTGCTCTTGCTGGAGGTGACAAGCCCCCGGCTTTTCAAAGCAGCGAGGGCCTTCTCGTCCCATTTGGGATTGGAGCTGACTCCATCACTCAGAGCCTCCAGGATCAGCTCATCCTCGCCCTTGTCAGCGTCCTTTAGGGGTTTGATCATCCCCCCTTCGATCGCCGCCCAGCCCTTCTTACGCAGCCAGCCCAGGCCGATCTTGAGGGCAGGGTCCTTCACCTCGGACATGTGCATACCCCCTCCTAAAGATAGAAGGAGCCTTCTCTCTGGCAGGCCCTCCCTGACATAAGCAGCCCCCTCATCGGTGAGGGAGAAGGTCTCATTCACCGACTTATCCACCTGGATCAGGCCCTGCTCGGCCAGCAGGTCTGCTGCCGCTCGGGCCGCCTCGATCTTCATCTGCCGCTTTTCGGCAATGCTCTGCGGATCCGAAAGTCCTTCTGATATCGCTTTCAGCACTAGAAACTCGTTATTCGATAAATCTGATAGCATAGTATCGTCCCTGCTCTGATTGATTTTCGGGGCAACTGCCAGTTGCCCTCAAAAGAAAGAAAAGACTGTGTGGCTCCAGACTCCCAAAGCCTGCCCATTCTGCTTTGAGAGCATGGTTCTGTGATTGATAATTGGGATCTTTGCTATATTCTGAGGCACGTTTTTTTCGGTTAGACTGATGATACATAAACCTGTCGAACAGCGCCCCCAGTGAAGGAAGGCAAGATGAAGGGAACAGCCTCAGGATTTCATAGGAATCAGCGTTAAGTATTTCTACAATTGACGGACTCCACTTTATCCCAATGCGATAGGGGTCTGAAAGACTGTGAACTGGCACACAATGACAACGGATGAGGTCTTATCCAAGCTGGATTCCGACCAAAAAGGCATAAGCTCGATGCAGGCAAAAGAAAGGCTCTCCCAGCACGGCCCCAATCAGCTTGAAAGCACTACCAAACCCTCGCCATTGAAAATATTCATAGGCAAGTTCAAAGACTACATGGTCCTGGTGCTGATCTTTGCCGCTATCATCTCTTTTATTGCCGGAGAGACCACCAATGCCTATGTCATTTTGGGGATCGTCGTTTTAGTTGCCATCATCGGCTTCGTCCAGGAGTACAAGGCAGAGAAGGCTATGGAGGCGCTGAGGGAGATGGTGGCCCCAGAGGCGGATGTGATCAGAGACGGTCAGATGAGCACCATACCTGCTGCAGACCTTGTTCCAGGGGACGTGGTCTTCCTGGAGGCGGGGGATAAGGTGCCAGCCGACGGCCGCATCCTGGAGGTGACCTCCCTTCAGGTCATCGAGTCCTCTTTAACCGGAGAGTCCATGCCGGTGGAAAAGTTGGCCCAGACCCTGCCCGAGGATATAGCGCTGGCAGACAGGAAGAATATGGTCTTCATGGGGACCATCATATCTCAGGGCAACTGTCGGGCAATAGTCACCGCCACCGGTCTCGGCACAGAGCTAGGAAGGATCTCAGGCCTGATGAAGCAGGAGCAGGCCGAGCCGCCTCTCAAGATCAAGCTCCAGCAGCTGGCGAAAAGGCAGGCCCTTTTAGTGATGGTGATATCGGCGATCGTCTTCATCCTCATGTTCAGCCGGGGGTTGCCGGTCATAGATGCCCTCATCGCCTCCATCGCTCTGGCAGTAGCCGGCATCCCTGAAGCCCTTCCCTTCATAGTCACACTGGCCCTGGCCTTTGGAACCCAGGCCATGGCAAAGAAGAACGCCATCATCAGAAGGCTTCCCGAAGTGGAGACCCTGGGCTCGACCACGGTGATCTGCACCGATAAGACCGGTACTCTGACCACAGGAGAGATGACCCTTCGTGAGATCCGCACCTACAGAAAGATCGAGGTCACGGGGGCAGGATACGATCCATCCGGCCAGTTCATATCCCAGGGAGCAAAGCTCGAGCCCACAGAAGAGGACCTGGCGAGGATTCTCAAGATTGGAGTGCATGCCAACAACTCTGCCATAGAGAGGGCCAATGGCGGCTGGAGGGTGGTGGGCGATCCTACGGAGGGAGCGCTTATCGTGGCAGCCAAAAAAGCAGGGATTCTCGATAAGATAAAAGATAGCAGCAGCAGGTTCATTGAGTATCCCTTTGACTCCGAGCGCATGAGGATGACCACTGTGGACGAGGTTCATAAAGAGGGCTATATAGTCTCCATGAAAGGCGCTCCAGAGGTGGTGCTGAGCCACTGCACAAAGACCACGACCCCCAATGGGACGAAGACCCTGACGGAGGAGGATAGAAGATCGATCCTGGCAGACGCAGACGATATGGCAGAGAACGCCCTCCGGGTCCTGGCCCTCGCCTGGAAGCCCATATCGAACAACGACCCGGTTGAAGTGGATTGCATAGAGTCCGGGCTGATCTTCGCCGGCCTGACCGGCATGATGGACCCACCGAGAAAGGAGGTTCCTGAGGCGATAAGAGTCAGCAAGATGGCGGGCATAAGAACGGTCATGATCACCGGAGACCACCGCCTGACCGCCAGGGCCATCGGCAAGGAGCTGGGGATAGGCAACGGAGAGGTAATCGAAGGAGTCCAGCTCGATCGGATGAGCTCCGAGGATCTGCGTGAGCACATAGATGACGTATCAGTATTTGCCAGGGTCACCGCTGAGCACAAGGTCCGCATAGTGGAGGCCCTGAAAGCAAGAGGCCATATCGTAGCCATGACCGGAGACGGAGTGAACGACGCCCCTGCTCTGACTGCTGCCGATATCGGCGTAGCCATGGGCAGGACGGGCACCGAGGTCACCAAAGAGGCCTCGGATATGGTCATCGCCGATGACAACTTCGCCACCATCGTCAGCGCCATAGAAGAGGGGAGGAGGATCTTCGACAATATCAGAAAAGGCACCTCCTATCTGCTCTCTGTCAGCTTTGCCGAGCTGGCCACCATCTTCTTCGCCGTTGCCCTGGGATTTCCTCTCCCCCTTCTTGCCGCCCAGATCCTGTGGATCAACGTGGTGGCAGAGGAGTTTCCCGCCATCGGCCTGGCCCTGGAGCCCTCTCACTCCGATATCATGAAACGGAAGCCCCGCGATCCAAAAGAATCGATGCCCTCCCGGCCCCTGATGATCTACACCCTGGGAATCGCTGCCGCCATTGTAGCTGGAACCCTGGGGATGTACATAATAACCCTACAATCGAATCCCGATCTGAGCTATGCCCGGACGGTGGCATTCGTGGGCCTGGGCTTTTTCACGGTTTACAATGCCTACAGCAGCCGCTCTTTGCAGGAGTCCGTCTTCAGGATGAATCCCCTGGGGAACAAGACCCTGCTCATGGGAATTGCAGCCTCAATTCTGGCCATACTGGCGGTGGTCTACATCCCCTTCATGCAGTTCATATTCGAGACCAGGCCGCTTTCATCCGAGAGCTGGATTCTGATCCTGACAACCGGACTGGTGGTGGTCCTGGCTGCTGAGGTGATGAAAAAGATCCTCTCTGGATTGAGATGAACGCCCTGAACGGGCGTCACCTTCTAAATCATTTGAATATCCGAATCATCCAGACCCCCTGGATCCCGGCATTTTTCCGTTTTTTTTAGATCGAGGATCTCATTGAAGCTCTTTGTGCAAGCCTGTTTGAACAAGATCATCTTATAATAAAAGAATATGTACCGAAACACTTATATCTCGGCAATTGCCGTATATAACTAATGGCAAAGGTCGAATCTCATTTCTTTCCCACCCGAAAGCCTGACTTTTGCCTCCCTCCTCATTACATACTTTGATCAGCATTCTTTTCAGGCTTCACGCTATCTGGTATGGGTGAACTTGAATCGCAAATTCTCTGCATCTTTTCGCCTCTGTGGAAAGCCGCTATGCTCTGACCCAACCACAGAGATACAGAGGAACAGAGGCCATATTCTCAGCCTGAACTCATCCACATAATTCAGCGAAGAGCCTCTTTTCATCTTATCGGGCTAGAACTCGTTCAGCCTCTTTTGCGTTGATCCTGTCAGAAGCTCCGCCTTTTTGAGCCAGGAGACTTCAGGGGTATGCAGCCGGCCAGCCATCACCTCTCGAGCGGAGGAGAGGGCGTCAAAGCGCGTGGGATGAGAGCTCATCGCCTTTCGCGCCACCTCCCTCACCACCCAGACCCCTAGAGGTATCCTGTAGTCCTCTGAGATCTCCCTTATCGCCAGCACCCCTGCCTGCCGACCCCAGCGAGAGAGATGCTCCAGCACGGCGAGCCGAGCGGCATAGTAACCGCCGGCCAGAGGGCTGTAGCCCTTTTTGGGACGGGCGTCCTCCCCATCCCGGCCTATAAATCCCTCCTCCGCCCAGAGGGAATGAGGCCGCCAGATCTCAATCAGCTCGAAGCTGAAAGGCCGGGGAGAAAGGAGGACTTCAAAGTGGTTTCCCAGTTCCTCCCCAGAGAACAAATGGTAGCCTTTAACCTCGGGAAAATCAAGAACCTCATCCTTCAGGCTCTTGCCGATCATGTCGTCAGATGCCGTTATGGACCAGCGGGTGGGCACTAGCCTCCTCTTATTGCCGAGCAAGCCTATAGAGAGAAGTCGGGAGAGGTGATCGATATCTATGCCTGCAGAGTAAAGCTCCGCGATTGCCACATCGGCCGGAGCACCCCGGTCCAGGACGATCTGGTCCACCTTGCGGGGGATTAGGGGATTGGTGGTGATCTCCATCTTAGCCAACTCCCCGGATGGACCGGTGGGGGAGAGGACGCCATCGAACTGCAGCCTTCTCCGGGGCGGTTTGATGAAGGAGACCTCCGCTCCCACCGGGGCAGAGGACATAGCGATCTGCTGGCAGGCCTCCAGAAGCTTTCCAGGCTCGCCTGCCTCCAGTACCCTTATCTTCGTCTCGGAACGAACCATCCCCATGCGGGCAGAGATGATCTCATCCATGTTCATCCCCAGATGAGGCAGCTCTTCAGCCTGGACAGATGGGAGGACAGGCCCAGCTCTGACCAGGGGATAGCCGGACCGGCCCACGAAGACCTCCGGTGGGGTGAATCCCTCCATGCGACTGCCGATCTTGGGGAGGGATACCAGCTCCTCCAGCCGGCGGACTATGGGGCAGACCGGCTGGCCGCACTCTCCCCGGCCCTTGCAGGTGATGCAACTCACAATTCTCCGTTCTCTCTCATCTGAAAAATGTCTTCCCTTCCTTCTGGGCAAGGCCCTTATAGGAAATATCCACTATGATTTTTCTATATGAACGAGAGGTTGATTCCGGCCATCGCCCAGGACTGGAGGACAGGAGAGGTGCTGATGCTGGCCTATATGAACGATGAGGCTCTGGCCAAGACCCAAGAGACCGGCAAGGCTCATTACTGGTCCAGATCGCGAAATAAGATATGGCTTAAGGGGGAGTCCTCAGGCCACTTTCAGCTTGTCAGGGAGATAAGGGTGGACTGCGATGAGGATGCCATACTGCTCCTGATCGAGCAGGAGGGCGGTGCCTGCCATACAGGTTATAGATCCTGCTTTTATCGCACCATTGATGGCCGGGTGGTGGGGGAGAAGGTCTTCGATCCCCACGATGTCTATTGAGGAAAGCGAGGATGAATCCAGGCCAGATCGATCCAGAACCGAGTTCCGACACCATCACGGGCAGGTCCTATCCCCTTTATCGCAGCCCTCTGGTCCGGGCGGATGCCAGGCTGGAGGGGGATCGGGTGAAGATCAGGGTTACAGGACCACTTGCCAGCTTGCCCGCTATCAGATCCAGCATGGAGCTTTTCGATGGCCAGCTGGCGGTGCGGGCAGGAACAGAGCAGCTCTCCCTATCAACCTGGATTCCTCCCCTGCCAGGCAAAGCATTTGACCGGCTGGCAAATAGTCGCATCCGGGCTCTCATGGGCCTGCGCACCCCGGACCAGGTGACAATCTCCATCACCGAGGAATGCCCTAACCGCTGCTCGCATTGCGCCCTGCCCAACTCCGGAAACCGGCTGCGCCTCGATCCGAACGCAGTCCAAGACCTCATAAGCCAGGTTCTGGACATGGGAACCTCCCTGGTGATATTCGATGGGGGAGAGCCGACCCTATATCGAGAACTGCCGGAGCTGGTGAGACATGTGGACGACAGAGCCATATCCACCCTCTTCACCTCTGGAGCGGGATTTACCCTCTCCCTGGCAGAGCGGCTAAAAGATGCTGGCCTTTATGCGGTCAATGTCAGCCTGGACAGCCCCCTGGCTGAGGAGCACGATGCCATGCGGGGAAGGGAGGGCGTCTTCTCCGAGGCGATGCAGGCGGTGAAAAATGCCCTTCTGGCTGGACTGTTGGTTGACCTTTATGTCGTAGTTCGCCGGGAAAACCTCTGCCATCTGGAGAGGTTTCACCAGCTGGCCAGAAGCACAGGAGCGCATGAGCTGACACTATTCGAGGTGGTATCCACTGGCCGCTGGTCCGGTCGCGAGGGCCTGGCCCTGACCTCTGCGGAGCACGCCCATCTGGCGGAATTCGTCTCCTCCAGGGGAGCGCCCAGGATCTTCTCCGTTCCCGACGCCTATCGACGCTTTGGCTGCTTTGCGGCCAGAAGCTGGATGCATGTAACTCCCTCAGGAGAGGTCTATCCCTGCTCCTGCTACCCGGAGTCCTGGGGCAACATTATGAAAGAACCGATGAAGAGAATCTGGCAGCGAATGGGACGATTTCCGCACAAAGGGAAGAAGATATGCCCTATGAGGAAATAAAACAATTTTTCTGCCATTAAACAAGATTTTAACTGTTCAAGGAGGAACATGAGCAGGATTAAAATTAAACGGAATTTTCATAAGTCCCCTACAATCAATAGATCTATATAGGACATTAATCATGAACAATCTTGATCTAACCATGGATTTGACACCTGTTCAAAGAGATATACTAACCGCGCTGATCAACATCTATCGTGTTGAAGGAAGAGCAGTTAAGGGCGAAGAGATCGCCGAGCTTATAGACCGCAATCCGGGAACCATCCGAAATCAGATGCAATCCCTGAAAGCCCTCAATCTGGTGGAGGGGGTGCCTGGCCCCAAGGGGGGCTACAGGGCCACAGGATCCGCCTATGAGGCGCTCAATGTCGAGGCCACGGGGGATGTGGTGACCGTACCCGTTCTCAGGAATGGCGTGCTAATGGAGGGAACCACCGCCAGCGAGATCATATTCAACAAGGTGATGCACACTCAGCTATGCGATGGCGTGATCCGAATCATCGGCAACATCAGAGACTTCAATGTGGGCGATGAGGTAGAAGTGGGACCCACTCCCGTCAACAAGCTCTACATTCGGGGCACCGTCCGGGGCAGGGATGACACCATGAGCCGGCTGATGATCCACGTGGACGCGATGATATCCGTGCCCAAGCTGGCCATTAAGAAGATCGCCCGTCGCGCAGTGCGCATTCCCCCTGGAGCTTCCATGCAGGAGGCAGCGCGCATTCTGGTGCACAACGGCGTTCAGGAGGCACTCGTCGAGGACAGCTCCCCGGGGATGGTCAACCAGACGGACATCGTCCGGGCGATAGCGGACGGAAAGGGGGATCAGGAAGCGAGAGAGTTCATGAGCCGGGGATTTTTGACCATCGACTCCGAGGATACCATCTACGAGGCGATCAAGATGCTGGGCAAGACCGGCTCTGGCCAGCTGGTAGTCTCAGAGGACGGCACCCTCTGGGGATTCGTCTCCCCAGCGGACCTGATCAAAACCCTCACCCCTGCCTGATCTCAGTTCCACTGTGCCCACCCAGGGCACCTTTTTTCAGGTTTTCGATTTTTTTTCCGAAGACGATGGCGGTGGGAATCCGGCTTCGCTCTATGATCTTGGCTGCCAGGGGATCGACAGGGGAGCGGGAGCCGGCTTTCATATCCGTCTGGGCGGCCATTCTCGATAGCTCTCCGTGGGTCATACTGGCGATCTTCTCCGCTTTGGGATCTTTTTCCGGATCGGCGGTGTAGACCCCATCCACAGAGGTGGCGATGATCAATTTATTGGCGCCCACATACTCTGCCAGCAGGGCGGCGACAGCGTCTGTGGTCTGTCCGGGGGCCACTCCGCCCATGACCACGATCCTGCCGGGGCAGGCCAGGCGAGCGGCCTGGGCATAGGTCTCCGGGATCTCCTGGGGGGCAGCTCGTCCGAAGGCAGCGATGAGCAGTGCTGAGTTGAGCTTTGTAGCCCCGATGCCGATGAGGTCGCAGAACATCTCCGAGGCGCCCAGGGCACGGGCCTTCTCGATGTACTCGCGGGCAATCCTGCCCCCGCCCACCACGACGTAGATCTGGTGCGCTTTTGCTAGCTCTTTTAAGGCATCGGCGTACTCCTGCAGGCTTTTTGCATCGCGACCGGCGAGGATTGAGCCTCCCAGGGAATAGACAAGTATCATGAGGAGGGGCTAGCGGCGGGAGGGGATAAAAAGGTTGCTGGGGCACAAAATTACATTTAATCAAGAGAATGGAGAGGATGATCCATCCTCTCAATAGGGGCGACCACAGCATGGGCAAATCCCACCGCTGCCTCCTCCACCACAATTGCCCACATAGAAGGTCAGAGTATCGCTATAAGGACCGTTATCTATCTTATATCTCATTCTATGTGTTCCTGATGTATCGGCGAAGAACCAGGCTCGATATTGCCTAAATGCTGCCACAGTTCCATAATAGTAGGTGCGGACCTGATTGTTCGGATAAAGTTCCTCCATGATTAATTGTCCGGAATCTGAAGGTATAAAGGACAACCTAGCATAACGATTGCACGGGATATTGACTGAACGCCAATTCTGGTTGCCATCTCGAGAGACAATCCAGAAAATGTTCCTACTACTACCACCCGCGGCCATTGAATATGCTATATCGCGTTTGGCATATTGAGCAGAGTCTTCTTCAATTAATGTAGATGAGCTTTCTGAGATACTGCTCGGGAAGACGGCTTCATCACTTGATGTCATCTCTGCAGGAATTGGAGACCCCCAGGAATTGCTTCCGCCGTAATCATTGCTGCTCGATCCGATATTACCATCTCCACCACCTGAACCGCTATCCCAGCTTCCTGTGTCCGCGCCACTCCAATCGCCATCCCAACTACCGGCTCCTTCATCCACCCAGCCGCTGCTGTCGTCCCAAGGCTGTGCCGCATAGATTGCTGCCGTCGATATCATCAAAGCTAATAACAAAGAGATTTTTGCAATGCCGATCATGCCTTTGCCTCCAATATAACTATTAATGAGAATGATAGTATTTGAATATGTTGTCAATTTAATCTAACAGAGGTTGGCCAAAAATTTTTTAAAAAAATGATATCGAAGGCTCTATGCCCTCTTGTCCAGTGCCTTGACGACCTCGCCGAAGATAGCCTTGATGTCGCCCACGCCAAGCACCGTGGCCACAATGCCACGCTTGTTGTAGTAGTCAATCAGGGGCTGGGTCTGGGCGTGATAGGCAGACAGCCTCTGCTTGACCGTCTCCTCGTTGTCATCCGCCCTCTGGTAGAGGTCCGCTCCGCAGGCATCGCACTTTCCTTCAACCTTTGGCGGATTGAACTGAACGTGATAGGTGGTGCCGCACTTGCACATCCTTCTTCCTGTGACCCTCTTGACCAGTTCCTCATCGGGAACATCGATATTCAAGACCACATCGATCTTCTGGCCCAGAGTGGGCAGAATTTTGTCCAGAGCCTCCGCCTGGGGCATGGTTCTGGGGAATCCGTCCAGCATCCATCCGCCCTTAACGTCATCCTTAGCCAGGCGATCTTTGATGATATCGATCAACAGGGCATCCGGAACCAGCTTTCCTGCATCCATGAACTTCTTGGCCTCAACCCCCAGGGGGGTGCCGCTGCGGACGTTCTCCCTCAGAATGTCACCGGTAGAGACGTGGGTGACCTTGTACTTGTCGGCAATCATCTTAGCCTGTGTGCCCTTGCCGGATCCCGGCGGGCCGAGCAGTATAATATTCATTTATCCAATCCTCCTATTCCCATAACCCAGCAGCCATTTGCTGCTTTTGAGCGCTGAAAGAGTACAATCCCCAGACTAAAAAACCTTTTCCATTGACCCCAAATGAGGAGGAGCTCTAAAAAAATGCTGCAGCCCCGGTCATCACCAGGCCGGAGAACACCGGTATGGAGAAGTTATCATCAAGGCTATTGCCGTTTATGATCACTGCCACGCCGTCGGCAATCGTTGCCGCAGCCGCTCCAGCCAGATAGACCGGAAAGGAGAGTTGGGTGATGCCCGAGACCAGATATCCGATCAGAAGACAGCTGGAGAACATGACGGCCATGATCGGAAGGGACTTGCAGCCCCACATCTTCCTTCTGCCTCGCACATCGGCGTTGGCCAGAATCGATCCTGCGAGGCCGCTGATGGTGTCGCCCAAAGAGAGAAACAGCACGGCGTTCACCGCTATCATCTTAGGAAGAAAAACGACGCACAGGAGGCAGCCAGTGATGTAATAGACGAAGCTGGCCACCTTGTGCTCCTCCTGGGCTCGCACCTCTGGAAGACGGATTTTTCCCTTCAGCCTCTGCCACTCTAGAATCAGAGAGATAGCCAGAGCAAGGGCCACAAAGGCGATGGTAAAGCTCCTGCCCAAGAGCAGAAGAGAGAGAGGGACAGAGAGGCCAGAGAGGTGAATGGCCTTTCTTCTCGCCTCCCCTATTAGCTTTTTCTGCCAGTCGGCGACGATATCAGGCAGGGATAGGACTCCCACCGAACGCTCCTTTCCCGAGATATCCATTTTCCACTCGCCTTTTTCCAATCAATCATTCTTTGCTGAACGGACCGGATCGCCAGCATCCTGGAACAGAAGGTCCCCATTGAGAAGGGCCTGCAACTTGTCGACAACCTGCCAGCGAGCAACCCTGACCTGGCTCATGCTATCCCTATCCCTGATGGTGACAGTGCCCTCTTCAATGGTCTCATAGTCAATAGTGACCTCATAGGGGGTCCCGATCTCATCGTTGCGTCGGTAGCGCCTTCCGATGGATCCCGAGGTGTCATAGTCAGTTCGCATGCCCCGGGAACGCAATTCCTCCAGGATCTTCTTTGCTGGTCCGACCAGCTCGCTTCTATCCATTAAGGGGAGAACCGCCACCTCAATTGGCGCAACCTGAGGCTTGAACCGGAGAACCGCTCTTTTCTCTCCATCGATCTCATCCTCATAGTAGGAGTGATCCAGGATGGAATAGAGTATCCGATCGATGCCAAAGGAGGGCTCTATCACATGAGGCACCACCTCCTCTCCCCGCACCTCCTCCTCCACGCTCTCAAAGGAAACCAGACTTCGGTCGATATCTATCGTCTCCCCATCAATATTTACCTGAATCTTCTCACCGGCCAATTGCTCTGGTGCCAGAGCGCGAAGGGCTTCTCCAACCGCTTTGGCCTTCGACTTGAACATCGGCCCCAAAGCCTTGAAATCAGGCTTGACCACGGTCTTCTTCCTCTTCTTCGGCTGGCCATAGTTCACAAAGACAGAGAGGTTCACCTTGCTGACTGTTGTATGGGCTTTGAGGTCATAGTCGGTCCTGTCTGCCACCCCCACCAGCTCTATCCAGCCCAGACGGTCCAAAAGGACCTCCGCATCCCAGCAGTCAGCAGCATAATGGGCCATCTCATCGGACTTGTGCTGTCGGAAGCGGAGCTTTTGCGGGTCTATGCCCACCGCCAGGAGGTACTGATAGGTCCTGGCCACATAATAGGCCAGGGTCTGGTGAGCGACAACTCCCCTCTCCACCGCTTCGCCAAAGCTCATCTCCTCCTCCACCCCCTTCTCCTGCGCCTCCTGGGAGTAGAACTTCATCCGGATTGCCTTGACCTCATCGAATCTGGGATGGGTCTTGTCTCTTGGGTCGATGAAGATCTCTGCCTCGGCCTGGGTGAACTCCCTCAATCTGATCACACCCTGGCGGGGGGAGATCTCATTTCGATAGGACTTGCCAATCTGCACTGCCGCGAATGGAAGAGCCCCCCGGAAGTAGCGCAGGAGCCGGGGGAAGTTGATGAACATCCCCTGGGCAGTCTCCGGCCGCATGTAGCCGGTCATCTTGTTTCCCGGGCCGATCATGGTCTTGAACATGAGATTGAACTCATAGACACTGGAGAGCTCGCCGCCGCACTCCGGACAGGTGATCTCATTCTCCTGCATGCAGCGATAGATCTCCTCATTCGTCAGGGCATCGGGAACCTCTATGATATGCTTTATCAGGTGATCCGCCCGGTATACCTCCTTGCATTCCTTGCATCCGGTGAGGGGATCAGAAAAGCCGCTCAGATGGCCTGAAGCCTGGAAGATGCCCTCCACCCCGATGGTTGGGGCCTCGATCTCTGCAAACCCTTCGGCAATTACGAAGTACTGCCGCCAGATGTCTTCAATGCGCCTCTTGAGGGGTGCTCCCAGAGGGCCGTAATCATAAAATCCCGCGGCTCCGCCATAGAGCTCGAAAGCGGGCCAGAGAAAGCCACGCCTGCGGGCAAGCTCATTTACCAACTCATTCCTGTCCATTTCCCAATCCTCGGTATGGTTTCAGAATACCGGGGGTGATTTAATCTTTGTTATTAAAAAAGAGGGCGTTTTGCATATCTCTGGATAGGCCGATATCATCCCTTTGCTTTGTCTGGATTTTTGCCACTCTATCTAGCAGGAGGCAGAGAACGCCAGGAGCATAACGAAGGCAGCCATAACAGTACATAGGAGGATTACATCCCCATACTTGCCGTGCATAATCCTGCTGAGGCCCAAAAGTATGCCCTTTTGACCCCCATCTCCAAGCTCAATCCCCTGACCCCAAATCTCACTCATCTGCTGCATGTAATCCACATAATACGAAATCATTTAAGTAATTGTTTTTCACATTGGCCTTTTATTAGAGCATTATCCCATCATTTTAGATCATATGAGTTTCATATAGCCCATATCTAGGCATAATATGTAAAATTACTCGCTGATTATCATCGATTCCGCGATATGCGGCAGATCACTGAACGGGCCGAAGAAAAATAATCAGAGCAGGACGACATAGTCCCGCCCATTGTGGACCTCTTTCATCCACCTCAGTCTATCTTCACCTCTTTTCCTTTTCTCTTCTCCTTTTTATCCAGCTCCAGAGTGAGTATGCCGTTCTTGTAAGAGGCCTTGGCGCTATCCGGATCTATGGTGGAGTCCAGATATATCATCTTGTAGAACTTCTTCTCGTCATCGGTCTTGATCTCCACGCTGTCATCCGCTACATCCAGCTTTACCTTCTCCTTTTCAACTCCTGGGAGCTCGACGAATACCTTGAACTTGTCCTTCTCGCTCATGACGTCGACCAATGGCTCTCTGCCCTCGCTGGGCTCAATTCCCCGATGAGAGGGCTTGATGTTGCCAAACTCCTGGAATATGGGCTCCTTTCCCGGCTCTGCAGTGTAGCTGAAGCCATAGACGAAGGGGCCATAGCGGCGAGATACGCCAGAGGGAGTCTTCTCCTCCCGAACAAGTTCATTGAACTCCGAGGGCATAGATTCCTCGAACCTCTGGATCATGCTCTCAAAGGGCTCTTTGAACCAATCATCCTCGAACCTCTCCTTTCTCTCGAAGGGGAAGCCCTTTGTGAAACTCTCAAATATATCGAATATAGATGGATATTTCTTGTCCCACATATCTATTTCACCTCACAATTACTTTTGCATACTAACCATAAGATAGTGATAGGATATAAATTTTTGCTTTCTCATCCCGTCTCAGCTAATACATGGT
Source organism: Methanothrix soehngenii GP6 (assembly GCF_000204415.1). Classification (NCBI taxonomy): domain Archaea; kingdom Methanobacteriati; phylum Methanobacteriota; class Methanomicrobia; order Methanotrichales; family Methanotrichaceae; genus Methanothrix; species Methanothrix soehngenii. The sequence goes on along the minus strand of NC_015416.1, from coordinate 1,668,956 downwards.
TTAGGCCACATCCCCTTTGAGCACGCGAGCATCCGGGGAAGAACAACAATGTTCAATAGGAAGGAGAGATTAATAACAATAGCTATTAAGCAGCAAATGGCCGGAACAGGTGGATGAAGAAGATACAGCCAGAGTATTTTATTTAAAAAGGATGTGAGTTCTTATGGTTTATGGCTTGGTTCAGTTTGAGGCGGAGATCCAGAGCTTGAATCAGATCCGGTCCAGAGTGATCTACGCAGAATCGGATGGCCCCTGGATTGAGGGGAGGGTGGAGGACCTTATGGTCCACTTCACCTATGCCAGCTGGACGGCATATAACCTTGGCTATGCATTATCTATGTTCCTCTCCAGCAAAGAAGAAGACCTGGGCAGGAGCATATCGGAGATGATGACCAGAATGATCTCCTCCATGGGGGCAATCCAGCTGGCAGAGATCAGGCTCACCCCAGAGGCCATCAATGAACTGAAGAAAGATCGCATTGAGCCATAATTCAAGACGAGAGAATAGCCCGGCCAGGATTCGAACCTAGGTAAGGAGGTCCAGAGCCTCCTGTGATTGACCGCTACACTACCGGGCTTCGCCACTAACCTTGCAACAGGTAGTTATTAATCTATCGATCCGCTGCCCCTAAAGCCAGATGAGCGTCTGCTGACGGCGCGGACGTTCTCAATGGCTATTTGATCCTGGCATCCACCACAGAGTGAACCACTCCTGGAGAGTACTTCTTGACCCGGATACAGCCTAAAATCTCAGATCGTCTCCCCAAAGCTCTTGCTGCCTCCTCAATGTCGCATACCGCTCTTTTTGGGTGCATCCAGGAGGGCACAGTCTGATGATAATGCAGCACTCCGCCGGAGCGCAGAGCCCCGATCCCCTTCAGAAGATATCGATCCGTTACCTGAACCATGCCCATCACCACCCTGTCAGCCACCCCCTCTGGGGTCACTTTCGCGCAATCACCCAGAACGGGCTCCACGATCCTCTCTACCCCATTCTTTTTGATATTCAGACAGAGGTAGTGGTAAGCATTGGGGTTCAGCTCAATGGCCAGGACCTTCCTGGGCCGGGAATGGACGGCCATGGGAAGAGAGAAATAGCCGATACCTGCGAACATGTCCACCACGTACTCTCCCCGGCCGAGATTGCCCATGCGCATGCGCTCATTCAGATTGCCTGCTGAGAACATCACCTTCCTGGCATCAAGATGAAAGGTGACCCCATTCTCTCGATGCACGGTCTCCGTTCTTGTGCCTGCGATGATCTCCCGCACCGGCTCTCTGAAAGGACCCTCTATGCCATAGTCGCGCAACACTGTATGACAGCGAGGATAAAAGTTCAAAAGGGCCCGTGCTATGCGATCCTGGTGAGAGTCAAGGCGAGGATGGATCTTGACCACTATCACATCCCCCTGGATATGCCATCCACGAGGAAGAAGCTCCATCTCCTCTGGCAACAGCTGGTCACTCATAGCTTCTGCCAGATCTGGAGCCCTTCGATAGTACATCGGACTCTCCTGAGATATGACAAGTAAACCGGGGATGTTGCACCTGACCGGTATCTCCACATGACCGCTCTTCTCCACCACCTTGCGGCCGCGATCAAGGAAGCCTTGAGCTATGACCATCTTCAGAGTAGCTGGCGCATCCTCTCTCTTCGCCCTCACCGCCAGAAGGGGCGGACTAGGATTTTTCGGCGTAGCTCTGCTCAAACTTCACGCCATCCCCGGTCAGATTCAAGCTCAAGATCAGGGTATCATTCTTGCGAGTGACAAGGTAATCCTGGCTATGGACCTGCAGACTGGTATCATAATCCTCAGTGCCCGAAAAGTTAAGGGTCAAGGGGACCTGGGACCAGTTGTTAAGCAGATAGATCTTCACGCTGGCGTCTGTGCTGGTGTTCATCCTCACCAGGGTATCAGTACCATGAGCTATGGTGACGATTCCTCCCCTGGCGCTTATGCTCTCATCGATGTTTGAGGGCAGCTTCATCTCAATTAGATTGGGCATCCCATGAGGATTGCTTATGTCAAAGCCCAGGTAGCTTTCGTTGCTGGAATTGATCAGATAAGCAGAATAATCAACAAAAATCAGAGGCTTGCTTGACGAATTTTGGGGAATGCCGCCGGATAATATATAGCCTCCCACCGCCATCAGCATGATCAAACCAGCCAGAGCTGCTACTATCATCTCTTTGCTCATTCTTCCTTTCGCAGGGAGCGATGGTGGCTCTTTTCCCGAGGATGGGGCAAAGGTGGCGGTGGCAGAGGGCTTTGGAGGAGCGGCTTCTTCCGCCTTCGCGACGGGAGGCTCGGGCAAGTCAGCTTCCTCATCCTCAGTTGCGGTTGTATTCGCGGCCTTTTCGAATATACGGGAATAGGATTCCGGCCTGGGCTCAGGTGCGGCTTTGTCTTCGGGTTCCGCTGAAAATTCTATATCCTCCTCCGTCTCGAAGGAGGCAGCTTCCCCTTCCTCGGTGGGGGGCACCGTCGTCTCGGCAAGAGAGGGGGTCTTCCTGCGGGTGGGGAGGACCGCTGCCCCTTCATCGAAGTTCAGAATCAGATCGGTATACGTTCCCGTGGAATCCACGAACTTGAGGGCGCGCGGAACCAGGTAAGAGACGCCGGATATCTTGACCTCCTCGAAGAACTCGGTGTTCTTCATCAGGCGATCCTTGAATGCATAGACGGCACCGCTCTCCATCTTTGCATCGATCTCGCTTAAGCTGGGGAAGCGGTCCTCCTGCGCGGCCAACTCTTTGGTGGCGACGACATAAGCCTCGAAGAAAACCCGGCTCATTCGATTGAGCCTGTTGGTGTAGCGCCTATCGAAGAGGAAGGAGAAGCTATCCCCTTTGAGCTGCAAGCTCTCTTCGCGCGAATGCCGCCAGGCAGAGAAAGAGACGTCCATTAGATATGCATATCTTCAATCCAAATAAGTATTTTATGTATGGCCAGATTGAATTTCTCCTCTCCAGAGATAGAAATCGTGATCAATACCGTGAATAGATCTCATATAAATCTCGTATGACAGCTATCTTTAAATCTCGCCGGAAAAAATATGGAGTCGATGAAACACTTGGGATTGGTGTGGGTTCTTTTGCTCCTGGGGATTGGAGCGTTAATGGGACCGGCTACGGCACAGCTGACAGCCGGCCAGAGCGTACCTCCATCGGTGAACTTGGGCGATAGTGCAATGGTTACAGTTACGCTGACCTATTACGGCAACAATGCCACTCAAGCGGTAATCACTCCCGGACTTCCTCCTGGGATTGAGACCAGCTATCCACAAGGCCAGACAGCGCAGCTATATCCTGGCATAACAGCGCCCATCAGCTATCCCATAAGAGCAATTCAGTGTGGCACTTATGTTATAGCTTCTCATGTATCGTATTCCGAAGATGGGACCTGGAGGAATTTGTGGCTGGAGTCGCCCCTCACAGTAATCGGACAGCCAACGCCGCAACCCGGCCAGATGGATCCCGCTGGCATGGGGCCTCTGCCTGGAGACACTCCGCAGGGGATGAATGGATCTGAATCGTATCCTCCCGGCTCTGTGCCGGCAAATCAGAGCGTTTGGGAGCCTAACAGCCCTCTGCCCATAAGTCCGGATGACAATGGCGATGCCCACCCGGGGGATGCCCCTGATTTGCAGGACCAGACACCGGATCAGATGCCTGAGACAGATAAGAATCGAAACCATTGAAATGGGGCCCCAGGATTTGAAGTACCGACCCTGAAGACGACCCGGATTGCATGGCGGAGCATGTGCTCTAAAAGCCTTGATCCCAAGGCCGAATCCCAGCACAATTGATTTTCAGGTTTTTTATCATTCCGCCTTTTTCTTATCCAGTCCCAGATCGCTGCGATCATATAGCGCCTGCAGGGAGAAGCCGCGCTCTTCGATAACCTCCCGTCCGCCCTCCTCGCGGTCGAGTATTGTCAGTGCCTGAACCGGCTCATAGCCGGCAGCGGCAATCCGGTCAATGGCTCTTAATAGTGAGGCTCCGGAGGTTACCACATCCTCCACCACCGCCACCTTTGACCCCTTCTCCAGCGCGGGCCCTTCCACATAGCTCATGGTGCCATGCTTCTTGGGCTCCTTTCGCACGATCAGCGCTGCCAGCCCTCTGCCCTGCAGATGGCTCAGGACGGATATGGATGAGACAATGGGGTCTGCTCCCAAGGTTAGCCCGCCGATTGCCGATACCTGCGGATGGATCTGCTCCAGCATCAGCTTGGCGGTAAGATAGGCCCCTTCCGGGCTCAATGTGACCCTTTTGCAGTCTATGTAGTAGTCGCTCTTCCTGCCCGAGGAGAGAGTGACCGGCCTTATCTCCAGCGATCTCTCAATCAGCAGCTCGAGGAGGCGATCTCTATCATTCACGTTCAAATCCCTCTTATTCTGAATGCATAGCTGAGGAAGAGGTGATAATCCTTGCTGTCCTGAATTGATAGATGCCGGTCAAATCGATCCATGCGGGTCAGATTGGCCAATCCCCAGCCGCCTTTATCTCCGCCAAGAGGCCTAGATCGGTTCCATCCAGCAGATAGAGGCGTGCGTGCTCCATATTGGCCATCGCCAGGAGGGGACCACGCATATCCTCTGCCGGCTCATTGAGGGCCAGTCCTCCACAAAGAGGATTGAAGGCAGGCATGATGATGATCTCCCCAGAAGAGGCAAAACCGTAATGCTCCTCTACCACCTCCGTTTGTATGGGCGCTCTGGCCCAGACTGGATGGGTCTGGAAGTTGCCCAGGGGATCCTTGAGCCTCACTGCAGGGTGAAGATGAGCCGCTACCATAAAGCCAGAACGCACGACCTTTTCCTCCGGCCAGGTATGACCATGAAAGTAGCCCCTGCCTTCCCGCACAATTCCAGTGGAGGGATGGACTCTAACCCCCGGGGGGGCCATGTCTGCTAAGTTGCTGTCATGGTTTCCCGAGACTATATCCACCCTCACCTGGGCAGATAGCTGACGGAGGAAATCAGGGACCTCTCGTTTCTCCTGCCAGCTCGTCTTGGGCACATTGTGCTTCAAGTCCCCCAAAATCAGCAGCCTATCAGGCATAGTCATGTCCAGGTATCCTTTCAGGAGAGCGAGGATCTTTCTGGTCTGGCTGGGAATGGATACCCCTCCCAGCCACAGCTCATGCTCCAGGCCCAGGTGGAGGTCGGAAGCAATGAGAAGCCGCTCCTTCCCCTCAGCCAGAAGGAGAGGGGCGCCAAAGACTGGAGCAATGGAATAAGCAGGAGAGTCAGAATCCGGAGCGCTCAATCCAGCTGCCTCTCTAGCTCGGAATAGAGCTCATCGATATTCGAGGATATGCTCAGGCAGGAGAATTCTATCATCAAGTTGACCCGGGATCGTTCAGACTCCCCCGCTTTTCTGATATCCGTCCTTATTCCCAGAACTTTTTTTCCCTGAAGGAAGAATCGGCCGATCTCCCAGGCAGTGCCGTCATCCACTAAAGGCCCGTCCAGGATGGCCACCATCAGATCGCAGCGGTCCAGAGCTCTCAGGTTCTCCCCGAAGATCTCCTCCGGCTCCAACTGATTTATTGATAGCTCATAGGGCCATATGACCTGAACGCCGGCATTTGCCAGCCTCTCGCGCAGAAAGGAAGAGAGCTCTCTTCCCCAGGCGATCTCGCCCGCGGAGAAAAGGGGACCCGAGAGATAGATCTTATGCCGGCAGCCCATATCCGCCATCGTTCTCCCTCAGGCAGGGGAAGCGGCCGCTGCTAGCCTGGACCTGACAAAATCCCTGTCCAGGCTGGCCAGGAACCAGCCCACCTTCGGACCCTGCCTGTCTCCCAGAAATGTCAGGTATATCGCCTGGAAGAACTTCTTGGAGTCCAGGTCCATCTCCTTGGCCACGACATAGACCAGATCGTGGATCTCGGCAGCGCTCTTATCCTCGATCCTTCCGGCGAGCAGGCCCAGGGCCTGGCGTTCGGCGGGGGAGAGGTTGTTTACCGCAGCAGGAAGAGTCTCCTGCAGCTGGAATTTGACATATTTGGGTGCATACTTCTCCAGCCAGACCAGCACGTTCCTTGCTCGGCCCAAGATCTCCTCCCTTCTGGATATGACATCATAGCCCGACCTCTTCAGGGCGACGAAGAGCTGTTCCTCATCTCCCCGGGCGATCTGGACGGCAGTGACCATATGCCTGAATGGTATCTCGAAGGGGCCGCTCTTGCTGATGTTGGAGAGCTCGATGGCCCTCTCATCCCCTTTTCTCTGGTCGTACTCGTCCACCAGGCTCAATAGCGGCAGGCCGGGGTCGAACTCGATGTGCTTTTCCGGCTTGTTCCGGATGATCAGGTAACGCAGGACCTCGGGCGGGACGACGTCCAGCATCTCCTGGATGGTGACCACAATCCCGGTGGAGCTGTGCATGGCTCCCACTCCCTTGAGGTGGATCCATTCGTAGACCATGGGGAAAGGAGCGGGATAGCCATAGATCTCCTCGCTGATCCTCTTGCCGGTATCGTATGAGCCGCCCGCAGTGGCATGATCTTTGCCGAAGGGCTCCACAGTCACCCGGAATATGGGCCAGCGGGCCGGCCAGTCCACTCGCCAGACCAGCTTTCCCCCGCCTGCCATGGAGACAGTGCCCTGGCTGCCGCAGGAGCAGACATAGTCCACTGTCTCGGCATCCAGGTCGAATCCCGTAACGTGAGTGGTGTTCGTCCGGCCGCAGACCTTGCAGATGGCATCAAACGGGCTCCAGCCCTCGGGGACTGCGCGGCCACTGACCTCTTTCAGTATGCGAGCTATGTCGTCCTTCCGGGAGAAGGCGGTCTTGATGGCATCGTTGTATTTGCCCTCTTTGTAGAGGACATCTGCCCGGTAGACCTCCGGTTTTATGCCGAGCCTTTCCATGCTCTTCAGGAAGGGAGTGAGGAAATGGTCGGCATAGCTGGCGCAGCAGCCCTCAGGGCAGGGTATCTGGGAGAGGGGCTTGCCTATATGCTCATTGAAGCTCTCCGGCAGGAAGGGGTAGAGCCGGCGCAGCCGGTCGAAGGTGTCGGCGATGTAGATCAGACGCGCTTGTACCCCTCTGTCCAGGAGAGCGCGATAGACGGCCTCTGCGGTCATGACCTCGCGCATGTTGCCGATGTGAACCGGTCCGGAGGGGGTAATGCCGGTGGCGATGGTATGGGGGCCAGAGCCTTCCAGCTTCTCGGCTATGACATCAGCCCAGTGAATAGACATGTTCCGCAATCGATGCAAGGAGGAGATATTAAGCTTCCGTTGTCATCCTCTGAGGGCCAGAAGTCTCATAGAGAGCTTATTAAGCAAGAGGGCAGCTATCCAGGCTGATGCCCTCTATCGAACGTCCCGGCCTGGATGAGTACTTTATGGAGATAGCCATAGTGGTGGCCAAGCGCTCCACCTGTCTGCGCAACCAGGTGGGAGCTCTCTTTGTGAAGAACAAGAGGATCCTGACCACGGGGTATAACGGCGCGCCTGCGGGTCTCGATCACTGCGATGTGGTGGGCTGCGCCCGGGAAGGTGTCCAGAGCGGCACCCGCCACGAATTATGCCGGGCGGTGCACGCCGAGCAGAACGCCATCATCCAGGCGGCGATGCACGGCATCTCCATCGAGGGAGCGACGCTCTACTGCACCCACCAGCCCTGCATCCTCTGCGCCAAGATGATGATCAACGCCCGAGTGGCCAAGGTGGTCTACCTGCACTGCTACCCCGACCAGACTGCACTGGATTTTCTAGAGCAGGCGGGAATTGAGGTGGTGAGGGTGGAGGAAGAAGTCTTGATATAAAGCATTGGAGCTATCAGAACAGATAGCTAAATCCCACCTCCCACAACTGACAATTTTGCCTGCATTTCCGGAGTCAATTGCTTGACAAGCTCTGCATCGTATGAACCAGTGGACATTGGATCTGGTGTCATGTTGAATATCTGCCGAGTTGCTGCCGCATAAGAACGCGATATTGCAGCGAGCGACCCCTCTCGGACTGCCGGATCAACGTCGGTCGCAAAGATTGAAACAGTATTGTCGCTGTTGCGGACAATCTCGAAAGTGCGCAGCTGCTGAGGGAAATCCCTTAATGACGCGGTTTCAACCTCCCAAAAGCCGAGTTCAGGACGGGCAGCATCCGGTGATTTTAGTGCGGTAACGATATTGAGATGACGATGTCCCGCGATCCACAGGATGAGATTCGGATATTCATGGAGTTTGGAAATCAGCTGCGCTTCGGATATTGGAGCTGCTGGGTTCCACCCCATCATTGAATCTGCCTGTTCGACGCTTATAGGTATGTGAGCTGCGATGATCATGAGCTTGCCTTCAGCCTGACCCTTATCAAGTTCTTTTACAAGCCAGTCATATCGTTCGTTGTCGAGAGAGGCATGTCCATAGCCGAGAGAATCTGGGTTGTTGAGATCATCATCCCTTTGGGTATCGTCAAGAACGATAACCTTGATCGGTATATTCGACTTCGGCTCGAAAGTATAGCAGGCGAATCCCGTCCTTACATTAGAGGGCTTCGATTTATCCTCTGTTAACACAGGTTTAAATTCTCGCGTTAATATTTTCAATCTTTATAGTCCAAATTCTTCATGATTTTGCTCCAATTTGTCTTCATGGTCGCAATTTAGCTCATTTTCTTCCATTCTTTTACATGTTTTTAGATGGCCTCCGCTAGGTTAGAGGTTTGTTTGCCAAATGTCTCAACTGTACCAGGTTATAAACGAATGCGCTCATCATGAATTTCATCCCTGCCCTGGCAACGGTAGTCACAAGGACATGTCCTGCCTTATGGGCTCGTTTCATAACCGCAAAACACCTTTCGATATGTGACCGCTTCTTGCTGATTCTCTTGTTTCTAAGGATGTCTCTGATTCCTAACTTGTGCCCCCTGGTAGCTTTCTTTATAGCCGAAGAAACTCTTGACGCCCTTTTTTTGCCCAGCTTCCTTCATTTGTTGGCTCCTCATCAGATCTTGTTGGTTTGGCCTGGCTATTAATAATATTAATAGAAATATCAAGTAAGACTTTATCAAACTTATGTTATAAAAGTCGCGTCCTGAATAGAGCCCTCTTTTACAGCATACCCTTTCTCTTCCATCTGCCTTTGAAGCTCCTTCCAAAGGTCCTTGGATTTGCCGCTCTTAATCAAACGCTCGCGAAATAGCCAAACAGTACTGAAATCGGGAACCGCCTCAGTAGTGCCAAGGAAGATTCGAAAAGAGATCCTATCGGCAACTTGTCGTTCTAATTCGGGATCTGATAAGCCAAACCAACGCTGGAGTACGAGCAGCTTTATCATTATCACAATATCGATATTGGGACGGCCTCCTAGACTGGTTTTATTCTTATACATCAAGGGCTCTAGAAACCTGAAACGCTCCCAATCGACTTGCGATCCGATATCGCACAGATCGTCTCCGAGTGCTTTAATCCGAGCATATTCTGCTCTAACGGCAAAATCAATGAGGGTCCTCATACATATTATATTATAGTATCAATAGTATATAAATATTTCGATTGATTAGTTTTTCGAAATCCTCATATGTCAGCTTGGCTGCATAATTGAGACCGAGAGCGTCTGCGTTCCCTTTATTATCAGTGTCTGTTAGAATGTACCAGACTTTTCGGCCATCTTTCATCTGGCCCTGATAAAGCGGCAGAGTTATCGTGCCAGCATCTAGATCGATCATGCCTGATCTCAACAGTTGATAGGGGCCCACGAGTTCACGCTGAACTGTTGAGGGAGCAGTCCAAAGTAAGTTAGGGGAACATCTGCACCAATCGATGCCGGTGCTGGGGCTATACTATCCGATTCGATAGCAACTCCTACTGATTTCTGTGCAAAGGTATTAGCGCTTAAAAACAGTATAGTTGCTAATGCTAGAACAACATAGATGCGTAGGTTCATTTAGTCTGACTCCTTTATCTTTTTAAGATCTGTTTATCTGTAATTGCATTCCAGGAAAAAAGTCGGAATTTCCAGATCAATATAATGAGTTCCTTAAAGATATTAAAAGGTTTCCTCTATGAATTTCAAGGTTATAAATATATACAAAATCCAATCTGGTATATTTTCATAACGCTAAAGTATATATGTATAACCGAGATAATTAGTCATGTGCAAAAGAATTGTGCGCGAGAAATAAAACGCGCCAGTGATCGAAGGCCAGCGGAATTCGTGTAAAGTTAGCTCTAAGAGGTAAAAGATAATGACCGCAGAAGTTAAGTTGGATATTTCCCCCATGTATGAAGGGGAACGCATCAGGAAAGAGGACCTGTGGGTGGAGATGGGCGGCCCGAAAGCAGATGGATTCGAGCTAAGCATAGCAACACTTATGGATCAGATCGAGGATGGAAAGGTGAATATCATCGGTCCCGACCTCAAAGATATCAAAGAGGGCTCAACCATACCCTTCGGAATGAGCTTCAAGGTTGGCGGTGAGAAGGTCGAGAAGGACCTGGAATCAATCATCGAGAGGCGCAATCATTCCCTTCTCTCTTATATCAGCGGCTTAATGCACCTGAATCAAAGGTACGACATCTGGATGAGACTGGGCAAAAGTTTGCAGAAGAAGGGTGTGACCTCGTGGGAACAGATATTCAAACCGGTCATCGAGCTGTACAAGGCTGAGATGCCCTTCATAGAGAAAATGGAGGTCACGGTGGTTACCGATCCAGCAAAGGTGAAAGAGGAACTTGCCAGTGCCATGACCATCTACAAGGCTCGTGATGAACGCGCCAAGGGGCTGCACGATGAGGATGTCGATGTATTCTATGGATGCACTCTTTGCCAAGCATTTGCTCCTACAAGCTCATGTGTAGTAACTCCTGATAGGCCATCCCTATGTGGTGCTATCACCTGGTTCGATGGACGCGCTGCGGCCAAGGTAGATCCAGAAGGACCCCAATTTCCGATACCTAAAACAGGGCTTAAGGACGCAATTGCTGGTGAGTATGAAAGCGTCAACGAGGCAGCTGCAAAGAGATCTGGTGGTGAGTATAATATCATGAAGCTATATACCTTCTTCGACGCCCCTCATACCTCCTGCGGATGCTTCGAGACCATAGGTTTCTACATACCTGAGGTTGACGGCATAGGATTAGCGGATCGTGATTTCAAAGGCTCAGCTCCCAACGGATTGCCTTTCTCGACCATGGCAGGACAGACTGGCGGCGGCAAGCAGGTTGTGGGATTCCTGGGGATAGGCATTCTGTACTACTTCTCATCTAAGTTCTTGCAGGCAGATGGCGGCTGGAGAAGGATCGTATGGATGTCCAAGAATCTCAAGGAGAGAGTAAAGGAAGGAATTCCAGAGGAGATATATAGCAAGATCGCTACTGAAGAGGATGCTAGAGATATCTCCTCCCTCAAAGAGTTCCTACTCGAGGTCGACCATCCGGTCGTAGAAGGTGTTGTGAGACCTGTCGATGACAAGAAGATTACTGAAGGGTGGAAGTTAGAGGAAGTCACCGATGAGGATAAGCAAAGGGTCATCTCATTCATCGAGGAAACCGGGGGAGAGTTCACGTCCTCAGATATACGTTCCAAGCTAAGACTGAGTGAAGGACAACTGATGCAAGTAGTCGAGGTATTGCAGGAAGAAGGCATTCTAGAATGACCCTGAATTGCAGAGGAAGAAATGCTTAACCGAAACTGAAGTTAGAGAGGCTGCAATTTATTGCAGCCTCCTTTGGCCCTAGTTTCAATAACAATGAGCTTTTAGCTGGCTATGTCGTCGAATGTCGTCGGTTTTCAGAAAAACTAACCGAGTGTGATCAAAGGGTTTACTATGTATAAAGTAGTCGGATTGGACGGGAACGAAGTGATAAATGCTGAAAGCTTCTGCGAAGCTTTAAAGTTTTTTCATGAACATTGCATTAGGCCTATCGCTCAAGGTAAAACATTCCGAAACTCAGAAACAACGTGTTACATTGAAGCAAAAGGGGGAAACAGCAAATGCTCGCATGTATCCCACATCCCGCATGTCTCTCATCCGATATAGCATTTTTCACATCCTAGGCCGAACAACTTGATAATTTTAATTTGTTCTTCATTTAGATTAATGACCTCTCGATGAACCGATCCCTTCAGTTCAATAATTGCCTCATTTATATTCCTGAACTTCTGGAATATCCATTTCAACGTAGGACATTGCGTGGGTTTCCCTAGCTGGTTTAACACAGTTTCTCCTGATTCTTTCAGCCTCTTCCGAATCATCCATTCTGCAATCGAATAGATCAACAGAGATAGAACCATTATCATGGATAGAGCTTCGATCCGTTCCTCTTTCTTGAGATAGACTTCTGCCACTCGGAAGCTTTTGTCTTTTAGGAATCGAAAGCCTTTCTCGACAGCGTTTTGGCCTTTGTAATATTGAAGCATCAACTCCCCATCGAGAGTCTTATCGTTACTCGCCAGGACGAATCTGCCAAGTCTAGCTCTCTCGTTAGCGATCATTGCCTCATTTCGCTGAACTTCTCCTTCAATGAGATAGCCTTTCTCAAGCTGCTCACCCTTCTTTGGACGGCCTCTTTTTGAGTCGATGCGTTTGGAGATTTCACATATACTTAAGCCAGTTAGTGTGAAATGAGGATTTTCCGATATCCATCGATCTGCAGCCTTTCTGGCATCAGCTTCACACGCAAAAACTATATATCCCAGTTTCTTAAGCGATTTTCGCGTTTCAGTGAACTCTTTGCCTATCCGTCTATCGAAAGTCTTTGCCTTACTAGCATGCATTTCTCTGGAATCGACCACAACCCACTTCTGATCTATTCCACCATAGTTAATTTCCGTCTCAAGGATACTATATCGATCATCAGAGCATGTTTTCATCTCTAGATCTCGTCTCTGAAGATCTTTAACCTCACGAACGGTTGTTGGAACACGAGTTATCCATAGAGTGCTATCGCCAAGAAGACGAATATTCTCGGAACTGAAGAGGGCGCTATCTGCCGCAAAGTAGTTCTTTCCGGAGAAGTCCAGATTCGACTTGAACATCTGAATCGTCTCAATAAGAGTTTTCTTATCCGATTTATTTCCTGAATGAGCCTGGACAAAGAGAGGAATACCGCATTGATTGGTCACCATGCTCACAATGAACTGTTTTAGATCCCAGCGACCGTCTTTAGGATGACCAAGAGTTATCTCCATAGCAGGCTTGCAGTCCAGTCCTTCGTAATCGCCATGAACACCAAAACTCGTGGTATCAACATGGTAGATATTAGTGCCAAAAGCGAGCTGTTGCATGCATTTAATGGCTATATTATTGAAAAGAGCTGTCGAGCCGAATTTATTGATTCGGTCGAGGGTTCTGCCGACAACATCCTCGTTAAAATCTTCCGGGACGACACCAGGATTAAAAAGACGTTCTAGCGCTAAATTTTCAAAGTAGCTGGGAAATATATACAGTCTGCGTTCCGCGAAACCCAATCCGTTGATCACCAATGCTTTTATTATCGCAGAATGGCTCAGTTTGCAGTTACGAGTCTTAGGAATCGATTCATCAATCACCTCTGAAATTCCCAAAGCATCGAATATCGCGGCAACTAACCCTAAGTGGTCAAGCGATAGCGTTGATAATTTCATTTCAAGCCCCTTCATATCCCTTTTCCACTTAAAAGATCATGTCAACATAAAAATGTTTCACAAAACAAAGCCACCTGCGGGATGTGGGATGTATTACCCATATGTGTTCGAATTCGCTATAAAGGCAGGATTAATTAAGAATGGCAAATTAGTTGAGCCGTTAAGAGAGCCTCCTGTAACAGAATTGATCGCCGCGTTCAGTAAAGCTGCAATCCTACAAATGACGCAGGGAATGGGTTGCCACTAAAATGAGACACCATTGAATGCGCATTTGTTGGATAGGATCGATCATTTTGTTGGAAGCAAAGTAAATGGAGATTTCTCTTCATCTTTAACCGCTTACTCAGTGCTACATTAGCGGCTCAGGTTGCTTTTCAATAGGCGTATACGGTAAACTTGCCCGATGAATGATCAGTCCGTCTTCGAAATGTAATGCCCGATTCAGTATCAGCTGCTTTCCCGCCTGAGTCATTCCGAAGACCGGGATAGAGATTCCGATCTGAAGCTTCGATCTTTTTCCTACTATTTCCCTAACCTGCTTTGAGGCGCAGGCCCATACAATATCACAATAATCAGACAAAGTTTCCGCTTCTTCAACGCTAATGCCTGTATTATGAACTGAAACGACGACCGGTTTAACACCGGAGATTTCGCCCAGTTCCTGTAACCGCTTAGCCTCTGATGCCTTATGTCCGGTTATGGTCACAACTATTTTCCTGAAACCAGCCTCCACTGCCATTATATAACCTTCGACCTGATCAATCGTGCATTGCTTATCAAGAAGCAAGCAACCTTTCTGTTTCAAACCATCCTGTATCTCTTTAATAGGCTCGGTGCTTATAAGACCTGTCATGTGTGCCCCCACGGCCTGAAGCACTTCTGGTCTTGTGATTATCACCGTTCCTGCACCTTCACAGACAACTACTGCGGCATCCACAAGACCCTCTGTCATGGCATCCACTATGATTTCCGAAGCTCCGAAGCTCACTGGCTTCTGATCGCTCTCCAGTACACGATTGGGACCGTACATCCCGAATTCTTCGATATGCCTTCTCAAGACCTTTTCTACGGTCTTGTGGTTTTCTTCCTCGAAGCCATACAAGTCGTTCCTTAATGGACAATGGCGGATTGTGGGTTTGATCAGTACTTCGATCATCCCGTCCTTCACTTTCACCAGGGCTTTGGCCATTTCTATAATGTGCTCTGACATAGTGATGCCTCGATTTACAGAAATTATGCTCACTGAAAATAATAGGGAGTTCTTGAAAGTCCCAAGCTCCAATTTTGATATTTCTTTTTGCCAACGATTCAAGGTTGCGAACTCATAACTCTCGACATCTATGCTTAAGCTATTTTCGCACCTGCTCCTGGTCCATACAGGGCGTTGTATATCTCCTCGATCTGCACTATAACTGCTGCTTTTGCGGGTAGTTTGTCGTTGATGCCATGCACAAAATTTCTCATATCCTCATAAACCTGGCCTTCTTTGTGGACTTTTGCGCTTCCCTTGATCTGGAAGGATTTACTGGTTTGGGGATCGTAGCAGAGTATCGAAATCTTTGGATTCTCTTCCAGGTTAGCCGCTGTCTTATTAAAGAAGTTGTCCGCCAACATCAATGTCTCATCATCGAGTATCTTCAAAAGCCCAACAAAGACAACATTCGGCACGCCTGCTTTATTTGCTGTGGCTATTGGAATGGGCTTTTGCTTTTCAAGTGTCTCCCTGACATCTTTCGGCATATTCACCATATTATTTCCTCCGTTCAATGATTAAAAAGAAAACAAATTATAGCCCTGCTCTTTGGACTATAACATCTGCAACCTGTTTAGCACTTTTAAATGGAAAGTCAGTGGCCTCCAAGACTTTTCCAGCATCCCCTGCTGTAAGCTCGACATCTCCTGCCTTGCACTTTGTAGCTGCTCCCTGAGGCATCGCTGCTAAAAGCTCTTCGGGCGTGTTGATTGGAAACTTTGCATTCTTAAGCGCGCCTTCTATCTGGGCATGTATCTCGTCTTTTACATTCATAGTATTTCACCTTCAATACTTTCTGCATGTATATGAATATATACTTTAGCTTCACAAAAATGCACCTGGTGCATTCTAGTGCATCAAAATGACTAAGAATTATAAAATAGAAACCTTTTTATCTATCCGTATCCCAGATCATCTCATGAAAGATGATATGCAAAGCGAGCTTGTTGCGATCCGATCAAAGCTTTCAGAAATGCATGAAGATTTAAAGAGATTTATTGAACGGTCAAATCAGCAACATCTCGAATCCATCCTCAAAGGTTGCAGAAGCGATTTCTCTAATGCTATCATAGGTTATGCGACAAATGAGATTGAGCAAGGACTGGAAAGAAATATGGAGAAAAACTGCCATATGAGGGAGGCCTGTAGATCGTTATTCAGTGACTTATTAAAAAGAAACATAGAACAGATAAGAGATGGCAAAGTATCTGAGGAATCTATTAGCAAGGCCAGATCGAAATTAAAAGGACTAAGAGAGAATGCTCGCTATGACCAATGCGTCAGATGTTTCTCAGAAACCTCAAGAATTCTCGATAAACAGGTAGATCTTATGCATTCTCTTAACATATATAGGGACAAAGGTGAATCGAACGAAATTATTCTCGCACTATCCGAGGAACGAATAGTTGATGAGATGATTGAGCCTTTAAGCAATAAGCAGCGAATACAGATTATGAAAGTTCTTTCATCCGAGACAAAGACTTTTTCAGCACTTTCAAGCCTCACGGGGCTTCGGGGCGGTAACTTGCTCTTCCATTTGCAGAAATTGTTGGATTGTGGTATGATCTTGCAGCGTAATGAAAGAGGGGATTACATGATCACAGAAAAAGGATACAAGGCTTTGAGAGGATTAGCTGAGACGTATATGGGCTTGAATCCCAAAAAACCTTCTGCAGAAATAAATGAGAGTCCAAAAGTAGCGAACGCCTAGAAATCAAACTGCGCGCGGCCACCCCACCCTAAAGGGATGGGGTATGCTTCGGGCCGCGCGCTTCGGTTAGATGGGATCCAGAAACAGTCACATCATAGGTTCATTTGATTTAGCGACCAGAATAATTGTGAATCTGCATCAGATTGCCAGAAAACCCTGTTAATCAACCTTGGGAAAACATGGAAAATGGGCGAGGGTTCACTTCATCCCCAACCTAAAGGATGGGGAATTCGTGACCCTCCGCGCTCCCTATGTATTAAACTTTTTGCATGGTCGTAGAAAAATTTCGCCTAAAAGGGAAGCAGTCAGGATTCCACTCCATGCCGCCCTTTTATGCCTGGTTTATCAAGCGTGACTCCCGCGGCAAGAGAACTCATCATGTCTACCAGGCCGGATTCGTCATGGATAGTAAATGTCGCAGGTCCGGACAAAGCATATTCTTATGAAATGAACCTGTATGAGACAAAGAGAAGAGAAGGACCAGATCAGATCGCGGCCGCCAACCACTTCCTCGATCCTACATGGCATATTGAGATATCCGATGAGGATTCTTTGCGGCGATATACCAACCTATTGAACCTATCCGAAGAGAACAAGGGAAGCATTGATGCGAGCAAGATGATGGAGATTCGGGATGTTCTCATTGAGGACGGCGGAGCCACTTTCCTACATTACACTATGGGTGGCATGAATTTCTCCACCAATCATCAGGTTGTCTTTGTTCCCCAGACCAGAATTCTCTGGATGAAGACTGCAGAACAGCCATGGCAAGAGGTGAACCTGAGCTCTTTGTTCAGCTGAAGTTTCTCTTTGCCGAATTTTTTATTTCGAAATCCTCTTAAATCGTCCGCGCAAAGCATCTCCAAATGAACGAGAGCCAGAGCCCCACTTATCTAATTTACGGCGCAGGAGCCATTGGAAGCGTCCTGGGAGGCTTCCTGCACAAGATCAATAGATCTGTGACCTTTGCCGGTAGAGGATCTCACCTTTTGGCCATCAAAGAGCAGGGCCTGAGGATAACAGGCATCTGGGGCGAGCACCTCGTCCCTCCAGAGGAGATTGATATTCTTTCCGATCCCCTGAATCGAGAAAAGAGATATTCGACCATCCTCCTATCGGTAAAATCCAAGGACACGGAAACGGCCGCACGGGAGGCAGCAGAATTGCTGGCGGAGGATGGTATCATGGTCTCCATCCAGAATGGTCTGGGCAACTGGGAGACCATCGCCAGGCTCGTGGGCGAGAAAAGGACGGTGGGAGCGCGGGTGATCTTCGGAGCAGAGATTCCAGTTCCCGGACTGGCAAAGGTGACTGTGAACGCAGACGACGTCCTCTTAGGCGAGCCCTTCTGCCCGGTGAACCGGGCCCTATTGCAGACCCTGAAGGACGACCTCCGGCTCTCCGGCATCCCGGCAAGGGCGGTCTCAAAAGAGGAGATCTGGTCCGCCCTCTGGGGAAAGGTGCTCTACAACTGCTCTCTCAATCCCCTGGGAGCCATCTTAGAGGTTCCCTATGGCCGGCTGGGAGAGAACGAGGAGACGAGGATGATCATCAGGGGGATCATAGAGGAGATCTTCCTGGTCTGCCAGGCCCTGAAGGTCCCCCTTCCTTACAAAGGAGCAGATGATTACTACCGCTTTCTATTGGAGACCCAGCTCCCGCCCACCCGGGATCATCGTGCCAGCATGCTGCAGGACATCCTGGCCAAGAGAAAGACGGAGATCGAGGCCCTGAACGGGGCAATCTCCCGCTTAGCCCGTGAGAATGAGATCCCAACACCCTACAACGACCTTCTCACCCTGCTCATAAAGTTCAAGGAGAAGAGGGAGAGCCAGGGTCCGGGTCCCCAGGGCTGAAGCTGCAATCAAGCCCCCAGGCAATGCCCAAGAGAGAGACCATGATCCCCAGATACATCCCCCACAGGCCGATGTATTGCCCCAGGGTGTGTCCCCAAAGGATCCCCTCCGGCAGCCAGATGCCGAACAGCCAGCCCAGAAAGCTTTTTCATCTATCCGCGACAATATTTGAGATGAGTTGAGGATATGGAAGGACTGACCGATATTCTGAAGACCATAACCACGGAGATGCAAAAGTCCCTCTCCCCCCGGACGGCGGTTGGCGATCCCATCACGGTAGAGGGAAAGACCATAGTTCCCCTGATGAGCGTGGGGATGGGCTTTGGCGCTGGGTCTGGGACTGGAAAGGAGACAGATCCCGCTGGAGGGGCAGGCGGGGGTGGCCTGGGGATGAAACCCATAGCAGTGGTGATCATCGACCAGCATGGAGTGAGAATAGAGAGGATGAAGGAGAGCCGTGACACTCTGGTGGATCACCTGGCAGAGGCCATTCCCAGGTTTGTGGAGAACATATCCCGCAAAAAGGAGAGCCGGGTGGAGATAGAGGGCTCAAGCCAGGAGAGCTGATCGAAAGCTTTTTTATACTCCAATTCATTCCTTCTGGAGAATGAGCGAGGGAAATATCGAAGCGGAGAAGAAGAGCTCTGCCAGGCAAAAGCCCGATCACAAGAGTAGGCTGGACCTGAGGAGCAAGCTGGACCTGGACGATGTGGATTTAGGCGTCACCTTGCCCTCCACAAACATAAACGAATACATTCGCGTCCTGAAGCTGGCTAGAAAGCCCACCAGAGAAGAGTTCAACATGATCGCCAAGGTATCTATGGCCGGCATAGGGATCATCGGATCCATTGGCTTTGTCATATACGCATTGCTCACAGAACTTCCCAAGATGTTTTGAGAAAGGCTGCTCAGCCGAGGGCAGCCATAAACTAGCTTTGCTTTGTCTCTGTTATCTCTTTATCCATCCTGTTTAGCCCGGGCCTTATTCATGGCCCGGAGGGTGGCTCCAAACTCCGATTCTACTATGCTTGTCACCCCCATGGTCTTGGGATGCAGATCGATCTCCACCATGACATGCTGATGGCCCAGATCGCGCAGGGGCTTGACCTGACGAGGCCCATTGGTTATGGAGAAGATCTCCAGGCCCTGGAGAGCGGATGCGGTCAGGGCATGGGGCACACCGGACACGACGGCAAAGTCGTAGCCACCCTCCTGGGCCCGCTGGGCGATGACGTCCCCTGTAACTGGATACTCATCCAGGCCGCCGATGATGCTGAACTGGACGCCCCTGCCCCGAAGGTCGCCAGCGACATTGACAGCGTCCCTCCTCACCTTGGGCAGGCCCAGCTGATCGTTTAGGTTGGCCAAGGTATCCACCTGCCCTCCAGCAACCTCGGCCACTGCTGCGGTGATGTCCGCAAACATATAGGCGGTCTCCTTCTTGGCATTGAGGATGTTCAGGCCGCGCTTCCCCTGCTGAATCAGCTCCAAAAGCCTTTCTGCTGCCTGATACTTCAGGTCGCCCCTCTCCGGAGCGAGGTACTCTGCGCTGGCCGCTCCCCGGAGCCTCTCCACCTCAGTCGCCTTCTCCAGCAGGGTCTTCTGGCGAACGAACTCCGCCTCATCAATTATCCCCTTATCCCTTGCCGCCTCCAGGGTGATGATCACCCCTTTGGTGTTATCCCTGTAGCCGGCATGAACCTCCACCTCCAGCACCGGTATATCGAGGTCTGCCTCTAAGACTGCCTGATGCAGGTCATCGCCGATGATCATGCTGCTGCAGGTTCCGGATATGGCCATCAGCCGGGGATTAAACAGCTCCACCGCCTTTTTGAGAAGAGCGGTCAGCGGCTTGTGGCCCCCGAAGACGAATCCCGCTTCATCTAAAGCTGTGGTCAGAACTCTCACCCCGTCCTCCTCTAAAAGCCGGGCGTGCTTGAAGCAGCATCCGCTCGGGCCGTGCAATATGACCACATCAGCCCCCAGGTCGCGCAGTGTGTATAAAGCGGCCACAATTGAGCTTGGCCTGGGATGAAGTACATTCAAATTTTGCATTTCGCTTGCCATTATTAATCACCTGAAACACTTAACCGCACTAAGCAGCCTCTTGGGGCGAGTGGATTCTGCCTTCTCGAGCCCCTCCACAAGGTCTTGGGCCGTCTCTGCCCCAAGCTCTCTAGCCAGGGGGCGGAGCCTCTCTCCCACTAAGACCAGATCCTCGATCTCCGAGCGCCTCCTCCTGAGAAGCTCCGCGAGACGTGGTATGTCCAGGCCCTCGCAGACCGTCTGGGCATCCTCTCCCACCACTGCCACCAGATTGGGGCCCCTAGCCTTGTCCATGGCTCTTTCGATATCACTGACCTTGAGCCCGGAGTTGGAGCTATCGAATACCGTCCGCCCGCCCAGTCGCTCGATTTTCATCCGGCCGGAAAAGCCACCGAATCCCTCAAGCGCCCTAATAGTATCCTCCCTCTCCAGCTCCAGGAGCTCGGCAGCCGCTGCCGCCCCGGATATTGCCGTCTGATAGCTGGCGAAATCCAAATCCTCGCCTAAATATAGCCCCAGCCTCTCCTCTCCATAGATCAGCCCATCCGGCAGGGCCCGGACCAGGCCCCCTTTGGCAAAGGAGATATCGGGCGAGATTCTGCAATCCGCATTAGCCGCCAGCCTCGACCCTCGTCGGGCTAAAGAGAGCATCTGCAGCTTGGCGGTGCTTGCCCATTTGGTGCCGCCGGCAATGCGGTAGTCATTGGTGAAGCTGGTTAAAATCCCCAATTGCGCAAGACCCGTGCCGCCCAAAGAGATCTCGCATATCAGGGCCTCTGCTCCTTGGGCCAGCGCCTCCTGGGCCGCCAGGATCACATTGGCAGGGGTGATGCTCAGCCCCTCTTTCAGGAGTTGAGGTCTGCCGCCGGACCAGATCTCCAGGCCGCGAGTGGTATGGGATAAGACCCTCTTTTGGCGGGAGAGGATCATGGCCAATAAAAGCGCTGTGGTGGTCTTGCTGTGCGTTCCTGTGACCTCGATTTTCACCACATCATCATCGATCGAGCCCATGAGCTCGCCCGCTGCCTGATGATGGCTGATGATCCTCTTTCCCAGACCTTTCGCCTGGATCAAATGAGGATTATCTGGCGGAAGGTGTACCGGGGCCACCACCTCATCGAAGGCGTCGAGGCTGGCGGTATGATGGTACACCTCCAGGGGCTCAGCCTGGATGCCGCACTCAACCATCCTTCGGGCGATGACGTTTGCC
Organism: Methanothrix soehngenii GP6; assembly: GCF_000204415.1. NCBI lineage: Archaea > Methanobacteriati > Methanobacteriota > Methanomicrobia > Methanotrichales > Methanotrichaceae > Methanothrix > Methanothrix soehngenii. The sequence goes on along the minus strand of NC_015416.1, from coordinate 1,647,295 downwards.
CCGTGGATGGTATCCAGGACAGCTACTCTAGAGACTCTTCTGCCCGCTTTATCGCCAGTGCTGCTATGCATTCGTCCACGCCCAGGGGCTCGGCGCAGATTACCTCCACCTCATCCCCCCAGATGTTCAAGACGCCTCTGCGCTTCTCCGGGTCCACGCCCAGCTCATGCGGTATATCCTGGCGGGTGTGAACGCCATGGGCTAAGAAGAGAGGCAGAGCGACGATCTTCTTCACACCGGTGCCCTGGAAGCTCTTCAGGCCGGCGGGGATGTCTGGCTGGTTCATATTCAGATAAGCGGTTCTGACCGGTCCGGAGCTATTGTTCTTGCCGATCATCTGCGCGAGGGACTCCACCAGCTCCTTGTTGAAAGGCAGGCTGGATCCATGTCCGAGTACAAGTATGCCTACGTCCTTCATGAGATCACCAGTATTACTTTTGACTGTTCCCGTGTTAAGATTGGGATTGTAGCCGTGAGTACTAAACCCTTTCGAGACAATCGGCCATTAAGAGATGAAAGAGTGGAACTATTCGCCCAGAGTAGTAGCAAAAAAAAGAGCGGCCGATTTTTAAAAAAGAAGGCCAGAGAGGCCAGGAAATCATATCCCTGGCCAGAATATCATGGCTAGCGCGCGTCGACAAGATCGGATCAATGGCGTGAGAAGTATTGTTCAAAGACCCCGGCGATCTCCTCAGGTGTCTCCAGCACATAGACATCCTCGGTGCGGCGAAGCTTATCCACGTTTTCTGCATCCTCTTTTCTGATGCGCAGCTTCATCTCGCTCCCGTCGGGGAGGATTGTAGTTAAGATCCCAGGGGCATAGTCGCAGGGCATGATATAGGTGGGCACAAATGCCTTCTGGGACATGATGGCGGCATTGGAGAGCAGAGAGTCCGCCAATCCCAGGGCGATCTTGGTTACGGTGTTGGAGGTAGTGGGGGCCAGGAGAAGGAACTCATAGCGCCTCACCTGCAGCTGGCCGGCGAGGAAGGGGGAGTTGGAGTTGATCTCCACCCAGACCTTATCGAAGTGCTTCTCCAGGGTATTGAAGAGCTTGTAGTACTTTATCACCTGCTCTCCTGCTTTGGAGACGAAGACCCTTACATCCACCACATCATCATACTGCTTTTGCAGCTCGATCATCTTCTCGACCGTCTCTGTGATGCGGTCGCCGCTGCCCGTAATTCCCCAGGCGATCTTTCTCTTTGCCCCTTTATTTGCCATAGCCATCACCTAAGACTGCTGAACTCTTACCAGAGAGTACACTATCATTTCTCGATCTTTTATTTCTCGATCTTTTTCAACCACTCCATGGTCTCGGCGAACCGGCGGGTGGTCTTCCGCAGGGACCTGAATCCCTCTTCATCCTTTTCTGCCTCCTCCAGGGTGTCATGAGACCAGAAGGTTGCACCGAGGTTAGCGCCGAAGAAGCCCCCGCTCACCGGGATCATGCCATTGAGAATGTAGAAGGTATGGATCTGCTGCACCGCCAGCTCCTGGCCGCCCATGCGGTCGCCCCCTATGGCTATCGCCATGCCCGGCTTGCGCCTCAATGATCGGGGCTCTGCGGCCAGAGTGGCTCGGGTCCTGTCTATCGCGATCTTCATCTGGGCGCTCATGCTGCCGTTGTAGACCGGGGTGGCCAGCACGAAGCCCTCTGCCTCCCGGATCAAGGGGTAGAGCTGGTACATGTCATCCTTGACAATGCACTCCTTATTCTTCAGGCAGTAGTCGCAGTGCCTGCAGGGGCTGATGTTCTTGCCTCGCATGGCAAAAAGCTCAGTCTCATAGCCCTTCTCCTCCAGCATTTTAAGGGCCATGCCCAGGATATGCTCCGTGGCCATATTGCGGGGGCTGCCTGATATGCCGAGAATCATGATATTCTATAAGGAGCTGATGATATTTCAGATTTGCCAGCAGGACTGCACTGGCAGAAGGGACGAGGCAGAAGATCACAGCAGGCCGCGATCCTCCAGGCGCAGCCTGATCATCTCATCCACCTCAGCCAGGCTGGTGGCGAAGACCTCCTGCAGGATCTCCTTTGCCGTCTCTAGCTCCCGTGCTTTCCTATCTAAATCGATTTCAAAGAGGGCCTTGGGCTCCATTCTCGGCCTCCTGTGTCGGGGCCAGATCAATTGTTCGAGAATGCTTGCCATTATCCTCAACCTAGTACGTGTAAGAATAAATATGTTACCGTTGAAAATGATATCTATAAATCTTTTCATTGATTTCTGAAAGTGTGTATAAGATACAAAAGACATCCAATATAATCCCCCCATAAATGGCCTTCGATAATTGCCGGCGATATCCTAAGAGAGACATGCGATACTGGGGAGGGCATGAGGATGAGATGCATGAGACTATGACCAGGGCAGGGGTGAAAAAGGATGGGCGTGCAGGGTGAAAGTGAATGCGACCGCTGCCGTCGGCTGCCGGATGGGGAAAGAGTATTATCAAGGCATGAGGTCAATGTATGATGTCATCTTCGAACAGGGAGATACTCTACAGGATGTGGGCAGCATTATGATCAAGGGCAAGGCATGGATCTTTGGCGACGACGTGGACACGGATGTGATCATCCCGGGAAAGTACCTGCGGACGCGAGACCGCCATCTCTGGGCGGAGCATGTCATGGAGGGCATAGACCCTCAATTTGCATCGCGCGTCGGGAAGGGAGACATAATCGTGGCCGGGGAGAACTTCGGCAGCGGATCGTCCCGCGAGCAGGCGCCCCTGGCACTCAAAGAGGCGGGCGTGGCCGCGGTGGTAGCTCGGTCCTTCGCCCGCATATTCTACCGGAACGCAATCAACGTCGGCCTTCCTCTCATCGAGGCCCAGCCCGTCTGCCAGGAGGGGGACCTGGTGGAGGTGGACCTTCAGGCAGGTACGGTGCGGGTGGAGGACAGAGTCTATCAGGGAACCCGCCTGCCCGACTTTCTGATGGCCATACTGAAGGACGGTGGGCTGGTGGCCCACCGGCGACGAGAGAGAGGCCTGGACTGACTGGCATGATCTTTCCGGACAACTACAAATTCGTGGGCATAAAGGACAGGGAGGAGCGGGGCGGACCCATCTACTTTTCCACCCGGTATCTGATCAGCCGGGACGGCCCCAGCCTCTATGCAGTGAAGAGCATTGGGGAGGGCTTCATGAGAGAGGTCCAGGATCTGGAGCTGATCGCTTCTGGCCAGGAGATCGCCTTCTATCCGGAGAGGGTGGATACCAGGAATAGAACCCTCCTGATCGATCTGGCATATGAGATCTGTCGAGAAGGCAGGGCGAACACAGTGGTCTTCCAGGGCCCGGACGAGCACATCACCTTCGTCAAAGATCCCGACCCCGGCCAGGTCCTGAAGATCGAGGTCATGGACGTCTCCCCACCAGATCCGCCCTGGCTGATCTGCACCCTGCAGGGGCTGGAGGATTGCGGAGTGCTGGGGGACCTGATGGTGAGGTTCGTGCCCAGGATCCTGAACCTGGAGAGGTTCTACTGCCCGTCCGTCTATTATCCCTGCCGGGCAGGAGGGCTGGGAAGGTCTCTGGATTGCGACCCCGTGGTCCACGAGCGGCCGAGGATAGTGGGCTGCGAGGTATCGCGAGAGATCTTTCTGGCCAACAATCCAGGAAAGGAGCACGAATTCATCAACGTCTGTCCCATCCATTGCCGGGAAAGAGAATTTCAGCCCCAGGGGCCATTCATCACTCGCTGCTGCCGGTCGGAGCGAAGGGGGAGGACGGAGAAGTGCGGCCAGCCGGGAATTGTTGTCCACTGGGGTGATGGTGCCTGGGAGATAGCGGAGGCGGTAAGGTGTCTGGTCAAGGATCTAAGAGGGTAGCAGTGATTGCCGGGGACGGCATAGGCCCGGAAGTGGTTGAAAGCGCCCTGGAGGTGCTGCGGGCAGCGGGAGCGTCACTCGATCTAGTCCATTTTGAGATCGGCCTGGGCCGCTGGAAGAGGACGGGGGAAGCGATGGACGAAGATGATCTGGAAGAGATTTCTGGCTGCGACTGCATTCTTTTGGGTGCAATCACCACCCCACCCGATCCCAATTACAGAAGCGTTCTCTTAAGGCTGCGCCGGGCCCTGGACCTTTATGCCAACATCCGGCCCTTCCAGTCCCATGACCTTGATTTCATCATTGTGCGGGAGAATACTGAGGGGCTCTACTCCGGAGTGGAGGAGGTGGGGGTGGAGGAATCGCGTACCCTGAGGGTGATAACCCGTCGCGGTTCGGAGAGGATCGCAGAGGCTGCATGCGACCTGGCGGCGAGACGCCGCCGTCTTACTATCATCCATAAGTCCAATGTGCTGCGAAGCGACCGGCTCTTTTTGCAGACCTGCCGGGAGGTGGCGGAGCGGCGGGGCATTCTTTATGAGGATATGCTGGTGGACGCGGCCGCCTACAACCTGGTGACTAACCCTCAGAGGTTCGATGTCCTGGTCACCACCAACCTCTTCGGAGACATCCTGAGCGACGAGGCGGCAGGGGTGATAGGAAGCCTGGGGCTGTGCGCCAGCGCCAATCTTGGGAAGTCTCGCGCTCTGTTCGAGCCCATTCACGGCAGCGCTCCTGATATCGCCGGAAAGGGGATTGCCAATCCGGTGGGAGCCATTCGCAGCGCTGCCATGATGATGAGGTGGCTGGGCGAGCTGGAGGCGGCAGGCAGGATGGAGGAGGCGGTGAAAAAGGCGCTGTCGGCGGGGGTGAGGACGCCGGATCTGGGCGGCAGATGTTCTACCTCAGAGGTAACTGGAGCAGTGACAGGATATCTGATGGCAGAAGAGAGCTGAAAAGGCGGCCGGCGCAAAATTCAATCTAATCAAAAAAAAGTTCATTCGATCTACTTTCTGCGCCCCGTGCGGCGGGCAAACCAGCGGGACAAGCACCAGGGGAGGCTGTTTTCCAGCCTTTTCCTGATCACTTCCGGGCTGTCTCTTCTCTTCTTTGACTGCCTGCTCATGAAATTCACTCTATGCAATTAGCGATGCCCGATGGTTAATACCTGGTGGTTCAGGGACGAGGCTGAAAAGGAAAGAAGCCCTTGCGCTCCTTTACCGCCATCAGAAGGCAATCCGATCGGAGGCATTCAACAGACATCCTTCTCCAGCGTCCTCACCATCTCCTCCGCCCTCCGTCCCACCTGGACTGGATCGACGGGCACCCGGGCAACGCCGCTCTCTATGGCCGCCCGGGCCACTGCCTCCGCCACCGCGGGAACCACCCTTCTGTCCAGGGGAGAGGGGATGATGCACTCCCGGGTAACGTTCTCCACCAGACTGGCTATAGCCCGAGAGGCAGCCATCTTCATATGTTCGTTGATATCGCTGGCCCGCACATCCAGAGCACCCCGGAATATGCCAGGAAAGCCGAGGACATTGTTCACCTGATTGGGATAGTCGGAGCGGCCGGTGGCCACCACAACCGCTCCCGCCTCCAGTGCCAGCTCGGGCATGATCTCCGGCTCGGGATTGGCCATGGCAAATACCACGGCATCCCCGGCCATGCTGCTCACCATGTCTGGGGTCACTATTCCTGCCACAGAGAGGCCCAAAAAGACGTCCGCCCCACGAATGGCATCGGCCAGAGTGCCGGTGACATTGCGTGGATTGGTGAGAGCTGCGATCTTTTGCTTGGAGGGGTTCAGGTCCGGCCGAGACTTATGAATCACCCCTCTGCTATCGCAGAGTATGACGTCCTTTGCTCCGAAGCTTAAAAGGAACTTGGTGACGGCAACCCCTGCAGCCCCTGCCCCGCTCACTGCCACCTTTAGATCCCGAAAGTCCTTTCCTACCAGGCGGAGGGCGTTGATCAGAGCGGCCAGGGCGACTACTGCCGTTCCATGCTGATCATCATGAAATACCGGGATCTTCAGGGCCTTCTTCAGCCTCTCCTCCACCTCAAAGCAGCGGGGAGCACTGATATCCTCCAGGTTTATCCCTCCGAAGACCGGCTCGATCATGGCCACTGTCCTCACTATATCCTCAGGATCCTTGGAGGCGACAGCTATTGGAAAGGCATCTATCCCGGCGAAGTTCTTGAACAGTATCGCTTTGCCCTCCATCACCGGAATGGAGGCCAGAGCTCCTATATCGCCCAATCCCAGCACGGCAGTCCCGTCCGTTACCACTGCCACCAGATTTCCCTTGGCAGTGTAGCGATAGACGTCATCCGGATTCCTCTCGATCTCGCGACAGGGTGCGGCCACCCCCGGGGTATAAGCCAGGCTCAAATCCCGGCTGGTGGCGCAGGGCACCTTGCTGTGCACGGCAATCTTTCCCCTGACGGCTTCATGAAAGGCTAGAGCTTCTTCTCGAAGGGACATAACATACTCCTGTGGGAGGCATTCAGGGGAGCAACAGATATAAAGCATGGGCCAGAGGGTGTCTAACCTGTGCCGGGGTGGCAGAGCGGACAAATTCCGGGCGGCCGAAGGCCGGCGGAAGTTCAAACGCGGCAGGCTCGAGACCTGTTGTCCCTTCCAGGGACACTTGGGTTCAAAATGACGGGGCGCAAGAGACCCGCCAGGAAAATCCCAACCCCGGCGCTAAAAATATGCAAAGTTTCATATCAGAGTAAGTTGCGACGAAGAGCTGATTATTATGGCTAGATTTCCAGAAGCAGAAAACAGAATCTTGAACCTCAAGATATGCATGCGCTGCAATGCGCGAAACCCAGTAAAAGCTACACGCTGCCGCAAATGCGGCTATGAAGGCCTGCGGATGAAGTCCAAGGAGAACAAGACCGCTTAGATTGAAAATGACTTTTGAGATGGGCAGGGTCGAGCTGCACCTGAGGGATGCTGTAAAAAAGCACGGAGCGGGCCACTTAACCCTTATTGATCCTGATTCCCAAACCCCCCAGGAAGCGGGGAGGATGGCCCAGGCAGCGAGCCAGGGGGGGACGGACGCCATCATGGTAGGTGGCTCGGTGGGGGCCACGGGTGCCCTCCTGCACAATACCGTGGCCGAGATCAAGAAGGTGACCGATCTTCCGGTCATCCTCTTTCCGGCAAGCGTAGCTGGGCTGTGCGAGAACGCCGATGCCGTCTTCTTCATGAGCCTGCTAAACAGCCGCTCTCCCAACTACCTCATTGAGAACCAGGCCATGGGAGCGCCTCTGGTGCTGCGCTACCGCCTGGAGGCCTTGCCGATGGCCTATATCATCATCGAGCCTGGTGGGACGGTGGGCTATGTGGGCGATGCCCGCCTGATACCCAGAAAGAAGCCGGAGCTGGCTTGTGCATACGCTTTGGCGGGAAAATACCTGGGAATGAGGCTGGTCTATCTGGAGGCCGGTTCAGGGGCGGACTCGCCGGTGCCCGCGGGCATGGTGGCACTGACGAAGAAGCTGCTGGGCGATGTGCTGATCATTGTGGGCGGTGGCATAAGAAGCGGCAGAGCAGCCGCAGAGCTGGTGGCCGCCGGAGCCGATCTGATAGTCACGGGCACCGCTGTTGAGAAGAGCCAGGATGTGGCCTCTTTTATCTCTGAGCTGACCTCATCCATTCGCAGGTAGCACTTCGTGTCATCGGATATTCTGAGATTTCTCGATTCATCAAACATCGATGGCTTTCTCTTTGTGGGAGATAGCATAAGCAACTCGGATATGTATTACCTCTCCCATTTTCTTGCTGGGGACAGGTTCGCCATCCTCTTCCAGGAAAAGACTTCGATCCTCGTCTCCTCCATGGAAAAGAGCAGAGCGAAGAAGGAATCCTGTGCAGATGAGGTTCTAAGCACCCGGGACTACCATATCATGGAGAAGCTGAAGAGCTGCGGAAAGCCGGAGCTGGCCTACATAGAGGCCTTGAAGGATTTTTTGAGGGATCACGACGTATTGCGCTTAGGAGTTGCATACAGCTTCCCGATAGGTATATTCCAGCCATTATCCAGGCATTTCGACATCCAGATCCTGGAGAGCCCGGCCAGGCGGGCAAGGTCGAAGAAGAGCCCCCAGGAGATCGATTGCATAACCACTGCCCAGAGGGCCTGCGAGAGGGCGATGCAACGAGCTGTGGAGCTTATCGCCTGCTCTGAGCCTCGAGGAGATACCCTATACCTTCAGGGCCAGCCCCTTACCGCTGAGCAGATTCGATCGGCCATCGATATCTCCCTCCTTCAGGATGGTTGCGAAGCCGCAGACACCATCGTTGCCGGCGGCACCCAGGCAGCCGAACCCCATGCGCGAGGGACGGGTCCCCTGCCCGCCAATTCCCCCATTGTAATCGACATCTATCCCCGGTCCAAGACGCACCGCTACTACGCAGATATGACTCGCACCGTCCTTCGAGGAGAGGCCCCTGGGGAGGTAAAAGAGCTCTACCATGCCGTTCTTGCCGCCCAGGAGGCAGGGATCGGTGCCATTCGAAGCGGCATATCAGGAGAGGAGGTCCATGCCGCTGTCTCCGCTGTCTTCCAGGAGATGGGCTATTCCGAGAGGGATGGCTGTGGCTTCACCCATTCCACCGGGCACGGCGTGGGGCTGGATGTGCATGAGCTGCCCTCCCTGAGCGAAGGAGGGGAGATATTGAAAAGCTCGCAGGTAGTGACCGTAGAGCCGGGCCTATACTATCCGGATATCGGTGGAGTGAGACTGGAGGATCTTCTGGTAGTGAGAGATAAAGGATGCGAGAACCTCACCCGCTGCAGAAAGGATCTCGTCCTCTGAAAAAGAGCTCGACAGAGCATTTATAGCTAGCTTGCCATTTGGTGATAATGATGGACGCAGAAATTCTAGATAATTACCGGAAGGCCGGACGAATTCTGGCCGAAGTGCTGCAGGAGGCAAGGCCGAAGGTGGATGTAGGCGTGCCCCTGCTGGAGGTGGCCGAGTTCGTGGAGGAAGCCATAAGGTCAAAAGGCGGCCTGCCTGCATTTCCCTGCAACATATCTTTGGACCGGAGCGCGGCTCATTATACACCCTCGCCAAAGGACGAGAGCGTATTTGCCGAGAATATGGTGAAGCTGGATGTGGGAGTGCATGTGGACGGCTACATCGCCGATGCTGCCATCACCATAGACCTTGGCGGCCACGAGGATCTGGTCCTCGCCTCCCGGGCAGGTCTGGATGCCGCCCTGGAGCTGGTCGGGCCGGGGGTGAGCACTGCTGATATTGGAGGGGCGATAGAGGAAGCCATTACCGGCTACGGCTACAAACCGGTCTACAACCTGACCGGGCACGGACTCTCTCGCTATATCGCTCATGACCAGCCAGCGGTGCCGAACAAGAGAATGGATAAGGGAGTGATCCTAAAAGAGGGGGATGTCATCGCCATTGAGCCCTTCGCCACCAATGGCTCGGGGAGGATCAGCGAGGCGCCCATCACTGAGATCTATGGATTCGGCGGGTCCCGGCCCCAGAGGCTTCCCGCGGCCAGAGCCCTGATGAAGGAGATCGTGGAGAGCTATAAGACACTACCTTTCGCCAGACGGTGGTTGAAGGCCGAGAGGGCGGAATATGCATTGATGCATCTCGTGCGGAGCGGCGCTGTGCACGGATACCCGGTACTATGGGAGGTTGAGGGGGCGCTGGTCTCCCAGGCAGAGCATACGGTCCTGATTCTGGAAAATGGATGTGAAGTGACAACCAGGATAGGCTAGAGGCTTCTTTTTATCATTTATTCTCCTGTCGAAGGAAAAACAGGGCAGAATTAAGCGAGACTAATCACCCTCACCTGTATCCTCCGATCCGTCCTCATCCTTATAGCTGTCATCGCCTATCATGGCCGCGGAGATGGCATCAATGCCGTCCATCAGCTCAGCAGTCATACAATAAGGCAGCTCGCCGATCTCGGGAAGATTCTCCCCACCGATCACCCTGGCCCCCACCTGGCTGAGCAGATCGAAGGCCTCATCCAGATTCTCCTTCTCCTCTGCCGCTACTGCCCTTGCCACCAGCTCATCGAGGGGGCTCTCCCGATCGAAGCTTCCGGTGATATAGCGCTGGCTGGAGACGAATACAGCAGCAAGCGAGGTCTTGAGTGATTCTATCATCAGATCGGCATCCTCTCCAAGGGATTCGTGCTCCTGGAAGACAATTGAACGGATGGCCTCGATATCGTCCAAAGCCTCTTCAGCGCTTATGATCTCTCTTTCAAAGCGGGCAATGACCTTGAGACAGGCCAAAACCACATCGTCCATGATATAGATGAAGACCGCTCCCGAGTTCTTATCATCGGATTCTGTGAGCTTGAAGTTGCTGTCCTTCACCTTGTTCATCCAGTTAAGCCAACGCTTCTGGGTATAGAATTCTTCCTTCATTGTAGAACTCATCCTTTCTCTATACAATTCAGCGGTATGTATCCGCCAGGGCAACTCTCTCGATAACCAGATCCTCTATCCTGTCCTCTCCCACCGAATCAAGCTCTGCAGAAGAGATATTAAAAACCTCTTTTACCGCATTGTATCGGCAGGAGCAGCCCAGTCCATCCGGCTTTAGAAGTCTAGACAGCTCTATTTCATCTGGCCAGTTGCATTGGCCCTCCAGGCTGGCGAGGACGAGGGCTATGCGCTCGGTCTTATCTGATACACCCATATTTAGGGCCCTCTCAATCTGCCTCTCTCCGGAAGCATATCTCATTATCTCCATGCCAACATCCTTGGCGATGTTTCTTCTCTGAGAGAAGGCGGATAAGGCCTTTTCCGTGGCGAAGAGGATATGCCTATTGCTTACCACTTTATCTGCATCCAAAGCCTGCACAATACAACCGTATCGATGTTGCAGATCCTTTATTGCCGATATGAGATCCTTTCTATCAGGGATGGCCGGCCTTCCGAAGAGGAGGCGGATTTCGTTCATCACTCCGAGATCGGATCTGCTGCTCTAAAAGCTTGCGGTCCTGTAAATCGATTCCCAGCAGAATGGGCTAAACGCTGCCACTTGACTGGATCGAAAACATCAGGCAAGCCCAAGAATAAATCAAGAAATGCTAAAATCTGAGAAAGGGCAGTTTATCTGCCCAATTAGGTGGAAATTTTCGAGCCTTTCAGACCAGGCCGGCACGCTGCAACCTTAGCAAATCTGCCGTATTCAGCTTTTCGCCCTGTCGGAAGTGGGTAAGGATCTCTTCTGCCTCGCGCTTGGCAACCTCTTTGGCGCGATCCTCTTTGATATCCTTATTCTTCTTCTTCAAGCCCATGATCACTTTTTCGAAGTCGCGAACCTCTCGCTGGGTGCGGATGAACTCCTTATGCTGCTCATCTGCAGCCTCCTGGGCCTTTACAAACTCCTTGTGAGCGGCATCTGCTTCCGCACGGGTCTGATCGGCTTCCTTGAAGGTCGCAATCATCTGATCATGGTATTCCTGGGCCAGCTCTGCGTACTTTGTGACGTCATCGTGGTGCTTTGATGCCTCATCCCTCAATGCTTGAGCCTCATCCAGAAGCTTCCTCAGCTCCTCGTTCTTCTCAAGCTGCTCCTTGCGACTCTTAAACTCCGCATGCAGGGAGGCAATCTTATCCACCAGTTGCTTCTCTTTATCTGGGCTCAAGACCTCAGTCTGCTGCCTAAACTCAAGATGATCAATCTCCCGGCGCAAGTCTCTTATCGAACGATCACCAGTGAGGTTGTACTTCTTGCGGATATCGTCTATCCTGGCATAGAGCTGATTGGTCTTCTCGTTGAACTCGTCCCTGTGCTTTTTGGATTCAGCCACATTCTTGTTATTCTCATCCCGCAGCTTCTTGAGCTCTTGGGCCTTGTCGATCAACTCTTTGGTGGCCTTGTTAAGCTCATTTCTTTTGGCGGCCCACTTGCTCGCCTCTGCGTTCAGTTGGCTGCGTCTGTCCTTAAAGGCAAGGGACTCCTGCCTGAGTTTGCCTCTTTTCTCTTCTAGTTCTGCCAGCATCCCCCGTTTGTCCTCCTGTTCCAGCCCACGGCTGGGGTTTGGTCCCGCTCCGGAACCAAAAAACCCGGGAATCCTTCGCCAGGGTGGCGAAGCGCTTTTCTATGGCGCGATACATATGGGTTTTTTATACGCCCAACTCGTTTTTCAAATGGAATTGCCGGGCTAGTGCACAAAGGTGCACTATTCTCATTCCAGATTATCCACTGCTCAGTTGTTTGATGCAAGCGGTATGATCAAAAATGGCCTTTCCATAAGATCAACAGGAGCGAGCATATTAATACCTATCGAGAAACCCTTTACGTATTAACCTTTTGGTTATCTCCGGACAATGGCCAAAAGGATCAATCCCTCAATTGACCACTCCATAGCAGAGAAGGGGTCTACCATGACGCAGTGAAGGGCAAAATCCCGCCTTTGCATGCAAAAGGCAATCAACAGATTGAAATAGGTGATTTGACCAAAAGAAAAGAAGGAATATTAATGGAAATGGCAATATTCGCTTAGATGGAGGGATTGATCTGAAGGCCAGACTAGCAGCGCTGACAGCAATGATTTTGATTGCTTTCACGGGGAATTCATTAGCAGCAACCGATAATGACATTAATGAAGGGTATAAATACACCAACGCTATCCTGCAAAAGAATACCACATTCGACTTCGAGCAGAGCGTGCAGGGTAACGGCTACTTCATGACTTATATTTATGCCAAAGCGGGCAATACCGCAGTCAAAAACTACGCCCACGGCAGTGGCTCATTGAACAGCGAGTCCCTCTTGACATTACAGGATATGGACCGCCTTACCCACGATGCCAACGCAGACTACAATGATTATTATCAGAACTGCATTGAGTTCAAAGAGGATGTCTCCATGGTCTATGCGCCCATGAGGATTGCAGTTGGAACAGGATATTATGCAGCAAATCCCCTGGACTACAGCTCCCTGCTCAAGGAGAAGACCTGGGTAAAGAACTACCGCGCCGGCACCAGCATGCATCATGAGGTCGAGTATGCCCATGCACTGGATAAGGAGTTGAACATAGTCGTCAAAGAGGTCTTCAATAAGACCTACGATCCTGAGATCTTCGGCATTGGCTATACCCAGATGACCATAAATGAGGATATGACCGACGGAAAGGCTCACATTGGTGTCCTGCAGGCCGCCGACAACTATGCCAGCCTGGATGACGGAGACTTTACCGCCGAGAACCTCGCGATCAGGAAAACTGCCTGGAGAAATCCAGCAATTGAGATAGACGAAGACTACTGGGGAACCTATCATATCGAAAAGAACATGACGCTGGAGACTCCCTACCGTCTGGTTCAGAAGAATGAGGACTGGCTGCCCTGCTGCTTCGGCGGCTTTGACAGCATGACTTCTGCCGAAAAGAAGTACATCAAGTCTGCAACCGGTATCTTCGATTGCACCTGCTTTAAGGCACCAACCCAGGCCCAGTTTCAAAGAACCTACTAAGTGAGGGAGAAACACTCCCGCTTTTTTTAATATGCAGTTCGCTACGTGGGAGCCATTCTACAATCAGATATTGCAGGACTTCGGCTTCTCTTCTGCCAGGGATGAAGAGGGAGCGCATCTACTGGCAGAGCTTTTGCAGTATTCCGGAGATTGTCGCCCATCGGCAGAGGAACGGATTCGCGGGAGAAAGGCAGTGATATTTGGCAATGCTCCATCCCTTGACCGCGAGCTTGATGCGCTGCCCCCTATGGATGCTGCCCGCATCGCTGCGGACGGGGCGGCAGCAGTTCTCTTAAGAAGGGGAATTGTGCCGGATGTTGTGGTTTCCGACCTGGACGGCCCCTTTCCTGCAATTCTGGAGGCCTGCCAGAAGAAAGCGATCATCGTCGTTCATGCTCACGGAGACAATCTGGATGCCTTAGCCAGATATGTGCCCCAGCTGGAGAATGTCATCGGCACCTGCCAGTGCCGGCCATCGGGTGGACTGTACAACTTTGGGGGATTCACAGACGGAGATCGGTCCGTATTCCTGGCGGTCGAGCTCGGGGCGTCCTCAATTGAGCTGGTGGGCTTTGACTTTGAGGACCAGAGCGTGACCCCCCGAAAAAGAAAGAAGCTGGCCTGGGCGAAGAGGCTAATAGAGATCGCCCTATCCGAAAAGTGAGCTTGTGTATCAGGAGCGAGCTGATCTTGCCGCTGCTCGGGTTGCCCTTCCAGTCCCCAACAAGGTCTGGCTAGGTCAGCATTTCAAGTATGGAAGATACAGCGCTCTCTGCCACCGCATCCTCATCGAGGCTCGCATCTATGATCACAAAGCGCTCTGGCTCCAGGGATGCCAGCCTGCGAAAGTTCCCGTCCACCTGGCGCAAAAACTCCTGCCGTTCGAACTTCTCTCTCCCCGAACGAGAGCTGATTCTCTGCACTGATAATTGGGGATCCAAAAGGAAGAGGAGAGTCCTGTCCGGGCGCAGGTTCCATGGTCGATAGATCTCTCTGATCCAGACCAGGGGATCGGGAACAATCCCTTTCAGAGTCACCCCCTGATAGGCAGCGGTGGAGTCGGCATACCGATCGCATAAGACAATTGCCCCCGCCTCCAAAGATGGGATTATGGTATCGGCCAGGTGGCGGGCATGGTCTGCCATGAAGAGGAAGAGCTCTTCCATGTGCTCGGCAAATGATAGCTCGCCGGTCGATTCCCTCAATATCTCTGAACGCAGTATCCTCCCAGCAGCGCTGTTGGAGGGCTCAGCGGTGATGAGCAGCGTTCTTTCCGGAACCAGCTCCTTCAGCTTTGCCGCAATATGGCGGATCGCTGTGCTCTTTCCCGAGCCGTCGATCCCCTCCAGTGTGATAAGCAGGCCTTTCACAACTTCAGAAAGGCCATAATGAAGATTAATTTGTCGCCCGATACTAACTCTGGCACGTCATCCGATGGGTATCCGCAGTCAGGCCAGCAACCCTCGCAACGGGCGTCTGTACCGCATTTGGGTTGTCTCATGGTCATAGGTAGACGATAGTCAGTATCCTACCATAAGGACCTATCAACGCGGCCTGTAGTCCCTATCCTGCACCGGCACTCACGGCAGAACATACTCTAAGCTCGTGTCAGCCCTCGAAAGGGACATTACAAGAATTCATCCATGATTAATAAAGTTATCTACATACGATATAATAATCGACTCATATCGGAGCGCTGCCGCCAGTAAGCTTTAAGTTAGTGTTCTACATTAACAATGCTGAGGTGCTTCGTTTGACCGACAAGATCTATGTAATCGGGCACAAGAGTCCTGATACCGATTCTGTAACATCTGCCATAACCTATGCCAATCTGAAGAACGCCCTGGGAATGAAAGAGGCCGTACCTGCCGCCGCAGGAGACATAAATGCCGAGACCAAGTTCCTGCTGGACCACTTCAAGGTTCCTTACCCGGAGAAGCTCACCGATGCTACAGACAAGAAAGTGATACTGGTAGACCACAATGAGATGGCCCAGGCGGTGGACAATCTCAATATGGAGAACATCGTGGAGATCGTGGACCACCACAAGATAGGGGGCCTGGCTACAGGAAAGCCCATATTCTTCCTCAATGAGCCGGTGGGCGCGACTGGCGGCATCATCGCGAACCTCTATGAGATGAACAATGTGCCGATCAGCAAGGAGATGGCTGGCCTGATGATGTCCGCCATCCTCTCAGATACCGTCCTATTCAAGTCGCCCACCTGCACTCCTCGCGACAAGACCGCAGTGGAGAAGCTGGCCAAAATCGCTGGCGTCGATCCGATGAGTTTCGGTATGGAGCTGCTGAAGGCCAAGAGCGATGTCTCATCCAAGTCGGCCAAGGATATTCTCCTGGGAGACTTCAAGAAGTTCGACTTCTCCGGCACAAAGTCCGGCGTTGGTCAGATCGAGGTCATGGATCTGAAGGACCTGGAGCCCAAGAGAGCGGCAATCCTGGAAGAGATGAACAAGATGAAGGACGCTGAAGGTCTGGATATGATCGTTCTGATGCTCACCGATGTCATGAAAGAGGCAAGCGACATTCTCTTCGTAGGAAATGCCCAGGCAGCGGCAGGATTTGAGAAGGCATTCGGCGGCAAGATCCAGAATAACTCCATCTACAAGGAAAAGGTACTCTCCAGGAAAAAGCAGGTTGTCCCGCCCCTGGAAGGCGCCTTCAAGAAATAAATCATCTGGATTTGTGGCCGATGGGCCACCTTTAGTTTTTCTCTTTTTTGCATTCTTTTCCCTTTGCCAGCACACCATCCCGCCTAAATCGCCACCGTCCTGCAACTGATTGCCCACAGTTGAAGTGGTCTAGCGGCTGGGGTGAATGCATAGATCCTTCTGTTTCAAGCGCACCAAAGGCATTGAGAGATGGCGGCGAGCGCAGGGAGGCACCTCATAAAACCCGGTCTCAAGATCACGGGCCCGATTCTCTATTTCGCGAGAGGATGATCTGGTCTTGCAGCGACGGCAGCGGTAGCCCTGGCCCTTGCCCGCGGACTCCATCCTTCTATGGCATTGAGGGCATAAGGGCGCTGCCTGTACCTTTTCGGGAGCAAGATGGAGGATGTTGATCTTCTCCAGGTTCAGCGTTCCATCCCGCACCGAACCGAAGACCTCCAGCTCATCCCCCGGCCGCAGCTCTTTTATGATATTGCGGAAGTTCTTGGTGGGCTCGAAGGCTGCGCACTCAATCCTGCCCCCCCCATTCAGCCCCACTCCCTCATTATGAAGGGTCAAGAATACGTGTCCACCAGCGATCACCCTGGCCGGCCCGGCGACAAAACCGTGCAGCCGGTAGCTCTGGCTGTCCTTTGCCCGGGCTATCTGGCCTTCGAGGATATGGGCATCTGTGCCCTGGTTGGTCTGATAGAGCACATACCTCTCCACCGGCTCAGATCTTATGGTCTCAAATGCTCTTTTAATGGCCACTGGATCCGAGCCTCTTATGCCGAAGAGGACTGGATCAGCAGAATGGGGCGCGAATACCACTCTATGGTTATGATGGTCCACAGTATCCCAGGTCTGGGGATAAGTGAGCCTGTCCGCTTCCCATACGGTGGCGGGATCTATGAACCTGGGCGTGCCCCACTGGCTGCGCTGCCGATAGGCTATCAGCTCATAGGTCCAGTCCGGCAGGTCTGCCCCCACCGCAGCCAGAGCGCCGATCAGACCCCTTCCCTTCTTGAAGCCCCGATACCATATCCCCTCCTCGTCCAGAAGTCGTCTCGCGGAGTCTATGCTGAGAATCTCCGTGACCGCAGAGCGATAGAAGGCCCTCATCCTCTCCGTCACCTCCTCTGCAATCACCAGTCCGGGATTGGTGTTGGAACCAGAGAAGTCGGAAAGCTCGAGAAGCGTCTGGAGAGCGATTCTCTTCACCATATCCGGGCGGCTGCTCTTAAGGCTGAAGGCGAGGGCAGCATTACCCCGGGTCTTATAGCGGGCGCAGGGATTGAGGCGGATGAGCCTGGGCAGGCCCTCGATCTCCCCCCAAGAAACGAGCCTCTCCATGAGCACCGCGGCCAGATAAGTGGTGCACAGGCCTCGTTCAGAATCGGTATCATCTATTCCAATAAACATGGTCAAGCTTAAATAGCGGTCAAACGGACATATATAATGATGGATAAGGAGCTTCTTGCCGCGCATGTGGAGGAGGTTTTGAGAGAGGCAGGATTCTCTACCTCTGACCGCTGCTATCTCCGTCCCAGGAGCTTCGACCTGGCAGCCAGAAGAGATGATCAGTTCCTTTTTTTGAAGATCCTCTCCAATATCGACGGCCTGAATGAGAGGACTGCCCTGGAGATCAGGCGTCTGGCCAAGCACCTATTAGCCAGCCCCATACTGGTCGGAGAGAAGACCCGCGACCAGTACCTGGAGAGGGGAGCGGTCTACTTCCGCTATGGCATTCCCACCCTCAGCCTGTTCACCCTGGCAGACTGCCTGCTGGAAGGGGCCTTGCCCCTGGTCTATGCGGCGCACGGCGGGCTTTATGTGCGCATCGATGGAGACCGGATGAGACAGATCCGGCTGGCACGAGGCATATCTTTGGGGGCCCTGGCCACAGAGCTAGGCGTCTCCCGCAGGACCATTAGCAAGTACGAGGTCGAGGACATGGACACCTCGGTTGATGTGGCTTTGAAGCTGGAGGAGATCTTCAATGAGGAGCTGATCGAGCCGGTAGATCCCTTCCAGACCGAGGCGGTGGCAGAGGTGAAGGGGCCGGTGACGGACAACATCCTGCGACTGCTGTTGGAGATCGGTTTTGAGGTGGTTCCCACCGCCCAGGCGCCATTTAATGCTATAACCAGGGAAGGAAAACTGGTGGTCCTCACGGGCGTGGGCAAGTTCTCCCAGAGCATAATCAAGAAGGCCCGGCTGATGAGCAGCCTCTCCTCCGTCGCCCGCACCAAGTCGGTGGTGATAGTGGACGGTGAGACGAAGCTGGAGTGCATAGAGGAGACCGCCCTCATTGAGAAAAGGGAGCTGGAGGACATCGACGAAACCCGGGATTTTGAGGATCTGGTGGCGGAAAAAAAGAGCAAATAGGCCTTAAATCATCCAAGGCATACATTCATCTATTTCTTAGCCAGAATTGCATTCTGGAGGCATTGTGCTCTCATGAGATCGCTCAAGGACAGAATCAGGGAATCGGGACGGGTATTCGTATTTGGCATTGCTGGGGATAGTGGATCGGGTAAGACCACCATCTCACGGGGCATTAGAAGGATCCTGGGGGAGGATATGGTGGCCACCTTCTCCATGGACGACTACCACTCTTTGGACAGAAGGCAGAGAAAGGAGAGAAACATCACCCCCTTGCACCCCGATGCCAATCAGTTCGACCTTTTGGCTGAGCATCTGGAAGCCCTGCGGAGAAATGAGAGAATAGACAAACCGGTCTACGACCACCGCACCGGAGAGATCTCAGGGACGGTGCCCTTCGGCCCGGCGCCGGTGATAATCGTAGAGGGCCTTCACCCCCTTTACACCGAGCGGCTGAGAAGCCAGATCGACTTCAAGATATTCGTCGATCCCTCCCGGTCGGTGAAAAGGCTGTGGAAGATCAGGAGAGATGTGGGCGAGCGGGGCTATGAGACAGGACAGGTGATGGCAGAGATTCTGCAGCGCGAGCCGGACTACAAGCTCTATGTGGACATCCAGAAGATCTATGCCCAGATTGTGATCAAGATTCAAGACTCCCGTTTTCATCCCTCTCTACTCGATTCCCAGTCCACCCTGGACTGGTACTCGGTGCGGCTGATCATGGAGATAATGGAGCATCCCGTGTCCGAGGTGAGCATGAACATCGATCTCTCCAAGATTCTGCGCCGATCGGAGCATGAGTTTTCCATTGAGTTTCAGAGGGATGACTACTACGGGAAAAGGGTGGGGATCATGACCATGGACGGGGAGATTCATCAATCCATGATCTCTGACCTGGAGAAGAAGCTGGGAGAATCCCTGGGAACGGACGGCATGATCAGCGATCGAAGGGAAGAATACGTCAATGCCATCGGCCTGGCCCAGCTCATCTTAACCTGGAACTGCGTGGAGAAGCTGGACTATCTCCTCCAGGAAGAGGGCTATTAGAGGCTTACTCAGCCTCTTTTCTTAAGCTCCTTTTCTATCTCTTCTCCAGCCCCGGTAAGTCCCCAGATGCCATTCTCCTCTCGGACCAGATCCCGCTCTGCCATCTCCGCCAGTATCTTCTTGACTGACGGGGCAGGGATATGAGTGACCTTGGCCACTTTATCTGACTCCATCTTCCCCTTGGAGCCCAGGATCTGGACAATCCTTTCCCGCTGCTTGTTTCCCATGATGAAACCCATAATTGCATCCATGTCATCTGCCATATTTTGCACCTCTTTTTTGCGTTAGCTTTATTAGCTGTACACCTCAATGTTAAAAGTGGCGGGCAGTCCGGGTGGTTCGGCGTCACCTATAACCCGAAATCGTCGATACGCGGGGGGCGAAGCTGACGGAAGACCTCGGGCGCTGTGCGTTCAGTCCAGCTGCCGACTATGATTCTCCGTCCTGTAGGGATAGCACCGGTCCATGGGTCCTTCTGAGGAATGACCCGTGTACCATAATTGCAGGAACCGGTTCAGGCCCGGAAGGGAGCAGACCCACTGCGGGTAACTGTCGCTTATAGGTGTAAGGGGAGGAGAAAGCATCGGGAAAAACTGGCGCATAAGCCTGGGGGCGACTGCCGGCGTGCTCGCCATTTAACGCTGCCCTGAAAACATTCATATATAGCTCTGCATAATGATTCTATCCGGTTGATATCATTACTGGCAATTCCATGCGCCCTGCGATCTTCTTCGACCTCACCCATACCCTGCTTGAAAAGGTGAACGGTCAGTACTATCTCTACAGCGATGCATTGGAGACCTTGAAGGCGCTGCGTGAGCGCGGCTACCGGCTGGGAGTGATCTCCAACCTGTCTGAAGAGGTAACAGTCGACGAGGTGCACTCCTTTCTGGAGGAATGCAGAATCGCCTCGTTCATTGACCCCCATCTTATAGTCCTCTCCTCTGAGCACCCTGAAAATATCAAAAAGCCGGATAAGCGAATCTTCGACCGGGCACTGGAAAAGAGCGGACTGGTGAAAGCAGAGAATAAGGCCATATTTGTCACCGAGGAGCACGAGCACATCCTTGCCGCTCGAAGCTATGGCTGGAGGGCGATACTGAAGCGGAACTGGGGCGAATGCCAGCCGGAAGATGGTGAATGCGTCTTAAGCCTGACTGGACTGCTCATCCTGTTATGATAAGATAGATTTGGCTCTCCAAAAGCTCGATTGGAACTCAGAGGCCAGAGCTCAGGTCAATTATGTCCAGAAAACGTTATTGATCGATGCTTCAGATCCACCTGAGCACCTTCGCCTCCCTTGGCATTGCCTCCGGGACCTCCTTTGGATAGCCGAAGATCAGCGGGGCCATGAGCTCGTGGTCCTCGGGAATTCCGATCTGGGCCAGAGATTCCGGAACATGGTTCAAGTGATCGGCAAATCCGATGAAGCAGCTTCCCAGCCCCTCCTGGAAGGCGAAGAGAAACATATTCTGCGCAGCGAGGCCGCAGTCTAAGAAATTCACCACCCTCCACAGGGGATTGGGACTCTTTTTAACGCTGATGAAAATAAGAAGAGGAGCGCCATAGAAGATCATATCCCGCTCCGACTTTGATGCTGCCTCGGACTCCTCCAAGAAAGGCATGCTTTTCATCACCAGCTCCCTCGTCTTGCGAGAGAGGCTCTCTATGACCTCCCGGTCCTGGATGACTGTGTGAACCTCCAGGGCTGCTCATTCATCCCAGAGGGGGCCCAGACCGCGGCATCAAGCAATCCGTCTATGACCTCTTTGGGCACGGGCCGGTCCAGATAGCTCCTCACACTTCTTCTGCCTTTAATGCAAAGATCCAGCTCCATGGATGAATAGTTGCCTCTGATCGATATTAAAGGTATCACATAAACACAGGCTGGAAGCCCCGCTCTTCAGGGCGGGGAGGAAAGCCGTAAGTAGCCCACCAAAACATATATATCACTTAGTGACTATAATGCCTACTGATGACTGAGCAGGTGTTAACCGTCCGATGCAAGTTAAGTCCAACAGACTCCCGGGCCGAAGAGATGGAGGATACTCTGAAAGCCTTTGCGGATGCCTGCAATTGGATAAACCAGAATACGCCTGCTAAGCTCAGAAATAAAGTCCGTATTCAGGGCATTGTATACCAAGATGTTCGAGCTAAGTTTGGTCTTTCTGCCAATCTGGCAATCAGGGCTATCAATCGCGTTGCATCTAACCGTAAGACTGCCATGAAGGATCATTCATCAGTTAAGAACTTTGAACCAACCAGTATAGATTATGATACTAGGATCTTTGCTTTCAGAGAGAAAGACGAAGAAATCAGCGTGACTCTTCTTAGATCGAGACAACGAATCAAGTTGGTTCTAGGCGACTATCAGCGAACCAGACTCAAGGATTCTAAACCGACAAGCGCAACGCTTTGTAAGAAAGGATCTGAATACTATATCAACATCCAGGTTAAAAGCGAAGCACCGGAGCAGATACATGTTGATACAGTTCTAGGTGTCGATCTTGGTATAAATGATAGCTGTGACCTCCGAAGGCCAGAAGTTTGGCGGAAAGACTATCAAGCTAATCAAGAATCATTATGCGTCTATGCGTGCTGTTCTTCAACAGAAAGCCGTGAAAGGTACAAGGAGTTCAAGGCGAAGATGCCGAGAGCTTCAGCAACGACTATCAGGCAAAGAAGCACGCTACCAACGGCAGATCAACCACGAAATCAGCAAAGCCATTGTGACCAGAGCCCAGGAGATTCCTGCAAAAATTGCTCTGGAAGACTTAACTGGAATTAGAGAAGGCGTCAACCAGAAAGCAGGAAAAAACCATAGACGAAAAGTCAGTGGTTGGGCCTTCTACCAGCTTAAGGAGTTCCTTAGCTATAAGGCTCTCGCGGCTGGCGTTCCTCTGGTTCTGGTGGACCCCGCATACACCAGCCAGACGTGCCATCAGTGCGGTGAGCATGGAATCAGGAATGGCAAGAGCTTCAAGTGTCATGTGTGTGGTTGGTCTGGCGATGCTGATTTCAATGGTGCTAAGAATATAGCTTTCTTGGGCCGCTATGTAGACCGGCCTGGAGGCTCGGAAGGACTTCCAAGCATCAAGGCAGTCCTTTCAGGGCTACTGAAAGCTCCGGTCTTTAGGCCGGAGTAGTTTACCTGTCGGGAAAAATAGAGCGTGTGGGCAGAAGACCTGAGCTAAATTCGCGTTTTCCTGGGCTGCTCATTCTTGATTCCGCTCTTCGTCTCGCCATAGACCGGAGAATATGCCTTATTCTTCCGGGGCTTGGATGGATCATGTTTGCCCGGGCCTTCGATTGGCATCCCCTTGGCACCCTTCTTCTTGCTCATAGAACGCTTCACCTCCTGCAATCCCATCTCTTCATTGAGCCGCTGCCTCAAATATGAATAAATGCTGTCCTGCAATGCAGTCTCACTCTGAACTCGATGCGGCCATCATTGCCCAATGAAAGGGATTCTGTCAGATAGCATTGACTTCACTCTCATCACATAAATACCAATACGAATCCAGCCGCAGTTCTGCCGCAGGAAAAGCGATGAAGCAATCAGGCAAAATCTTTTTCGATGATGCCCTTCATATCAATAGATCATTGCATACAACGGAGGATCAAAATGAGATCTATATTGGCAATATCTATGGCAATTCTCTTCGCTTCTGCCCTTATAGGCCCCTCTATGGCCCTGAGCGACTACCAGAAAGGGGTCTTAGACGGCCTGAGCGTAGGATGGAAGATGGCCCAGAAATATGACCAGGCACTCCAGGGCAGCCCTGCAGACTTCAATCAGGCCGTCCCTCAGTATAACGCCTGGATAGAAGAGATATTCGGAAAGAACGAATCCCTGATGCTCATGCCCATATCCACCGTCCCTACCAGGCAGACGGACTCCTACTTCAAGAGCCAGATCATCACCCCGGTGCATTCCATAGACGCCAGCTGGAACCAGACAGGAATCTCCCTTCTGCCGGAGCCGGACGCCTATGGGCTGATAAAGGGAGTTCCTGCTGATGCCTACTACTCCTTCGGCCCTGCCCTGGCGGATTTCTGAACGACAGCGGGATCACATTTATATTTACCCACTCCATTCGATACCTGGAAGTTGATGAGGCGCGAAGATGAAGTCGATGCTTTTAGTCCTATCCATGGCCTGTATCGCTGCCCTGGTCGCTGCCGGGCAGGCGGCCTGTTCTGCTGATTCATTCGCCCAGAACACGACTGAGCACTCCTGGGTATTCGTCAACGGCTATATGGAGGAGTCCCGCATCCTTCAGACCCAGCCTGGCTTTGCTGGACAGAAGGTGGTTCTCGGCTCGAGCGGCAGCGGAGTGGTCACCAGAACCCTCGACTCCGTCACTTATAGGGATTCGGAAATGGACGAGACCTCCCTGGTCACCTCAGTGGAATTCGACTACAAGCCCTACCATCCTCCCCTCAATCAAAGCGACCTGAGAAATGCTCTCTGCGCCAAGAACTATGAGGTGGGCTCGGTATTCTCTGAGACCTACCGGATAGAGAAAGACCTGATTAAGGACACCAAGACCTATCAGGATGACAAGATCTCCGTTTATCAGATCAGCTCTGAGATTCAGGGCTCGGCCAGGATCGGCCAGCGGGTGCAGAAGAACGCCCGCACTGTGCCCACCATGATAATGGGAGGAACCTACATGGGCTATGCCCAGATCAGATCGGAAACCGTAGTGGGAAATATGTCCGTCCTCACTCTGCCCTGCCCCTGAATGAGCTGGAGGGTGGGACCCAGCCTGCGCTGCCCCCCGTTTCGCATGAAAAACCCGAAAAATTGATTTAACCGAACCCTCCTATGCTATCGCTCTTCGTAACAACATAACCTGCCCGCACGATGCAGTCAATCATCTCTTGGATCGACATCTCAATAGGAGACGGCGGTATTAAGGGCTTCTGACGCATATTCTTCTTATCTCTGTCTTCAATATACATTTCTTGATTTATGAGAAGATGGTGAAGAATGCACAGGACCTTTCTTGCCAGAGCAACCGCTGCTACTTTAGATCCCTTCTTGGCTTGAATCCTCAGGAAGAATTTCTTCAGCTTGGAATCCTTGGTTCTCGATATGGCATAGGCGACCTGGATCAGCATTCTTCGGATATGCTTGGAGCCTTGTTTGGTTATCCCTCCAAGGATTGTCTTTTCTGCTGACTGATATAAAGAAGGAACAAGGCCACACCATGCGGCAAGCTGCTCTGGCTTTTCGAAATCAGTATAGTTGCCAATTTCCGCCAGAATGGCAGTTGCAGAAACAAAACCTGTCCCAGGTATAGACATTGCAATGGCTAAATCATTCTTACGATATTGAATTCTGGCGCTAATCTCCCCATCCAGCTCATCTATCCTCTCCTGGATGGATTTCATCAAGCTCAGAGAACCCCTAATCAAAATGACCTGAGAGACATCCAGACGACTCTTGATAGACTCTTTAATTTGATCCGCCTTTTTCTTAAGTCGTCCAGATGGAATGCCGTCAATTATATCATCAATCTCTCTTCCTTCTAGAACGCAATTCAAGAGGTACATCCCGGACTTGCCAAATATATCAGAGATAACTGAGGCCAACTTGATGCATGCAGAATCGAGAGATTGGTGTATCTTGTTCTTTTCCTGAGTCATCTGCTTGACGTAACCCTCTCTGGCTCTGGTTAGCCTTCTTAACTCTCGATCATCTTTAGGAAAAATCCTGGAAGGCTCAATCATGCCGTTGAGACAAAGTTCAGCAATCCATTCGGAATCGCTGACATCAGTCTTTCTTCCTGGCGTGTGCTTAATTTTGTAGGAATTCGCCACAATCAAGTCGATCTTTCCCTCAAGAACAGAGTGAACAGGATGCCAATAGATTCCAGTTGATTCTATGGCAACCTGTTCACATCCATTTTCGATAACCCAATCTCTAAATTTTAAGAGATCTTCCAGGGTAACGCTAAAGCGTTGAGTATCCTTCTTCCCGTCTCGGCAAAGGATTGTTGCTATCAGAAATCGTTTGTGCACGTCAATGCCACAAACTTTATTCCTCTGCAGTTCCATGATTGTTCCCGTCCTGATATGGGCGGATAACTTAATCCTCAAAGGGTGCTCATTCGCATTCGCGTTCTACTGACGCATTCTTGCATCCGCGGGATTTGGCTAGTTTCACTAACGAGGTCTACGCCCCTAAACGGCGGACTGCCTTCACCGCCCATATCAAAGCAATTAATGGCTTTGCAATGATATCAGGTTTTCATCCTTCTTGCATGAGCAATGTGCTCATGTGGGTTTCACTTCCTTATCTTCGTCTCTTCCCGGATCTGATCAGATCTTCTGCATGTCAAATGCCCAACGGCTGACATTTGGCGCTACATTTCCGCACCTTCTGCACAGCAACACCTCCAGGCCCAGATCTTCGTAGCTCTTTTTCAGCCCCTCGATCTGCTGGGCCTTCTTGAAGGTATAAAAATGGATGATCCCACCCCGTCTCAGCATCCCTGGCAGGGCATCCACTATCCGGTCCATTCCATAGGGGGCGGGCACAATCGCCCGGTCAAACCTTCTTTTCAGGAGGGCTGCCATAGAGAATGCATCCGCATTTATGACCGCGATCCTCTCCGCCACCCCATTCTCCCGGGCGTTCTCCGCCAGCCAGCTGCAGGCCTCCGGGCTCTTCTCCAGGGCCACCACCCTAGCTCCCCGGGCGGCGGGGGGAATGGCGAAGGGGCCCACCCCGGCAAACAAGACCAGCGCCTCTTCCCCTGCCTTTACCTGGACCGCCACCCTCATCCTCTCGTAACCCAGACGGCTGTTGAAAAAGACCCTTGCCACATCCAGATGATATCGAAAGCCGAACTCCCGATGAACGGTGAAGGAATTTCCCTCGCCTGCCAGAAGCTCCAGGCGGGAGGTTCTCCTCTCCCCCTCCAGGGGGGTGATCTTATTGAAGACCGTACGAACATTCCTGCACTGATCCAAGAGGGCTGAAGCAATCTCATCCTTGTAGCCGTCCAGCTCAGGGTCAAGATAGAGGATAGCGATATCTCCGATCACATGGAAACGGCTGGAAAGACGCGCGAGCCTCTCCTCGGGCACAACTCCCACCAGCCCCTCCTTCAAACGCATCTCATATCACCTCTTAAAAGCAACCCAGGGTGAACTGATCCTGCTGCCGGATCTTTTTGGGCTCGTGGGGGATCTCTAAGAGGTCCATTAGCTGAAAGGCATTTGCTGCCGCCTTGGACCGGGCATGGTTATTGAAGTAGATCCGGACCATTTGCTCACCTATCTCCGCCTCTTTAACTCGTAGGATTGCGAAGGACGGAGCGGGAAGTCCCCATCCTTCAGGGTGGTCTCCCGGACTGCGAGTACGGGGGAGTTGCGACGCAGTCGCAACAGGATGAAAGCGGAGTCCTTTGCCATAATTACTTTCACGCCGCCCTCAACTGATATAAATATTAGGTAAGCATATCTGTATTTGTATGATTATCAGCTACAAATATCCCATCTTCCCGAACAAGATCACTCAATGGAAGTTAGCTGAGAATTTGGATGCTTGTAGATGGCTATATAACCGGATTCTCCAAGACCTGAATGATGCTAAAGAGAAAGGCATCAAGCTCAAGACCTATGATACTCAGAACAAGATCCCATCTCTGAAGCTTGAGAATCCGAAACTGAATCGGGTCTATTCCAAAGTCCTCCAGATGGTGAATTACACTCTTTGGTCTAACATCAAGGGACTAGCAGCATCCAAGAAGAACAGTCGGAAGATTGGTCATATCAGATTCAAGGGATATGGTTGGTATAATACCCTAAATTACAACCAATCAGGCTTCAAAATCGATCAAGATCATGGCGTACTGCATCTATCCAAGATCGGGGACATGCGGATCAAGATCTATCGAAAGATCGAAGGTTGCATCAAAGCAGTCATAGTCAAGAGAGAAGGCGAGAGATGGTTCGCCATAGTCCAGGCTAATCAGGAACCACAGCCGTTATCAGAAACCGAGGAA
Organism: Methanothrix soehngenii GP6; assembly: GCF_000204415.1. NCBI lineage: Archaea > Methanobacteriati > Methanobacteriota > Methanomicrobia > Methanotrichales > Methanotrichaceae > Methanothrix > Methanothrix soehngenii. The sequence goes on along the minus strand of NC_015416.1, from coordinate 1,619,855 downwards.
GCAGTAGGTCTGGATGTCGGTTTGACTTCCTTCGTGGTTGACTCTGTTGGCAATGAGATAGAGAATCCAAGATGTGCCAAGCAATCTGCTGATAAACTGGCAAGACTGCAACGAAGGCTAGCCAGAGCGGTGAGGGGATCGAATAATTATAAGTCCCTCAAGTATAAAATCGCGAAGCTGCATAAGAGAATCAACTGCCAACGAGACGATTTCCTGCATAAGCTATCTCGGGCCTATGTCAATAACTTTGATATCATCTGTGTTGAGGATCTTGATATCAAAGGTCTGAAAGAGAAAGGCCATAATAATGGTATGCATCGCAGCATCCATGATGCATCCTGGTCTAAGTTCGTATTCATGCTTTCGTATAAGGCTCAAAGTGCTGGTCGGAAGTTGATAAAAGTAGATCCCAGGAACACAACTCAAAGGTGTTCTGCTTGTGGAAGCATCGCAGAAAAAGATCTGTCGGTACGAGTACATGAGTGCCCCTATTGCGGATTCTCATGTGATCGAGACTACAATGCTTCCAGGAACATACTAATCACAGGGATGGAACAGCCCGTAGCGCCCATAGAACCAAAACCGCTACATCACATATCCGTGATGCAAGTTTTGGCGATGACGTGGGAAGCCGCGCCCTTCAGGACGCGGTAGTTCACTCCTTGGAATCCAGGATTCGAGCTGCTCGATGGGATAAAGATAGTCATAGCGGTTCAGGCGGAAGTCATCCTCCCTTTTCTCCCTCTCACCCAATCTTCATAAGACCAACCGCTGCAACCGATGAGAATGGTCATAAACCATAGCTTATCTTTCCACCAGCTATATAAGCGCAGTTTTCCAGGATTTGCATGGTCGATAAAGATGAGGTATCTAGCAAATATCCAGGCTTTGGGCAGGGATGCCAATCCATTCTTCCGGTTGATGGGAATAGAGCTGGGCTCTTATGGAGAGGGAGAGGCAGTGCTGTTCATGCCAGTCCGGCCGGATATGCTGAATGGAGTGGGATGGCTGCAGGGAGGCCTTTACTCTGCCTTATGCGATGAGGCCATGGCCCTGGCTCTATTTACCGTCTTGGAAGAGGAGGAGGATATAGCCACCATATCCGAGAGCACCAGCTTCCTGCAGGGGATTAAAAAAGGCTGCATCTCCGCCCAGGCGAAGGTGGTTAAGAAGGGAAGAAGGGTGGCCTTCGTTGAGGGCGGGGTGACGAGCAGAGATGACGGCACACCGCTCTCTTTAACCCAGGCCTCATTTGCCATCATCCCCCGGAGAAGTTCAAGAGGGCGATAAATGAAATTCTAAAGCTTTGCCTGACTGAAACCGGTCAGGCCGGAATCGCCCAGCTGCAGCCTTCTCACAATCTCGCCCGCAGCGCGGGCATCGGGGGCTGTGGCCAGAATCCTCACCCTGCTCAAGGCCGTCCTCTTTCCGCAGGGGCAGGTTCTGGTCTTGGCATCATCCGGAGAGTACAGATGCCGTCCACAGCTGCAGCGAAACACAATGAACATCAAAACAAAAATGAATTCTACTCAGATGGGAGCAGTACGGCATTGATGATGCCATCCTGGCCGGGCCGGTTGGTTATCCTGGCATCCCCGATCTCCGTCTTGATGACAGCGCCTTTGGTGAGAATGTTCCTTCTCATGTAGTGCAGATTTGCCCGATTCTCTTTTGCCGTCTCGATCTTGACCATCTTGCTCATACCGGTTACGGGATCGGCGACTGCAACCATATTGCCCCGCAGCATCCTAACCTTCTCCCTTCCGCCCCGGACCTGGACCTTCTTGATCCTCACCTCGCCGATAGTGGTATCGCTCTGCTCTCTTCCAATCTCGAACTTCCTCTTGCCCCGGGCCAAAATCAACTTTCCGCCCGTGAGCTTCCTTCCTATCTTGCCTTGCCAACGCATAATTTAATTCCTCAGATCGCAAATGATCTTCAGGGCACTGAATTTAAAGGTTGTGGTGAATCCGGCTCGGCAGCGCATGAGGGCCAATCCAGCCTCTGCTGCATTCTATCTGAGCCTCTTTACCATATAAGGCGGGCATAGATCGTACCCCCGCCGGCGATAGTAGCCCCTCGCCCCTATGCCGCTGGTGACCTCTATCAGGGGATACCCCGCCTCCTGGGCCAGCCTCTCCGCCGCCTCCATCAGCCGGGCTCCATAGCCCCGATGCTGCCATCCGTCCTTCCTCTTGCCGATGGGAACCATGGGGCCGTAGACATGCAGCTCTCGCACCCGGGCGGAGGTGCTCAGGCGCAGGCGCAAAAATCCCACCAGGACATCATCCTCGCTCTCAAAGGAGAGGAAGTGCTCTCTCGCTCCGGAGGCGATATAGGATTCGTGCACCAGCCTGGGTTCGGCCTGGACCACCCGTCTCAATCCCGCCTCCCGACAGCGGATGCAGCGGCAGCTGCTGCCCCGATCCTCCAGCCTCTTTTTGGCCAGCTGACGAAGATTGGACTTCTTCACCCCAGCCACGATCAGAGGGGATGGTATATCCCTCTGCACCCGCTGCAGGCGAACATATCGGGGTAGGGTCTCCTTGATTCGTGAGACTAGCTCTGCCGCATCATCATCCCCCAGGGGAGTATACTCACCCCGCAGGTACTGACGGTATAGCTCCGTACCCTCGATGACCAGCGTGGGATAGATCTTCAGGTAGTCAGGACGAAAGCGGCTATCGGAGAAGAGCTCCCTGAATACCGCTAAATCCAGATCCGGGCTGGAGCCGGGAAGGCCGGGCATCATGTGGAATCCCACCTTCAGCCCTGCCTCTCGCAGGTTGGCGCTGGCCTGGGCAGCATCCTCGACCTTATGCCCCCGTTTCATCCTCACCAGCAGGTCCTCATCCAGGCTCTGCACCCCCAGCTCCACCTTGGTCGCCCCCAGCCGCAGCATCTCTTCTATATCCCGGGGGCGGCACCAGTCCGGCCTGGTCTCAAAGGTGGTACCGATGTTTCTGACCAGAGCGGACTCATTCGCCCTGGCCACCGACTCGAAGGGCTGCCAGCCAGAGCTCTCCCGTCCGTCGGGAAAGTCGTTCATGGCCTGAAGACAGCGCTTGACAAACCAGTTCTGATATCCCAGGGGACGGGAGGTGATCGTCCCCCCCATGATGATCAGCTCCGACTTGTCCAGAGGGTGGCCGATCTCATCCAGCTGGGCTAGCCTTGCCGTTACCTGGTCATAAGGATCAAAACCGTGCTGCTCGGCTCGAAGTGCCGCCGGCTCCTTACCAGTGTAGCTTTGAGGCGAGAGGTTTAAGATTCCCCCCGGGCAGGGGACGCAGGTCCCATGAGGGCAGCGAGCAGGAGAGGTCATGGCAGCGATGACCGCCACCCCAGAGAGGGTTCGAGTCGGCTTTCTGATCAGCATCTTCAAAGCCTCTCGTTCCCCAGCCCTTGCCTGGCCCAGGATATCGGCATTGCTGGGCAAGGAGGCCAGGCCCAGTTGAGCAGAGAGCCTCTTCTTGGCCGCTTCAAGAGCTGCCTCATCCCCTATCTCTCCCATGAGGATCGCCTCTGCAATGCTGCGCAGCCCGGCAGCTAGTCTATCCAACTGACCTCCCCAACACGCCTCGTGCGCTCCGGTCGGGCCGGGCTCTCCTCGGGCCAGCCCAGGGAGACTATGGCCACAGGCAGGACATCATCCTCCAGATGGAGGGCTTCGCGGACCATGTCGTCGTCAAATGCCCCATTCCAGCAGGCCCCCAGGCCGGCATCATGAGCGGCCAGGAGAAGGCACATCGTTGCTGCATCTGCATCCTGGATGGCATATAGGCCGCCCCGGCTGCCATAGCGAACGCTGGATGCCTTCACATCAGCGCAGACCGCGATGAGAAGAGGAGCCTCTTCGATATGCTCCTGGCCGTAGGCGGCAGCGGCCAGCAGCCGCCTCATATCCTCATTGCTCACCAGGACATATCTTCTGGCCGAGAGGTTACCCGCAGAAGGTGCAGTCTGGGCGGCATCGATCAGGGATTTGGCCAGATCTTTGGGGATGGGACGGGACTGATACCTTCGGATCGACCTCCTGCTTTTCAGGGCATCAATGAGATTCATCGATTATGAAAGGCAGACCACGATTATAATAATCTTCTCCAATCTTGGCATGGAGTGGATATGATCCAAAATTCAGAGAAGCTCGCATAGAAATAGGGGCTCGGCCTTTCCCAGCTGCCTCAAAGCCAGGCCATCGTCATCGAGAATGATGTAAGTGTCTGGAGTCTTGATGCGAGAGCCTTTTCCTGGAACCCGGGTGAAGCTTCCAGCATTCACCGCCAATGGACCCCCCATCCTCTGGAAGATCCCTGCCCGGTGGGTATCCCCATAGATGAAGCAGTCGATCTCACCCAGATTCCTGTCGCGAATAAATCTCTCTATGGCCTCATACTGCGCCTCCACCGAGGCGATATGGTGATCATGAAAAACCCCGGTGGTGATCCTCTGCAAAAGGCTGGATGCCTTCCAGACCCTCTCCTCAAAGGAGACCATCTCGCCGATGTATGAGGAGCGGTAGATGCTCTCATAAGCATAGGCCATCATCATCTCCAGGTCCGCGGGGAGGAGCTCCTCTCCGTAAAGCCGGCGAATCCTCTCCACCATCTGCATGGTGAAGATATGAATGCCGGCAAGGTGGTGGCCGTGAGTGAAAAGCACCGTCCGGTGGCAGCAGCGGATGCGGTAGGTGGGGTAGAGCATATCGATGTTCAGGCCGTTTATGGTCTGGCGCCAGCGCAAAGAGGGTGAGTATACGGGAAAAAGGTCGCCACGCGCAGTCCTCTCCATGAAGTCCGATTCCTGCTTTTGCACCACCAAATGATGATCGTGATTTCCCACCACATAGTGGATCTTAAGATCCTCCTCGCCCAACCTCTTTAAAAGGGGAACCGACTCTCGCAGGGCATTCTCAGGCCGCACCCTCCAGAAATCGAATATATCTCCCAATAAGATGACCTGGTCGCATCCTCCCCCATAAACCGATATCTCCTTCATCAACCGATCGACCTTAGAAGGATCGCTGAGTGTGGATGAATCAAGGCCAAAGTGCGTATCCGAGATGATCACTGCTGACATAATCTCCCCTTCCCCCTTTCACAAAAATGGTATCACAGTAGTTATTTATAAATATTGTGAGCCAGGAGGGACTGTTTTTGACGATTGACAAGCCAATGGAATTGGTTATAAATTGAAAGGGGCTATCAGATCGGGCGAAAGATGAAATATGTTGCTGGAGAGGAGACCAAGAAATGATTGACATCGCTATTCCCAAGGGCAGCCTGCAAAACCAGACCCTGCAGCTCTTCGAGCAGGCGGGGCTGGAGGTTAAGAGAACTGAGCGGGAGTACAACGCCCGTATAGATGATCCGCGCATAGGCAAGGTGAAGATCCTCCGCCCGCAGGAGATACCAGGATATGTGGCCAAGGGCTACTTCGACCTGGGGATCTCGGGCACAGACTGGATCATGGAGTCCGGGGCCATTGTGACCAAGGTAGCCGATCTGAACTATGGCAAGCAGGGGCCAGGAGCGGTGAAGCTGGTGGTGGCGGTGCTGGAGAGCCTCCAGATAAGCTCAGCCCGAATGATAAAGCCGGGTAGCAGGGTGGCCACAGAATATCCCAATCTGACCAGGGCCTACTTCTCAAACCTCGGAATTCCAGTGGACATCCAGTTCTCCTTTGGCGCCACCGAGGCCAAGGTTCCCGAGCTGACCGACGTGGTGGTGGACCTCACCGAGACCGGCTCTACCCTTAAGAAGAACGGCCTGAAGATCATCGATGTCATGCTGGAGTCGACTTCAGAGCTGGTAGCCAATAAGAAGAGCTTTGCCGATAAGGAGAAACACGATGACATCTCCGCAGTCCAGACACTCCTCCTGGCTGTTATGAGGGCGCGAGGAAAGACCCTCTTGAAGATGAACGTGCCAGAAGCCGCCTTGGATGCCGTCATATCCATGCTTCCCAGCATGAAAAGGCCCACCCTCTCCAAGCTGTACAGCACCGATTACTATGCCATAGAGACGGTGGTGGACCGATCCCAGGTCAACCTGCTCATTCCCCTGCTGAAAAAGTCGGGTGCGGAGGATATTCTGGAGCTGGCCATATCCAAGATCGTTCCCTGAGTCCAACCAGATAAATAAAAAGCAAGCGGGCGCAGAGGGATTCGAACCCCCGATCTACAGCTTAGGAGGCTGCCGCCTTATCCTGACTAGGCCACGCGCCCTTCTTTTGGACTCTCCTGGTTTAACCAACAGATATATCAACCTTTCCGGATCGGCGGCTCGGATTTTGCTCAACAATTCCATTTTAGCGGATGAGAACGCCGCTCAATACTACTACGAACAGACCGAGGAAGAACCATCCAAGGATTCCCTCTGCCATGGCCAGGTGGCGGTAGAAGCCCACGGGATAAGTGTTGACCGGTGCCTGGGAGGTGGTGAACATGGCGATGGAAAAGTAAAGGGCATCGGTGAAAGATACCCTCGCTGTGGGCCTCAGGCGATGGTCTCCAGGAAGCTCCATCCCCTCGATCTCGAACTTGTTCATCCCCTTTCCTGCCCAGAAGATCACCCCGAAGAACAGAATGGTAAAGAGGCACCAAAAGGCGGTATAGCTCACCCGGACCCCATAGCCGCAGGAGAGCCAGGAGATCAGATCCGAGATCTTTCCCCAGCCCCAGGGTGCCTGGTCCTGCCCTATTCTGCGGTACTGATAGTAGCAGTCGTCGGCATCGTCAAACCACTCCAGGCTCTTATAGTTCTTGACCAGGGCCAGATAAGCGGCGCCATTGTAAACCAGCCGATCCTTTATCACCGCCCAGCGAACCTCCAGCTTGGTGAAATCTGAGTTGTTGAGGTTGATCTTCGAGTCTTCCTGAAGGCTCACGTTGTCCAGACGCATGTTATAGAGCCTGGAATCCTCCATGTTCAGGTCATCATCAAACCGGGCATTGACGAAATAAGCCAGGTCGGTGAACTTGACCCCCCCGAAGTAGGCTGTTTTGTTGAAATAGACATTGGTAAAATCTGCCAGCCCCCCGAAGCTGGAGAGGCCAAAGGTGCTCCCCAAGAGGAATCCGGCCTCGCGGAAGACCACACTGCCGACAAATCTGGTGGCGGCGAAGGCCGCATTGCCATGAAACTCAGCATTCAAAAATGATGTGTGGCCGCCGAATTGGGTCTCCAGAAAGCTCACATTGACAAACCTGGCATCTGCAAAAGAGGCCAGCCGCTGGAACTGAGCGAAATCGAAGTCCACATCCCGGGCAAAGCTGCTGTTGAGGAAGATGCCATCTCCAGCAAACTGGCTGTTCCTAAAGCTGGCGTCTTCAGAGAATTGAGCGCTCAGAAATGAGGCCTGCCCGCCGAAATAGGTGTTGCGAAGATCTGCCTGACCCTCGAAGGTGACCCCTGCAAATCCGGCCCCCCCTGCAAATCGGCAACCAAAGAAGTCCACGTTATCCCGAAAGATGCACCCCTGCAGGTCAATTGGCTCATCAAAGCTCGCCGCAGCAAACCTTACCGGCCCCAAGAAGATGCTGTTGGTAATCCTCACGGGCTGCGACAATGATCCCTGCAGCTCTGCCAGCTCTAGTGAGCCGGATATAGTGACATTATCATACCTCACAGGCTCTCCAGATATCAATTGAGAGATGATATCCCCTGATGCTACGACCTCCTTTGTTAGCTTTATATGGTGATCTTCATCTGGCTCTGCGGCGGTTGCAGAGCAAATGAACAGCATCAAAAGGACCAAAGCCCATCGGGATATTTCGACCACTGCGCAATAGTTGAGCCGTCAGGGATTTATGACTTTGTATTGGAGGAATATCATGCAAGACACAATGGCAGAGAAGGCCCTTGCCCGCCAGGGCTATCACCTTGTGGGTTCTGGCGCGGTCAAGCCCTGCCTCTGGTTGAATCGCTCCATGCGGGGTGGCGATCAGTGCTATAAAAACCACTTTTACGGCATAGCCAGTCACCGCTGTGTGCAGATGACGCCAACGCTTGAGTGCAATCACCTCTGCCTGCACTGCTGGAGGCCGATAGATGATCCAATACCGGGAAAGGAACCCATGGAGCCGGCTGAGCTTCTGGAAGGGATACTGCGGGGCCAGCAGAGGTTTATATCCGGCTACGGGGGATCTTCAACCACCGATCCAGTGCGCCTGGAGGAGGCTCGCGAGCCTAAGCATATGGCCATATCCTTGATGGGAGAGCCCACCCTCTACCCCTACCTGAAAGAGTTCATCGATCTGGTCTCAAGGCGGGGCATGACATCATTTCTGGTCAGCAATGCCACCCGTCCCGAGGTTTTGGCGGAGCTGAGACCAACCCAGCTCTACCTCAGCCTCAATGCCCCAGATGAAGAGAGGTATCGCCAGATATGCAATCCCTCAAAGGACCTCTGGCCGAGGATCCTGGAGTCCCTCGAGCTCTTGAAGGAGCACCGATGCCGCAGCGTTATCCGCATGACCCTGGTTCGAGGCCAAAACATGGAAGGGCTCGATGATTATGCCCGGCTGATCGGAGATGCTGAGCCGGATTTCGTCGAGCTGAAGGCCTATATGCACCTTGGCCGCTCCCGGACCCGGCTGGAGAGGACGGCCATGCCCCAGCACTCAGAGATCCTGGCCCTGGCGGATTCCTTGGCCGGGCTCTTGGGCTACCATCCCGAGGCGGATGTGCCCCTGAGCAGAGTGGCTCTTCTCTCCCGCGGAAGGATCTCCAGGTTCATAGAGATGAGGGACCATAAGTAGGCAGGTGATTTTCCCGCGCTGGTGATCGATAGTGGTTCGTCAGATTTTTCACTGTGGACTTGCCAATAACCTGCCTGGCAGCTCTGGCTCTTCCCTTCAGTGGGATAACTATTTTTGCAAGTAGTTTCAATTATGGACCCGAGGTTTAAATCGAATATAGGGTGCATGATCATGGGTCGGCATGGGTGAGTTAATGGATCGCGAAATTAAGATCATACTGGTAGAGGATAATGCCGAGGACATCGCATTTACCAGGCGGGTCTTGAAGCACAATGAGCTAAATGGAAACCTTATCGTCGCCACCAATGGCAAGGAGGCACTAGAAGCCCTGCAGAGCATGAACGGAAGCGATCTGCCCGAGCTCATCCTGCTGGACATAAACCTGCCCGACATCAGCGGCATCGACCTTCTCACCCTTATCAAGAAGGAGCAGAGGCTCAAAGATATACCTGTAGTCATTCTCACCGGCTCGAACGAGGATCAGGATATACAGAAATGCTATGACCTGGGGGCGAGCAGCTATCTGGTCAAGCCCATATCCAATGGTGCCCTGATGCTCGTTGTAGAGAAGCTATTCGATCAGTGACGCAAGAGCTCTGACCACTAGAAGGTTTGCTTTATCGTCCCGTCGCGAGTCCACCGGCGTTTCCATTATCATCGGCAGCTCTCGCAGAGAGGGGTGGCAGACGATTGACCGGAAGCCTTCCAGGCCGATCTGTCCCAGGCCTATGTGCTCATGTCGGTCCAGGTGCGAACCAAGGGTGCCCTGGCAGTCGTTCAGATGTACCAGCTTGAGCCGATTTGAGCTTATGCAGCAATCGAACTCCTCTAAAGTCCTCTCCAGGGCGCGGGGGGTGCGAAGATCGTATCCAGCAGCAAAAAGGTGGCAAGTGTCCAGGCACACCCCAAGGCTGCGGGACTGGCCGGGAAGGGACTCGATGATGGAGGCAATATCCTTAAAGGTGCTTCCCATGCTATTTTTTGTCCCGGCGCCGTTCTCCAGGAGCACCATCACATCGCCCCCGGAATCAGCGATGGCCTTCTTCAAGGCCTCAGCTATCCTCTCCCTTCCATCTTTCTTTTCTGCGCCCAGATTGCTTCCCAGGTGGGTCACCAGATATGGTATGCCCAGAAGTCGGCAGCGCACCAGCTCATCGGTCAGAGCCTGCACCGACCTCGAGTAGACCTCATCTCGAGGGGAGGCGAGGTTAGGAAGGTAGGGCATATGAGATACGACGGGGTGCAGATCATACTCTTTGAGCCAGGAGGAGAAGAGATCTATGGATTGTTGAGCAATGGGCTTGGACCTCCAGCTACGAGGATTGGTGGTGAAGATCTGAAAGGCATCGCAGCCCTTCTCCCGTGCTCTGTCCGACGCCTTTTCCAGGCCGCCGGCAATGGAGACATGCATACCCAGTCGAAGCATAAACCTAGCAGGGATAGAGCAACTGATCAACCTTGCCCAAGGGAAAAATTCATTATAGAAATGGGTAAAAGATAAAAATTGGAACGCAACGCCGATGATGATCGAGCTGTTCTGAGTGGTGATGAGCCCTATGAGTCCTGAGGCGTGCGATTATCTGATCGAGGAACTTCCGCTTTCTAGATCCAGTTCATGCGAGCTTGCGCGCCTCGGCCCAACGGCTGATGTTGTCAATAAGGTTGAACTCCAGGATCTTCTTCGTATCATAAAGCATATCCGACACTTCGTTGATGGAGAATGACTTCTTCTGGCCGTTCCTGTCGATCACCTCGATCTTATCATCCGGGAGGGCCCGTCCCAACTCTCGCATCATGAGTGCCAGGTCAGAGCATCCTTTTTTAAGATACCTTATGGAGTAATCCGATGTGGCTTGCCTGTCGCTGAGGTTTCTATTGACCTCTTTTATGGACCAGCAAATGGTGAGAATATCACTGTACATCTCGGCACCTCCCAGTCAGTTCATATCATAGATATTTAAACGCTGTGGAAAGGACCAGGGAAAAATGTGGGGCTGGTGAGATTCGAACTCACGATCGACGGGTATCTCCGATACTGAAGTTCTTACAGCGATTTCACCGCCGTAACAACCCATTTCAGTGCTCCAACGGATCATCAACGACCTCCCCGTCGAGAGATCTCAGCAGACCCGTTGCTCATCATCAAATATACCGCTGGAGCCCATCGCCCTACCTGGCTAGGCCACAGCCCCGGTTTTAAAGCGGGCCGAGAGGGATTTGAACCCCCGACCTAAAGGTTAAGAGCCTTTCGCTCTGCCTGACTAAGCTACCGGCCCGGACCCCATAATGATGATGCTAGATATATACGTTTCGGATGAAGCAGCGACATGAGGGGCTCTGTGCCAGATCTGCATAATGCTTTTTTCAAGAAAAATCTGCTAAAAGCTTCTGGCAGGGCCATATAAAACGCCAGAAAAATGAGCGGGCAAAAAATCAATGCCCAAAATTCACTCAATAGGTATTGATGTATCTGTCGATCTCCCAGGGATGGACGAATTTATTATACTCCTCCCATTCCAGCATGCCCAATCGCATGACGTTCTCATAGACATGCTCGCCCAGGGCCTCGCGTATCACTTTATCTCCCTCCAGGTGGTCAAGAGCCTCCTTCAGGTTGGAGGGCAGTGTCTGGATTCCCAGGGATTTTCGTTCTGCTGCTGTGAGATGGTACACATTCAAATCCACGGGATCGCCGGGATCAATGCCTCTTTTTATTCCGTCAAGGCCTGCTGCCAGGATGACGGCGAATGTCAGATAGGGATTGCAGCTGGTATCAGGGGATCGGAACTCCAGGCGGGTGGATAGGCCCCGGCCTGAGGGGATGCGAATAAGCGAGGAGCGGTTCGGCCCGGACCAGGTTATATAGACGGGAGCCTCGAACCCGGATACCAGCCGCTTATAGGAGTTGATCAGGGGATTGGCGATGGCGGTAATAGCGCTGGCATGCTCTATCAGGCCGCCCACGAAGAACCTGGCCAGATCGCTGATGTTCAATGGAGTCTCGGGATCATAAAAAGCATTCTCCAGGCCCCGGAATAGGGAGATGTTGACATGCATTCCGCTGCCTGCTGCGCCGTAAACCGGCTTGGGCATGAATGTCGCCCTCAAGCCCTGGCGCATGGCAATGGTCTTGGTGACGTACTTGAATGTGACCACCTTATCGGCATTCTTGATCGCATCGTCATAGACGAAGTCTATCTCATGCTGGCCCCGGGCAACCTCGTGATGAGAGGCCTCGATGGTGAAGCCCATCTTGATCAGAGCCCTGGTTATCTCCCGGCGCACATCCTCTGCCAGGTCCACCGGGCCGAGGTCGAAGTAGCCCCCAAAGTCGTGTGGAGTGGTAGCAGAGCCGCCATTTCCCTTTTCAAATAGGAAAAACTCCAGCTCCGGGCCGACGTTCATCTTGAATCCCATCTCCTTCGCCCGCTCCAGCTGACGGTACAGCACCCGGCGAGGAGCACCCTCGAAAGGCAGTCCATTGGGAAGATGGACATCGCAGATCAATCGAGCCTCATTGACATCGTCCTTGGTGCTCCAGGGCAAGAGGCTGAACGTGGAGAGATCGGGCCGGAGAACCATATCCGACTCCTGAATTCTGGCGAAGCCCTCGATGGATGACCCATCAAAGGAGATGCCGCTCTTCAAAGCCTTTCCCATCTGGGTGGCGGGAATGGCGACATTCTTCACTATTCCCGATATGTCTGTGAACTGCAACCGGAGGAACTCAACGTTCTTCTCCTGAATGATCTTAAGCATCTGCTCTTGGGAATACATTCGGTTATCATCTCCTGCGCGAGGCGCAAGTCATCCTGCAACCTGCAGGAACTTGCGGAGGTAGGGCCAGAGCCGTACCTGGGCATCAATGAAGATACGGGACTATTGCCTCTGCCTCAACCTGGTGTTTTAAATAGCTAACTATAGAGGCAAATATGCTTATTTAGGGTTAAAATCCTCAAATGAATCTGATGTCCGGCAATAGAGTTCTGGTAGTGGATGCGGGAGGCAGAGGAAATGCCATAGCCCATGCCTTTGCCCGGAGTGGGTCGGTGGAGAGGGTCTATGTGGCCCCAGGCAATGCGGGCAGCGAGATGATGGATAAGTGTCGCCTGGCGGCGATCGAGGGTAAAGTGCCCAGGAGCATCAGCGAGCTGCTCGCTTTTGTGAAAAAAGAGAGAATCGATCTCACCTTCGTGGGTCCAGAAGGCTATCTATCCGAGGGAATCGTCGATATATTTCAGGAGGACGGCCAGAGGATCCTGGGGCCGAAGAGAGAGGCAGCAGTGCTCGAGAACAGCAAATGCCAGACCAAGGATCTCCTCAAAAAGCTCCGTGTTCCGGTCCCACCCTGCCAGAACTTCAGCGATCCCCAGGAGGCAAAAGAGTACGTTCAGCAGCGCTGCTCCGAGGAGCCGGGAAGAGGATTGGTGGTCAAGGCGGACGGCCTGGCGGCGGGAAAGGGATCCATCGTCTGCGCTACCCCGGAGGAAGCCGCATCCGCTATCGAGCGCATCATGGTAAGCCCCAGGCTCTTTGGCGAGGCAGGAGATCGGATAGAGATCGAAGATCGGCTGGAGGGCAGAGAGCTGATGTTCTTCGCCCTGAGCGACGGCCACACCGTCCAGGCGATGCAATCAGCACTGGACTACAAGCAGGCCTTCTCTCCGGATGAGAGTGTGGCCATCCGCCTCTTCAACAAGCTGGCAGGTAATCCCAACCAGGACAACAACCCAAACACCGGTGGCATGGGAGGCTTCTCCCCTCACCCCTGGCTGGACGAGGAGCTGACGGAGAGGATAATGAAAAAGATCGCTCTCCCCACGGTGCGCGGCTTCAAAGAGAGCTCCGGCCAGGAGTACAGGGGAGTGATCTACTTCGGCCTGATGATCTCTGAGGATCGGGAGCCAGCAGTCCTCGAGATCAATGTCAGGCTGGGAGACCCAGAGGCAGAGGTGATACTTCCCAGGCTCCAGACGGACTTCTACCAGCTTTCCATGGCAGTGATGGATGGAAGGCTGGATGAGCTTCCTTTGCAATGGTCAGACGACTTCTGCCTGGGCATATGCGCCATATCCGGCCGGGCGATCAAGCCCCTCTCATCAACCGGCCCGGAGAGGCCCGGTTATCCGGGCGAGCACTACACCAATATGCCCATCAATGGCCTGGAGAGGGTGGACCCGGAGGTCATAGTCTATCACAATGGAACCGCCTGGGGCACCGACTCGGCGGGCAACAGGAGGCTGTACACCACCGGCGGCCGGGTCTTCACCCTGGTAGCCCGGGGCAAGAGCCTGGCCGAGGCCAGGGCAAAAGCATATGAGAACATCAAACGGGTCCGGTTCAACGGAATGCGCTACCGAAAGGACATCGGCCTGAGATATATCTGAATGGATCGAGGAGCAAGATCGAGAATGATCATATTTGGCCTGGAAGGAACTGCCTGGAACCTCAGCGCCGCACTGGTGGATGAGTCGGGGGCGATTTATGAGAAGAGCGCTACTTACACCCCGGCCAGGGGAGGAATCCATCCTCGAGAGGCCTCACAGCACCATGCCGAGCACATGAGGGCAGTGGTGGGAGATGTCCTCGCCCAGGCTCGGCAGAGGGGACTGAAGCTGGAGGGGGTGGCCTTCTCCCAGGGACCGGGCCTGGGGCCTTGCCTGCGCACAGTAGCCACTGCCGCCCGGGCCCTCTCATTGCGTTTTGATATTCCTCTGGTGGGGGTTAACCACTGCGTCGCCCATATCGAGGTAGGCAAATGGCAGTCGGGTGCCCGCGATCCCGCGGTGATCTACGTGAGCGGCGCCAACTCCCAGGTCCTGGCCCTGCGCCAGGGAAGATACAGGATATTCGGCGAAACCCTGGATATCAGCGTGGGAAATGCCATCGACAAGTTCGCCCGCTCTGTGGGCCTTGCCCATCCCGGCGGCCCGAAGGTGGAGGAGCTGGCTCGGAAAGCGAAAAATTACATTCCCCTCCCCTATACTGTGAAGGGCATGGACCTCTCCTTCTCCGGCCTGTCCACCGCCGCAACCGAGGCAGCAGGAAAGCATGATCTGGAAGACGTCTGCTATAGCCTGCAGGAGACTGCCTTCGCCATGCTGGTGGAGGTGACGGAGAGGGCCATGGCCCATGCCGAGAAGAGGGAGGCCATGCTGGTGGGAGGAGTGGGAGCGAACGCCCGCCTGGGGGAGATGATGAGAATCATGTGCCACGAGAGGGGAGCGGAGTTCTTCTTACCGCCCCGCTCGTTCATGGGGGACAACGGCAGCATGATCGCCTACACCGGCCTCTTGATGCTCAAGAGCGGCATCTCTACCCCTCTGGACCAATCCCATGTTCGGCCCGGGTACAGGACGGACGAGGTTCTTGTCTCCTGGGCCTGATCATCGGTCCTCTTTCCCCGGTTCCGGCCCCTCTGCCTGCGATCTTGAGCGCCAGTTCTCTTCTTTTGGAGGCTCCATGTCAAGCAGGACGAAGTATCTGCCCTCATGCGGAGGGCGGTCGATCTCCAGATCACCCCGGCCAGTTGTGCCCTCGATGCAGGACGATATGGTGAGATTGATCCTGCCCAGAATGGCGGAATCATTGCCTGCAGAGAGGGAGTTCATGTCAGCCAGGTCGGCCTCAAGGAGGGTGGAGTTGTTCGAGCCGGGAAGGGAACTGAAATTGATGGCCGCATAAAGTCTCCGGTCGAAGATCAGGCTCCCCCGGTGGACCTCGTCTCCCACATTCTCCCGGATGTCGTCTTTGATCTCCTTCAGGCTCTTGTTGGAGGCCACAAGCTTGCGGATCTGCTCAGGCTGCACGGGCAGCAGAACCTCCACCTTCAATCGGAGGGGATGGGACTCATTTCCCCGAATGGCAAACCCGTGGCCGCTGAATAGCAGATCAACCGGGAGACCCATAGGGATATCCGGATTCCGATAAAGCTCCTCGCCGCCTCTTCTCTCCGGGCTCATCTGATCATTGCCGCCGTCAAATCCTTCCATCTGATCGGCCTGAACCGCATTCGCAAGGCCAACAGATATCAGGCCTGCCAGCAGCACCGCCAGTCCCAGATAGAGAATTCCTCTGCCAACTTCATTCATCGAGATTCGCCTGCCAAATAGCTACTGCAACTCAATCAATTTAAAACATCTCCAAGGGGGAGAAAAAAGGGTGAACGGCAGATTGCGACTCTGCCGTGCACCATTTCGGGGCGAATGTTATGTACGCTCAGGCCACAAGACGGCGGTACTGGATCGAGACCCAGTTGATGATTCCTTCTTTGGCCTGCATATCTTTGGCCTCATCTACCAGCTCATTTATGGTCATATTGTTCTGAGCCTCCACCTTTGTCTTCCACTGATCCCGGATCTCATTGAGGGTCATGCTCTCAAGCTCATCGGTCTTCTGATCATACAGATCCAGGATCTGATTGAGGCTCATCTCGCCCAGCTCCTCACTAGTGATGTCATCCATAAGCGATACAGGGGTAAAGCCGCATCCCAAGATGCCAAACCCGCAAAATCCGGCAGGCGAAGCACCCCGGAAGTCCATCCACTCCCCGCCCATGGCATTCATCCTTCCGCAAAAGGGCATTTCCTCTTCTAAAGAGCTGTTAAGAGCGCTCTTTTCCAGCTCCTTTATCTCCCCCAGGGTCATGTTGCCCAGCTCCTCTGAGGTGACATTGAGTGGAGCGGAGATCATCATCCCACGTGCATGCATTCCCATTCCTCGATCCATGGGCATGGACAATGCCCCAGATATGAGCAGACAGGATGCCGCCAGGGCAATCAGAGCCATCCTCCAATTAAGTTCGTTCAACTTCATCTACCACACTACCTCTTTAATTCTTATTGCACTGGATTTCCACTCTCAGCGATCTCCAGGAATGCTGTTTGATTCAGTTCTCCCTGGATCTCCGTTATTGGGAAGAAAGTCATATTCTTCTTCCGCCAAACATCATCTCATGCCGAACGATAGAAATAATAAGAGCAGAACGAACCATCGGAAAAGGAGACAAAATTATGCCTGTGGACCTTAGACAGAAGTGATAAAGAATTAGGAACGTTCCCTTTGGGATAAAAACCACTCAGATAGTTCTATTATGTTTGTCCTGCCCCATTCTTTCTTAGTTACCAGCTTTCTCCTCTCTAGAGAGATTAAAATGCCAGTTAGAGACGATTTAGGGGTTTTTGTCTCATACCTGATCTCAGCCTGGGTCATTCTGCCCCCATGCTCGACCAGGGTTGATATGACCGCCTGCTCTCTATGGGTAAGGGTCTGAATGACCGCCTCCATCTCCCGGCTCAGCTGGATTCTCTGCTTGCCCTCCCATCCCGATCCCGGCTCGTTCGCCGCCGTTTCGGAGGGCTGGTCTAGGTCAACATCAGGCTGCGTGCCGGACCGGCGAGACTCCTCAATATCAGCAACATGCTCATATGTAGCGCCCTCATCGCCAGAAGGTGGACTGGATATGGTGCTGCTACCATTCGCGAAAGCACTGGAAAGAGAGGTGGACGGGCCAGAGATGGGAGGCGGGCTTTCATCCGCAGCATTGGCGGGAGCGTCCACAGGCGCATAGACGACGGATGGACTGACCTCATTTGGGCCTTCTTCAATGGATTGGCCTGGACTGGTTGAGCATTCATCCCCGCTCACAGCACATGTTGAAGAAAGGGCGGGGGACATGGTTGGGTCTGCATTCGCCTGCGTGCCATTTCCCAGAGGAGAGGGGCTAGGGAGCGATTGGAGCCTGCGCCTCCAGAGGATCACCCCCAGAACGGATCCTATGGCAAGAATGAATGCCCCAGCCAGGAGCAAGATGAGACTGATACCGGCGCCGGGATAGCCGGGAGGAAGGCCTGGAGGGATGGCCGGAAGAGAGAAGGGTGCTGATCCCGCAGCCAAGGGTTGCTGATACTGAATGGATATCGAGGGATCCTGCACCTCATAGCCCTGCACATCCGCCACAAGGGAATCATTGAAGGCGGAGAGATGATACTGGAGGCCTAAAGAAGCATTGATCTGGCCCAGGCGCATATCACCGGGCAGATAAAAGGTGATCCTGTAGTCCTCGAATAATCCTTTTGCATCCAAGTTTAAAGTCCAGACCTGGCTTGTCTTTGCGGTCAGGCCGTCGGTGAGGGCATAAAGCCGATGAGTATCGTTCTCATACTGGTACTCTGAAGCGGCGAGAAAATTCAGGCCGGAGATATTATCCGCATAGCCGGTAACCAGGGCCTTTCCCGCTGGGTCCAGATAGACATTGAGTGTGAGGCTATCCTGCGTGGATGCCTCCTCCATTCCAAGAGAGAGGGAGAGGAGAAGAAATAATGAGGATATGCCGAGCAGGAAAATGCTGGCCAGGACAGCGGATTGCCAGCGGCGAGTACGTCTCCTGTCGATCCAATTCATCATAGCGTATACCGTCTTTAGCCTGGATCTATTTAAAATCACTTGGATATCAATGCCCTTTTGGCCGGCAAAGCTCCAGCGCTCTGTTCCGCTTATTGTCTATCTTCACCTGCCGAGGGTCTTTGTCCCATCCTCGCTGTCCTGTGGAGCCCTGCCTTACCCATGTCCTGCTTTTTCCTGACCGATCCGGCAGGCAACAGGCATCCTCCAGCCCTCTCCAAAGCTTTTATCGATCACCTTGAGTCCGAGAGCGGCCTGAACCCTCTTGAATTCAGCGTTCTTGACCAGGGATATGACCCTGTCCACCGTCACTTCGTCCAATCCGGCTCGAAGCAGATCCGCCCGGGATTGGTGCTCATCGATATATCGCTTGAGGATTTCATCCAGCAGGGGATAAGGCGGCAGGCTATCCTGATCGGTCTGGCCGGGCCTGAGCTCTGCCGAGGGAGGCTTCTTAATGATGCTTGGGGGAATGACCGGTTTGCTGGCGGTGGAGTTGAGCCATTCCGCAATCCTGTAGACCATTGTCTTGGGCAGGTCGGAGATGACTGCCAGGCCCCCGGCCATATCGCCATAGATGGTGCAGTAGCCCACGGAGAGCTCTGACCGGTTCCCGGTAGCCAGAAGAATGGAGCCGTACTTATTGGACAGGGCCATGAGGAGTGTGGCGCGGATTCTGGCCTGGATGTTCTCTTCAGTGATGTCCTTCGGCCTTCCAGCGAAATGCTCTGCCAGCTCCAACTCAAAAGAGCCCATGATATCGGTAAGAAGGATGGAGATAGTCTTGATGCCCAGGTTGGCGGCTAAGGCCAGGGCATCGTCGATGCTGCTCTGGCGGGTGTAAGGCGAGGGCAGAAGAACGCCCAGGACGTTATTCGGCCCCAGGGCCTGAACGGCTATGGCTGCCACCAGGGAGGAGTCGATCCCTCCAGAAAGCCCCAGGAGGACGCTGGAAAAGCCGCATTTATGCACATAATCCCTCGTCCCCAGGACCAGGGCCCTCCAGATCTCCGCCTCGAAAGTGAAGTCGTCAGCAGCTATGATCTCTTTTGGCTCATCCAGGTCTGCTACTATGATATCCTCCTCAAATCCCCGTCCTCTGGCAATAAGGCGGCCTGCGGCATCAAAAAAGCAGCTTCTACCGTCGAATATCAGATCATCGTTCCCGCCCACCTGATTGACAGAAAGGATGGGCAAGCAGTGCTTTTTGGCGAGATCTGATAGCCTTGCCTCCCGAAGGAGCTGCTTTCCCGCGGTGAAGGGGGAGGCGGATAGGTTGACTATAGCGTCAGCGCCTTTGGCCCGAAGCTCTGCAATGGGATCGGGCCGATCCTGCCTTTCGTTATCGCTGCTGCCCAAAAGAAGCTCGCCTATCAGTATGCCCAGTGATTGGCCCTCGATCTGCAGAAGCCGAGCCTCCTTGCCCGGCTGGAAGTAGCGGTCCTCGTGGAATAGATCGCAACCAGAGAGCATGCTCTTCTGAAAGGTCTCTGTCACCTTCCCATCCCGGATCAGGGCAGCAGAGTTGAAAAGAGGGCGCTCCCCGGCGGAGGTGTTCGGCTCTGCCTGGCCCACCAGAACCGGAGGGAGGTCTGCCAGCTCTTCGGCCAGCTCGTCCAGAGCCTGCCAGCTCCGCTCTACAAATTCCTCATTGAGAAGTAGATCGCATGGCGGATAGCCCAGAAGGGCAAGCTCGGATGTGACGGCTAAATCGAAATCCGGCGCGCGACGAATGGCCCTGGCGATGAGACCCTTATTTCCGGCCAGGTCTCCTATGGTGGGATTTAGCTGCAGTAAGGCGATTTTCATTCCCCGGAATCTGCCTCCATCTGCGATATCACCCGACCGGACCTTTCGGAGAAGGCCTCCGCTGCGGCATGAAGGGCGGAAACTGCGCCTGCTGGCCCCTCCTCCATATCAGTGCTCACCAGGAGCATGGCATTGACATCCGAGGAGGTCATCCAGGCGATATCCGAGCAGCCTATGCCCTCGCTCATATTGTCCTTGACTGCAGCCAGTAGAGCTTCTATTGCTGCCACAATCCTCTCCGGCTCGATCTGGGCGGGGATGATGATCTGCACCCCGGTCTCCAGATGGATCAGGCCCATGCCCGGGCCGATGCTGGACTTTGCCTCTGTATCGCTCATGAAGGGAGGTATGCGCAACAGGGGTTTATAACGTTGGGGTCAAGGGGTAGAGAAGACCCACCTCCTTCGGGGGGGTGAGATGAATCGTACCCCTTGCATGATTACTTTTTCACGTCTTCATCTAAATCTAGAAGTCTGGCTATGAGCAATTGTCTAGGAAACAGTCTTTCGCCTCTATGAGGTAGGGCACTCCTGGATCTACCAGGAGAAAGACGGTGAACGAAAGACAATCGCTTTGCGTAGCATGATTCCCGCAAGGGAATGGTCTGAGTCAAGTGGAAAGACTTGGCAACAACGGCGTCAAGATCTCCACGCAAGGCAGGCCGCCAGGTAGAGAGAAATCTGTGAAACCTCAGAGCTTCGCTATTGGGGGCTTAGCTCGGCCCGGTCAAGGTGCGATCTGGCCCGTGGCGCGAATTTGAAGGACAGGGATGCGTGCGCGACGGACATCAGAAAGAGCAGGAAATGAATGGCTCCTCGCCATTTTGTATGGGTGAACTTGAATCGGAATTTCTCTGTGTCTCCGTTCCTCTGTAGTTAACCGCTATGTTCTGACCCAACGGCAGAGACACAGAGGAACAGAGGCCATATTCTCTGTCTGAACTCACCCACATAATTCAGCGAAGAACCAAATAGCTCGCAAGATTCGTCCGCAGAAACCCGTGATCCAGCAGTGGAACTGCGGCGGCGCACCCTCGCAGGAAGCTGCGGGGCATCCAAGGCGCTGCCGAATGAAGTTAGAACAGGTTAAGTTGATTCAAACTTATGTTGAATACGTATGCCCATTATCCCCGATGCAAGCTATAATAGCGATCTTCAACGTCTAGCCCTTGCGCTCCTTCTCAGATAGGTAATGGTTTAGCTGGTCGTTCACAACCTCTTTTTGGCTGCACTTCGCATTGAATCCTAGCTTCTCGATCTTCGTAGTGTCCGATAGGAGAATCGGAACCTCTGCTGGCCTGAATCTATTAGGATCAAAGGCTGCTTTTATTCTCTTTGAATCCGCATAAGCCACGATACCACCGTCCTCCAGCGTGAACTCAAGATTTCCGCGAAGCATCATGTCATCGACCTTAGTCTTCTCGAAGCGTATGCCGATCCGGGCGGCTGACAGAAAACGCGCTCCCTAGGCGGGATATATTTTCAAGATCCCCCACCAGGAGGTGAACCCCGCGGGCTATGCCAAGCCTTTTCAGGTTGTTCGGCACAGCGCCCATCTGCCCTTCGTCTTAAAACCCCATAGACTTTTGCCCCTTGATCAATGAGTGTTTTGGCTATATAGGACCCGACGAATCCGCTGATACCAGTTATCAAAATATTTTTATTATTTAAACACATATCCAATCCTCAATAATAATCCACCAGCTTGCTTATCCCTTCTTCCAACGTAAATTGTGCCTCAAACTTCAGGATCTCTCTGCACTTGGACGTATCAGCCAGCGTATGACGCACGTAATTTTTAATCGGGTTTTCCGTATACTTGGGCTTTATGGCAGACTCAAGCTTCTGGTTTAGCATTCTTATTACTTCGTTGAAGCTATATGCCTTCCCAGTTCCTGCGTTGAGAACTCCGTGATAATTTGAGTCCATGGCCAGTTGAAGGGCTCTTACAATGTCTTTGACGTAGGTGAAGTCTCGGGTCTGGGACCCATCTCCGAATATCACTGGGGACCGGCCCTCCTGCATCTCCCACAGGAACTGAGTGACCATGTTGGCGTACTGCTTTTTGGTCCTCTCCTTTGGTCCATATACAGAGAAGAACCTCATGCCCACAGAGTTAACATCGAAGAGTCGCTTGTAGAGCTCTGCTATCCTCTCTATTGCCAGCCGGGCCTCAGTGTAGTAGTCGGTCACCCCAATGACCATATCCTCACGGTGGGGAGGAAGAAGGCCGTTGTAGAGGGATGAGGACGATGCGTAGATAACTCTAGCACCCGTCCTGCGGGCCAACTCAAAGATAGCAGTAGTTCCATTGATCGCTTCACCAACCAAGAAGGGATCTTTCTTATACATGGGGGATGAAGATGGTATTCCCAGATGGTAGATCTCTTCCGGATTCAGGTCCAGGCGGGGAATTTGGTTGCAGCTTGCTTGAACTACCTTCAGGCGACCATCCAAATCATCCAGATTGGTTTTGCTGCCTGTGTGCATGTTGTCTAAGACAACCACCTCTTCTCCCGACGCCAAGAGATCTTCTGTCAGATTAGAACCTATGAAGCCTGCGCCTCCTGTGACTAATATGCTCATCGTAGATTTGCCCCCGGAAACATTACTTTATATTGAAGCAATATTTTATGATTTCATATTTATGCAATTATCTTTGAAGCGCAAGTGAATTACTCCAGGGGGTATTTAAAATTGGTGTTTATACCCACGCAGAAATGTTATGCAGTATTATTAAGTTTTTAGCAGGCTGGTGCTGGATGCTACCGGGGCCCGAAGGAGCTTTTGTATCTTGATGACAGATGGCAAGCTTAACGATTGACTTCCATGGGCTCTCCGCCCCTCAATCTATTCTCGATGTCTGAGAAGAACTCTAAAGCTTTCTTCTCAAATTCCTCCTTGGTGAATTTTTTACTTCTATTATACGCATTTTTTGCCATCTTCTCGCGGAGATAATCGTCGTTGATCAGCTTCAATGTATAAGACTTAAGCTCCTCTTTTGATGTAAACCTAAACCCGCTGATTCCATGCTCGACAATTTCCCTCTGCCCTCCGCCATCGATTACAACCGGCACACAATAATTTTGCATCGCTTCCACTGTAGTCATGCCAAAGTGCTCTATCAGGCGAGGGTCAATTTCATCAAGACCACACGCGTGCCAGAAGATGGATGCGTTGCTATACAATTGTTTAATTTCATAATTATTTAAATTTGTAGCAATTTCGATATTACTAATTCTTTTCGCCTTTTTCCTGACTTTATCATAGTACGGATTTATTTTGGGCGTACCGCCAGCCAGGATCAGTTTCCATTCCTTTTTTATACGTTTATCTTTTTTGCATAGGTCTACGAATGTTTCAATCATTTCCAACTGCTTTTTGCTTCCGCCTGTCTCAAATCTGGCCACAGACAGAATCATTTTATCTTTCTCACCAAGGTCACTTGTATCATTGAACATGTTGACTGGTGGATACAGGCGCAATGTGCAGTCAAGTCCCCATTTTTGCTTTAGCCAATGAGTGGTATAGTTGCTATTTGTAATCACATAGTCATATCTATCTACGTTGAAAAATCTACCCATATCTTTATCTGGAAAGTGACATATAAATGCAGATAGGCTGGATAAAGGTCTCACTTTTGTAAGCATATTTGCGTTTATGAATATATCATAATTAATACTTTCATTTTTTATAACATCGAAAGGATTTTCGTTTTGATGAACTATCATGCATTCATCTATGATGTAGATACCTCTTTCCTCGAAAAAGGGTATTTTTATTATCTTTAGCTTGCATTTGGATAGGTCAATGTCGAACCATTCGCGGTAGTTTTCCAGGCTGATATCTTTATTGACGATGTATGTAATATCATATCTATCTTGAAGTATCTGTGCGAGCTCTGCTACGTATCTCTGGCCCCCCCCTGCAAAATGAAACGCATGGTCATAAATTCCCACCCTAATTTTCCTCAAATCCAATGCAACTTCGAGCTGGGAAAAAAAGTTTATGGCTTTTCGCGCTCCAAAAATCTCGGGTATAACATCAGCTAACTCTTTTAGGGTTCGATTGACAGTTTTTGTGTCGTTATTTTCTGCTACCTTTTTTACCGCCTGAATCAAGGAGTGATATAGACTCTCATGCTCTCTTTTAATATAAAAATGAGACGTCTCGATACTTTCTGCTAATTTTTGTGGAAAATGTTTACCCATAAGGAGCAATCTGTTTCTCGATCGGAGATAGTTCCCCATGGTAGATGACGCAATGCTATGGCATTTGCTATAAACCACGCTATTCGGAGAATAAATTATTTTCCATCCTAAATCTTTGCATCTAATACTATAATCTACGTTCTCCATATACATCAAAAAATCCTCATCAAACCTCCCCACTTCATCCGCGCATTTTCTCTTCAATAAGAAGGACGCGCCAGCAAAATAGTCAAGCTCTCGTATTTCATTATATTTGGCAAAATTCCTGTCTCCAAATCCTATATCGCTAAAATAAAAATCCTCTGCATCCTCCACACCTGCACTCTCAATCATCTCTTCATCTGAAAAAAGCATTTTGCTCTGTACAACCCCAATCTTTTCATCTTGGTCTATTATATCCACGAGCCCTTTCAGCCAGTTATTTTCAACGACGATATCACTATTCAGGATAGCAATGTACTGTCCCTTTGCATTCTTGATGCCAAGGTTTATTGCCTTCGCATAATTTTTTATATTATTCTTTATAACTTTTATCTTTGGATAGTTTGCTTCCAAAAAATTCACAGAATCATCTTTAGATAAATTATCTACGATAATAATCTCACAAGTAAAATCATCTATGTTTGTATTTAATATAGAATTACAAAAATCTTCTATATAATCTTTCCCATTATAATTGACGGCAATTATCGATACAAGCTTTTCCATATCAGATCTCGCCATTTAATTTTTTAAGTATATTCTCTAATTCGGTCTTCACTGCATCCTTATCAGCTCTGATTTCAGCATTTTTCAAGAGAATAAACTTTTTTCCACCATAATTTTTATAATTATATTTGGCTTGCCAGTTTCTCTCATTAAGCGAAGAGGCTTCTTTCCTTGAATTTTCCGAATCAAAACAGCTCCGCGTACCGCGAGGATTAATGAGACTCCTGCAAAAGTCTCTCCATCCCTTATTGAACAGAATCCTTCCACCTTTCTGGGCTAAATCGTACTTTTCTCTCCTCCCTGTGCCAAGTGGTAACACCCTCTCCACAAAGCCAGACTGATATCTAATCAGTAGCTGCCATAAAAGGCTTTGTTGCATGTCAACTATCATGCGTTCCAGTTCATCTGCCCTCTCGTTTGAACTTCTGAGCAGATCCTCTAGCTCACTGATGCGTTTGTCTCTTTCTTTAATGCATCGCCTAAACGTGTCTGCACGAACCGTAAGCGAAGATAATTGCTTGCCATAGCGCGTTCCAGCACCAATCATATCGATTCATTTCCTGAATTAGTGTACCATATTTTTCTTCATACTCGCCTTGCACCATATAATTACTTGTTCTACATTTCTTCCATTGATAAATACCTTTTATATAAACCAGCCGGAGAGGAATGGATAGCTTGCCATAATTGCTGTATATCCTGATTCTGCTCACTCATTCAAAGATAAATGCCTATTGCTTTTAGGCGAGCACGACTTTCGAAACTTCTCCTCTGCCAAGGTGGATACGGTGAAGAGCTGGTTCTCAGACCTTCTGCGGCCTGAGCGGAACCACGGCGCGCCCACGGCGCCTGCGGTGGGCCTCATTCTCATGAATGTGGGATACGAGGGGCTGGTCTAGCAGGTGGATGAGTACTCCCGGGCGCGTGCGACGGCACTTTCAGCTATGGTGCAAGAGAGGATGGCGGGGCGAATGTGGCAAGGACGATGCAGAGGGCGATGGAGAAGTAGCAGCGGAGCGGTCCGGGATGAGGCGTGCCATCTATGCGAATCGATCAATTCAATGAAAGTATATAAGGCCGCCCATCTTGCTGCGCAGCTGCCCCGTCCCCGCTTCACTTCACTCATTTGGTCAACATAAGCAGCAGCGCCCAAGGAGCGTATAGTCTTATGGATGACAGCAATTAAGCCAGCTATCTGTTTCGTTTATGCGCTTAAATATCTCTTGAATCCGTTGATGAGAACTCAAATTCATTATGCCAACATATTCCTGAGTAACTTCAGCATGGTTTGATCCACCGGACCTGCTGCTTAAGCTTAATACTCCAACGTAATTTGCTGCCAGGCTATAATCCATAGTCTTGTTAAATAGACCTCTAACAATAGTTCGATTTTTGGTAATATCCCCTCTGAAAAAGGCATTATCCAGGCCATTTATGAGGCGGGATTCCTTAGCTATTTGCCCAGAAGTTATTTTGCTCTCTATTAGGTCTCCATTATTCGAATACGACTCACGCTCTCGGAATAATACTCCAGAAAATTGTGTGTTATCAAAAGATATAATGTATGTCGGCTTCACCTCATCTATTGTTATATATGTATGGTTACTAATGTTAGCATAATCTATTGTATTATTTATTACATCGCTTGTAAGTGTTATCCAACTTGAAAGGCTTGCAACTCCATAATTTGCGCTGGATACTTGCTTTGCTGCCACCCCTGTTTTTTCCTCCATTGCACGATAGGTTGAGAAACGACCAGTTCCACTAACGCTCGACCGGCTATCAAAAATAATTGGATAAGAATTTCTATTAGCACTCCAATTCAGTCCCAGTCCGGTACTATTGTTATTTACTGGATTAGGTGGTGTAAAATTAGACGCAGGACTTCTATACTGGCTGGGATCTCTGGGCGTTAGAGACGAGTAGCTAATATCATAGGTAGGGGGATTTCCTGTTCCTGTTGAGTTAGTGCCCTGACCATGTACTTCGACGACATCTCCACCTGTTATCACATAACCTATTCCAATAGATGAGAAGATAAAAAGCACGGTGAGGATAACCAGCAAAGATTTCATTGTGGGTTTCATTTGCTGATTTAGGATTTAAACCTTATGGCAGTCGAGGCTCGCATCTAAAGGTCGAGGAGGTATATCCTAATGAATACGGAACATTTGAAGATGCCTATGAAAACGTCTGGCATTTCATTGAGAAGGTTTACAATATGAAGAGACTGCATTCGGCACTGGATTACATGTCTTCAGATTGAAGATGAAAAAATGAATATAAAATAAAAAAATTAGACGCTGATTATATATGCCCCATCAGTCCTACCCCACGCTCTAACCGGATCAGCTACGGATTCCGCCTTGGCTGACTGAGTTATCGTCTCATAAGCTAGTGGATTTGTATTAATGAAGGCTCTTCCGACCTTATTCGAAGCTTTAATAGTACTTGACGAGTCCAATATTGCGTAATGAGTCATGTTCTTTGCCAACATGAACCCGCCTTCACCCGAGAAGCTTGGATCGCCTGAGGTCATGTTTCCTGTGCCTAAGATACCCATAGTGGTGCTGGAAAGGTAGCTCTTATTCTTGCTAGCTTCAGCATAGACATCGAGACTGAAGTTGCCTGTGGCAGCCTTAATGGTGCTCCATGTTTGATAATCCGCATAAAGCAGGATCTTTCCAAAGGTGATAGCATTGGAGTCGTTCTGGTTTACCCTGGCAACTGAAGTCAAGTCGTCTAAAGTTCCGTTCTCCAGGGCCTTTTGGCTGGCTGCTCCTCGAGCAGAAGAACTCCATGTTGAATTCTTTGCAGATACTTCTGCATAGGTGCGAGACGATGAGGAATTCTGTGTGACTGCTGCATAAGCGGCCGGTCCTCCGGAGACATAAAGTCTCGGGTCTCTGCTGCTGCTCGACTGTATCACTGAGGATATATCGGCAGCGTCTCCTTCGCCGTTTGCTTCCACGTATCCTGATATCTCCCCTGCGGCATAGGATGCAGCATTCTCATTCTGTCCCTTGATCTTAGAATCACTAATATCCGAATTCCAGGAACCGCTTTCTGCGACGCCAGTAGAAATGGCCTTGGCATGGCCGCTGTTAACAACAGACAGATATGAGGATATGCGACTTATGCTACTGGATTTTTTCTCATCCAGGATGGTCTGAGTGGACCTAGACTCGGTATGTATGCCGTTTGACATGCCTCCAGTGCTGGCATAGGAGCTGCTGGACAGTCCAACTAATTCAAGGCTGCTTCGTCCCTTTGTCTGACCCCAGATCTCTGCCGTTGTGCCTGATTTTGTGACGCCATAGCTTGAGGATCCATTGGCAATGGCGTTTGCAGTTCCCTTGCCGACAAGATAACCTTCGGTCTTTATATCTGCAGAGCCAAAGAGATCGTAGCTGTCGTTTCCGGCAAGGGTATGGCCTGTAGACATTCCTGTGGCCGTAGCTCCCAAATAGGATGTTACTGAGCCAACGCCCCCACTGTCCAGGGATATGCTGGAGTTGACGGAGCCATCAAATCCCGTGCGGAGGACATATCCACCCAATGGCAAGGAGACACTCATACTGCCATTTCTTTGATCTGAGAAGCTGCCCAGACCGAATACTGAGGAAGTCGAGGTTATGCCTAGGGTGATAGAGGGATCAGAGCCACAGGTGGATACATAGCTATCACCCTGGCTTGAGCCTGCGCCACCACCCACCGCATTCCAGCCACCTGTTATCTCTGTTGCGCCAGAAGCGAATCCTGAAATAATCATCAAACATATAGAAACGTAAAACAAACACTTCATTTCTTTAACCCCCTTAATGCAAAAAAACTCAAAAAGGTAGGTTTTAAAGCCTACCTTATTGCACTGTTTAAGATGGGCCGGTCAGATCGCCAGACCATTGGTAGCTATCCGGATTCCTGCCAGCAACTGGAATCTCCTGGAGATTGGGGACAGCGTTAACTGTCTGAGGCTTCTGCCAGTCTAATGGAGCCGGCCTCTGGAGTATCCAATTGTTGTTAAGCAGAGAAGCGCCAGTGACCCATTCACGAACATCCGTGGGCTGGGCAGTGAGGCTGTAGGTTCCGGAAGAACCAGTGGTGGTAGCGTCCTGGCTTCCAGCGATTATATAGGAGCCAGCATCGTCCCATCCTTCTCCTGTGAAGCCAGGTCCATTAGTTGTGAAGCCATTCAGGAAGCCTGTAGGGGAGAAGGATCCAGCAGGATAGGCGAGTACGTTACCTATGGCCACCTGCTGGGGTTGTGTTCCCACGCCTGTAAAGTGCGCCTTAGCGGCGAGCTTGGCAGTTGATCCCTGGAAGATCGGACCTGTAAAGGTAGTTGTTGCGCTCTTTGCGTGAGCACCCGAACTCATGCCTATGTTGCTTAGAGTTGCCACAGTATTAAACCCACTCTGGGTTTCTGCACTCTTGGCATTGAGTGAGGCACCATTGGTTAGGGGTAGATTGGCGTCAGTGGTTGCTGCACTTCCTAGCCAGGTAGCGCTAATTGCCCTATTAGCGTCCGCGGTGCTACCAGTGGTCCTTATAACCCTTGCGCTGGTATCTGCGAAAGTAAATGCATCTCTCTCATAGGGATTTGTAAGGATTTGGTTTACAGATTGGCCCTTAGAGGCCACTGCAAGCATTTGTGACCATGTTTGTAGACCATCCGGACTCCTTGCAGCAAGGACTGGTCCTAGTACTAAGGGGTCACCAAAGACACGATCTCCGGCCCTCATTGCAGTAGCTTGTGCAACTGTCTTGCCCGTTACCGAGGTAATAGAATTGCCTGTTCCTGGAGCGGTAGGTGAAGCCCAATTGCGAGATGAGTCCCAAGCCTCTGAGGATGCAGTTCCATCGGATCTGGCAAGGACTGCTGTTTCACCATTAGTGGTTGGTCTAGTTGCCCTCGCACTGGATCGAATATCGCTCAGGGAGTAGCTGCGTGTATTTGGAAGGTCAGATGCGGCAGCCATTGCATAAGTGTTTGCTGTAGCATATCCAGCGGCCAAGCCAGGGGCCCGTGCAGCGACCGGTCCTCCCAGCGCATTCGCTATCTCAACGCTCGTTGTCCCTGTTACCGTTCCGCTGATTGCACCAGGAACTCTTGTGGAGCCTGATGACATGGTAATCCTCTAGGCACTGAAGCCTGCAACTGCATAGGGTTGAGGCTCTTCATTACCTGTATATCCTGCAGCTGTAGCCCCTGTTGAAACACTGCCTGCTGCATTGGTCTGTGCTGTTGAGGTTATCTGAGCGTTGCCATAGAGATCCCTATCCCAAGCGTTAACAGCAAACAACGCATTACGGCTGCCAGCCCAGGCGTCGATTAGAGTCTGCGCAGTCGTTGGAATCGTGCCTGCAGTTGTGGCGTGTATTTCAGAATGAGACTGTCCATTCGCGGAAGCGGACATTATGATAGTGTCTCCTGTATTCAGAACTTCGCTGGCCGAGGCAGGTGCTAAATTGCCTGTCCATTCGGCTGCGGCATCACCTGTAAATCCTGCAGGTAAAGAGGCACCCGTGAAGACCCAGGAACGACAATACTTGGTGTAAGGAGCTGGACCACTTGGATCAACTACGATATTGTTATTCGCAATAGTCATCAATCTGGGCCAGCCAACACCAGCAGTCATTTTTGGTGTATTATATATCAGAGCACCAGCCCAGTTATTTAGGGTACCAGTATCGCCTGCGGCGACCGCTGGATTAGAAGTCGGAACTTCAACGTTGGCACCACCATATGTTATCGTACCAAACGCGGAAGGCGCTGTTGCTATCAGCATCATAGCACATAACAATAGCGCCACTTTATATCGAGTATTCATATATGCTTCCTCCTATTACGTCTTTTGAACACTATGCTGTACCCATTTCAGTCGATACGATATAAACATTTCGGCATTGATGCTATCGTGTAGAGTCCCGAAATTATTTCGCCTATCATCTAAGCTTGGACGCATAGTCCAAGATATGAAATTGAACAAGACGAAGGTTCGCTATATTCTTCGTCAAAACCGCAAAAGGGTGCCCACAAAAGAGATTGCGCGGGATGTCAAGGTCTCACAAAGGAGAGTCCAGCAGATCATTAAAGAATACAAGGAGACCGGGCAAGAACCTGTATTAGGCGAAAAAGTTGGTCGCCCCCGCAAACCCTTCACTGAGAAAGAGACAGAGGTCATCAGAGCAGCCCATGCTCGCTACCGCTTTGGAGCGCGCATGCTGGAGACTGTGATCCGGAAACAATTTAAGATTTGCATATCACATAATCGCATACACATGTACCTGAAGGCAGCAGGTCTGGCCCAGGAAGATCTGAAGAAACAGAAGCGCCGGAAGTGGGTTCGTTATGAACGAAAGCACAGCATGTCAGCGGGGCATATTGACTGGCATGAATGGGATGGGACTGGTGTCAAGGTTTGTGTAATTCTGGATGATGCATCCAGGATGGTGCTGGCCGGAGGGGAGTTTACCGAGATCAATACAGAGAACAGCATTCTGATAATCGATCAACTGGTAGACAAATTCTGGTGGCTCTGTCCCTTGAGGGAGCTGATACTCGATCATGGCAGCGAGTTTGGAGCCCACAGAATCCACGACGACGGAAGCTGGAACAGCGAATTCAAAGATCACCTCAAAAAATATGGTATCAAGCCTATATTAGCCAGAGTGAAGCATCCTCAGACAAACGGGAAGCTAGAACGGTTTTTCGGAGAATACGTCAAGCACAGGCCTGCGTTTCATTCATTCGACGAGTTTATCACTTGGTATAACGATAGACCTCATGGAAGCTTGAATTTCCAAAGCTTGGAGACTCCAGAAAGGGCTTTCAGGCGAAAAATGCCATTGGAAGCTTATTTCGCAATTGGCCATAGACTGTTTGGGTTGTGAAATTATATGAATAATTCAAATACTATAAAACTAGGTCGGGCGCGAAATAATTTCAGGACTACACAGCATTGATGCTATCGTATAGAGTCCCAAAGCTTGGCATTTATATACCCCGCGAATCCTTTTTAATCTAGCTTGTTGCATTAAAATCGCTCTCCATTCTAAATGTTCTTTGAAATCAATGACAGATATCCCATTAAGCATGTAACAGCCAAACGCATTAGCCTTTATCTTATCTGTATTTTGGTAGATAGTAGGTTTGCCAAAAGACCAAAGACGTTGAGTATTCGCCGTTGTTTGTGGCGACGATTCAACTATAAAACAGATGATCACTTCTTCATCCACTAATTTCTTTGACCTTCGATAGTCGTGAGGAAACGGTTTAGCGCATCTCATTCCCATATTTTTTAAAAATTATTCTAATTTGTTTGCTTGTATAAAATTTCATCAAAACAATTCATGCACTTGCTCTGATACTTTTCTTATTATATCCTCATCGTTATCTCTGATACCTAATTCAATGAGTTTTTCTGATACATCTTCAATGATAATTTCATTCCCATTCAAGATATTTCTGATAAACATATAGTATTCTCTAGCGATCTTCTCAGGATCGTGCTCTTTGATAACGTAACTTTTCGCATTCGCTCCCAAAGCTCCACGCAGATGGATGTCGTAAGAGAGTAGCTTCATGCATTCCAATAGTATCTCTTCCTCATAGGAATCGACATCCACTTTAAGGCAGCAGCTATCGGGTATCTCTGAGAACCACCCGACATTAGAGACAATGACAGGCTTTCCAGCTGCCATGATTCGCAGGACGCTGCCACTCGTCTCGCCAGCAGTAGGGTATCTTAGATTAACGCAGAAATCGGATACTGCTAAATAGTCCATAATTCTATTAAACGGAGCATACCCAGTCATCTTAACTGATTTTCCTATCCCCAAGTCAGTTATCAGCCCATCGATACCCATTAGATCCTCCCCCACCAAGAGAAGAATTGAATTGGGATAGTCTCTCAAGAATCTCTTGAACGCACTCAATAAGATTGGATATCGCTTATGCGCGTTTATGAAGCCAAAGCTTGTTATAACTTGTTCCTTCTTATCTATACCCAGTTTTACCTTAAGATCCTCTGTATCAACTCTATCGATAATTTTTATCTCTTCCGCTATTCGGAGGGGATGGTTGATCTTTGAAGTGAATACTCCAGAATTACACTCCAATGTTTTTTTTAATCCAAAATTGCTATGACAAACTATCCCTAAACTATTATTTACAATTCTTTTTATTAAAGGGTACTCGAATTCAGGATATACTCCCGTCTCCACAGCTTTCTTCGCAACCTCTAGACCTTCTGGGCCGTGACAATATTCAAACTCTTTTAGATAATTCTGTCGATCGCCTTTTGAAAGAGAATTGCACCACAAAAATCCATGCAAATAGATGTCGTGAAGAACTGTTATTCCTGGATATTTTAACAAAGACTCGTATATAAACTTATGATATTCGCTATTTCCCATATGATAAAGCGCGATATCATATTTGCCCTTCATCTCATCATATTCAGTATATGGGTGAATATTGAAATTGCTTATGAGATCTTGGTTTGTTGGCTTAATTCTCTCATCAATAAAAACATCTATATCCGCGTATCTTGATAAATACGGAAGCGTTTCTCTCTCAGAATAATCGGCTATTCCTGTCCTCTGAGGACTTACGGGAGTAAAATATGCTATTCTCATGATTTCATCGGCCCAATTAGTTTATCGATCACATTATCCCAGGAGAGGTTCATATCTTTGATCTTGCGGTATCCTTTTTCGCCCATTTGCTTGTATGTATTGTCTTGATATAGCTTGTCTATGCTTGCTGCAATCTCTTCAGGTGCAGGCTCGGCTATATATCCATTAACACCGTCCTCCACGAATTCAAGTGGACCAGCTGAATCATTGCATGTAATTACGGGTTTTTTTGAGAGAAAGCTTTCAAGAGTAACATAGCCCATATCTTCCTCGAAAGGTACATAGGCAACGCACATGCATTTTGAATAATTTTCCAGAAGTTCATTGTCTGAAACATAACCCAAGAACTCGACTTTATCTGCAACCTTGTATTTTTTTGCTAAACTCCTGTAAGATTCTAATTGGGAGCCGCTTCCCGCAATTTTGAGCTTAATATTGCTCTGTAAATATTTCATACTCGAAATAATTAAGTCTTGACGCTTAATAGATTCCAGCCTGCTTGGATAAAAGATAAAGTCCTCATATGAATCGCAAAAGTATCTTCCCATAAGGGGTGGGGGATGATATAATGCTTCCCCCTTTATTTTGTTAAATTTCCAAAGCCGGTTTGATACATTCTGAGAATTTGTATATATTTTTTTTGATTCACTTAAGCAGATCCTGTCCATGGTATATATTTTTTGTTTAACTATATCACCTATTTTTCCATATGGCATAAAATCGTCGAATGAAGTATTGGCAAGTTCATATGCGGTTCTCGATTGATGGAGTAGCCATATAACCTTGTTTGGATGTTTTATAATATATGATGGAAATTTTGTTGCTATGACTCCATCAATTTTCTTGCCATTACTCTCGGTCAGGTCAAGTAGTCGCCATGCGAGACAATGGTTTATTATTTCTTGCGGCGGATACCATTTATATGGTATTTTTATATACTCAACTTCATGTTCCCTCTTAATCAGCTCTCGATAAATGCTATCACAATGAAGCTCAGCACCGCCCCTCACAAACGGTACCTGTACCGCGCATAAAGCTAACCTCATCCTTTGCCTCACTCATTAATTGCTACAATGTGGTTCATTTTTTTCCAATTGCTGCATAATCTCGTGGTCCAAAAATCATATTGTTCAGCATATCTGTATTTCTATTGATTATATCGGCCAAGCTTCTTTCCTTTTCTGCCAATTCATCGGCGTCAATATATCGAAGCCTTCCGTCCTCTACAGCTGGTTCGTAGAACTGCGCAACAGTTTCTCTAAAACCCGCGGCACTCATCAGAAATTTGAGCGTTTCGGGGTGAACAGGCCTCTTATGGCTCATATCCATGTAAAAGTCGGCCAATGACAATAAAGATAGGGGATTGACCGTTTCCATAATTATGTATGCTCCAAACAACATTTTTATGTAGCATAGATCAATCATCTTTATCAGATAGTCGGGATCGAGATGTTCTACAACCTGATCAATGAATATGCCATCAAGGCTTTTATCCTCCAATTGATTCAGGTAACTAACAGCATCCAGCTTTTCCACGTTAAGGTCCCGCGATCTACAGTACCTCACCATATCTTCATCGATATCTATGCCATGCCCGCTTATTCCATTATCCTTAAGCAGCTCAAGGAATTCGCCTCTACCGCATCCTATATCAAGCACATTCTTGCAGCCTTCAAAATATTTGACAAATTTTAATTGCTTTGCTTTAGTATCATTCCTACTGCCCCTAAACCTGTCCTCAAAGATGAAGTAGTTTAATCCCGTCACCTGACTCGAAAGCATTTCATCCGATCTCTTTTCTTTGCTCTTAGCGATTTTTTCCTCTAGAATCCCGGCCAGCCAAGCTCTATTTTCGATATCTTTATTCATTGCCAATATAACACTTCGGACCTGCTCGCCGATGTCCGAATAGACCTTGGACTGGGACTGAGCTATCCTATCATTGACTTGATCTGAGATTGCTGACTGGAACTGGGCTATCCTATCATTGACTTGATCTGAGATCGATGACTGGGACTGGGCTATCCTATCATTGACTTGATCTGAGATTGCTGACTGGAACTGGGCTATCCTATCATTGACTTGATCTGAGATTGCTGACTGGGACTGGGCTATCCTATCATTGACTTGATCTGAGATTGCTGACTGGGACTGGGCTATCCTATCATCAACTCTTCCTAGCCTTTCCGAGATTCCATTTAAGATCCTCACAATGCATGAGTTGAATTCTCTCTGTTTCCAGAGTGACGGATCAATGTAGCGCTGGACCTCGCCGTGAACCAGCTCTCTTCCTTTGATTAAGGGCTTCCCCAAAATCCGTCTATGCGAGCTTATAAAATAGTTATTATTTTGAATATTCCAGTTCGAGTTGATATATTCCCATTCTTTGCGGTTTTCTGTTTCATGTAGCGCATCCCCTTTTGTCTCGCTGTCTGATGTATCCTCTGTTTTGGTTGAGGCATTGACTGCTTGTCGTATTTTAATGCTCTCTTTTATTTTGCGCATCACATCATCAACGTTTGTGCCTTTATCACCGACATCGGATTTGCCCACTCATACACCTCTGAACCATGCTGCCAATGCAAAGTACATCGAGCATTTAGCAAGCACAAACTATTTCCAGCTATTTTAAACTTGCCAATACATCTGCTCTATGGGGCCTTAAACTATTTTGCGCCCATTCAAATTATGCAATTTGAATTATTCATAAAATTTTTATAATTAAACAATTTGTGGCTAATCCGATAGTACCTAAACCTAAATTCTGACCTTATTATATAATAACTGAATTGGCCTCGACAGGAACTCCTATCCCCATCTTTATGAATATCGTTCTCTGTTTTTTTTGATACCTCCATCCGCCTCCATCTTCCACTCACTTTGAAAGCTCGAAGCTTCAACAGTTCCATGAGGATATCTTCAATGGATTTCTCGTCCAGCAGCTCCGCCTCCATGGCTCTGCGAAGCAACATCGCCCTGATGATCAGCGATATGAAGAAGATGAACAGCAATCCCGGAAAATGTGGATAGGATTAATCCTATCCACCATACCTCAGATCATCGGTCTTGGCTACGGCCACATTCTTATATGCTCAGAGATGTTTACTCCCCCTCGACTCTTATGAGCCAGTTTATTGGAAGCGTCTGGTTATTTCCTAATGTCAAATCAGATGAATAAAGCTGGCCTGTTTGCTTATCGAAGATATAGGAGTTGCCTGTCGCGTTCTGAAGCTCTGCAGCAAGACCGAGGGATTGATAGCCGTAGAAGCAAACAAAGAAATCTCCACTCACGAGTATGTCGGGCACTTCTATAACTGCCATTCTGACCCCTTGGTCATAGGTGAAGTAAGGCAGCTGAGTATCTGCAAAATGATATAGCAGCCTCAAATTGGCATCCCGGATCTCAATAGCGAAAGGTAAGGGATTCGGCAACTGTTTGTTACTCTCGTTCCAACCATCGGTGGCCATTATCAATATGCCCTCAAGCTTCCAGGCTGATTTTGGTGCGGTGAACTTTACTGTCTGCGCTGACCCATAGGTAGGTGAAACAGATAAGGTGATATTCATATTAGAGATATTTGTCCCACTGTCTTGCTTCAATACTTGGACCTGCGTAGCGGTAGAGTTCGCTTGTTGGTTTGTGGCTGGAGTATTGAGAATGGATTCGGATTGTTTAAGCTGATTTAGCCCCAATGAGGTCCCAGATTGCGAATTTGCAGCAAAGCCGCTGAAATTGAGAGTTGCACAACATAGTAGCACTATCAATAAGATTATTTTCCTCAATTTATCACCCAATAGAGATTGAAGCTCATTTATATATAGGTAGCGAAAGGCGATTTAGTTCAACCAGCTTGAGGGCATAGCAGATAACAGAGAACCGCGGTCAACTAGGGAGGCCAGCGCACTGACCCTGACCTCCCCATTTTTAGGCCCTGCATCGATCATCATCTTCATGAGCTTCATCCTTGAGATCAGATGGTAGTGGGTAGTGTCTCCATCTTGATGTAAAATAGTAGTAAATATGAAGATCAGTTCTCTCATAGGAATGTGGAATAATTATGAGAATGTTACCTCTTGAATCGCTAAGCTCAAACATCGACTATCCGTGTTTTTTAGCTCTGGTTTATCGCAAGGCCTCTCACAACCTTCGCGCACATGCAGGCGCAATTCATTGGCGCCTGCTGATAAATTTATAGCCTCACAGACGTTGATGAAACTAGTAGGTACTTCATACTTCGCAATTAGCGCCTCTCCAAAGCGGACCTCCAGATTCCTTTGACTATAGAAGCTTAATACTTTAAAACAAAATTTTGTGCTGCGATTTTGTTCAGAATATATATGCAATGATGCGTCAGGACCTATCCATCGAGTCGGTGTGCTATTCCAGAGTTCGAGATCATGCCAATCGCCAATAAATGCAATAGATGGCTCATTAATAACATCTTCTTTTTCAGGCAATTTAAAGTTTTCGAGCTCTTCTGGTAGGTAATTAGCATATAGGAAAGCGGGTCTTTTTCGTCTAGCTTCTTTTGTATTTTTCGCACGAATAAAAATTTGCTTGCCAAGAGAATGTTCCTTTTCCCCTAATAAGGGTTCTAATTGTTTAATAATTGGATCTTCCCAGGCAGAGACATTAGTCGTATCAATTGCAGAGATGCTGTCTATTGAGAATCCGCAGTATTCTAGCAAAGTCATTAATTCATGAACATTATATTCTCTATTATGTCGTCCATAAGGGCCATATCCAGAATAATGATCATATATATTCGAACCAGAAATCATGCGTATAATATTTTCTATTCTATTCGCGTTTGGAGTTGTTAATATAAGAACTCCATTTGGCTTAAGTACTCTTTTCATCTCCATCAAAGCATATATCGGGTCCATTTGCATATGCTCTATCAATTCGCAGAACAGAACAACGTCAAATTCAGAATCACTAAAAGGATACATATCGCTTTCTACATTAAATTGATAAAATTCCGTTTTTATATACTCTTTCATATGATTTCTTGGATTTTCAAAGGATATCTCTAAGGGGCATACTCTTTCGGCATTTTCCCGGTAAATACCTGCATATCGCTGGCCGAAATAATTTGCCAATACAAGTTCAAGGTCAGTAAATTGCTTTAGTAGCATTGTTATAAAATAGGGAGCAGATCCCAACTCAAGACATTTGCCTTTCAAGCCCTTTATCAGCCCATAAGTAAATACAATTCTATTAAAATGGTCTTCGCAATATCTCTGAACGACTTCGGGAGAAGGCTCACCTACTGCACATACCGATCTCAAGAACGAAAAAAGTGCACTTTCCGATATACCATCCGGCAACGGCAAGCACTGACCATTGGGGAACTCATCAATATGCGCTAAACATGCCTCTTCTTGTTGAAAATTGTTGGCCTTGGATGATCTCGCAATCATGGATACGTCCTCCGAGCAAAATTGCTGCCCTTTTAAATTAATGCTAGCCTTAATCCTATAGATATAATTTGCGAGGCTCATAACCTGTAATTCTTTCCTAATCATCTCTATAGCGCCCGACTAATATTATAATCCACATCTTTTATAGTAAGATTCTGAACTGCCAAGCTCAGGCATCTTGAATCAGGATTGCTCAGCTCCGGCTTATCGATCGGCCTCTCGCAGCCCTCGGGCACGTGCAGGCGTACGATATTCACCCCTTTCGTGAGATGTATGGGCACGCTCAAGTTAATAAAACTCGTGGGCACTGCAATCTGCGTTGTAGGCACGCCGCCTGAGTAGACTTCCAGAGTTCTAGAGCGATAGAAGCCCGCAGCAAGCATGTTCAGTTTGACAGTTATGTTGTCGGGAGAGGACAAAGAGATGATAGAATCTGACTGCATCCAGCGAGTCGGGGTGCCAGACCAATCCTCTATGCTATACCAGCCATTATCTGGAAAAGAGAGCTTTACAGATGATCCAGATAGAACGTTTTCTATTACTATTTTATCATAAATCATCAATTCCGATTCACCTGATGGGAATTTAAATATCCTATTTTCAAAATTAATATAACCTATTTTTGACTTTCTAATCTGCTCAGAATCTGCCTTTTTGATAGGATTACCTGTGAGCCGTTCTATCAAGCTTAGACCATCATAATCTGTTAAAGCCTTTCTCGGGACACCATTATAGCTTAAAATTATAGGCAAATCATCTATAAAATCAATCTCCATTCCAAGAGCACGTTCAGCAAATACATCATACGGCGGATTATAAAGACATGGTGTATTGATTAGAACCTCTTTTGATAAGAAGTTGAATTTAACACTATTTCCATTGTCATAATTATACAATAAAGGTCCTATGATAAGTAGCGTAATCAATAACGATATAAATAAGTATATATTTATTTTTTTTGCAGAAAACTTTGGTATTTCATAGATACATATTAAAACAATTATTGGCAACATCAAAACAGAGTATCGATGAATATACATCATTCCGCAATTCCAATTTACTTGAGTACTACATATTGTTGCCATCAATATCAATACTGACCATAATGAGGGGATAACCAGTTTTTTTCCAGCGATAGAAGCCATAAGCACATATATCGCCAGGAACATAAGGGGTGGAATATATGCTATCATTCCAAAATTCAGGTCGAAGAATAGACTAAAGATCTTATCCAAAGAAATGTAGCTGATATCTGCAATTCCATGGGAGACGATTAGAGATATAGTGTGGTAATTTAGGTAGTAGAATAAAAAAGGAATGACAGAGATTAAAGCGCATATCAAAAGATTAAAGAGCTCTCGAAGATGCAAGTCAGCTGCTCTCCATCCGAATATTATTATAAATATTGTAAAGACTGATATAGCTGGATTTTGTAACGATGATAACGAAGAAGCTAAAACTGCTAGTCGATAATCCCCTTTTAAATAGAAGGCGACAGCTACGACAATAAATGAATAAGAGAAGACCTCGGTGTGAGGCCACCATATATAAAATACAATAGGATTGAATGCCGAAAATAGAAATAACCACATTTTCTGAGAGCTGGTCAAATTAGTTATGAGCAAGAGAATAAAAAGGCTAAATATGAGCAATAACGAATTGGTTATCTGAAATGACTTGAGTTCATTAAAATTAAAATAATGTAGAAATGCAAAAACTGGTAGATTTAACAGGGAATATGCTCCGAAGTGGTAAGAGTACCAGGCTCCTCCTAACGATTTATAGTAACCAAAATAGGTTAAATCTTTACCGAAATTGATCCCATTTTGATTCTCAATTTGCTCTCTTAGTGCAATATCCTCCTCGCGTAGGTCAGGGGTTAAGTGATGAAAAAAGGAAGCGGTCATTCCTAAATATTCATGCCCATCACCCGTTATAATAGGACTAACAAAAAATATTGAAGTAAATAATAGTGACATTGAGTACACAGCAAATATAATTACAAGTGTTTTGTCAATATTAATTTTAGGGCTAGATGTCCAATTCATGCCTTATCTCCATAGAGCAACAAAGCATTAGCCAAAATAATCAATAAAATACTAAACAATTTATAGCTTGATAATTCCTCATGTAAGAATATATGGGATAATAAGAAAATTAAAGGATAACTCAAGCTTAGTAACAAATATGAGAATCCCAATTCCATTTTTGATAAAGTAAATATCCACAATGCTGTCGAAATTATATAAATTATTAAGGCTATTATCAAATATCTGTTAAAAATAAATCCTATCATGTCATGGACGTTCTCGATTCTTAAATCCTTTGAACTAAGTTTGAACAAGAGCTGGCCAATTGAGATCAAGATAACTGTAACAAGGGCATATATGACATATCTACTCATCAAGATAACCCCGAATGCTTCGTCCCAATTTTAAGATTTTCGTTCCCGCGTGATTGATAACCATTGACCTATGCCCATAAATGGTCACATTTTTTTTCATTATCGCTTCTCGGATATTCTCTTGTCCGGTAATAATTCCGCCGTTCCCAACCTCGTTTAAAAAGTGCGCATCCGAACCAGCCGTAATCGCAAGATCATATTCTTTTCCGAAATTATATGCTAAATCGTTGTATGTTTTAAAGAGACATCGAGCATTGAAGCCTTCAATGCAATCGACGAGCTCTACATCATTACTCGTTAAACGGACTGCATGATGCCTTAATTTGTCAAAAGGATGAGGTATGGCCGAAATGCCGCCAGCCCGTCTTATTTCAGTTAGAACCTGCACAAAAGATCCCGGCTCAATCTCCCTATTTATGAAGTAGGCCAGAACTTCGCCCCTGTCCGTGGAGATCTCCTCACCAATTATGACGGAAAAATCCATATGTTCGTCTCTGACTATGTCGAAGACCTCAAGAGCGCCATCAATGGTATTATGATCAGTAACCGCCAGGCCATCCAGCTCCTTCTTTTTGGCATGCTCTACGAGCCGCTCCGGTTTCATCCAACCACATCTCTTGGAGTGAAACCGTCATGCCTGGCCAGGCACCCATGAGGCATGAAAATGTGGGTTTAGGTTTATATCCAGGAATGATCATCAGCCTAAATTATGAGACAGGTA
Source organism: Methanothrix soehngenii GP6 (assembly GCF_000204415.1). Classification (NCBI taxonomy): domain Archaea; kingdom Methanobacteriati; phylum Methanobacteriota; class Methanomicrobia; order Methanotrichales; family Methanotrichaceae; genus Methanothrix; species Methanothrix soehngenii. The sequence continues at coordinate 1,577,776 of NC_015416.1, read as the reverse complement.
ATCAAAGGCGAAGCGTTTCTGGAGGATTCATAAGTCCCCGTGAGTGAAACTGCCTTGAGCAACAGTTAGTACCCATGAATGTCGCCATACAGGCACGCGTATCAAATTTAAAGAAATAACATGTTGCTCTGCCCATCTCAAGGAGATTTAGCATGGAGCCGGTTCTGGATAGTTGCGCTGGAATGGATGTTCACGAGAAGAAAGTAGACGTATGCATTGCTCATGGCCCTCTTGAGAAATCTCCGAAGTTCGAGATCAGGACCTTCTCAACCATGACCTCAGATCTCGAAGACCTGAAATCCTGGCTGAAGAAATATAATGTCACAACAATCGGCATGGAAAGCACCGGCGTCTATTGGAAACCGATCTTCAATATAATGGAAGGAGAGTTCACAATAGTTCTTGCCAATGCTCAGCGCCTCAAGGCCATTCCTCGAAAGAAAACCGACATCATGGATTGCAAGAGAATCGCCAAATTGCTGAGATATGGACTGCTTCCCAACAGCTTCATTCCGCCAAGAGAAATCAGAGAGTTGCGTGATCTCAATCGCACTCGAAGAAAGCTGGTTGGAATGATGACCTCAGAGAAGAATCGACTGACAAAAGTGTTAGAATCATCGAATATCAAGCTCAGCTCGGTTGTATCCAAGATCTCTGGCGTTTCATCAATGGCTATGATTCGATCTCTTCTGGAAAAGGATAGGCTTTCCAAAGAGGAAATCTCTCAGTTGGCTAAAGGCTCACTCAAGAAGAAAGTTGATCTGCTGGAGAAAGCCCTTGATGGAAAATTAACTGATCATCACAGGTTCCTCCTAAAAATGCATATGGAGAATCTCGATCATCTTGCCAGGCAAATCGCAAAAATCGATGAACAGATCGAGAGAAAAATGATCCCTTTTCAAAAGGAGTCTAACCTGATCCAATCGATTCCAGGAATCAGTAAGGTCAGCGCATCTGCCATCCTGGCAGAAATCGGGACAGACATGTCTCAGTTCCCTGACGAAGCACATCTTTCTTCTTGGGCGGGAGTTTGTCCAGGCAATAATGAAAGTGCTGGCAAGAAAAAGAGCGGAAAAACCCAAAAAGGAAATTCTTTTTTGAAAGGAACGTTGGCTGAGGCCGCATGGGCTGCCTCAAAGGTCAAACGCTCCACCTATAACGCTTTCTATCAAAATATTGTCAGACGGAGAGGCAAGAAAAGAGCTCTTGTGGCTCTAGCGCATCGCATGCTCATGGACATCTACCGTGTTCTCAAAACTGGAGCACCTTATCAAGATACAGGCGCCGAGGAAGCTAATGAACGAGCGACGAAGAGAAAAGAACGGTCGATGATCAGATTACTTGAAAAGGCAGGATACGAGGTCGTAAGGACATGCACCTCAGAAATAGCGGCTGCATAGGTATGCGTAAGGCCCATTTTCATATCAAACGTGTGAACGTGCATATCGAACTTCATGCTCTCACCTCGTAAAGGACAACGATTGCAGAAACAGTCCAGAGAACAAGATTTGCCAGAGAGGCCGAGTCCTTTAAGATGAGCTCTGCCTCACCGCCGAAGTTCTTCAGATAGACGAGCTGCACAAACCTGAATACACCATAAAAGGCAAACGGGAGTGTGATCATCATATTTGTATCTACATAAAATGAATAAAGAGCATAGGCCATGAGAAGCATTGACACGGATATATTCAGAAGACCTTCTACCATTTTCTCCGTGTACTGGGATAAGCAATCTCTGGAGCTGCTGGCGGTCAATAGCTCGTTTTGCCTCTTTCCAAAGGCCAAAACAAACGACATAAGAAATACGCAAAGAATAAGCCAGGGGGAAATATACACATTGATAACCAGGCTTCCGGCGACAGCTCTCAGGACAAAACCGACTGCAACTACTATCACATCGATTAGAGCAAAATATTTGAGGTAAAAAGTATATAATAAATTTATAAATACATATAATAGCTCAATATAACATAACGGCCTGTTTACAAAGAATGAGATTAATAAGGATATAGATAATAGCAAGATGGATACTAATAGGGCCGTTCGAGATGAGAGAGTTCCAAATGCGATCGGCCTGAACCGCTTCTTGGGATGGAGACGATCTCTATCAACATCTTTTATGTCATTTATAATATATATCGAACCGGAAATTAAACAGAACATTATGAAAGCAAAGATAACGCGTGGCCACATTTCCCAGTTAAATAGATTATATGAAAAGGTTATGCCTATAAAGATAACCATGTTTTTGTACCACTGAAATGGCCGCATCGACTGCATTAGTTCCTTTAGCAAGGCATCACCGGTGGGAGGCGCCTTTGCGCTTATATAATAAAAACTCATCGGTGGCATATGTGAGTTCCTGAAAAGCGCCAACAAGGATCCAATGGATATTCACCAAGGAAATGGACCCTTCCACCAGATTTGGACAATGATTTTGAGTAACCTTCCCCTCCATGAACAAATTATCGTTAAAGTTAAAGTGCTCAAGTCATGTGTAGTAAACATGAATGCCGCTCTAATGATCAAAATTTTTTAGCCATATTCGCTCAACCGCCACTCCCAGCTCTCTCTCATCCCCCTCCCCGAAATCCCGGGGCACTAAGGTCTCGTCGACCTCCAGGTCCAACCTTATGGTGCCCTCGCCATTCTCCATGGGAACTTTCAGGATTCCGGCCCAATCAGGCTTAAGCTTATAGGCCTTGGGCGGATTTCCATTCACAGAAATAGTTAGACTGGGTCCAACACGAGAGCCTGTGGCCTTTATGCAGAGGCAGACCTGGCCGGGCTGTCCTTTCAGATAGGCAATAGCTTTCTTGCCTGTCCATCTTATGACCGGCGGCCAGCGCTCCAAGCCATACCATCCGGGTCCCAGGACATCCCAGTCGCTTTCGCCCATAACGATCTCATGGCCGAGCAGATCCTCAGAGGGAGCAGAAGTCGCCGGGAAATAGTCATAAACCGGGACGCAATGAGTCTGAATTCCCCTGTCTCTGTCCAGCAGCCTGCCGAGCAGAGAATGCCTATTTCCATCCATGGATTTGCGAGCCGTATCCATAAGCTCCTGCACATCTTCCGGCCCAAGGCTCTCAGTCTTCAGGACATACCTGTTCAGATCGTACTCCTCAAAGTCCGCCAGCAGATAGCCTCCCCTTTTTGCCGCCTCGTAAAATTCGCAGCCGGGATATGGCGTTGCCACAGCAAATCCATAATAGTCCGGGTCAAGCTTCCTGGCAAATCTTATGGTATCTTTGATCGTCTCCCTGCTCTCACCAAGATTGCCGATCATGAAGGAGGCATAGGTCTTGATGCCTGCCTTCTTTGTGATCTGGAAGGCCCTTTCCAGCTCCCTTAGCGTGATCCCCTTCTTAATGGAGTCCAAAACCCTCTGATTGCCGCTCTCAACGCCGTAAAAGATCATCCAGAAGCCGGCGTCCTTTGCCATCTTCAGTATGTCGGGATCAACCATCTTCTCATTTGCCCTGAAGGGGCCCTTGAACTTCACCTTCTTATTCAGGCCAAGCTCTACAAGGCCGGAACATAAAGACTCAAACCACCCTCGATTGACGTTCAATGTATCGTCCTGGAAGAATATCTCCTTGACCCTGAAGGTATCTCTCAGCCACTCTACCTCGGCCAGGACCGAGTCCACCTTTCGAAGTCGCAGGGACCTCTCCCATATTCCCTTACTGCAAAAGGTGCACTGGAACGGGCACCCTCTGGAAGCCATGATATGCAGGCTGGGCCGGGCGCCCACTGGATAGGCGCCGTGATACCTGCCGATGGGTGCCACCAATTCCAGGGCGGGATGGGGAAGAGAATCGATGTCCACCAGACACCTGGGCTCAGTGGTCAAGATCTCCTCTCCCTGGCGGTAGCAGATGCCCTCAACATCCGCAAGGTCGCGCCCATCTTCGAAGGCCTTTAGAATCTCAAGAGTGGTTGCCTCACCCTCCCCATATACAACCGCATCCAGGGAGGGACACCTCTCAAGCACCTCGCCCCTTAGAGCTGATGGATGCGGTCCGCCCGCGATCACCGGCGCATCATAAGCCCTCTTCAATTGCTCGACTGTCTCATAGGCAGCCCTTGACTGCAGCGTATTCATCGTCAGGCCTATGAGATCGGGTGCATAATCCCTGGCCGTTTTGGAGACAGTGGCCAGGCTTAAATTCTCGACATCCGCATCTACAACCTTAACCTCATGACCCTCTCTCTTCAGCGTTGAGGCGATATAAAGCAGCCCCAATGGTGGCAGGATTGTCATCATGGAGCCCAGGTATCTTGTATTCGGATTTATGAGCAACACTTTAGCCATATTTCACCGCCCTATTCTCAATCATTTGAGCATGAATCGCTTCCAATCCTATGCTCTATCTGCCGCTTCGTGATCTTCTTAGCATTGACGATTTATATATGTCTCAAGAATTGCTCCGGTATCATCGAATCCAACCTGCTCGCCCCTGGAGAGAAGCAATGTCCTGTCGCAGAAACGTCTCACTGCATCCATGCCATGGGAGACGAAAAGGACCGTGACTCCTTCATTCCTGTAGCGCTTGAATACATCGAAGCACTTCTGCTGGAACTCCATATCGCCTACGGCTAAAACCTCATCCACCAGCAATACATCCGGATCGGTCTGTATTGCTGTGGAGAATGCCAGGCGGACCTGCATTCCCGAAGAGAGATTCTTGAGCTTTGTGTCCTGAAACTTCTCAAGGCCTGCGAACTCGATCACATCATCGATCCTCTCTCTGATCTCCTTGCGGGATATGCCCATAATTGTGCCGTAAACGATGATATTCTCTCTGGCGGTCAGGTCTGGATGAAAACCGACACCCAGCTCCAGGAAGGGCGTCATCTTGCCATCTACCTTTACCCTTCCTTTCGTTGGCCTGATGATATTGGCGATTATCTTGAGCATGGTGCTCTTTCCCGAGCCGTTGTCGCCAATTATGCCGATGAACTCGCCGTCATTCACCTCGAAGTTGATATCCTTCAGCGCGAAGAATGTCTCGTAACGATTGGGTCTCACCAATTCCGCAAGATTCTCAAAGATCGTCGTCCTTTTCTCATGAGGGATTCGGAAGGTCTTCCAGAGGTGCTCCACTCTTACGCTCATTCAGATCACCTCAGCAAACCTTGGCTCCAGTCGGTCGAAGATAAAGTAGCCCAGCAGGAGAATGGCCACAGCAGATATGGCCAGGTATAGGAGGCTCAACGGCTCTGGGGGTGTCCTGTAAAGGATGCTATCACGCATCATAATGATGATCAAGGCCATGGGGTTGAGCATCACTATCCAACGCACATTTTCCGGGAATATGGTTATGGGGTATAATATCGGCGTGGCGAAGAACCCGATCTGCATGATGACCTTCCAGATGAATTGCACGTCTCTGAAGTAGACATTGAGCGCGGACAGGGACATGGATAATCCTAGTACTACAAAAAATTCGAGCATGGATAATATGGGGAAGTATCCTATGGTCCATCCTGGCATAGCTCGGAAGGCGAACATGAATATTACGAATACTATGAACTCGAGCATCGTCATCATCAGGGCCATGATGCATGTGGATATGACCAAGATATCCCTGGGAAAGTAGACCTTCTGCACCATGCTCGGCTTTCCTACAATGCTCCAAATGCTCAAAGATGTACCTCGATCCAGGAAGTTCCAGAGGACTATGCCAAGGAGCAGAAAGAGCTGATAGTTCTCCACCTGTATGCGCATGAGGTTTGTGAAGACCTCGAAAAGCACAAACAACATAAGTAGCGGCTCCAGGAGCGACCAGAAGAATCCCAGGGCTGAGCCTTTGTAACGCAGCTTGAGGTCGCTCCAGGCCAGCCTGAGGATGAGCTCTCTATAGCTCCACAGCAATTGAAGATGACTTGGTGTCGGCAATATACTACTCCTATGCTTACTTCATTTTATCGAACTATTATCCTTGCTTATTATCATATTCGGGGATGAATCTGTGAATTCTCTTGAGGAATATTGAGACATCGAATTCATTTGCTCGCTTCATGCATTTGGCTTTATACCTATCCGGGTTCGCTCTTAGGCTCGCACAGACCGCCTCCACTGTCCCGGCCAGCTCATCGCGGTTCGCCTCCACCAGCAATCCCGTCTCTCCATTCACAACCGTTTCGGTAAATCCGCCCTCATCCACAGCCATAACCGGTTTGCCGCGGGCCATAGCCTCAAGGGGCGTCATGCCGAAGTCCTCATACACGGCGGTACATATTAATCCTTTGCACCTGCTATACAGGTCTACCAGCTTCTCTTCCGAGACCGTCTCAAGCATCTTTACATTTTCAGGCATATCCTTTACAAGTTCATGATAGTGCCGGGCAGCATGGTCTCCGGGTGAGTACCCTCCAACTACGACCAGTCTCCGGGCAGAACTTCAAAGGCAGCTGAATGCTTGGGTTTGCAGGTCAAGCGCAGAACGATCCAAGATACCACGTTTATCGAGGCAGATCAGGGATCTTCAAAAGAACCACGTGGTGATGAGGCTAAGACACGTCGCAGCAGAGATGGAAGATGGGCAAAGAAAGGTGATGAAACTCATTTCGGTTACAAGCTTCAGTCAGAGAGTCTTTGACCAAAGGAATCTATTCGCAGCCGCAGTATCGGAAGTGCCAGTTATTGGCCCATACCAGGTCCTTGGGAGTGCCCACATCGATATGCACTCCGTCTATTTTTTTATAAATAACATTCTTCCCCAACTCTATGAGCACCTTGATCGAGTCAGTGAGCTGGTATTCCCCGTTATAACCTGGTTTTGTCCTCCTGATGGCATCAAAGAGGTCAGGCTCAAAGACATAGATGCCAATGGATCCAAGTGAGCTGGGGGCCTTTTCTGGCATTGGCTTCTCGATTATATCCTTTATCCTGTCACCCTGGACGGTTATGATCCCATGCCTGGTCACATCCTCTACATCAGCCACCCCAAGAGTAGCATCTGCCCTCTTGGCAATATGGTATGAGATCAAGTCTCCCAGGAACGACTTGGGATGAAAGAAGTTGTCACCGAGAACCACTGCAAAACTGCCGTCTATGACGTGCTCCCCGGATAGCACCGCATTGGCCAGACCAAGTGGCTCATCCTGGACGACATAGGTGAGATTCACTCCGAACCGCCTTCCTGAGCCCAGGTAATCTGAGATGCCGTGCTTATGGGGGCTGACAACAACCACGATCTCCTCTATCCCCGCCAGCTTCATGGCCTCGACCACATGCTCTATCACTGCCTTTTCCCCCACGGGCAAGAGCTCTTTCGGTATAGCATGGGTGAAGGGGCCGAGCCTGGTCCCCATTCCAGCGGCCGGTATCAGCCCTTGTGTTACCAGCATATTCCCTCTTTATCCTGGCAGGACAGAATCCTTCTTCCCTCGATGATCACCCTGTTTTTCATCAGATCAAACTCCTCATCCAGAAGGCCGAACTCCGGCCACTCGGTCATCAACAGGCATGCATCTGCATCTCTCAGGGCATCTGTTGCCCTTGAGCAGTACTCGATATCATGGATCATTTTTTTCATGTTATCATTTGCCCGGGGGTCGTAGGCAGCGATCCTTGCTCCCATTTCCCTAAGACTCAATATTACGGGGATCGATCTGGATTGGCGAACATCATCAGTATCATTCTTGAAGGCCAGGCCGAGGACTGCGATCCTCTTGCCCTCAAGGCTGCCGATCTTCTTTTGCAGCAGTTCCAGCATCCGCGCAGGCTGCCTTTCATTGACATTTTGGACGGATCTGAGAATCAACGGCTCTTCGTTCATGCCTTCGGCCAGGTGTATGAGGGCGGAGAGGTCCTTGGGAAAGCAGCTTCCCCCAAAGCCAGCGCCGGCGTCGAGGAAGTGGGGGGATATTCTGTGATCCATGCCGACGCCCTCCATCACCTCATAAACGTCGATGCCCAGCCTCTTGCAGAGATTCCCTATCTCATTGGCAAAGGATATTTTGGTGGCCAGAAAGGCATTGGACGCGTACTTTATCATCTCCGCAGATTTGATTCCTGTGCGGACGATTGGCGCCTCAATTCCTCGATATGCGGATTCCGCCCAGTCTCCCGCTCTACTGTCATTGCTGCCTATGACGATCCGGTCCGGATGCATGAAATCCTCTACCGCCCGCCCCTCTCTGAGAAACTCCGGGTTCATGCAAAAGCCGATTTCATCCCCTGCCCTTTGGGAGTGTTCCAGGACGGTGGGGACCACAAGGCCCTCGGTGGTCCCGGGGGGGACGGTGCTCTTCACGACCACCACATGATATGAGTCCATATCTATCAGGGACCGGCCCAAAGACTGGCAGGCGGACTGGATCATAGAGAGGTCCGGATGGCCATTGTCCCCCTCAGGCGTGCCCACGCAGATGAAGAAGATCTCGGTGTCCGGAATGGCATCATAAGCTGTGGACACATGAAGGCTTTTTTCCAGGTGCTTTGACAGGAGCGCTTCCAGGCCCTTTTCGTATATCTGCGGACTGCCCCGGCTGATTGAACTGGCCCGATCAATATCTATCTCTATCAGGCCGACTGTGTGGCCCAGCTGGGCAAAGCAGACCGCAGAGACGAGGCCCACATAGCCGCCGCCGATCACAGAGATCTTCATTGTGGAGAGAGATCATTTTTGCAGTATTTTAATCTTCTTGGATTGTGGCGGATGGGTTGCTTGTGCATGAAGCTTCGGCTCTCTGTATATGAAATGCATCCCTAATCGTGGCGTCATCTCTTTTTTTAGGCATAGGATAGATCTAACTTGCAGGGCAGCAGCCACATGAGTAAAAAAAAAGGTCCTTTGCCGCATTGACATACTTTCTCCCCGCTCAATCGATATAAGTATCCGTCCTAAGTGTCTGCATGATGATCCGCAATAGGTAACCCTTGTTTCCCAACAGGCCTGCTCCGCAGATGCTGGCTGAACGGCGGGACGCTTGCAGATGATTCTTAAAAAATTTGTTTTAAAAAATTCTAGGTATTGCCGTTCATCAGTGTGTTTGACTTTAGTGGAAAGGCTTATCTATATAAAGATACTTTAAAACTGTTTAATAATGTGAGGTGCAAGAAGTCATGCATACATGCTGGTCCAATTATGTGTTCGCAATCCTTTTTGGCGCAATTCTTATAGTATCGATGATGTCTGGGTCGGCAGAAGTTCCCATCATCAACTCCTCGCCAGATCATTCAGATTCGCTCTCTGGTGGGAATTTCAGCATATCCACTAGCACCGAACTAGATAGCAGCCCTCATAGCAGTAACCAATCGATCGACTCGGCCATGCTCAAGCTGCCCTTGAGCTTTATAGAAAATCGTGGTCAGTCCCCCGAAGATGTGAGGTTCATGGTCAGGATAGAGGGCCCAACGGTGTTCTTCACTCCTTCAGAGGTCGTATTCAGTTTGTCCCAGGGCAACAACTCCTCTGCAGTCCATATGGCCTTTGAGAACTCCAATCCGGGACAGATAATAGGGGAGGAGCAGCTCCCTGGCCGGGCCAACTTCTTCATAGGTAATGACTCAACCCAATGGATTTCCGATATCCCCACCTATGGGGCAATAAGGTATAAAGAGGTCTATCCAGGAGTGGATCTGATCTTCAAGGGTAGGGAAGGATACCTGAAGCATGAATTGGACTTGGATCCCGGTGCAGATTTGTCTGGGATAATTCTGACCTATAGCGGCCAGGATAACCTCAGCCTGGCAGAGGATGGATCTCTGCTGATAAGAACCTCTGCGGGCAACCTGACCGATTCTGTGCCTATATGCTACCAGGAGATCAATGGTAGCAGGGAGATGGTTGAAGGACGGTACCGCCTGGTTGGAGACAATGGAGTTGGATTTGAGATCGTAGACTACGATCGAAAATATCCTTTGGTGATCGATCCGACATTGGCCTACTCCACATATCTAGGGGGAAGCGGCGATGATTCTGGCTTGAGCCTGGCACTTGATAGCAGTGGCAATGCATATGTCACAGGGTATACTGCTTCCACCAACTTCCCGACAAAAAATCCATTGCAGGCATCCAATGCTGCATCTAGCGATGTTTTTATTGCCAAGATCAATTCCGCCGGGTCCGCACTGTCTTATTCCACCTACCTGGGAGGAGGAGGTTATGATTATGCCAAAGGCATCGCTGTTGATAGCGGCGGCAACGCCTATGTAACAGGGTATACTGCCTCCACCAACTTCCCGACAAAAAATCCATTGCAGGCATCCAATGCTGGTTCGAATGATGCTTTTATTGCCAAGATCAATTCCGCCGGGTCGGCACTATCTTATTCCACCTACCTGGGAGGGAGCGGCGAGGACAATGGAGAAAGCATAGCTATAGACGGGAGCGGCAACGCTTATGTCACCGGGTATACAGGCTCCGCCAGCTTCCCGACAAAAAATCCCATCCAGGCATCGAAGGCCGGATCGTGGGACGCTTTTGTCACCAAGATCAATTCGGCTGGATCGGCGCTGGTCTACTCTACATACCTCGGAGGAAGCAGCTCTGAATATGGCCTTGGCATCGCCTTAGACGGAAGCAGCAATGCCTATATCACCGGGCCTACATATTCAACCAATTTCCCGACAAGAAATCCATTGCAGGCATCGAATGGCGGCGAGATGGACGCATTTGTATCCAAGATCAATTCCGCAGGATCGGCATTGACTTATTCCACCTACCTTGGTGGAAGCTTCAATGACTTTGCTGAAGGCATCGCTGTGGATAGGAGAGGCAACGCCTATATAACGGGGTATACCATCTCAGATGACTTCCCAACCCAAAATCCGATACAGGCATTGAAGAAGGGTTCTTTTGACGCCTTTGTCGCCAAGATCAACTCCGCAGGATCGGCATTGGACTATTCCACATTTCTTGGAGGCAGCGGCGATTGTTTTGCTCATGGCATCGCTGTGGACAGCAGGGGCAACGCTTTTGTCACCGGTGATACCTCTTCCGCCGACTTCCCAACAAAGAGCCCATTACAGGCATCGAATAGTGGCTCATATGATATTTTCGTCGCCATGATAAATGCTGCCGGATCGGCTTTGTCTTTTTCCACTTACCTGGGAGGAGTCAACTATGATTATGCCAAAGGAATCGCTATAGATAATTTTGGAAAAACCTATCTCACAGGGTATACAGAATCAAACAATTTTCCAACCCGAAATCCATTGCAGCCAGCCAATGGCGGATACAAAGACGCTTTTGTGGCAGTTATAGACTGCTCTGACCTCCCCAACAATCCTCCAAATACTCCTTCTGTTCCTCTCGGCGAGAATAGCGGCTTTGTCGAGGTTGGTTACATTTATTTCACCTTTGCATCTGATCCGGATGGAGATCAAGTGAAATACACCTTCGATTGGGGGGACGGAAGCACCACAACCACCGATCTTGTTGATTCAGGGGCAACTGCAAGCATGTCTCATAGCTGGATCAATGCTGGAGTCTATCAGATAAAGGCCATGGCCACGGACAGTAAAGGCGCCACCTCGGGATGGTCTGAAGCTGCAACCATTAAAATTATTGAACGAGAAGAATGGACCCTGTACTATCCCGACTTCACAGATACTGTCTATCCCAATAGCTGGAGATCCTGGCTGATGCTTCAGAATCCTGCTGACGAGGCAGTAACCATGCATCTAGAGCTGCGCGACAGGACAGGAGAATTGCGATATGCGGGCAGTCAGACCATTCCTGCTAACAGCGTGGCTGCCATCCGGCCACGAGACCTAGCAGGCTTGGACTTTGCAGGGTCCGCGGTGGTGACATCGGATCGGCCCATCGCCGGAAGTTGCCAGATCAACAGGAACAGCAACGAGATGTGCATGAGCTATAATCCCTTGGACCGTGCAAGTACCACATTGCACTATCCGGACTTCACAGATACTGATGATCTTGAAAGCTGGCGGTCCTGGTTGGTGCTGCAGAACCCCGGCCCGAGCCAGGCCAACCTGAACCTGGAGATCAGATCGAGATCAGGAGAGCTGTTGTACTCGGGCGGTGCCATCATCCCTGCTCATGGGGTAAGTGCCATAAGGCCCCGGAATCTTGCCGGTTTCAATTGCGCGGGATCGGCGGTCGTTTCCTCAGACCAGCCAATCGCAGGCACCTGCCAGATAACCAGGAACAACAATCTGATGTGCATGAGCTATACGGCAGCAGACCAAGGTTCAACTGCCCTCTACTACCCCGATTTCACTGATACCACCAATCCCGAAGGCTGGCGGTCCTGGCTGGTTCTGCAGAATCCCGGCGCATCACAGGCCAGTATAAACCTTGAGATCAGATCAAGAGCGGGCGATCTGCTCTACTCCGGAGCCCAGAGCATACCGGCCCAGAGTGTGAGTGCCATTCGCCCCAGGAACCTGGTGGGCTCGGACCTGGCCGGGTCAGCAGTAGTGACCTCGAATCAGCCGATAGTCGGCACCTGCCAGATCAACCGAAACAATAACCTGATGTGCATGAGCTTCAACGCTCTCCTCCAGGGCTCGACGACACTCTTCTATCCTGACTTCACAGATACTGCCAATCCCGATAGCTGGCGCTCCTGGCTTCTCTTGCAGAATCCGGCGGACTATGCTGCCAATGCAGCTTTAGAGATCAAGTCCCGAGAAGGGGGGCTGCTGTACTCCGGAATACAGGTCATTCCAGCTCACGGAGTGAGCGCCATCCGGCCACGAAGCCTGGTGGGCGCAGATTGCTCCGGGTCGGTGGTCGTGGCATCAGACCAGCCGCTTGCTGGCGTCTGCCAGATCAACCGCAACAATAACCTAATGTGCATGAGCTACTCGGCAGCTGACTGAGGCGCATTCGATTGCAGGGGGACTGATCTCAGTTTACGATCATTCCTCCTGTCTTTCCTTTCTTGTCCCTTCTTGAAGAGTCCCTTCTCGAAAGTTATTTATATAAAGATAATTCTAATGTTATTGGTTAGACGAGGAGTCTGCATTATCCAGAAATCCTGGCTGATTTTGCCGAACCACCCGATCGCCTGCACCAATATGGGATTAAAGATCGGCTCCGGGAAATGGATTCTCTATAGAGTCGGAGCTCTCCTGTCAGATGGAGCTGACAGCATCCTTCTTTGCATTGTCTGATCGATCGGCAGAGGACATCGGATGCATCGGATCATACCATCTGTGCATCAGACAAAAACCTGGATTAGCAGCATAATATGCAGGGAACGCTCGCAAAATCGCGGGCAATAGAGAGTCTAATGGGGAGGGATGGGTATGAAATGGATATATTCAACTAAAATTCATTTGATTTTATTTTGCCTGGCCATAACATCAGGCACAGGCATGGCAGCAAGCACATGGAGCGCAAACCAGAATGGGAATATACTGGAGATCGCTTATGGCAGCGGTACAAACTTTAATCAATATGCGACATTGCACCTGGACAGCAGCTACTTCCGGATGAACTGGGCCCCTGACTCCGGTTGTGGAACTGCAGTAATTCTGTCGCCCTCTTTTTGGACGTCCGATGGATATAAGCAAGGTGCAGGCATTTCCTATAACCAAATACAAGATGGGGAAGACCTCTTGATCCATTTCGAAGGCGAGAACTATGGTCTGGGATTCGAGGGTACGGTCCGAATTCATCCTCCCACCAGGGATCAGATCATTGCAGATGTCAACGTATCGACCAGTGGGGATGTTGCGAATCTAGTGCATCGTGAAGGTGAAACCTTCAAGCCCATGATGCTCGCCTCTATGCACATCTCAGAGAATGGATGGGATGACCAGCGGGCTTATGCTGGATCGAAGTCCTTCTCCATTCCACGTAATGGATGGATTAATGATTCACCAATACAGGCGAGCAGCTTTGGACTTCTGAGAGGCTCCAGCGCCTGGAAGGCAAATGCGTCCACTGTGGACATAATACTGAAAGGTCCAATGAAGATAGCTGGATGGAACGAGCTAGACCAGAATCCCAATAATGATACCATAGGGTTCTGGGCTGCTTCTGATACAGTTATGTCCTCCTGGAGCTATACCATTGTATCCAGGCTTCATGGCTGCTATACTGGCGCGTATCTGGGCTGCGGATCTGAGGACTCCAGCTGCCAGAGCATGGAAAGCTTCAACCTGGCGACTGGCAAGGACCATGCCATGTTCTTGAAGTACGTGGATATTGCAGATTCCCGAAACACTGGCATTTGGGACTGGGCCCAGGACGTCAAAGCGAATGGAGCAATCCCCGTCTTCATGTACGATCCCTACGGCGGTTTGGGCTCTATAGATACAGCAAAGATGGAGTATTTTGCCACCAAGTGCAAAGAGCTGGATACAGAGGTGTTCATTATCTTCGGCCATGAGATGAACGGGAATTGGTATGCATGGGGCCAAAAACCTGCCGAGTACATAGCCAAGTTCAAAACGGTGGCAGAGATATTTCATAGAATCGCTCCCAGGGCAGAGATGTGCTGGATTCCAAACCAGAACTGGGGCTATCCCTGGGGGGGTACGGATCATGGAGATGGCTATACTGAATACTATCCATCCGGATCCGGAACCTATGGGGAATATGTGGACTGGGTGGGCCTCGTCTTTTACGACAAGGATTATGACGAGACCGGTCATGTCTCACCTGGATTCTTCCTGTCCAATATCAGAAATGGCCAGGATGGCGTGGACTTCTATCAGGCATTTTCAATAGGCAAAAATAAGCCCATGCTCATAGGCGAGACAGGTGCCTTTGATCCCAACATGGATCCCACCGCACCGGGGGCAAGAGATGCCCTGAGCGATGCTGAGCAGGACAGCTATAAAAATGAGTGGATCTCATATGTATATGACGCTGCCGAGCTGGAGGCCGAGCTCCCCAGGTTAAAGGGCATTATGTACTTCAATGTGCTGAAGACTGAGCCCAAGGTAGAGACCCAGATCCACCAGGGAGGATCTGCGTTTTTAAATGTGCTGGCCGACTACAGGATACCCGATGACCCCAATGTCTACAGACAAAAGATATCTGATCCCTACTTCCTGAGCACTTCGCCGGTCCTATACTACCCGGACTTCACCGACACCACCAGATCGGATAGCTGGCGATCCTTTTTAGTTCTGCAGAATCCCAGTGGATCTGATGCCAAGGTCCACCTGGAGATAAGGTCGAGGGGTGGTACGATATTGTACTCCGGAAAGCAGACCATTCCCCCTTCCGGCTCCATTGCGATCAGTCCCAGAAACCTTGTGGGTGCTGATTGCAGCGGCTCGGTGAGAGCTGCATCAGACCAGCTCATCCAGGGGACGTGTCAGATCAACAGGAACAACAATGAGATGTCCATGGAGTACAACGCCCTGGATAGCGGCGCTACAACCCTATATTACCCGGACTTCACCGACACGACCAATGCAGAAGGCTGGCGCTCATGGCTGGTCGTTCAGAATCCAACGTCCCTGGCGGCAAACATGCAACTGGAGATAAGGTCAAGGGAGGGAAGTGTTCTCTTCTCAGGGTCTCAGGCCATCCCGGCTCACGGTGTTGCTGCCATCAGGCCCAGGAACATAGTGGGATCGGACTGTGCCGGCTCGGCCACGATAACCTCAGACCAGCCGATCGCTGGCACCTGCCAGATAACCAGGAACAGCAATAAAATGTGCATGAGCTACACCGCCTCGGATAGAGGATCAAATGAGCTTTACTATCCAGACTTCACAGATACTGCCAATCCAAGCAGCTGGCGATCCTGGCTGGTCATTCAAAACCCATCTGCTTCTCCTGCCAATCTGAATCTGGAGATCTGGTCACGGGAGGGCAATTTACTCTATTCTGGCAACCAGATCATTCCTGCTCATGGTGTTGGGGCAATAAGACCGAGGAGTGTAACAGGCGCGGACTGCGCGGGATCCGTGGTGGTGACATCTGACCAGCCCATAATTGGCACCTGCCAGATTACCAGGAACAGCAATGAGATGTGCATGAGCTACAATGCCATGGACCAGGTCTCAACAACGCTGTCTTATCCGGACTTCACCGACACCGCCAACCCAGACGGCTGGCGGTCCTGGCTGGTCTTGCAGAATCCTACTGCCGCTGATGCCAATATAGAACTGGAAATAAGATCTAGGGAAGGCGATCTCTTGTACAGGGGAGATCAGATAATCCCTGCCCACGGGGTCAATGCTATCCGGCCGAGGGGCCTTGTGGGATCTGATTGCTCGGGCTCGGTTACGATAACGTCGGATCAGCCCATTGTAGGAACCTGCCAGATCACCAGGAACAACAACCTGATGTGCATGAGCTATACGGCAGCGAGCTTGGCATGAATTGGGGCATATGGGGGGTCAGTTCCGGGCAGAACTTGATCCCCATATTTTTGATAAATGTGTGTTTGATACATCGGGTGCGCGGAGGGTCATGAATTCCCCCTACCTTTAAGATGAGGTGGCCGCGCGCAGTTTGATTTTAATTATGCTCTTTCGATTGAAGATGTCCTATAAAATTGATAAGAAAACCCCCAATTGATAAGAGCGCTATGGAGTCAATGGTTCTTAATAGTTAAAGGTGAATTCTAAGAACAGCGTTGTGGAGTGAACCCCTCCGAGTGGACAAAAAGTTAAGCAATGCCGACTCATGGAGGGAAGTGCATGAAGAAGACCAGGCGGCGTTACGACCGGGACTTCAAGATATCAGTATTAGCCGAACTTGAGGCAGGCAAGCCACTTGCTCAGATCGCCCGCGAATATGGCATCCATCCGAGTCTTCCTTGCCGATGGAAGGCAGAGCTGGCTGAAAATCCCGAAAAAGCATTCATGGGTAACGGAAACAAGTACAAAGATCAGGCGAAGATTGCAGAATTGGAGAGACTTCTGGGCCAGGCTCATGCTGAAATTGACCTTTTAAAAAAAGCCTTCGCCATGACCCAGAAGAAGGTCCGCGAGGAGAGACGAAAGCCGATGTTGAGGGACGACATATGATCATTCAGGAAGCTCAATCAGATGGCCTTCTGTTGCCAATATCTCACTCCTGCTTGGCGCTGGATGTGAGTCGCAGCGGTTACTACGAGTGGTTGAAGCGGTCCGAAAAGTTCACTGCGGAGAATAGCGAATCTTCGGATCTGGTTAACCAGATTCAAGAGATAGCTTTGGAGTTTCCTTATTACGGGTACAGGAGAATTACAGCAGAACTTCAAAATCGCGGCTATGCGGTCAACCATAAGCGCGTGCTGAGGCTCATGCGCCAGGAGAAGTTGCTTTGCTATAAGAAGAAGTTCAAGCCGGTAACAACCGATTCCACTCATGGTCTGCCGGTCTATCCTAACCTTCTAAAAGGCAGGGAAATCACGGGACTGAACCAGGCATGGGCTTCTGATATCACTTATGTCCAGCTGCAGCACGAGCATATCTTTCTCGCGGTTATCCTGGATCTCTACAGCAGAAAGTGCATCGGGTGGGAGCTGAGCAGGAGCATAAGAAGCGATCTGGCCATGAGTGCTCTGGCAAAGGCATTGAAGAACCGTTCCAAGGAATCCCTTGAGGGTCTTATTCATCATTCTGATCAAGGCGTTCAGTATGCGTCCAAGGATTATGTAGACTGTCTTAAGGCGCATGACATCCAGATCAGCATGTCGAGAAAAGGAAATCCTTATGACAATGCTTTTGCTGAGAGTTTTATAAAAACACTGAAGGTCGAGGAGGTATATCTCAATGAATATGAGACATTTGAAGATGCATTCAGGAACATATGCAACTTTATTGAAAATGTGTACAACCATAAGAGGCTGCATTCAGCTCTCAATTACAGATCTCCGGTTCAGTTCGAAGTGGAGGTTGCCTTAAATACCATTGCTTAACTATTTGTCCATTATCAGGGGTGCAGTCCAATACCATTGCTTAACTATTTGTCCATTATCAGGGGTGCAGTCCATTGTTTGCACATGGATAAGAAAAATCAAGCCCTGATTGCCGCAGCTACAGTCACGGCAGTATTGCTCTATCTGCTCCTGTCTCAGATAGATCCGCACGATATAATCAGCACACTCAAAGGCATCGATGCTTCATATCTGGCAGGCGGCTTTATTCTATACTTGCTATGCAATATATTCAGAGCGCTGAGGTTTCATATCTTATTGGACCAGGAGATTAAGCTCTTCCCTCTCTTTAACTTGGTGTGTATCTACAATATGATGAACAATCTAGCGCCGATGAGAACAGGAGAGCTGTCTTACATCTATATGCTCAAGAAGCTGCATAATAAGAATGCCATCACCGGAGCCTCCACCCTCATCTTATCCCGCATCTTCGACTTCATTGCCATCGGCACCCTCTTCCTGGCCTCGGCATGGATGATAGGCGATCGGCTGGGGGGGATGAAAAGCATCCTAATCCCCATATCCCTCTTTATGATCTTTTGCTTGATTCTGTTATTGATGCTCTTTTATGGAGGAGAATGGCTCTCAATTTCATTCTCCTGCGCCCTGGATAGGATGGGATTGGCCAGAAATGCCACTGCTATATATCTGATATCTAATCTGAAAGAGATGGTTCAATCCATGCAGAAATTAAGAAATGCAAAAATTGCACTTCTTATATTGGCTTCCTCGTTTATCATCTGGGCAGCCAATTTTTTTGTTGTTTTTCTGGTAATAAGGGGGATGCACTTTGACATTCCAATGCCGATAATTGTTATGGGCTCGACCTTCACTGTGCTCTCTACCCTCCTGCCAATATACGGAATCGCAGGACTAGGAACGAGCCAGGGCTTATGGACCCTGGTCTTCTTGCCCCTGGGAATTCCCCTCGACCAGGCGATCATATCGGCTTTTGGCTACTATATCGTACAAATGGCGTATTACCTGGTGCTGGGATTTTATGGATTGGCGATGATAAAGCTGACTGACCAGGAAGGTTGAGCTATCTACCAGCTGATGTCATTGAGTCGTATAGGTGCCGAGCCTGATATTAGCCATTTCTCTGATCAGGTGAATGGCTAGGTTTTCTCACCACTGCTATTAGCGTGAGGCCCAGCGGGGGATGAATCCGGTTCTCAACCAGGCCGAACCAGCGATCTAAAAGAGCATTCAGGGACCTATTCAGGTATGATTGGGAATATCTGTTCTTCTCATAGACCTCCCTACGAAGGATCTTCTCGAATATGGCCACCATTAACAGGCCAAGGCTGTTCCAGTACCTGATTGCGCATATAGAAAAACCCATTGATTTGATCAACTGCAAGAGAACCTCTCTGTCGTATCTCCGGTAGTGGCCTATGCGCTCATCCCTCTTTCCATATAGGGCGCTCAATGCCGGCACGGCGCATATCATGATCCCGCCGGATCTGAGAGCCTGATAGATATTTGCCAGGGCAAGGCGGTCATCTCCAACATGTTCCAGCACATCCAGGCAGACGACAGCATCAAAAGCATCTCTATACAGCAGCTCCTGAATATCCCTCTGGACGGCATTCAGCTCGAATCCTGCCTCCTGAGCTTTGCGATTGGCAAAGTTCACCAGCTCCTTTGAGACATCTGCAGCAGAGACATGATATCCCTCTCGGATGAGATCCAGAGCTAAATGCCCGGTACCACATCCTAGATCAAGGATCTTTATGCTAGACTTCTCTCCTTTCAGGGAGCGGTCGAGATGCTCTTTCACTAAAAGACGCAGATTCTTCCAGCGGAAATCTCTTGCTTCAAATTCGTCGACCATAATGAGATGATCTACCAGAGATCCATCTGCTAAGTGAGGCATGCTTTGGGCACCCGCCATATTTACTGCCTTTCGCCTTCTGGATAATAAATCCTGTTGGATCTCTGGTTGAGACCCTGATCAGGTCAAGTGTAGGCACTCATTGCTATGGCTTGTCTATTTTGCTATCCCCATTTTGACTACTTTTATATACGTGGAGGAGTTCTGAAACTCCAATGAGGGGATGATGTCCTGTGCCTCTTAATGAATACGGAACATTTGAAGATGCCTATGAATACATTTGGCATTTCATTGAGAAGGTTTACAGCAAGAAGAGACTGCATTCGGCACTGGATTACATGTCTCCGGATCAGTTCGAATTGGAGGTTGTTTTAAATACCGTTGCTTAACTTCCTGTCTACTATCAGGGGTTCACTCCAATGGTGGGCTTAACTGGTGACACATGAAGCTGGCAGATAAGTTCGGCCTGCACTGTTGCCGCCGTTGGTTTATGACTCACTTCAGGCGAGCCGGAATGCCTTGCGATTTTATCCTGGAGCGTCGGGCGATAGTGGCGGGGCAGCGATCGGCGTTTATATGAGGATCGATAGAGAAGTTGCTGGGTAGAGGTCACATGGCACATGTAGCCGCGGTTGGTGGTCTAAATGAGCGATTATTTTGTTCCACAAAAAAGCATAAGAGAATACTTGGCAGAAAATAGCCTGCTCGGTGTCCATCACTTAATCCGCTATAAATGGGCTGTAGCCGTCCTAAAAGACATGCAGCCAAAGACTTTAATAGACATCGCCTGTGGCGCAGGCTATGGCAGCAAAATGATTGCCCAGGCGTTGCCCGACTCTCAAATCATAGGTGCTGATTATGATCTCAACGCGATTAACTATGCCAGGAGTGCTTATCAGGCCCCGAATTTGCGCTTCATCCTGGGAGACCTCATGAAATGGGATCTGGGAGACTATGATTGCATCATCTCTTTTGACACACTGGAACACATACCTCATAGAGAAATCACTTTGGAGAACATTGTGAACCATTGCGGTTTCATGCTATTTTCTACTCCGTGCGGCGCTCCCAAGATCAATTTCTCTCCTGATTGGTCTGCGCATAAAATAGAGTACAATGCGGACAGCCTATATAGGTTCTTAAGCAGGTACTTTAAAAGAGTTATCCATCCAGAATTAGATAGTTTTCCACATAAAAGTATCTTTGAGGGTATTCCTTACCTGTTGAAGATGAATCCCCTCCTCTGCTTAGACCCTAGCTGTAGCTGTGGTTATAGTCCTTCGTAGAATATGGAGGCATTAACGTCCTCAGACCAAAGACAAGATAGAGGCTCTTCGCTGTTCCCGATGAAAAACAAAAAATCGTGATTCGGAGGGCCTATTCACTAGGAATCGGTGTATCTCTTTTAGATGAACGACCATCCTCTTCGTACATTTTTTGATTAATCCAAGGCACCCCTTAAATTACATATAATTACTTTCAGGATGGGCGTGTTAGATATCCTTTTCCGACTATCCTTAAATACGTAGAGACGCTTTCTGATCTTGGTAGGAGAATGGGCAACTCTATTGTAGTAACAGGCGGGGCGGGCTTTATCGGCTCATACCTAGTAGAACGATTCATTAATGATGGGCATGATGTCCTGTGCCTGGACAATTTCGATAATTATTATGATCCTGCGATAAAGCGAGACAATGTGACTCGATTTAAGAACAAGGAGAATTTCACCCTCCTGAAAGGAGATATCCTGGATCGTGATATGGTGCATAAGGCGCTCAATGGTGCGGATTGCGTCTTCCATCTGGCGGCTCAAGCTGGAGTTAGGGCATCGGTGAAAGATCCGATCAAAGTGCATGAGATCAACACTATGGGAACATTGAATATCCTCCAGGCAGCTCTTGATTGCGGCGTTAAGAGGCTTGTATATGCTTCATCCTCCTCCATTTATGGAAAGGTTAAGTACCTCCCCTTTGATGAGTCTCATCCCAGGGTGCCGGTCTCCCCATATGGCCTCTCGAAGCTGATGGCCGAGGAATACTGCCGGATATTCAGTGAGATTTACGGCCTGGAGACGGTATCCTTGAGATACTTCACCGTCTATGGGCCGAGGATGAGGCCTGATCTGGCAATAAGCATCTTCGCCAACAGGGCGCTGCAGGACCTGCCCCTGGAGATCTTCGGGCCAGGGGAGAAGACTAGGGATTTTACCTATATCGATGATGTAGTCTGTGCCAATGCTCTGGCAATGAAATGCAATAGGGGCGTCTTCAATATCGGCAGCGGGCACAGAATTAGCGTCAAAGAGCTGGCAGAGCTCATAATCCAGCTTACAGGGAGCCGCTCGAAGATTGTCTTCCGCGAGGATGCCAGGGGTGATGCCCAGCATACCTGGGCCAATACTGATAGGGCTAAGGTGAAATTGGGATGGTCCTCCAAGGTGGGCATCGAGGAAGGCCTCAAGAGATATATAAAATGGCTCACAACGAGGAATTCTCCGGGAGCAAAAGGTTGAAAGGCGTGCCCATGATTTCAATTGTTATTCCATTATATAATGAAGAAGAGAATATCCAGGAGCTTTACAGGAGGCTTATCGATGTCCTGGATTCCATGAGAGAGAGCTATGAAGTGCTTTTCATCGATGATGGATCTACGGATGGATCTTATGCCAGGCTCCTGGAAATTAAAAAAAATAATGAAAGCATCAAAATAGTGAAATTCCGGCGGAACTTCGGGCAGACGGCGGCGATTCATGCTGGCTTTGATTATGCGCAGGGTGAGATTATAGCGACTCTTGATGCTGATCTGCAGAATGATCCTCAGGACATCCCAGATATGGTAAAGAAGCTGAACGATTTAGATCTGGATGTGGTTTGTGGCTGGCGTTATCAGAGGCAGGATAAGTTTCACAAGAAGATCCTGTCGCGATTTGCCAATGGCCTGAGAAGAAATCTGACCGGCGAGTCCATTCACGACTCGGGTTGCACATTGCGCGTATACCGGAAGGAGAGCGTCAGGGATCTGGACCTTTATGGAGAGATGCATCGCTACATTCCCGCTCTTCTCACCTGGCGGGGATTCAAGGTGGATGAGCATAAGGTGGTTCATCATGAGAGGTATCGCGGCCAGACCAAGTACAATTGGAGGCGGCTGACCAGAGGATTTTTTGATCTGGTAGTGGTGGCATTCTGGCAGAGATATTCATTCAGGCCGGTGCATATATTCGGAATTTTGGGGGGGATCCTGGCAGCGGTTGGTGGCATTGTTGTCACTTATCTTGTCGCCGAGAAGATGATCTTTGGGGCACAGCTGGCAGACAGGCCGCTATTCATCTCCTCCATACTGATGGCCATAATGGGGGTGCAGTTCATAACCACAGGAATCCTGGCGGACATAATGGTCAAGATATACTATGGCCAGAATGGGAGGAAAAACTATCTGGTGGAGAGAGTAGTTTAGGCGAAACTGTGTTGTGGCCTTTTGAGAATGATATCGGGCAAATGCTGGGAATGGATTTAGATTGGGAAGAGCTTAATTAGATAAAGTCCCTATTGCTTGCTGGTTTTATATATGTAGCAATAATCAATTCCATTCAGTTCGATAGCCATTTCTGGTTCCTTCGTCTTATAATAGTCCCAAGCAGCCATACTCCAGTTTCTTTGTAACGCAGAAATATAGAATACTATGTAGTCTACGCCGCCAATGAAATCGACACTCTCATTTAATGAGGTAGTCTTACCGATGAAGTATTGATCAAAACCATAATAATCGACCGCAACGGTAAGGTTCTGTGCGTCTGGCTTTTGATTTAGATAATTCGCTGCCAAGTCATTACCTTCTCCCCATCCCATCAAAATCATATTTGGCGCATTGCTCGGCCCCCCAAATATAACTGGATTGGTGTAAGACAAGAAATATGGAGATATTGGTATGATTAGTACCAAATGAACAAGAATTATGCCGCTCATCAGCAAATAGAATACAGATTTCTTATTTATATGTACTCTAAAAAAACAATACATTCCGATAGCCACTATAATATCGACAACCGGAAAAACAGGCAATATATATCTTGGAAAGGCCTTTAAGCTTAAGATCATTTGCGCAGCGAAAAGTATAATGTATAGGCAGAGTACAATCAAATTTTTATTAACATAATCTAAGCCATTTTTAAATAATTTTTTTATGAACATAACCAGAAATATTGGCAGGAACAGAAGAGTGATTGGAGTTTCCATCATTAAGAATGAAACCGGATAGAATAGAGGTCCATGACTGCCGTCATCAATTCTTCCCAAAAAAAAACCGCTGCCATGAGGGTTCTTGACTACGATATCCAATCCACTTTGCTGATCGAATGCCATTTTCATTAGTGTATCGATTGGACTGACCCACATGGCTGGCCAAAACAGAAAGAAAGTCATTGCTGCAAGTATGATAATGAATATTACATAATTAAATGACTTTGCCATAGTGTCATTTGATAAAAAGAAGACAACAAATGGCATAAACGCCAGAAGGAAGATTGCCGGCATCTTCGTCAGAATCGCAAGGCCTAAAAAGATTCCAGTCATTATCAAAAATTCTTTTCTTGGCTTTTTAAGAAATGACATCAGAGACAATAGACACAGAAGCATAAATGTGGTGAGCATAGCATCTAAATGGATCAGCCTTGAATGGGCTAATAAAAATGGGTCTAAAGAGATCAATGTGGCAGATAGGAGCGCGATCTTTGTATTAAATAATACTCGAATAAAATAAAATATCAATATGATTGATAAAGATGTTACCATAACTGTGGGTGCCCTGGCAAATGATAGCTTTTCAGGAAAGCCAGAGCCATCAAAGATTTTAATAGAGATGCCAGAAAGCCACATCGTAACCACTCCAGGATGTGGGACTTTGTAGGTCTGATCCCACTGATGCGATAATATTGCTTCAATGAAACTCGGCGCCCTATCGATCCACAATATCTCATCTGTAGTGAGGCCAGTTCCAAGATCCATTGTCCTAAATGATAGGCAGAGGAGAAATATCGCACACACAGCAAGCCAGACTTTATCCATCTAATCTTCTCCAAGTATCCTTGGCGAGAGCCCTGGATGCACACATTTTTTATTCAATTCCTGGGTTTTAAAGTTATTGTTTGATTTGATGGACTGTGCCTTCCAGGCACATTTGATTTAGCGAATAAAATTTAATTTTGTCTACCGATCATTGTTGCCATTTTACCCTTAGAAGGAATAATTCGAAGAATTGTCTTTAGAGCGAATGCACATGGGAAAGATATATTAGCATCTATGCAGAGTCTTCGATAAGGTTAAGCGAATGAAAATAGGAAATCGCATGATTGTAGAATTCTATAATCTCTCAGAGGGAAAAGATGCAAAGCATGGCTTATTAGTTGTTCCTCAAGCTGGCCAAGAAATAATAATGGTAATTCTGGTTATGATGAATTTTTGGTTAAATCTAGGGGTGATTTGGTTAGCATGTCTGTATGGAAAGCCATTTCTCTATTTCAAAATATAAATACATCGTTTCATAGGCATATCTGGCATTTAAAGCTATAAAAGGCTGATATAGATGCAAGAGATTAATAGATCTGCTCAGAAGATGGACGAATCTGAATCCGCCTATATCCATCTACTATCGCACCTAATCGAAGGCCAGAGAGTTCTGATCCTGGGATGCAAAGAAAATTGTAGTTTGTGTTTAGAAAGCGCAAAAATAGGATTTGATGTCGTTGGAACCTATGCAAATGGTGCAGGTGTACCCTTTTATGATGGATCTACAATCGGATCAAATATATCTAATAAAATTCAATTTCTGATTGCAGGGGGCACAAATTTATCATTTCGCGACAGCTCATTTGATAGCGCCATCATTGCAGAGGCGTTGCATACTGCAATTGACCTAAAGAAAATTCTCGAGGAAGCTGTTAGAGTCATTAAAAATGGCGGTAGAATAATTGTTTTAGCTGAAAATTGGGATCGTATCTCAAGCGGAGAAAATGCTAAATCCATCTCTAAAGAAGTAATTAATGCTGAGCTCATGCAGTATACCAGGAAGGTAACATGGCATGATTTGCCATCTGAAAAATGGCATGTTTGCAGTATCTTTGTCCACAAGCATGATAAAAAAAGAAAGAAAAAAAATAAAATAGATATTATCATGCCCACGTTCAATGGCAGAGGATCGATTCGAAGGGCAATAGAGAGCGTGATATATCAAACATACCAAAATTGGAATCTGATTGTGGTTAACGATGGTGGCGAAGATATCAAGGATATAATCGATGAATTTAGCGATAGCAGAATTAAATATATATGCAGTGATCATAAAGGGAAATCGCACTCTTTAAATGTAGGTATTAATCGCTCTTCGGGAGATTTCATCGGCTATCTGGATGATGATGATATTCTTTATCCTATGCATCTGGAGGTTCTTATAAATGCAGCCATAGATCAGGGGTGCGACTTTATTTATAATGACTGGTACGAGGTATGTATAGATGAATTTGGCAGAGAAATAAATAGATATTTTGAATTTAGAAATGATGTGTCGCCATCAATGCTCATATTAAAAAATTATATAAATCATAAATGTATTCTTCATAGGAGATGCCTTCTTAATAAGGTCGGCTTATACGATGAGGATCTAGATATACTCATAGATTGGGATATGATAAGAAGACTCACCTTTGCCAGCCAGCCTTGTCATATCTGGAGTGTAACGAGCGAGCGTATACAATATTATACGGGAGATGTCATTGAAAATAGGATCTCCTCTTTGCGGACCAAAGATCCTGATAAATTTAAAAAGTCTCTAGAGATAATTATCAAGAAGACTTGTGAATTGCATGCAGATGAAATGGAACTCAATGAGAGCATTTCTGATGCTATGTTGTCATTTTCTTACTACCATCAGTTTAGAATTGACCAGATATTACATGAGCACGAAATATCGCAAAATAAAGAAAAATCTGAGCTGATCAGTCAACTCCAGTCGCTAAATAAAGAAAAATCTGAGCTGATCAGTCAACTCCATTTGGCAAGATATCGTGCTCATGTATTGGATATTGAGATCGCGGAAATTAAGAGGAGCATTTCATGGATAATTACCAATAGATTTAATAACAGTGTCATAGAACGAGCCTTGCCTCATGAAAGCAAGCGCCGGAGATGGTATGATCTTGGGTTAAAGGCGATGAGGATTCTTGCAAATGATGGATTCAGCACTCTACTGCAGGAGTATCGATCAAGAAATGCATACTATTGTTCCATAGCTCATAAAGAGTCTGAAAACCCAGAAAATACCTTTCGTGAGACTGTTATGGATGATTTCTTAATTCAATTGCACTCCTTTCACAGAAACTGGGGGATAGCTCTTGAAGTGAAGAGACATTATGAGAAGAATGTGGATATCGTCATCTGCATACATAATGCATTAGATGATGTAAAATCATGCTTGATGTCAGTAATAAAATATTCTCCACATATTTATACACTGATTTTGGTTGATGATGGAAGCGATGAAACCACTAAATCGTTCTTGCAGGATTTCGCATTGCATCACGATGCTTTCTTGTTAAGAAATGATGTTGCTAGAGGATATACTTTTGCGGCAAATCAAGGTTTGAGAAACTCAACTGGCAAATATGTGATCCTGCTAAATAGCGATACTATCGTTTCTGCCGATTGGCTGGATAGAATGCTAGAATGCGCCGAATCAGATGAACGAATTGGAATCGTCGGCCCATTGTCGAATACCGCTTCATGGCAGTCAGTCCCGAAAATAGAATCGTGCGGCGATTGGGCATCCAATGATTTGCCTGAAAATATATCTATCCATATGATGGCTGATCTTATTGGGAAGTATTCATGTCGTTGCTATCCCAAAATACCATTCCTCAATGGATTTTGTCTTTTAATTAAAAGAGAATTAATAAATCAAATAGGATATTTTGATGAGGATAGTTTCGGGGCAGGCTATGGTGAGGAGAATGATTACTGTATTCAGGCAAGAAAAACGCAATGGCATTTAGCTGTTGCCGATGATGTTTACATTTATCATAAGCAATCCCGCAGCTATTCTGATGATAGAAGAAAGAAATTGTGTGACCGGGCAGGCAAAATATTAATCGACAAACATGGCATCCAGGAAGTCTCTAAGGGTGTCTCCGAATGTAAGGGTAATAGAGCAATGGCCGGTATTAGAGCCCGAGCGGATGTTCTATGGCATCGGCACGGGTTATTGGAGGAAGGGAAAAAGCTCTTCAAGGGCAAAAGTCTGCTGATAATTCTTCCAATAATGGAGCCGACAGGAGGTGCTTATGTCATCATCCAAGAAGCATATGCTTTGATTGAAATGGGTGTGAGGGTAAGCCTGTTTAATTTAACAGAACATGGAGTTAAATTCCAGCAGAGTTTTCCCGATTTGAGGATTCCTGTCATTTATGGGAGCATTAATGAGGTCCCTTTAATTGCCGCGGACTTTGATGCGGTTATAGCTACTATAAACAATTCCGTATATTGGATTGCATCGCTTAATAGCAGCGACATTACCCTGGCATATTACATTCAGGACTTTGAACCAGATTTTTACCCAAAGGGGTCTCGAGAATACAATCTGGCGTGGGAATCTTACATGAAGATACCAAGAATAAAGAATGTGACAAAAACAAGCTGGAATAAAAATAAGGTTATGTCGAATATGGGAATTGACTGTCAGATTATAGGGCCGAGCGTTGATATAGATCTATTCAGACCAAGAGAAAGATTGCACAAATCAAATGATATATTTATTGGAGCAATGATTAGGCCATCGACTCCACGCAGAAATCCTCGCTTTACCTTGGAAATTCTTGAGGAAATCAAAAAACTATATGGAGATAAAATAAATATCATTACCTTTGGATGCTCTAATGATGACTTCTTATCATTGAACCCCTGTAGAGATATTCCAATTAATCATATGGGGGTGCTAAAACGAGAATGGATGCCGCATTTATTCAATGAAATCGATATCTTCGTGGACTTTTCAACATATCAGGCAATGGGATTGACTGCATTAGAAGCAATGGCATGTGGCTCTGCGGTAATAGTTCCGAGAAATGGGGGTTGCCAGGATTTCGTAAAGGATGGAATAAATGGATTTTTGATCGATACGACAGATAGGCGATCATGCACTGATGCTCTTGAGAAATTAATAAATGATGAGAAATTAAGGAAAAAGATGTGCTCTCAATCCATCATCGATGTCTGTCGATTTCCTGCCGAATTAGCGGCGCTGAATATGCTTAAAGCTATTTTTATTTAGTGATATCTAATCAAAAAGAGAGGTCACATTAACGTGCCTATTATTCGAGTGAATGAAAATGGCGTCAACTATTTATTTTGTATATATTCATAGAAAAATGTGAATTGAGCATCAACCGCACGAGCACAGCAATACCAAGAATGGTCGAGATGAATACAGGCAACCTGGCAAGCTTTATGATTATATCAATAACTGGATGTACCCTCTCAAGGCCGATGGTCATGCTCATGGGACAAGGTGTTAGATGGCATTAAAGGACATAGGAGCGGGAAAAATAATAGCCAGGTGCCATGAATACTTGGTCGACCTGCTTTTCGCACCGGGCACAGGGCGAAGGGGCATATACGAGTTGGCCGCAAGGTCCAGTCATATCATCGCCGAAGACGGTATGCAAAGCTTTGTGGAAAGGTCCCAAATATATATGCGCAGAAAATTATCTCAAAAAAAGAATCCGCCCAAAGAGCCGTCTGGAAAAGAACTGGAGGATATGCGCATCCAATGTGCGAGCTTTGAGTACCGGCCCAAGATCAGCATAATAGTTCCAGTATTAAACACCAGAGAAGAATGGCTTAGAAGTTCCATCGAATCTGTTTTACATCAGATATATGATAACTGGGAGCTTTGTATTGCGGATGATGGATCAGATCAACCGCATATAAAAGAGACTCTAAATTGCTATCAGCAAAAGGACGCCCGGATCAAGGTCAAGTATCTGAATGAGAACCAGGGCGTCTCTGGAGCTTCAAACGAGGCCCTCGCTATGGCCAGCGGGGAATTTATCGGATTTCTGGATCATGATGATCAGCTCCTTCCAAATGCCTTATATGAGGTTGTTCTGATGCTGAACCGAAATGCCAGCGCCGATTTTATATATAGCGATGAGATCCTTATTTCCAAGCGGGGAAAGCCAGTATTTGCTTATTTCAGGCCAGATTTCTCTCTAGATTATATGCTATCTCATTGCTATATCGTTCATTTTGTTGTCATAAGGGCGAGCATTTTGAAAAAGATCGGTGGATTCAGAGCCGAGTTTAAAGTATCCCAGGACTACGATTTATTTTTAAGGGTCCTCTCCCAGACCAGAAATGTCCTGCACATACCCAAAATCCTGTACAGATGGCGTCAGTACGAATCGAGCACCGGGCATCTGCTCAAGGAAAGAGTGATGGAGTCCAGCAGAAGAGCTCTCCAGGACTTCGCAGACAGAGAGGGAATCAAGGGAGTGGTCTGGGGCACAAAGAACTTTAATTTTTTCAGGCTGAAGAGAGATATCCTCGATCGCCCCAAGATCAGCATCATAATTCCGACCAAAGATCGCATTGACCTTTTGAAGAGGTGCATTGAAAGCATCCAAAACAGATCGTCTTATGATAATTATGAAATTATAATAGTAGATAACATGAGCCAGGAGGAGGAAACCGCCGCATATCTGGATGGTCTAGGGAAATCATATAGGATTATAAAGTTCAATGAGAAATTTAATTACTCTAAGTTGAATAATTATGCCGCTGAATTTGCCCGTGGAGAGCATCTGCTCTTTTTGAATAACGATATAGAAGTATTAAACTCCGATTGGCTGGAAGCGATGCTTGAACAATCGCAGAGAGACGAGATCGGTTGTGTGGGGGCCAAGCTGCTTTATCCAGATAGAAAAATACAGCATGTGGGAGTGGTTGTCGGCTGGGGTGGACGGGCAGAGCATATATATAAGTGGTTGCATTCAAATGACATTGGCTATATGGGCCATTTTGTATCCATCAGAAATTATAGTGCAGTCACCGCAGCCTGCATGATGCTTCGAAAATCGATTTTTAATGAGGTAGGCGGATTTGACGAAAGGTTTGAGATTGGCTTTGGAGACGTCGATCTTTGCCTCCGGGTGAGGGAGTTGGGATACGAAAACCTATTTACTCCCTATGCAGAACTGCTCCATTACGAATCTGCTACCAGGGGACGATCGTTTTCATTCGATCCTCACCCCAATGACACAAAGCGCTTCATAGAAAGATGGCAAGAATATATAAAAGGGGGTGATCCCTACTACAATCCCAATCTTCCCCTCGACAGCTACGACATCCTGCCATTTGTATCTTGGCGATAACTGATCTTGATATAGATTAGCCTGCAGAGCAGCACGATATCCAATCATCCTCCTCTTCATACCGCGGGAAGTCCGACTTCATATGGATGCTCCTGGAGATATTGTAATCTCCGTAGTACCTCTCCTCTCCCTCGCTGGCCATAGGATAGATCGATTTCTTCAACCCGGCATTGGGGCTAAAGAAGCCATATTTGAAGTCGGCGATGCCAGTGGAGGACGTCGTAATGCTATAATATGTCTCCTTTGTGGGCATGAACTGGGCGGAGAGAACGGTATCATCGGGAGAAAGAGAAATGCCCTGCACAGTGGCATTCATCCTGGTGAGCAGCATATCTATACCTGAATCCTTGGAGAGCTCACTATTATAAAGCAGGCTGGACCCGGCATAATCAAGATTGTTCCCTGCATACTCCCGGCTGTTGATTCCCAGGCCGGAGTACCTCAGGGATTTGCTGGATCGGAGAATGGCCGGCCATTCCTCGACAAATTCGCCCATAAAGGTGCCGTTTTCAATTGAAAGGACGAATTCGCTGGAATTTGCAGAGTCCGCTCGAAGGAGAATCAGCCCTTCTGAGGCATAATCGCCCTTTCGGGCAGAGGTCCTGGCACGCAAGCGAAGATCATTTACATCCACCTCCTCATAGCTGGAATGATAGGGCTCAAGTGAGCGCCCGCGGTACTCAACCGGGGATATGCTTCCCTGGACGTACTGCGAGTAATCGAATTTTATGCTATCGCTCTGCCGGGCAATGGACCAGTCGGTGTTATTGGTTCCCACGGTGGTGGTTATCCTCTCGGCATTAGCGGATAGGATCAAGGCCGATAAGAGCAATGAGGCGATTACAATACAGACGCGATCCGTCTCAATCTTATTAAAAATCAAAAAGGGACCTCTGCGATTCTCTTTCTCCCCCGGCTTTCTTCGAAGCTAAAAGCCGGATCTCTCCGTATTTTCCTCCTCCGCCGGGCAGAACCTCCACTCCGCCGTTGCGGAAGGCCTCAATGGCCCTGATCACCTTCGGCTCGACTTTTGCCGCCTCCAGCTCCCCGAGATGCTCGTTCAGCAATACCTCAATCTCAGTCTTATCCTCTGTCATGGCCGCGTACAGCCTCTGCACCCCCACCGTCATCGGGCTCTTGTAGCCCAGGGCGAGGGCGATGATCTCTGCCAGAGGAATGAGGTGCAAGTAAGGGGGCCGATGAGAGGGATGCTGGGGCCCTTCGTAGTCGGCCAATAGATCGATTCGGTCAGCCACCCCCAGCTTGATCAGCCCCTGGCAATGGGAGCAGCGTCCCATGAGATCATTCATCTCTTTTGCGCTGAAGTGATGAAAGCAGCGGGTGCAGGCCGTGCGGTTATACTTTCCCTCTCCCGGGAAAAAACCGGCATTGAGCGTCGGTCCTCTTCCCTTCTCCCTGCAGATGGCCAAAGCTATCTCCCGGTAGCTGCACTCCTCCACC
This sequence comes from Methanothrix soehngenii GP6, assembly GCF_000204415.1. Classification (NCBI taxonomy): domain Archaea; kingdom Methanobacteriati; phylum Methanobacteriota; class Methanomicrobia; order Methanotrichales; family Methanotrichaceae; genus Methanothrix; species Methanothrix soehngenii. The sequence continues at coordinate 1,545,245 of NC_015416.1, read as the reverse complement.
TCCATCTGATTGAACTCTCTGGCCAGCTTATTGGTGCGAGGTGAATGGGCATCGGAGTTGGAGAGAAAGGTCTTGTCCGAGAGCTCCGCAATCCTGTCCGCATAATCGCTGTCCGCGCTCAGTCCAAGCTCAATGAATCGAATCCGGTCCGCCTTCTCCTGGTAGCATTCAGATAGGGACCGATGGTAAGCATACATCCCCGTCCATGGGGTGAAGGCATGAGCGGGCCCAATGAGGCCCTCCGCTTCAAACACCAGGTCGGCGATCTGGGCCCCGCTCATATGCAACCGCGGCCTGCCATCCTGATGCAGGTTGCCCGAATGGGGTGAAAATCCCTCCGCCAGCTCCTCCGCTTTGCCGGTGTCCGGCAGGAGAATGAGATGATGGACCCTCTTCGAATCCTCCACCTCCACGCTCAGGAGAAAGAGAGTATCCCCCTGCCTCCTCAGCCCATCATCCTCCGGCAGCTTTTTGATGGATTCGAGCCACAGAGGGTGCAGGCAGTCTCCAGTGCCCACTATCTTCACCCCTTTATGCGCCGCCCCCTTTGCGATCTGCCCCAGCTCCATGTCGCCGGATACAGCCATCGAATAGCGGGAATGAATGTGCAGATCGAGATTGACTAGCATCTTCCCAACTCCTGATGAAGATCTTCTCGGAGAGGGATAAACCCTTTATGCTCATGGCTCCATTACCGGATGAGAAAATGGAGAGCAACAGAGAGATCCTGGAGAGCTACCGCCGGGGAGAGATTTCCCTGGAGGAGGCCCTAAAGCAGATTCGGGTCAGGGATTATCGCACCGTGGGCGAGGTGGCAAAGCTGGATATCTGCCGATCAAATCGCATTGGCATACCGGAGGCGATCCTCGCCGAGGGAAAGGACAAGTCCGATCTTCTGGCCATATCCCTTGCCCATCTGGAGGAGACGGGGAGCGTGATCATAACCCGTGTGTCCTCCGAGCAGCTGGTGGTATTGAGATCGGCCAAGCTTCCCCCTAAGAGCGTCTTTGAGCACAATCCTCGCGCCAGGACGGTGGTCATCCGCTCTGCTGATCGGCCGGCGCAAGCGGGCAGGGTGGCCATCCTGGCGGCAGGAACTGCAGACATCCCCGTGGCTGAGGAGGCGAGGGTGGTAGCGGAGGAGATGGGCTGCCAGGTGCTCAGAGAGTATGATGTGGGGGTGGCAGGCATCCACCGCCTCTTTCCGTGTCTAGAGAGGATGGCGGATGCGGATGCATTTGTCGTGGCGGCAGGTCGAGAGGGCACCCTTCCCGCGGTGGTAGCGGGACTGGTGAACGCTCCGGTCATCGGCCTTCCCGTCTCCACTGGATACGGAATTGGCGGTGGGGGAAAGGCTGCCCTCTATTCGATGCTCCAGTCCTGCTCCGTCCTGACGGTGGTAAATGTGGATGCGGGATTTGTGGCGGGAGCATATGCCGCCAAGATCGCCAGACAAAAAGCTCATAAAGAGAAACAGTCTTAAATTATTTCTAGGAAGGTATTTATACCATAAAAAGGCTCGTTTGCCTTGAGCGGGTATACTCATCTTTTTTACTAACCCCCACTCCCCTACCCGCTCTAGCTATTACCGCCGCTACTGCAAAGTTCATGAATCCATGCGTCTTATCCAGGCTTTTGGAATCGGCTAATAGTGTATTTAAAAATAAGTATAATATAGTTAGAAACATGGCACTCTGGGGAGATCCAGGGCGGAGTCTGCCTTGCAGGGATGCTCCGCCTTGGTGCTGAATGGACGCACGGAATAGCAGACTATTCCTTCATACGCTATTCCATTACACTTTACTTTATGCAAATTAATTTTACTTAAGGCTTTTGGTCCCGACAAAATCGCGATCTATTGGCAAAGAGCGCCCGTTGCTGCCTGAGGAGAGATCGACTGAATTTATCTCTTCTCCGGACTGCTGAGAATAGGCCTCTATCCTCTTTTGAACCTGGCCCATCATTCCCTGAGAGGTCAAGACCAGGCAGCTCTTGCCTGCAAGCGCCTTGAGGATGCATTTGTCTATCACCCCGTAGGTGAAGTCCACCCGGATTTTGGCCTCTTCTGCCATCAGCTTGGCCCTGGTCCCCATGGCTCCGGTATAATCTGCATCCACTTTCCCTACCAGCTCATCTGCATTCTCTAAAAGAAGCTCATCGGCATCGCAGACGTAGATCGTGCCCCTCTTCGCCCCCTGGACAGCACACCTCCTCTCGCCCCCCTCCAGAGAGTCGCATAGCTCAAGAATGCTCTTTGGAGGCTTCTTGCCCTCTGCCAGCCCTCTGTTCACAAGCTCCTGATATAGATCCACCACCATTGGGGGCTTCAGCCTGGCATCACGGACCAGCTCCAAATCGCCGAACACCTCCTCAGCCGAGCCCCGGCGGAGCAATCCACCGTCCTTCATCAGCACCACCTCATCCGCCCAGCGATAGGCCAGGTCCACATCGTGGGTGGAGATGATCAATGTCTTTCCCCCCAGGTTAAGCTCATCGAGCATCTCCATGATCTCCTCTGATGTGGCGGGATCGAGGTTTGAGGTGGGCTCGTCCAGGATCATCACCTCCGGCTCCATGGCCAGAATTCCCGCAATGGCCGCCCTCTTCTTCTCCCCGCCGCTCAGATGATGGGGAGGGCGGCGCTCGTATCCGGATAGGCCGACATACTGCAGGGCATAGCCCACATACCTTTTCACCTTCTCAGGAGGGAACCTCAAGTTCACCGGCCCGAAGGCCACATCCTGGTAGACGGTTGGGGCAAAGAGCTGATCATCGGAGTTCTGGAAGACCATTCCCACCCTTTGCCTTACCTTTCGCAATGATCGGGAGTCATAATCCAGCCTCTCATTCCGGAATAGAACCTCACCTGCATCCGGCCTTAAGATCCCATTGAACATCAGCATCAGGGTGGACTTTCCCGCTCCATTGGGGCCCACCAGGGCAATCTTTCTGCCCTCCCCTATTGTGAGGCTGACATTGCTAAGGGCCCGCGTGCCGTCGGCATAGGCGTATTCTATCCCCCTGGTCTCCAGGATCGTGGCCATTCTCACCCTCCCATCCTTAGAATCCCTTCTTCTCCAGTCATAAGGCTGATCGCCAGGGCCAAGGCCAAAAAGGCCGCAGTGGCTGCTATCTCTAATGCTCCCGCTCCTTTTCTCTCTTCCATGAGATCGAGCCGGCCGTCGTAGCAGCGGGCGTCCATGGCCACGATCAGCCTCTCTCCCTGCTCCCAGGATCTGAGGAATAGAACGCTGGCAAGCATGGAGAAGGAGTTGAGGGAACTCCTGGTGCCCAGGTCCCCCAGTCGCATCACCTGGGCGCTGTGTATCATCGCTGCCTGATCGAGAAAGACAAATATGTATCGGTAGATCATCATAGAGAGCTCTATCACCGATTCGGGAATCCGAAGCGACTTGAGGACGGCGAAAATCTCGATCATGGGGGTGGTGAGGGCGATGAAGAACAATGAGCACATGCCGCCGAAGGTCCGGGCGATGAGGAGCAGGGCCAAAGCTGCCCCATCCACTCGGATCCCTATCTCCAGGCCGAAGAGCTGCATGGAATAGAGCATCTCTCCAGAGCCATGCATCAGGGCCACCACCGTTGAGCTGAGCAGAGCAAAGGAGAGGGGGAGAAGGAGGAGCCGGGAGTAGATGCGAATGGGGATTTTAGCCAGGATCAGGATGATAAGGCTCATGCTCGCGGCGACGAATACGGGCGCGGGTGGCGTGACCGAGGAGACGCAGATTATGATCGCTCCCAGGCCAAGGAATAGCTTAAGATGGGCGCTGGTCTCTCTCAGGGCATTGCACTGGGCCCAGTCATCCAGGAGATCATGCATCAGATCTTGCTTCCCAGTCCCCGTCTCTCTGCTCGCCTTTCTTTCTCATCAAACCTCTGTAGTATCCCAGGAAATAGCCGATGACCAGGCTCCCTATGGCCGCCTGGAGGGCAAAGAGAAGGCTCTCGATCTCGCCGCTCGGCGGCTCCCATAGGGGACTTGACCAGGGCTCATAAGTCCCTCCGGTCAATTCATCGATGACCTTCTCCGATTGATCGTCCGCCCCTGCCCACTCGTGCTCTCCGCTGGTGCTCTGGTAGACGAAGATGGCAGTAAAAAGGGCAACAACCACCAGGACGATTATCTCCAGCTTCATGTAGCAGCCTCCCGGAGCAATTTGATGGCGGAGGCACTGGCCACGTTGAGCTTCACCAGGATGTCGCCCCTGAGCCGGACAAGATATTTGAACATCAGCGCAGTCACCGCTCCCTCCACTACGGCTAATGGAACCTGGGTGATGGCGAATATGGCCATGAAAGCCTGGAAGGAGGCCACAACCCCACCCGAGGCGGCGGGAAAAGCCAGGGCGAGCTGCATTGAGGTCACCACATATGTGGTCCAGTCGGCTAGCATGGCCGCCAGGAAGACAGAGAGGTACATATTAAGCCCAGACCTCTTGGCAAGAACGAAGACCAGATATCCGATCAGAGGACCAGCGATGCCCATGGAGAAGATGTTGGCCCCAAGAGTAGTCAAGCCGCCATGAGCGAGGAATAGGGCCTGATAGATCAGCACGATTGCCGAAAGGACTGCGGTTATCCATGGTCCAAAGAGGATCGCTCCCATGCCCGTCCCCGTGGGGTGTGAGCAGCTCCCAGTGACTGAGGGCATCTTAAGGGATGAGAGAACGAAGACGAAGGCCCCAGATACAGCGAGCAGGGGCAATATCTCCCGGTTTTCCTTGACCATCTTGTTCATCTTATAAACGCCCCAGGCCACCACCGGCAAAGAGATAATGAGCCAGATCTCCCACCAGGGATGGGGAAGAAAGCCTTCCATTATATGCATCACAACACCCGTGTGCAGCAGGGATATTCTAGCATATAAACTTTCTTTGCGTTATGACCAGATTAATTTAATAAATTGAGAAATGCTCTTAAATAATCCGCTCTATAAAAGGAGATCATTGACCCAGATATTCACTGTCACCAACCTCAATGAGAGAATTCGAGAGCGTCTGGAGAACGATCCCCGCCTGCATGATCTCTGGGCGCAAGGAGAGGTATCCAACTTCGTCCATCACCGCTCCGGCCATATGTACTTCACCCTGAAGGACCGGGATTCCCAGATCTCCTGCGTCCTCTTCAAAGGGAACATTGGCCAGGTGGAGACGGAATTGAGAAATGGCATGAATGTCCTCTTGTTTGGGGATGTGGCGGTCTACCGTCCTCAGGGGAGAGTGCAGCTGGTGGCCAGGGCCATTAAGAGGGATGCCGGTCTTGGCTTTCGGTTTTTGCAGTTCGAGGCCTTGAAAAAGAAGCTGGGGGAAGAGGGGCTCTTCGATCAGGAGCAGAAGCGTCCTCTTCCCCTCTATCCGGAGAGGATAGGGATTGTCACCTCTCTGCAGGGTGCAGCGCTGAGGGACGTAGTGCGCACCATCGGCCCCTATCCAGCAAGGATCATAATCTCTCCGGCCAGGGTCCAGGGGGAGAAGGCTGAGGAGAGCATCGTCTCTGCACTTCTCGCCCTGCAGGGCAGGACGGACCTGATCATCGTCTGTCGCGGAGGCGGCTCAGCCGAGGACCTGTGGTGCTTCAACTCGGAGGTGGTGGCAAGAGCAGTCTTCGCATGCGACAGTCCGGTGATCTCCGCCGTGGGCCATGAGACGGATGTGACCATCACCGACTTCGCGGCCGATATGCGGGCGGCAACCCCAACCGCTGCCGCGAAGATTGCAGTGCCGGATGTGGCGGATCTGAAGATCAGGCTGGAGCAGAGCCAGGTTCGGATTATGCGCGCCCTTTGGACAAGCCTGGAGAGAAAGGAGGAGCGTCTGGAGTATATCCAGCGCAGCCTCTCCCCTTCGAGGATGTACTCCATAACCGGAGATCTCAGGCAGCGTTTGGACCACCTGAGCGATGGGCTGGATCTGGCCCAGGCTGAGATGCTTAAGGCGCGAAAGACCAGGCTGGACGCGGCCAAGGGCAAGCTGGCAGCGGTGGGACCGCGCGCCACATTGCAGCGAGGCTATGCCCTGGTCCGCTCGAAGAAGGGGCTGGTCGTGGCCTGGGATGATGTCCTCCCCGGAGAGGAGGTTGAGTTGATCTTGGGTCGGGGTGCGTTGAGATGCCGGATTTTGGAATGCATCGACGAGAAGGAGATGGATGGATGAGCATAGAGGAAGTGGGGCTGGAGGATGCACTGGAGGAACTGGAGAGAATAGTCTCGGAGCTGGAGGAGGGGAAGATGAGCCTGGAGAAGAGCCTGGAGCTGTATGAACGAGGCATGAGGCTGGTCCGGGTGTGCAACCTTCGACTGGATAGTGCCCAGAGGAGGATTGAGTGCCTGACCGGCGAGCTGCCCTCCGATCTGCTCTGAGGCAAAGCTTAAATAAGATCTAGGATGTACTTTTTTATACATCATAGTATTAATTCGTGCATTAAACCATTTAGCTGGTGATTCGTTGAGCAGTATGATGATCGATAATTTCGCAGTCAAGTTCGGGAGGTATGGCGGCCTCTTCGTCCCCGAGACCCTGGTGGCTCCCTTGGCCGACCTCTCTATTGCCTATGACCGGCTCAAGAAGAGCCCCCAATTTCAAGATGAGCTGAAAGCTCTCCAAAAGGACTTCGCCGGCCGGCCCACATCGCTTTATCTTGCCCCCAACCTCAGCCGGAAGCTGGGCTGCCGGGTGTATCTAAAGAGGGAGGACCTGATGCACGGTGGGGCTCATAAGCTCAACAACACCCTTGGCCAGGCTCTGGTGGCAAAGAATATGGGCAAGACCCGCCTGATCGCCGAGACCGGAGCCGGCCAGCATGGCGTGGCCACGGCCATCGTGGGGGCAAAACTGGGCTTTGAGACCCAGGTCTACATGGGTGAGGTGGACATCGAGAGGCAGAAGATGAACGTCTACCGGATGGAGCTGATGGGAGCAGAGGTGATACCGGTCCGCTCCGGCTCCAGGACTCTGAAGGACGCCATAAACGAGGCTTTGAGGGACTGGGCCTCCAGCTTCGAGCACACCCACTATCTGCTGGGAACCGCCGCCGGCGCTCATCCCTTCCCCTCGATGGTCAGGGACTTTCAGAGCGTGATCGGCCAGGAGGCCCGGGAGCAGATCCTGGAGGCGGAAGGTCGTCTGCCGGATAGCATTGTGGCCTGCGTGGGTGGAGGGAGCAATGCCATGGGCATCTTCACTCCATTCCTGAAGGACGATGTGAGGCTGATCGCAGTGGAGGCAGGAGGTCGAGGCCCGGGGATGAGCGACAAGATGGCAGACAACGGCGCATCTTTGGGCTACGGCACAGACGGAATACTGCATGGTGCCCTCACCAAGATCCTCCAGGACCCATACGGCCAGATACTGGAATCCTACTCAGTGGCAGCAGGCCTTGACTATCCCGGAGTGGGTCCGGAGCTGGCATTCCTGGCGGAGAAGGGACGCGTCCTTCCCAGGCTGGCGGACGACAGGACCGCTCTAGAGGGATTCCGCGCCCTATCCCGGCTGGAGGGGATCATCCCCGCACTGGAGTCGGCTCATGCCATCGGCTATGCATTAAGAGAGCCTGAATCACTGGGCGATCTTGTGATCATCAATGTCTCCGGCCGGGGAGATAAGGACCTGGCTACGGTGATGGACTATGAGAATAACTGAGGCCTTCGAGAAAGGGCCCCTGCTGATCGTCTATCTCTGCTCAGGAGACCCGTCGCCCGGTGCCACCCCCGAGCTGGTGCGCCGGCTTGTGAGGGCGGGAGCGGATATCATCGAGCTGGGGCTCCCCCATTCAGACCCTATAGCGGACGGTCCGACCATCCAGGCGGCAGCGCAAAGGGCTATCGCTGCGGGGATGAACACCGATGTATACTTCCAGGTGGCAGAAGAGGCTGATGTGCCCGTCCCCAAGGTATTCATGGGTTACTACAATATGGTCTATGCCCGGGGCCTGGAGAGGTTTGCCCGGGACTGTGCCCGCTGTGGCATCACCGGCATGATCGTTCCCGACCTGCCCCCGGAGGAGGCCGCGCCCCTGAAAGAGGCCTGCGGCAAGCACGGCGTGGACCTGATCTACCTGGTGGCACCAAACACGCCCCCCGCACGGATCGATCTGATCGCTGAAGAGACGGGCGGCTTTCTCTATCTGGTGGCCAGGACCGGCGTCACCGGGGCGAGAAGCGAGGTCTTGCAGGATACAAGAGACCTCATCCTTCGGGTGCCGGGAAAAAAGCCAAAGGCGGTGGGATTCGGCATCTCCACCCCTGACCAGGCGGCTGAGGTCATCCGGGCGGGTGCCGATGCCGCCATAGTGGGATCGGCCTGCGTGGACCTGATCGCCAGGGGCAGGATCGATGAGCTGGAGGCATTGGTTGGGGAGATGAAAAAGGCGGTAAAAGCTGCGGGGAGAGCAAGGCTGCAATAGCTGGGACTATTGCATTGCCATGAAAGACGAATGACCTGAGGAATACCGATGAATGAAGAGCTGAGGAAGTATGTGGAAAGGACGCGCCGGGACATTGAGTCCGGGGCGGATGCCACTATCGTATGCTTTGGTGACTCCATCACCGCTGGCTATGCAGTGCGGCGAGGGTTTCCCTCCTTTTTGCTGGAGTCGCTCCGTCAGAGGTTCCCCGATTCAAAGATAGAGATGATCAACTCTGGCATCTCCGGAGATACCAGCCAGGACGGCCTGAGCCGGCTGGACTGGGCAGTGCTATCTTATGAGCCGGATCTGGTCACCATAAACTTCGGCATCAACGACTGTGTTTTAGGGCTGAGCCTGGAGGAGTTCGAGATGAACCTGGTGGTGATGGTGCGCCGCATCCGGGCAGGCCCGGACTCGGAGATCTTGCTCTTATCCTCCCAGCCCCTGGAGAGCCCTCCCTATGACCAGAGGGTATTGGACTACTATCAGACGGTGGAGAGGGTGGCAAAAGAGATGAATGTGGGCTTTGTGGACGTCTACGGCGCCTGGATGAAGCGGGTGCAAGCTGGTATGCCTCTAGATTCTCTGATCTTGCCAGGCTTGGACCACCCCAATGAGGCGGGCTACAGGATAATAGCCGAGGAGCTGATGAGCCTCTTTTGAGCAAGTCCTTGTTTGCAGGCGAGAAGGTTCGTGGAGGTATGAGGTATGTTAATGAAAAGCGCGGGTGGATGCTTGATCATATTGGCTATTTTATTGATACTTTTTGCTCTCTCGCTGGGAGGGGCAGCAGCCGCTCCAGCGGGCGTTGGGGCGGATATCGTCAAGATCATAAGCGTAAGCTACCAGGATGCCGATCAGTGGGTTGAGATCGCCAACATGGGATCTGGTTTGATGAATCTGGACGGCTGGTCGCTCAAAAACCGGGAAAATCAAAGCTATGCGTTTCCTGCAAACTTCACCCTGAAGGCCGGCTCAACAGCCCGAGTTCACTCCAAAGAGGGCAGCAATTCCTCCTCCGATCTATACAATAGCGCGCTCTTTTGGAGCGAGATGGGCGATACTGCCACTTTAGAGGATATAGCCGGAAGGATCATTTCCCAGTATAGATATCCAATAGAGGTTTCGACTCCCGGTAGCGCATCCGACAACAAACCCCTCTCCCTTCCCAATGCATTCTCCAGCGGCGGGATGAATCCGCCTTTTCTGCCTGCTTATAGACCGCCTCCCGGCAAAGAAATGAGCAGCTTGAGGTCCAGCTCCAGCACGCCGGTGAATTTGACGGGCCATACCTTCATCTGCCACGGCGGTCCGCTCAACTGGGCATGGACAACTGGATTGGGATAGAGAGCTTTTCCCCCCTCTTTGTCCTCCCGCCACCGGCGCCTTCTCCAACTCTCTGGTCCTCGTCGCCGTTCGACATCTCCTCATGCCATCATATGAATCTCATATAATGGTTACTCATTTATTTTGGGCAGAAGAGAATACAGCTAAAAGAAGAGTGAATGAGGGATAAGAAATGAGGATGATGTTCGCAGTTGTTTTCGCCTGTATAATTCTAGCATTTACCGCATCAGGCGTAGCTGGTGGAGTAGAAGTGGGTGACTGGTTATCTGGCGGATATGTCGTTACTGGCTACAATGCTCCTGCTGCCTTAAAATGGAGCCCGTCAGTCTTCAATTACGGATATATCGACTATTCGGTCTCTGATCCCTGGTATAGATCCGTTGCCAGACCGTACCTTGATAGTTGGTATTGGCCATCGTATTATTATCGAAGCGGAATTACCGTCTATCCTGTAAACTACTACAGCCCCGCTTATTATTGGCATGGTTTGCCCTGGCCATATTAACTTTTTGTTGAATCGAATGAGGCGTACTCGAAATGGCGAGCTAGCCTCGGTGGTGGGCTGCCCTCTCGGTCGACGCTGGGCGGGGGAGCACCAATGGGATCTGTTGGGCTCTGGACTCACCTCTTCTCCCCTAACCAGATCCTATTGACGCTCTTCAGAAGGATCGAGCACATTATTGCTGCAGGCGATCTTTCTTTCCGTCTATTCATCCTATCCAAGCCCTGCAGTACTGATGGATCTGGCCCTTTCAGCCTGATATTGATTTTTAACAGATGCTACCAGACATGCGGCAGGAGGCGGTATCGTCTCTCCTGGCAGTATTCCAGATATCCGGGCAGGTCACGCAAAAGCAGCCTCTCCTCAGCGATAATCCTCCAGCAGATGAAGGGAACACTTAGGGCGAAGATGGGAAGAGCCCACCAGGAGCCTAAGGCTATCGGCGTTGCCAGATACATGGCCAGCACTCCCAGGTACATGGGATGGCGGATAATGGCATAGGGGCCTGTGCTGATGACCCTTTGGCCCTCAGAGATCTGGATGATGCGAGATGCATAGCTGTTCTCCTTGAACACCCACAAGACCAGAATATAGCCGAAAAATACAGCAGCGTCTGCAAAGAGTACCAGGTGGACAGGGATGGCATTCAGTCCATGAAGGCGCAGGTCAATGGCAATGGCTACAAATCCAGCGATGATGATCAGAGAGATTGCATTAACGATCGCAATTTGCTCTTTTTCTCTTTCCTGCAGATTCATCCTCCGCTCCAGCATCTCCGGCTCATGCTTCAGAAAATAGCATACTGCAACCAGCATCGGCAAGACGAGAACCGCCCAATAAAGCCACCCCTGCCAGTAACGAAAGGTGCCGGCCAGAAGATAGATAATGATGGGAATGACAATTGCGGCCAGACCAAACCTTATCATTGCCTGCCTTCTCAGCCTTTCGTATCTCTGCCGGTCAATTCCATTATTATTATTATGGGATATGCCGTCTTCCTCCTGAATCCTTTGACTTCCTGGACTGGCATGAAGGCAAAGCTGATGCCCTATCTATAGATGTGCGGAAATCTAAACTCAGATGCCTTAAGATAGTCTTCGATAGATTCAATTCCGATCCATCTACGCTTTCTGGTCTCAGCCACAATACCTGTCATATTGCTTCCGCAGAATGGATCCATAACAACATCTCCTTGGTCTGTTAAGAAATCGATGAAGAGCTGTGGCAATTCTTTAGGGAATCGAGCTGGATGAGGCTTCATATTAGATTCTTTGCATTTTTGGAGATAGGGGCTATTGGCATCATTATTTCCAACCTGAAGTAGATTTGGCGGGATGGCTCCCTTATTATCCCTCTGGAACTTTGAGGTAATATTGTGCCCTGAAGGTCTCTTCTTAGCTACATATCCTCTCTCAATCAATCGCTGCATATCCTTGCTATATGGCTGAAGAATCTTCCTATTATCAGCTTTAGGGAAAGGAGATTTAGACAGCCAGAGCACTAGTTCAACAGAGTCCTTCACTCTGATCCTTCTGACAGTAACCCACTCGGCAGGAGCAGGTAATTTTGCAGGATTGTACCAATAAAACTCCTGTGCTAAATGAAACTTTTTGGCTAATTCTATAATAAGTTCAAATTGATAGGTCGATCTAGTGGGCTTGCCTCTATTCCATGATCCGCCTATGTTGATCACAAGGCTGCCATCCTCGGTTAGTACTCTAAGGAATTGATCGGCAAAATCCATAAACCATTTTACATAAGCATTAGCATCTACGTTACCGTATTCTTTCTTGTAAACAAGGGCATAAGGCGGAGAAGTGACGATTAAGTTAACCGATGATTCAGGCATATTTTTCATGACTTCTAGAGAATCGGCCAAATAGGCTGATCCGTGCTCGGTGAAGTAATAGGGCTTGTAGGGTATTATACTTCTAAAGGGGTTCTCTACACCCATATCCAGTGGGAGCACAGAGTTGTAAGATGTCATTGGACTACCTTTGGTTTTTATTCAGCTTATTCTTTGCGTTGGTTGATATGATCGACTTTTCAGCGAGCCAAGCGAGAACGATATTCCTTACAATCTCAGCATCCCCATTTCCCAGTTCGCCTCGAAAGTTCTCAATGAGGGCCCATTGTTCAGGGGTAAATACTACCTGAACCCGTTTATTCATTGGGCACCTCCCAGCCGCTGAAATGACACACTCATTACACAGGTGAAATAGGCTGGTATTATATTAGTTTTTCCCCCATTACGTTGCTCGGTTAGGTTGGAGATGCCACATAAATTAGAAGAGATCCTAAAAGCACCGGCTAATGACATAATGGACGCTATCTTAAAAGGATTCAGAGCCCAGATCGATGTGAAAGGGAAATTATCTGAGTTTTATGCCTACAGATATATAAAACATCTGGAAGCAGAACATATTATCGAGGAAGTAGAGTGGAGAGATACAGATGGAAGACCCGACTTCGAATTTTTATATAATGGCAAGAAATATTTAATGGAGTGCAAGAACCTAAGAAATAAGATCTATAAACGGCCTCCAAGCTACATGGTGGAAATCCAAAGGACCAGGGATTCAAAGCAGGGCCTGGAGACGAGACGTTATCGAGTAGACCACTTTGATATCCTCGCAGTTTGCCTATTTAACCAGACACAGAAATGGGATTATGTTTTCATCAGATCCAAGGATCTTGAGCGATGGCAAGAGCACCCAGAGTATCTAGAAAAGATGCAACGGGTTCCAATGACAATTGAAGGCCTATGGAAGAAAGATTTGATAGAGATTCTAAATAGCTTCGAAGGCTGAAATCTGTTAATGATACCAATTATGATTTATGATGATGCCGAACCAAAACATGCGAATCTGATGCCATCTCTCTCAATATGCTGAAGAAGATTCTGCCATCATTTGCTTATATCCAGTTGTGCATTCATTGGCTGATTTATAAGGCGCAATGATGATACGGCCTGTCTGATCGATGATGAGGATATTGAGTTCTGAGCGCTATAGATCCCTTCCCGGAGCGAGATCGCAGCCAGTGCACCGGTAGCAGCCGGTGAGAGCCAGGCTGCCGTCCAGACCTTTTTCATCCAGCTCCATCCTCAGATATCGAGCCAGCCCGAGCATCCGATCAGCCGAAGGCCGGACGATATCCACCTCCCCCCGGCGCAGGGGATGAGGATAAGCCGCCCTCAGGATGGGAAGAACACCCATATCAATGAGCTCATCTATTCCCTGGCGGAGGGACTGGTCCGACTCCCCCAGGCCAATGATCACATTGGAGAAGACGTGGTTAGGGCCGAACAGCTCCACGGCCTCCTCCAGAGCATCCATTATCTCTTGATAGGACAATCCCGGGCAGACTTGGGCGAATATATCGCGATCGACCGTCTCCAGATTGTACTTGACCTCATCAGCGCCCGCATCCAGAAGAATCCGATTGACTCCAGGAAAGGGGTTGACAGAGACGCCGATGGGCAGACCAAATGGCAACAGATCACGAACTAGAGCCGCCACCCTCTCCGCCTCATGCTGGGGGGAGACCTCAGTGCCGCTGGTCAGAGAGATGGACTCCAGCCTCCCCGTGGCCATCGCCTCTTTCGCCATCTCCATCACCCTCTCGTGAGACTTCACCTTTCCCATCAGCCTGGGGACGGCGCAGAACTTGCAGTCGTAGATGCAGCGCTCGGAAATGGTGATGTAGGCCTGATCAGGACAGTGCAGGAGGGGCTCGACTACTCTGCCCCTGGCAATTACCCTGCCCTCCAGCGAGATTGTTGCCTCATCCCCATCCATCTCCAGCTGAATAGCAGTGCTATCCACTACCGATAGGCGCACCATACGCGAGCCGGACTGAAAGAAGATCGAGCTTTCCCCCGCACCTGGACCGGCGGTGGACATCTTGCCCTCGCGACCAGGCTGGGAGAGCTGAACCGTTCCCCGGGAGAGAAGAAGGGCTTTTGTCTCCAGATCCATCGTACTAATTCTTATTTTCCAGGTTAAAAGAAATGATGGTCCAGGCAAAGAGGTTTATAACGTCGGGGTGTAAGGGCAGAGAAGACCCCTCTCCTTCAGGGGAGGGGATGAATCGTGCCCCGCCGTTGTGCAGAAAACTATAAACATAATCAACCGCATAAAAAGTATCTATGCTCAAGGCATATAAATTTAGGATCTATCCAACAAAGTCCCAAAGGACGAAGATGGAGAGGACCCTAGATCTATGCCGGTGGACATACAATCAGACCTTAGCATACCGAAAAGATGCTTGGGAGAAAGAAGGCAAATCCGTATCCAAGTACGAGACGCACAATCTTCTTCCAACGTGGAAAGAAGAGAAGCCTGAACTTAACGATGTCTTTTCCCAAACCCTTCAGAATGCCCAGGAAAGGGTGGATCTTGCCTTGAAGGCGTTCTTCCGAAGAGTCAAAGCCGGAGAGAATCCTGGATATCCAAGATTTCGGGGAAGAGGTTGGTACGATTCTTTTACCTATCCTCAGAAGGGGTTCAAGCTCAATGCTGGTAAGCTCTATCTTTCCAAGATTGGTAATATCAAGATCAAGCTCCATAGATCCATAGAAGGCAAAATCAAACGGCTGACCGTAAGGAGAGCTGCGACAGGTAAATGGTTTGCCTGCTTTTCTGTGGAGATCGAAGATCAACTTAAGCCTCCCTGGAAAGACGGTTCTCTCGTTGGTGTAGATGTTGGTCTGGAAAGCTTTGCGACTCTTTCCAATGGTGAGACGATAGCTAATCCTCGATTCTTCCGAGAAGAGGAAACGGAACTCGCCAGAGTCCAAAGGAAGCTCTCAAAAGCACCGAAAGGCACTCCAGAGAGAAAAAAAGCTCTTCGGATGGTTGAGCGGGTCCATGAAAGGATCGCTAACAAGCGATACGATTTTGCCCATAAGGTTAGTCGATATCTGGTTAACAGGTTCGGCTTGATTGCCTTTGAAGATCTTAGTATTCAAAATATGCTCAAAAACCATTGCCTGGCAAAATCCATCTCAGACGTGGCTTGGAATATGCTTGTGACTCTGACCTCGTACAAGGCTGTAAGTGCCGGTTCGATGGTAGTACTGGTAGATCCAAGAAATACGTCTAAGATGTGTTCCAGGTGTGGCATTCTGGTTGAAAAGACGCTTTCTGATCGCGTCCATAGCTGCCCTCAGTGCGGGCTATCCTTGGATCGGGATTGGAATGCGGCAATCAATATACTCAGATTGGGACTACAATCTGTCGGAATAAAAACCGTAGAAGCCTGCCCCTTTTAAGGGGTGGGAGTAGTCACTACCCTTCTAGACACATTTCAGCTACCTGGACTATGAGAGCAGCAGACAATCTGCTAACAGAGATCTGTCAGGAGAGGTGGGAGGCAGCTATCCATGAACGAGGTGATGATATTTTTCGCAGGCCTTCTCGCTCTCATCGTGGGGGCGGAGCTGATAGTGCGAGGAGCATCGCGCCTGGCAGCATTGCTGGGGATAAATCCTCTGCTGATCGGCCTCACCATCGTCTCCATCGGCACCAGCATGCCCGAGCTGGCTGTGGGAATCACCGCCGGGCTGCAGGGGAGCGGTCCCCTGGCAGTGGCCAACATCGCCGGCACCAATCTGGTCAACATCCTCTTCATCCTTGGCCTGAGCGCATTGATTCGACCCCTGGCCCTCCATCTGCAGGTCCTCAGTCTCGACCTGCCAATGATGATCGTCGCCGCCGCCGCTCTGGCCGGCCTGGCCTCAGATGGCGTCCTGACCCCTCTGGAAGGAGTCCTGATGGTTGGCGCCTCCGCAATATACACCCTGGCCGTCGTCCGCAGCAGCCGAGCGGAGTCGGACTATGTGAAAGGGGAGTTCGAGGACATGTGCGGCGATGGCTTCATGGAAAGTTGTGGCCCGAAGGCTCTGCCGCCAGAGAGAAAAGAGCTGCTGGCAAAAGCGAAGTATGTCGCCATGCTCATCGCGGGAATGGCCATAACGGCAATTGGAGCCGACTGGCTGGTGGATGGGGCAACGGGCCTCGCCCGAATGATCGATATCCCCGAGGCGATAATTGGCCTTTCCATCGTCGCCATCGGCACATCTGCTCCGGAGCTGTTCACCACAATCGTCGCCACCCTTAGAGATGAGAGGGACGTTGCCATCGGCAACCTCCTGGGAAGCAGCATCTACAACATACTCCTCGTACTGGGCCTTGCCGCTCTGGCCGCCCCCACTGGCCTTGCTGTGACCCGCCAGCTTCAGCTCTTCGACATCCCGCTGATGACCCTGGTTGCCCTGGCCTGCGTCCCTGTATTTCTCACCGGCAGACGCATCTCCCGATTGGAGGGGGGCCTGGGCGTGGCCGCCTATCTGATCTATCTCATCTGGCTGCTCCTGTTCCGGGCCTGATACCCTCTCACTCTTGGAGCGATCTTCGAGATCCAAAAAGCCTATTCATCCGGTTGGACGACGTACTGCTCAGGCTGATTATCATCGCTCGCAATTTCTTTTTTCTCCACCAAAGAGCGGAGGAGGTCGAGGGAAGGTCCGCTGGACTGGACGGAGAGGCGATCTCCCCCCTTCAATACAGTGCTCCCGCCGGGGCGGATGGGGTGCCCCTCTCTTCTCAAGACAGCGATCCAGGTGTCATCGGGCAGGTTGAGATCTGCGATCTGCTTTCCATCGGCAGAGCTGCCAGAAAGGACCTTGAGCTTAACCAGCGGCTCCCACTCTTCTCTTCCAGGCACCGCCTCTGGCGGCTCGGGGAGAGATACCAGGGGGGCATCCACACCCAGCCGGCGGGCGAAGAAAGGTATGGACGACCCCTGCACCAGGACGCTGGTCAAGACCACGAAGAAGACCACATTGAATATCATATCCGCCTTCTGAACCCCGGATATGAGGGGGAAAGTGGCCAGGATGATGGGGACTGAACCCCGGAGGCCCACCCAGGAGAGCATGACCCTCTCTTTGATGGGCATTTTCCTGAAGGGCAACAGGCATATGAGAACGGCCATTGGCCTGGCCAGGAACATCAGCACAAAGCAGATGAATAGACCAATGCCTGCCACTGGAATGAGTTTCGATGGAAAGACCAGCAGACCCAATGTTAAGAACATGACGATCTGCATCAGCCAGGCCATACTATCATGATCGTCTATCAGGCTGCGCTTATGGATAAAGGAGTGACTGCCCAGGCTCAATCCGGCGATGTAGACGGCCAGAAAACCGTTGCCCCCGAGAGCGGCAGTCAGTGCATAGGTCAGCAGGACCAGCGATATGGTCAATAGGGGGTATAGGCCCCGATAATCGAGGCGAATACGGTTTACGATAACGGCCATGCCCCTGCCCATCATATAGCCGAATACCGCTCCCAGGGCCATCTGCTGGGCGAACATGGAGATCAGAGTGGTGGGGGAAGCAATCGCCCCGGTGATCAATGCAATCAGACTGGTGGTGAGGAAGATGGCCATGGGATCGTTGCTGCCTGACTCCAGCTCCAGCAATGGCCTTAAATCTCCTTTCAGGCTGATCTGCTTAGAGCGGAGAATGGAGAATACCGCAGCAGCATCGGTAGAGGAGATGATTGCCGCCAGGAGCATCGCCTCCAGGAGGCTGAAGTCGAGCACATAGTAGGCGGCATAGCCGACGATTATGGCGGTGAGCATGACCCCAATAGTAGAGAGTATCACCCCCCTCCATAGAACGGGCTTGATCTCCTTCCATTTGGTGTCCAGGCCGCCGGAGAAGAGGATGAATATTAAGGCCACCGTACCCAGGTACTGGGCCAGCCAGGGGTTGTTGAACTCTATTCCCCCCGGCCCGTCTGAGCCGGCCAGCATGCCGATCAGCAGGAATAAAACCAGGGTCGGCACACCCAGCTGGGTGGACGCTTTGCTGGATACTACGCTAAGGAGAAGCATTACAGCTACGCCCAGCAGAAGGTATTCCAGCGGTATCATAACAGTATCTTTTACATCCTTACATCAATATTAGCCTTCTTGATCGTGACCTGTCATATTGTCAGGGCGGCGAGCCTACGATTACGAGGCCGTATTTTGAGAGCCATCAGCCCTGCCGAAGAGATAGCCGACCGATGCTAGCTGGGCCTCGGAGCCCAGGATGATGGCCAAATCATCCGGCTGAAGAACGAAGCTCTCATCAGGATGGTTGATCACCTGAGATTCCCTATTTACCGCCAGCAAGGATATGCCTATCTCTCTCAATCCGATCTCCTTCAGGGACCTTCCTGCCGCAGGCGAGCCGGCCGGGACCTTGATGGTGATGAATTCATTCTGAATCATATTGAGGTCAGTGGTGCAGTAGGGCTCTTTGGAGATGCTGCGAAACATCTCATACCCATCTGCCCGGATACGATTTATGAAAGAGTCTATCCTCTCCCTTGGCACTTCATACTTCTCCAAAACCCGGCAAAATATCTCCACACTGGTCTCATACTCCTCAGGAATAACCTCATTTGCCCCCAAATTATATAGAGCGCTCATCTCATTGATGTATCTGGTCCTGTCAATTATATATATGTCGGGATTCAGCCTCCGGGCCAGTTCGGTCATCCTGCGAGTTTCCGTTCGATCGGAGATAGCTATCACAATCACCCGGGCGCTCTTGACCCCAGTGCTCAAGAGGACATGCTCTTGGGTGGCATCTCCATACCGGATGGGCTCACCATTACGCAGACCGGATTTCACTGTCTCTGGATCGATGTCTACTATTACATAGGGTATTGCCTCGCTCTTGGCAGATAGGGCCACGTTCCTGCCATTAACCCCATATCCTATGATGATCAGGTGGTCTTTCATCGTCTTTATATCCGGCATATTAGCAGGCAGGGAGCGATTCAGCCTCTGGAAACGGGGGAGCCTTGATGTGGCATCTGCCAGCTTTGTGGATACCGCTATGATAGAGGATGTTGCCACCATGGTCAGGACTGCAACATCCAGAAATATCCGGTAGAGCTCCTGGCTTATAAGGCCGTACTCCAGCCCCACCTTGGAGAGGACGAAGGAGAACTCCCCGATCTGGCTGAGGGCCAGGCCGACCAGAACAGCAATTCTCAAGGGCAGGCCCATGATGGCCACCGTTGCCCCGGCGATCAGGGATTTCAGGAGCATCACCCCGGAGGCTAAAAGGATGATATAGAGAGGATTAGCCAGCAGGAAATTGACATCTAAGAGCATGCCGACGGAGACGAAAAAGAAGCTGGTGAAGGCATCCCGCAGGGGCAGGACATTGCCAAAGGCCTGATGGCTGTACTGGGACTCGGATATGGTGAGGCCTGCCAGAAATGCGCCCAGACCCAAAGACAATCCCGCCAACGAGGTGGCCCAGGCCACGGCGAAGCATATCGCCACCAGGCTCAGGAGGAACAGCTCCCGATCATCCGTCCGGGCGATGTGGTAAAGGGCAAGAGGGACCAGCCATTTGGCGCTGATGATCACCAGGGCGACAAGAGCCAGGCCCTTGGCCAGAATGAGGAGGGGAGATTCAGGAACCTCGCCCACAGCGCCTGGCAGGAGGGGGACGGCCAGCATCAGGGGAACTATAGCGATATCCTGGAAGATGAGAATGCCCAGGATGGTCCTGCCCTGGGGGGTGTACATCTCGGATTTTTTCTGGATTATCCTCAGCACAATGGCCGTGCTGCTCACGGAGACCAGAAATCCGATCAGGATAGCCGTACCGACCGGCTGGCCAAAGTAGATCAGCAGGGCATAGACAGCGAGGATGGCCAGGGCGACCTGAAGGGTGCCCCCAACCAGGACATACTTTTTCATCTGCATCAGATCTTTCAGGGAGATCTCCAGCCCGATGGTGAAGAGCAACAGGATGACGCCGATCTCCGCCAGGACATCAACCTGCTCGATGGCCTGAATCAGACCCAGGCCCTGGGGGCCGGCCAGCGCCCCGGTGAATATGAAGCCCACGATTGCCGGTGCCCTGACCTTATGGAATATGAAGAGTACTAATACCGATAGAACGAATATGACCGCAATATCCCCCAGCAGGAGCATTTCCATAACAATCGGCCCCCCACAAGGCCAGATTGTTTTCAACAAACCTTATGGATTATAATCATTTCTGAAAGGGATGGCAAAAGGAGAGAAAAAAGGATAAAGAAAGGATGCTCTTCGCTGTATCAAGTGGGTAGCAGGATAATTAATCCTGGTGGAATACGGAATAAAACCGCAGAGGCGCAGAGCTCACGGAGGACGAACGAACGGAGACGACTATTTGCTCAGAAATATGCTATTTTTTTCAAGTGCTGGTAATAAGATAAATTTCCACGTCTCTGCGAACTCTGCGTCTCTGCGGTTAATATTCGTAGCCGAATATTCAAACACGTGGTAGTTACGGAGTGAAACGGCGGCGACGCACCCCGCTGCAAGCAGACGGGGCATCCGAGGCGTCGCCGCATAAAGATAGTACTACTCGGATCTGATCAAATCCCTAAGTTGGACACGGATGCCCTTTATCCCCGATGCAAGCATCGGGGTATTGCGGTAAAAAAATAATAAAACCTCAGAGTCACAGAGCGCACAGAGGATCATGAAAAAATGTCGAATTCCTGTGACTTTTGCACGAACCCACACCAAACAGCGAGGAGCCAATCATATACCCTTGCCCTGGTGTCCAGGTAGATCTCAAAGCAGCCTGGTGGCCTCGCGTGGCCTGGGGGTCTTGACCACCAGGATTCGAGTGACGCTATTGCTCTCGTTCATCCAGCGGTGGGGAATCTTTGCCGGGCTCTCAATCAAGGTGTCCGCCCCTGCAACCGCTTTCTCCTCGCCGATCTCCACCACCCCAACTCCTTCCAGGACATAGAATATCACATCCACCGGAGTGATGTGCTTTTTCAATGACTCACCAGGCTGCAGGGTTATATGCACTACCTGGGCGCTCTCGGTATCGCTGATGCTCCGGGCATCCACCCCATGGGGATTGGGCTTGCTGGATACGTCTTTGACCTGCACGATCTTCATAAGTGTCTTATATTCACCCCATCTGGCATAAGCATTCCCCTGTATGCGGCTTTGGCCCATGCATTCGCCAGATCATGCGACCGCTATTCACCTCCCAAATGAATAACTAATCGCATTCTCCGAGCAGACATCAACACAGCAGCCGCAGAGGATGCATTCGCTGTTTTCCATGATCCCCTGACGGACCATGAGGTTTACATCAAGGCTCATGGGACATGTTGCCGAGCACCTTCTGCAATTCGAACAGCGGCCTGCATCGGATGAGAGTTGCAGCGCAGGCCAGCGGAAGAGGTCTCGGATCTTCCTTCCGGTGATGAGAATCACGGCGATCGGGCAGAAGTAATGGCAAAAGGCACGCTTGCCGGCTAGCAGGGCAAAGGCGGTGAAAAAAGCGATCTGCACAAAGAATATCGTGTACGATCCCTGTTGTGCAATTGATATGCCCTGATCGGTATAATAAAAGAGGTCGATGGTTTTCAGCCCTCCTGCAGAGCGAATTGCAGAGATGAGTGGGATAAAAAGTATGAAAAGGAATATCGGATATTTAAGCAGGTTCATCCTCCCTGTTCGAACATTTTTATCATTTAGGAGAATATAAATTTCCTGCAAGCCCCCTCCTGGGCAGAGCCATCCGCACCACAGCCTGCCCAAAAGAAGCGAGCTGATGAAAAGGAGAACGAATACGATAAGGCCGCCAGTGGCAACTCCTTGTGATGCACCCCGGATAATTACCGGACAGGATATATAAACAAAGGTGGCGGGCAATAGCACGAAAGAGAGGATGATCATCGCCCTCCTGATCTTTTGTCTGGCCGGGAATTTAATCATAGAATTTATATAACCTGCTTTTTGACAACGGTGTCCGACAGCTTATTGAAGAGGCGCTGCCTCTTTCCCCGAAAGGCAAATAGGCCGATCAGGCAGTCGACGGGGAGGAGAAAGGCCTTGCCAAAGGACTGCAGAGCCGAATCCCTAAAGCCGATGGCCTCTCCATAGGGCCCGACCACCACGATATTGAGCAGCATCTTTCCCAGGGATTGCCCACGGTATCCCTCCAGTGCGGTCCAGTAGACGAAAATCAGACCGGACAGAATCAGCATTGCGTCCAGATGCATTGGATCGATCCCAAGGACCAGGACTACTCTATGCCATATGAGTCCCATGAGCAGAACATCGATCAGCCAGGCCCAGAAGCGATCACTCCAGCTGGCCAGCACCAATTCATCCAATCCGGTCTCCTCCTTCAGCTATTCGAGATTCAGACCTTTTTCTGCCTCTTCTTGTAGATATAGCCACCAACAGCAATCAAGATAATAAGCGCTAGAGCTGCTGGCAGAAGAAGAGACCGGGCGGCAGGCTCAACCTTTACCGGTATTTTCATGCTCTCAGAGATCACTGTGTCTCCATTGACATCAGTATACTTGATCTCGCTGCTTATGCCATAATCCTTTGCTGTAGCATCGGAGTCGACGTCCATCCGGAAGAGGACAGTGGTCTCATTTCCCGGATCCAAATTTCCTATGAAGGCTTGATCATCGGTGGAGGAGAAGGGCTTGAAGATAGAAAGCCTGGCTACAGCATCCCTTACGGGATCCTCGCCGATATTCTTGTAGGTGGCATGGATCTCCTGCTTCTTGCCCCCGGCTAAAAGCTCAGCAGTGGTGTTCTGGATCACGAAGTCCGCCTGCTTCTTGACCCGGATGGTGACGGGCACTGTCTGGTTGGCCTTCTGGTAGACATAAGAGACCCGGTAGTTGGAGAAGGTGGATGTGCCCCCCTCGGTTACTAACTTGGAGGCATAAACCCGAACGTTATCCTGATAGTCATAAGTCATATTCAAGTGGAGTGGATACTCTCCGGCCGGAGCATGCTCCCCTATCTTGATGGTGAACTTGAGAGGAGACTGAGTCTTGTCCCCGGACTTGAGCGACTCGACCACCTGGTCGCCTGACTTCACCTCGATCTGAGGGGCCTGGGAGATCAGGGTGGCGGTGACCCCCAGAGCGGTAGGCTTCTTGTTCTCCTCCTCCAGCTCTGCGCTGGCGAGGGCATACTCCTTGGAATTCTGGGGCATCTGGTCCTGCTTGAAGCCTATGATCCTGCCGTAGTTGGTCAGATCAAGATAAAGGGTGACGGTATCCCCCCGCTTAAACTCATCTGTGCCGGAGATGCTCGCGGATATGTCCGGACTGCCGTACATGGTATAGTAATTGTCCCCGCCAAGCTCCAGGGGTATGTAGGTGTTCTGGGCTAATACCGGAGCCAGGAGGATGAACATAGAGGCCAGGGCGATGGCATACTTAATTTCCATTGATTCTTCTCCATCTTTGATTGTTGATCAGTGCAATTGCTCTCTTCATTTCCAGTTTTGCATTCTCTAATACTTCACGCTGAACTTCCATTCTAATGGCCAGGACTACGAACACGGTGAAGGTGGTGACCAGGGCGAGCACGACCGACATCACCGTGACCACTCCGAAGTTGCTGATTATGTTGAAGGGAGAGGCGATCAGAGCGCCAAAGCCGAAGATGACCGCCATCCCCGATGCCACCAATGCAGAACCTATGCGGTTGGCTGTGATCTTCAGGGCATCGATGGGATTGCCCACATTCTCCAGCTCTTCATAGAAGCGCTCCATCATAAGTATAGCGTACTCCGAACCCACCCCCAGGACCAGAGCGCCCAGTGTGGCGGTGAGGGGGGTGTACTTCAGCCCGCCGTAGTACATGACCAGCCCCATCCAGCCTATCACTACCAGCATGGGCAGCACTGGCAAGAGGGCCCGGATCAGGTCCCGGTAGATCAGCAGCAGCAGGACGAAAATCAGGAACAGGCCGAGCAGGGACATCTCCACCCTCCCCTCTGTCAGGGCATCCATGACCGTGGTCATCAGCACCGGCTGGCCGGTGATCCGGACGGAAACTCCGGGCGGTGGGGTATGCCAGGCCAGGTCATCCTCATAGGACCGGACCAGACGCTCCATCCCTTCCGTTCCCAGGTTGAGCTGGGCATTGCCTATATTCACATCTATTATCGCCAGGTTGTGACCGTTGAGGTATGCGCTGCTAACTGAAGAAGGCAGAGAGGCGATGATCTCCCTGGCCCGGGTGGTGTCGCCGGGCAGCTCTCCCCCATTGGCCGATTTGATATAGGTGGCAATGCTGGTGGCCCTCTCTGTCCGGTCCTCTCTGGACCTCATAAGGTAGCTGCCAAACTCGTCCATCCATTTGAGGTTCTCAGGATCGGTGACATCATCGGCCTGGATCAGGAACTTGATTGAGTCCGTTCCCCCATAGACATCTTTCATATGCTTCAGGTCGATCAGCGGCGGCAGGTCCGCGGGGATATAGTTCTGGGAATTCGTCTCTATGGGGACCAGAATGTCAGCATAATTCCCCGCCAGGGCCAAAAGTAAAGCCAGTGCCAGCACCGCCTTCCACCTCTCAATGCAGAAGGTGGCAGTGCTCTCGATGAAAGCACCAATTGGCGAGCCATTCTCAGAATGGGCTGCTGCCATCTTCTTTCGGGGCAACCTCTTCTCGGACTGATAAAGGATGGTCAGGTTCACAAAAAGGGCGGACAGGTAGCACATGACCAGGCCGATCATGCACATCTTTCCGAAGTCCTGGGTCGATGGGACGGAGGAGCTGAGAAGGGAGAAGAAGCCCGCCTCCGTTACCGTCAGGGCGACGAGCACCGGGATTGCCACATATTTCACCGTTCTCGTCGATGCTTGCAGAACGGATTTGCCTTTAGACAATTCCTCATCTATCCGGTTGTGAAACTGTATAGCATAGTCTATACCAATACCGATCATGATGGGAAATGCGGCAAATGTGGTCATTCCCATGCGAATATGGAGGAGGCCCATGGCACCCAGTGTCCAGACGATCCCCAGTAAGACCACTGGCAAGGGGAGAAGCGACCACCTGACATGCCGGAAAAAGAGCAGCAGGGCTACGATCATCAGCAGGCCGCACAGGGCGAGGATCTGGCCATTGGTGCTGTTCATCATCTGCACGATTGCCGCCTGGAAGGAGGGGTCGCCGGTGATGGTCACGCCGTATCCCGGGGGGAATTCTGCGTAGTCCACTGCGTTCTCTGTTTCCAGGAGGAGCCTGTTTCGCTGCTCTTCGGTCAGGGTGGAGGTGGTGGGCATGCCGATGATGATTCGGGTGTGGCCGCGATCCGGCATCAGATGGGCAATGGAGGTGCCTGCATTTGCCAGGATCTCGTCAATCCTCTCCTGAGAGGGGATTTGCCGGATGCCCGTCCTCTTGTATTCCTCGTCCGCTATCCAGTCGGCTGCGCTCTGGACGCCCAGAACATGCTCCACCTGATGCATATGATCTGATAATCGCAGGATGGAAGACAGGACCTCGGCCCCTGCCACGTCATCGCCCTCGATGAGTATCATATTGCCATCAGAGCCGAAGTTTTCCAGGTAGAGGTGATCGTAGAGCTGATAGAGGGCGGAGTCTTTTGAGACGAATGCCTCGGTTGTCATGCCCTGGCTCTCGATCTGCTGGGCATAGTGAAGTGATACCAGTGTAAGGAGAACTGCTGCCACGATGATTATCACAGGATTGCCGGTAATCCATTCTCCCAATCGCTCCAGGTCAGCCATGGCAGTGAAACCCTCTATCCGGATTTTTTCGAACGAACCAAATTATTGCGATATACTTAAGCTTTGTGTCCTATTCGGAAGCTTAATCTTGGATGAGCCCCCGCACTTTGGGCATGAAGCTGGAGTTCCATGGAGCGGCTGGAGGGGTTACAGGCTCGCATATGGTCCTCCACGCCCGGGATCTCCGAATCGGCATAGATGCAGGCCTATTTCAGGGTGGCGATACCGATCGGAACCAGGATGGCTTTGGCCATGATCCCAATCGACTGAAAGCGATGATTCTCACCCATGCCCATGTCGACCACAGCGGCAGGATTCCTCTTTTTATCAACGAGGGATTCAAGGGCTCGGTCTGTTGCACCCATGCCACAAGAGACCTCTATCTGGATATCCAAGTGGGTGATTGAGACGAAACTGAAATTGATATTGGCTTTTATGGTGCTATTGGCGACGGTTGTGATGCCCGCATTTGGACAGCAGACTGCTGCGGAATGGCTGGAGAAAGGAAATGCTTTTGTGATGCTGAGCATGTACGATGAGGCCATACAGGCTTACGATCAGGCTATCAGCATAGATCCACAGGATGCCTATGCCTGGTCCAACAAGGGCGAAGCGCTCAGGGCCCTAGGCAGATATGATGAGGCCATACAGGCTTACGATCAGGCTATCAGCATAGATCCACAGTATGCCTATGCCTGGTCCAACAAGGGCGAAGCGCTCAGGGCCCTAGGCAAATATGATGAGGCCATCAACGCTTGCGATCAGGCTATCAGCATCAATCCACAGGATGCCTTCGCCTGGACCATTAAAGGTAATGCGCTCTATGACCTAGGCAAATATGATGAGGCCATCAACGCTTACGATCAAGCTATCAGCATAGATCCACAGTATGCCTATGCCTGGTCCAACAAAGGCACTGCGCTCGGTCACCTGGGCAAATACGATGAGGCCATCAAGGCTTGCGATCAGGCGATCAGCATTGATCCGCAGAATGCCTATGCCTGGTACAACAAAGGCACTGTGCTCGGTATCCTGGGCAAATACGATGAGGCCATCAAGCCTTTCGATCAGGCTATCAGCATTGATCCTCAGTTTGCCGAAGCCTGGTACAACAAAGGCACTGCGCTCGGTCGCCTGGGCAAGTACGATGAGGCCATCAAGGCTTGCGATCAGGCGATCAGTATTGATCCTCAGTTAGCCGAAACCTGGACCATTAAAGGTATTGCGCTCTATGACCTAGGCAAATACGATGAGGCCATACAGGCTTACGATCAAGCTATCAGCATCAATCCGCAGATTGCCGAAGCCTGGTACAACAAAGGCGTTGCGCTCACGGCCCTAGGCAAATACGATGAGGCCATCAAGGCTTGCGATCAGGCGATCAGCATCAATCCACAGGATGCCTTCGCCTGGACCATTAAAGGTATTGCGCTCTATGACCTAGGCAAATACGATGAGGCCATACAGGCTTACGATCAGGCTAACAGAATCAATCCTCAGTTTGCCGAAGCCTGGTACAACAAAGGCGTTGCGCTCACGGCCCTAGGCAAATACGATGAGGCCATCAAGGCTTGCGATCAGGCTATCAGCATTAATCCTCAGTTTGCCGAAGCCTGGTACAACAAAGGCGTTGTCCTTAAGGCGCTCGGCAAATACGATGAGGCCATCAAGGCTTTCGAATCAGGCTATCAGCATTAATCCTTAGTTTGCCGAAGCCTGGTACAACAAAGGCGTTGCCCTTAAGGCGCTCGGCCGCACATCCGAATCAGATGCTGCTTTCGCCAAAACCAAGGAGCTGGAGAATGCAGCCTGATCTCTTTTTTTTACTGTAGGCGAATATCATAAAAATCCCGGTACATTGCTCTTCAGACTCATCGATGAATCAAATGGTTTTTGTGGGGATACGATATCGTATCTCTACTGTTCCGGGCACAAATCGCCCCACTTCACCCTTTTAGCCATCCAGTCATAAGACCTCTTGGCCAGTGATCCTTGTGAAGAGCTGAATGCGTGATGGTTGATCTTGCAGCCCATAAACTGGGCCCAGATCTCACCACCCACTACCTGCGGGACTCCCTGCCAGATCATGCTCCAGGACTCCGCCCACCTGATGGAAGAGGCGGCGGAAAGGGAACGCCGCCATGCCAGCAATATGAAAAGGCCTCCTCGTCCGCCTCTATACACCAGAGGAGATGCAGAAAGGGCAATGCGCCAGTTTAAATCCTTAGACTACTCCAAGAAATTTAATATCGGGGACATATCTGTTCGATTCAGTGATGCAGGCCATATCCTGGGCTCAACTATCGTTGAGATGGATATTGGCAAAAAGAGGCTGGTCTTCAGCGGAGACCTGGGCAGGCCGGACACCCCAATCCTCCGTGATCCTCAAAGGGTGGACGAGGCCGACTGGCTGGTGCTCGAGTCCACCTATTGTGATAATCCCGGCATTCGCCATAGGTAGGACCCAGGAGATCCTCTATGAGCTGAATCCCTTTGCAGAAGCGGGCAAGCTCTCCGGGGTGAAATGCTTCGTAGACAGCCCCATGGCCATCTCCGCCTCTGAGATCTACCGCCGCCATCCGGAATGCTTCGATGAGGAGACCCTCGGCCTCATAAGCAGGGGTGACAGCCCACTGGAGTTTCCGGGAATGGAGTATGCCCTCTCCAGGGATAAGTCAAAGGCGATAAATGAGCTGAAGGAACCGCATATAGTCATCTCAGCCAGCGGAATGTGCACCGGTGGAAGGGTGCTCCATCACCTGATGCAGAACATCGAGCGCAAGGAGAGCACAATACTGTGCGTCGGCTATCAGGCAGAGGGAACCCTCGGTCGAAGGATGCTTGACGGCATAAAAAGCGTGCAGATAATGAACCACGAGTTCGATGTACGGGCAAGGATCGAATCGATGGACGCATTCTCCGCTCATGCCGGCAGAAGCGAGATCCTGGAATGGCTGCGCGCTTTTCGGAGCTTTCCTGGCCAGGTATTCCTCAACCATGGGGAGGAGCGTGCCGCAGAGACACTGGCTGAGGCCATCAGGAGCGAGTTTGGCGCTCGTGTCAGCATTGCAAAGATGAATCAGAGCTTTAGCTTATAAGGCAAAAGCCTATTTATCAATGAGGCTATTATAAGCTATGGGGTGCTAAGATGAAAGTAACCTATACCAATAAGAAAGGAGAAAAGGTTGAGCAGAAGTTCGATACTGAGGACGAGGGCAAGAAGCTTAAGGAGAAGCTGAAGTCGCAAGGGGTAACAGACGCGAAATGGGAGTGGTAGTGGCCAAAGACTTACTGAAAAATGCAAATTCTATAAGCTTGATTTTTTCCGCTATTTTTTAAGGGCAGTTAGCTAAATCCCTGTAATCTATATTAGCTCCAATCCCAATTCTGAAGCAAACTAGTACAGCCGGGCTGAGATGAACCTGACGATAAGGTTTTATATATAATCATTGACAGATACTCTACAACAGGGGAGTATCAATGCCGGGTCCGAAACCACCAGCAATCAACTTGAACGACGTCGAGCGCCAAGGGTTGGAATTGCTTGTTCGTCGGTATACTACAGGGCAGCAAAAAGTTATCCGAGCACGGATTGTTTTGCTGGCTGCGATGGGTAAGAACAATCGTGAAATCGCTAATGAATTAGAGGTTTCCTTGGACACTGCTCGATTATGGCGACGACGATGGCTGGACTTGCAGCCGATTTCTTTGGATGATCTGAGTATTGAAGAACGCTTGGATGACCTGCCAAGACCAGGAGTACCACCTCGTTTAACTGCAAACCAGATTTGTCAGATCCAACAGCTGGCTTGTGAGAAACCTGAAGAATCGGGACGTCCAATTAGCCAATGGACAAGCCGTGAGATTGCAGCAGAAGTAATAAAGCGGGGCATTGTAGATACGATTTCAGCTCGTCATTCTGCCAGGATTCTAAAAAAAATGACCTCCAACCGCACTTGATTCGTTACTGGCTAACACCTGCTCCGGACGATCAATTCGACGAAAAGGTAGACGATATCAATTCACTGTATCAACAAGCCATTAATTTGGCTCAAAAAGGTGAAGTCGTAATGAGCATCGATGAAATGACTGGGGTACAAGCTCTCGAACGCAAACACCCTGGATTGCCAATGGCACCAGGAAAAGTGGAACGCAGGGAGTTTGAATACATCAGGCATGGAACTCAATCATTCATCGTGAGCTTTGCGGTAGCCAACGGAAAGGTTGACACCATTTCTTGCGGCGATACGCGCAATGAAGATGACTTCGTATCCCATATCAAGGAAGTGGTAGAAAGATCCTTATCCACATCCCGCTGGCACTTTGTCGCCGACAATCTCAATATCCATAAATCAGAGTCTCTTGTGAGGTATGTGGCAGATGTATCCGACTTGGACATCGACTTAGGAATCAAAGGCAGAGATGGTATTCTGAAGTCAATCGAAACTCGCGAATCATTCTTGGCCGATCCATCTCACTCAATTGTCTTTCACTACACGCCGATACACGCTTCTTGGATGAACCAGGTCGAAATATGGTTTAGCATTTTGGTCAGGAAGCTGCTCAGGCGGGCCAGCTTTGCTTCTATCAATGATCTGAACGCCAAGGTTCTGGCGTTTGTCGAGTACTTCAACAAGACAATGGCAAAGCCATTCAAATGGACATATCGAGGGAAGGCACTTACTATCTAAAATTGGGCTTATTTAAGCCCGGCTGTACTAGCTGGGATTCCACCAACGTTCCGAAATCAAAATATTTAAAATCAGTGCGTTTACACGCTCGACAATATCATAATCTTGTTTTCCCTCTACTTCAGCAATCTTTTTAATTTTTTCCCTAATATTATAAATCGCAGATAATTCACTTTCTCGAATCGTAAATCCATTAGGCTCTAAATAATATATTCTATTATACATATAATGATTAAATAACTTAAATGCTATTTCATTACTTAATTTATTATTAAACTCATCTAAATAATGGGCTGCGGCCAGCAATAAATTATATGCCTCGTGATTTTCGCTCTTGGCTGCAAGCGAAATATATTCCCTTATCCCATATTTATTTAAGATATATTTATCATTATCAGTAAGTTTGGGTCTAAATGAGGTCATTTTAAATCCTCTCTTAGATCTCGCCACCAAATATATTTAGAGATTTTATTATATAATATAATTAAAATACCTGCAATAATACCGACCCAGGACACATCACAAATAATAGAATTGGTATTTATATATTTTCCTAATATAATACCTGAAAAAAAGTTATAAAACTATAACCTATCATTTCTGATTTATCTGAACGGCTTTTCAGTTCTCTCATGAATTCCCCATTATAATTCGCTGAATGAAACGGAATGTTTAAATAGATTTTGTATAACTATCCTTTATGCCATGGCGTCAGATTGTTCAAGACAAGAAATTAGGTGAATCGGATCTGACCGCCATAATCGAGGATTATTTTACAGGACACGAAAACAAAAAAATTAGTTTATCAATTGATAATTTGAAGAGAAAACTTAATATTGGAGAGCAAGATGCGCTAGCTCTATTTGAAATGGTTTCTATTTTTGCCAATATCACAAAGGTAACCGGAAAAGTCCCCGTTAAAACAAGTGATAAAAGCATAGAGTGGATAAGTTATGGTGAGGCAGAGGTGATGGTTAATAAAAATTTGGCTCAAGAATTCTTTAGCAGAAAAGCTAACGATCGCTTGCCAAAAAAGATTTTAGATGCGAAATTCCGAGGCGAATTACGTAAAGATATTAGAGAGAAAATCAGAGGAGAAGGTTGAGACTAGGATAAGTATGGTGCAGCTTAATGGACAAAGAGAAAAACAGAATATTAAGCTCTCAATCTACTCTCTCGTTAATTTCTGAGGTGCGAAATAAAAATAAGGATAAAATTAATTATATTGGTTCTTTGAGTTTTGAAGACCGAGATCTTGTCGGGATAAAGTGCATTTTAAATACAGAATGGATCTCATCGATCCTAAAGCAAAAGAAAATATATTTCAATGTGTTTTATCTAATAGATACTGGTACTTGTCGGAAGAAAGTCGTAGAACATAAAAAAAATATTACGAAATTTCTCGAAAACCGTGACATCAAATCATATTATTTCATAGAGTGTGATTTTCACAACCCTCGAGAGGTATTAGATAAGTTATTAGAAATTGATAGTGAATTGGTTGTTAGATATACTTATCTCGACATGAGTACA
Organism: Methanothrix soehngenii GP6; assembly: GCF_000204415.1. Taxonomy (NCBI): domain Archaea; kingdom Methanobacteriati; phylum Methanobacteriota; class Methanomicrobia; order Methanotrichales; family Methanotrichaceae; genus Methanothrix; species Methanothrix soehngenii. The sequence goes on along the minus strand of NC_015416.1, from coordinate 1,513,137 downwards.
TTAACAAGAAACTTGGGTTCATATCTCATGAAGGCATTTCAGTATACAAGTGGAGAGATAATCTATTTTGAGCCAATGGAATACGGAAAAAATCTTTCTCAGGGATTGGAGAAAAAAAACTACTTTCCGGATCTCGGCAGGAATCATGATCCATCAAAAGAAGACGTCTTAATCATGTTTACTGGTCATGAATTAGAAAGAGCTCATTTGCTGGCTGAAGATGTTGATCCAGATGAGGTAATTTTAATGGTTCCAAGGGGAGATGATACAGATAATCATGCAAAATGGAACGGTCATGCAAGAAAAGTTGGTGAAGAATTGGCATGCAAGTTGCCCTTGAGAAAAGATTCAATAGAAATAAGATATACACCATCTCATGGATATCAAACAATTTTATGCGATTTAGGTAAGATTATTGCGGATTTTCCACAAGAAAAATATAATATATCATTTGCATCTATGGGGACAAAAATTAGCAATTTGGCTCTTAATACGGCAACATCAACAATAGAAGGCTTATGTGTTTATGATGCCGTGCCGGAAAATTATAACGTAGAGGATTATTCAAAAGGAGTTAGAATTAAAAATCCGTATTCATTTCCATTAAGGATAGATGATAGAATCAAAACATATTAAACTTATTTTGATATACACAGACTCATTTTGAAATCGAATATCCGGGCGCTAATCATCCACTATCTTTAAGTAATGGTATTGTACATTATTGTTAATAGCATTTTGCTCAAACAGGCTTTGAAATTTGCATCTGAAATGAATGGTGATCTTATGAGAATAAGCGATCAGGTAACTCAGATCTTTGGACCTATGAGTTCCAATATCTTTAGTGCTTTGATCATCCTTGTTGTGGGGTGGATCGTAGCTTTGATTGTCAGCTCTCTCATTGGCAAAGCGCTGCGTCGCACTGCAATGGATGAAAAAATAGCCCGGGTGGCAGTGGGCGAGGAAAGGGCCAGATCCATAGACTCGAATCGATGGATTACTCGGATAATTTATTATGTTCTACTATTTTTTGTTATAGTAGCATTTTTCGAGACTCTGGGCTTAACACTGGTTGCTCAGCCATTAAATGAGATGCTAACGGTGGTCTTCGCCTATATTCCCAAGCTCTTTGCCGCCCTATTGATAGCGATCGTCGCTATCGTCTTAGCGATGGTTCTCAAGAGGGTGGTATTGACAGTTCTTCGATCTGCAAACATCGATGAGGACATAGGCAGCAAGGCCGGTCTGGAGAGAAAGGAGATGCCATTGAGCCAGACTATTTCCGAGATCGTATTCTACCTTGTGCTCCTCCTCTTCCTGCCCATGGTCCTCAATGCACTCTCTTTGGGCGGGCTTCTCGAGCCCCTGCAGGTGATGATGGCCAAGATGCTTGGCTTCCTCCCCAATCTGCTGGCAGCAGCAGCTATCCTCCTCGTCGGCTGGTTTCTCGCCCGCATCGTGCAAAAGATCCTCACCGGCCTGCTGCTGGCAGTCGGCTCGGAGAGGCTGAGCGAGAAGGTGGGCCTTTCCCGGGTACTGGGAGAACGAGGGCTGGCCGGTTTGATCGGCCTGATCGTCTATGCCTTGATACTGATCCCCGTCCTCATGGCAGCCCTCCAGGCCCTGGACCTGGTATCTGTCACCCAACCGTTATCTAATATGCTCAACCAGATACTGGCTGCACTTCCCTCAGCCTTCGGGGCCATTCTGATCCTGGCCATCGCTTATGTGCTTGGAAAGATCGTGGCAGAGCTGGTCACAAACCTCCTGGCGGCAGCGGGATTCGACTCCATACTGGTCTGGCTGGGCCTGGGAAAGGAGCCGGCAGAAGGAGAGAGAAAGCCCTCCCAGTTGGCGGGCTACCTGGTGCTGGTGGCAATAATGCTCTTTGCCCTGATAGAGGCATCCAGAATCCTCAACTTCGCCCTGATGGCAGACCTGATCTATGAGTTCATAGTCTTCGCCGGCCGCGTTCTGGTGGGACTGGTGATACTGGCCACCGGCATTTACCTGGCCAATCTGGCTTATGACACAGTGATGGCCAGCAACACCAGCCAGGCGAAGATGCTCGCTCAGGCGGCCAGGATTTCCGTATTGATATTCTCCGGAGCCATGGCCCTGAGGCACATGGGACTGGCGAATGAGATCATCAACCTGGCATTCGGACTGCTGCTGGGCGCCATCGCTGTGGCCGTGGCCCTGGCGTTCGGACTGGGAGGAAGGGAGATCGCCGCCAGGGAGATTGATAAGTGGTTGAAGTCGATGAAATGAGCTTTAATAGAAACGATTTAGTAATCAAGAAGAGATCATGGGATCTATGTTTGGATCCAAAGATCATCTCACCACTATAGACAACCACCTCTATATCGAGGACGTCGACTGCTGCCGTCTGGCCGCGGAGGAGGGCACTCCACTATATGTCACCTCCGAGAGAAGGTTGCGAGAGAACATCCGCCGCTATCATAGAGCATTTCCTGATGCAGAGAAATATTTCGCGGTGAAGGCCAATGGCAATCTGGCCATTCTGCAAGTCGCCGCTCAGGAGGGAATGGGGGCGGACATATTCTCTGCAGGGGAGCTTTCCCTGGTTCGCCTGGCTGGCATCCCCAGGGATATGATCCTCTTCAACGGCAACTCCAAGAGCGAGAAGGATCACATAGCTGCCCTCCAGGCAGGGGTTCGCATCTCCGTGGACTCCAATGAAGAGCTGGAGCACCTGGCCAGGACCGCCCGTAACCTGGATTCAGAGGCTGAGATCCTCTTTCGAGTCAACCCCAATGTATCGCCAAAAACCCATCCCAAGATCGCCACCGGCCTGAGATCCTCAAAGTTCGGCATCCCTGCGGAGCAGGTGGCCGGGACCTATAAGAGAGCGATGGAGCTCGAAGGGATAAAGCCAGTGGGACTGCACTGCCATATCGGCAGCCAGATTCTGGACACCGCCCCCTTCGCCGAGGCAGCGGGAAGGATGATGGACATCACCAGAGCAGTGGTGGCTGAGGGCGGGAATGTGGAAAGAATAGACCTGGGGGGAGGCCTTGGCATCCAATACCAACCAGACAGCACTGCCCCCCTGCCCTCGGATCTGGCAAAGGCCGTCTTGCCGGTAATCCAGGATAGCTGCCGGGATATGGGAATCTTCCCTCAGCTCATTTTGGAGCCGGGCAGGAGCATAGTGGCGGACAGCACTATCATGCTCACGGGAGTCAATGTGGTCAAGAGGGCGCATGTCAACTTCGTGGCAGTGGACGCCGGCTTCAACGTCCTCGCCCGGCCCATGCTCTATGACTCCTATCATCATGTGCTGGCGGCCAACCGTGCGGAAGAGCAGGGAGAGGAGACCTATACCATCGTCGGCCCGATCTGCGAGACCGGCGATGTGCTGGCCCGAGACCGCCGTCTCCCTCGCCTGGTGCGGGGCGATACCCTGGCCTTCCTGGATGCTGGTGCCTATGGCTTCTCCATGGCTTCCCAGTATAACGGCCAGCCGAGACCGGCAGAAGTTTTGGTCTCTGAGGACCGCTGGGAGCTCATCCGGCATAGAGAGGATGAGAGCGCTCTATTGGCCGGGCAGACCATCCCATCCCGGCTGATGTGGTAGGGGAATATGAAGGCAGATCCGTTGGTTGCGGCAGATAGGATAAAAGGGATGATTGAGCCGCTGCTGCAGGGCCAGTTCTCTTCGGGCCTGGGCAAGGTATTGGTCTATGTGCAGTCGGTGACCCGGAGCCTGGATTCCTCTCGAGCCGCTCTGAGAGCATTAGAGGAGAAGAGAACGGGAAGTCTGGATGCCAACTATGACGATTGGGAGAAGAGGAGAGCGGCCATAGAGCAGGCTTATGGCAGGGGTCTGAAAAACTCCATTGGTTTTGCCCGCCGCAACCTGGATTCTGCGCAGCTGCAGGCTCTGGAGGAGCTGGTGCGGCGCCCCCGCCTGGCCAGCAGAACAATTCTGGAGAAGAGGGCTCTTGCCCTGCAAAAGAGCTTCGACCGAATGGAAGATCCCGCCGCGGGCATGCTGGAGCACTATACGAGCACCTCCGATCCGCTTAACAAGTATCTGGTGGCCGGCCCCTGGGGCCACGAGTACCTGCAAAAGAGGAAGATCGATCCTGGGGGGTATGACATCGCTCTCTGCAGGCTATTGGGCTGCCAGGATACTGTGGCAGGCAGAGTGGTGATGAGCTATGCATCCATCTGCCAGGCGATCGATGAGCTGGAGGCAGTGGCACAGGGTGCTCTGGATTGAATTCTCTGGATCATCTCCTCTACTGCAGCAAAAGGTAATATAATCCTAAAGAGAGACTTAACTGGCAATTGGAGGTGATGCGGCTGCTGGAGATTGAAGATCTGTCGGTCAGCATTGGCAGTAAGCAGGTTTTGAAGAACTTCAACCTTAGGATAAACAGTGGTGAGACCCATGCCCTCTTCGGCCCCAATGGGACGGGCAAGACCACTCTCTTGAATGTCATAGCCGGTATTCCCAGGTACACCATCGATAAAGGGCGCATTATATTTAAAGAAAAGGATATCACTCACATGTCCATGGACGAGCGGGCGCGCCTGGGAATAGGCATGGCCTTTCAGCGGCCGCCGGCCATTCGCGGCCTGAGGCTCAAAGACCTGATCACGATCATCAATCCCCAGGCAGACACCGAGTCCATTCTCAAAAAGATGGACTTTGAGGCCTTTGCGGAGAGGGATGTTAACCGCGGCTTTTCTGGCGGAGAGGTCAAGCGCTCGGAGATGGTTCAGCTTTTAGCCCAGCAGCCGGACCTGGTGATGCTGGATGAGCCCGATTCTGGGGTGGACCTGGAGAACATCAAGCTCATAGGAGATGCCATAAACCAGCTCACTCAGAAGGATCAGCGACCAAGCTACCGGACGAAATCGGGGATCATTATCACCCACTTCGGCCATATCCTGGATTATATGAAGGCAGACCGGGCCCATGTCATGCTGGGCGGTGCGATCGTCTGCAGCGGAAATCCGGGCGAGATCTTGGAGCAGATCAAGAAAAGCGGATACGAGGGTTGTGCGGGGTGCGCATGTCAAGCATAGAGGAGAAGGCCCGCAAAGCGCGAGATAAGAAGGCGCTCTTTGGTACCGATGTAAACCTGGAGAGCTACCAGTCCGATGCCAAGCCCCAGAGCGCTGTCGATGATGCACTGGATCTGCCCAATGTGGTAAAGAAGGCAGCTCTGGACGTGGGCGTGACCCTGGATGACGAATCCTCCGGGGCTTATGTGCAGATGGATCAGACCCCTGTAGTGGCCAAGTCCCTCTACGAAGGGGTGGAGATCATGGATATCGCCTCTGCCCTGAAAAAGTACGACTTCCTGCAGGACTACTGGTGGAAGCTGGTGGCCGCGGACGCAGACAAGTACACGGCAGATGTGGCCGAAGCCCCTCCGGCAGGCTTCTTCATCCGCGCCAAGAAGAACATGAAGACCATCTTTCCGGTGAAAAGCTGCCTGTATCTGGGCTCCACCAATCTCAACCAGCGGGTGCACAACATCGTCATCGCCGAGGAGGGCTCTGAGCTGCATGTGATCACCGGCTGCACCACCCCCGCCCATGTTCAGAGGGGGCTGCACATCGGCGTCTCCGAGTACTATATCCAGAAGAACGCCAAGGTGAGCTTCACCATGGTGCACAGCTGGGGAAAGGAGGTTGAGGTGCGTCCGAGGACCGGGGTGACCATCGCTGAGGGTGGATCGCTGTACAACAACTACATCATGCTCCGACCGGTCAAGACCCTGCAGACATTCCCCACAGCCAATCTGGCCGGCCGGGGAGCGGTGGCCAGCTTCAATACAGTGATCTACTCCACCATGGGCAATATCGATGTGGGAAGCGATGTGTTCCTGAACGCCCCTGAGACCAGCGCCGAGTCCATCTCCCGAGTGGTCTGCATGGGCGGGGATGTCATCGCCCGGGGGAGGATGACCGGAACCGTTCCCGGAGCGCGCGCTCACCTGGAATGCGTCGGCCTTCTCCTCTCCAATGAGGGGCGGATCTACTCCATTCCGGAGCTCGATGGCCATTGCCGGGACCTGGATATGTCCCATGAGGCCGCAGTGGGCAGAATCTCCGAGGAGGAGCTGGAATATCTGATGGCACGGGGCCTCTCCTCTGAGCAGGCCACCAGCGTCATAGTTCGGGGATTTTTGGATGTGGAGATAAAGGGCCTGCCCGAGGAACTGAAAAAGGAGATCAAGGATATCACCCAGAGGGAGGACCTGAAAGGATCCTGAAAATATCCTTTTTAGCTTCTTTTCTCGTATTTTTTTTCGATAAATTCCCGCTGATCTTCTCCTTCAATCTCAATCCCGGGAATAGAGAATCAGAGGCCATGCAATTTGCCGCAAATCGTCTGCAAATATTTATTAGGGGGGATGGGGAATACATATCAGGTGTTTTCAATGCGAACCGAAATTCTCCTCACCTTATCCATTCTCTCACTTTTATGCCTGACTGGATTGGGTGATGTGGGTACTATTGAGTATTGGCTGACCAAAGGAGCAGAAGAATACGTTAACGGAAGCCTCAAAGAGGCTTTTAGGTCATTTGACAACGCCACCACCGTCGACCCGGAGAATGCAACCGTCTGGTTTGCCCGGGGGATGGCCCTCAGCGGTCTGAAAAGATACGAAGAGGCCATTTCGTCCTATAATAAATCCATCCGGATCGATGACAAGAATGCAGACGTCTGGTATGCCAGGGCGACAGATGAAAGCTATATTGGCAGGATGAACGATTCTCTTGCTTCCTATGATCAATCCCTGCAGATAGATCCAGAGAACAAATTCGTATGGTATGACAAAGGCAATTCTCTCCAGGAATTGGGTCGATATGAAGAGGCCATAACCTGCTATGATCAGGCCATACTCATCGATGGAAACTGGAGCAGGCCCTGGGATAGTAAGGGTTATGCGCTGGGAGAGCTGGGCCGATATGAAGAGGCCCTGCAATCATTCGAAGAGTCCGTAGACATCTACCCCAACAGCTCTCAGTCCTGGTATGGCAAGGCGCTGGCATTGCGCAGCCTGGGAAGGACCCAGGAGGCAGAAGAGGCATGGAGCACATATCGGGATCTGAGCTATGCCCATATCAGCTTCAGCGATAACCGCGGAGAGTCCATGGAGGACGCCATAGTCATTATGAATGCAAGAACCGATCTTGAAGGGGTAGGCTCAGAGTATTATTATCTGGAAAAGAGGTTCGGGACGGATGCAGTGGACAGGGATCGCATATCTCAGTACCTGGTCGAGGGTGAAGAGGGCAGATCCTATGATGTGCTGGAGGTCCATCTTACATCCGGAGAGAATGCCACCATATACTTTGACATTACTGACTTCTATGGAAAAGGATTCGTCTAAAGCCGAAACTCTTGCAGAAAAAATAGGAGACGATAATCGATGTCAATAGAGGATAACAAACGCATTGTACTTCGCTTTTTCGAGGAAGGACCATCCAAGGGAGACTTGAGAGCCGCAGATGAGTTGCTGGCTCCAAACTTTGCCCTGCACACACCCCTTCCATCAGCTCCAGGAATTAAGGGGATGAACGATGTGATTACAGCATGCAGGTCAGCCTTCGAGCATCTGAATGTTACCGTAGAGGATATGGTGGCAGAGGAAGACAAAGTCGCTGCACGCTTCACAGCTCGCGGCATACACAAAGGTGCTTTCATGGATTTAGTGCCCACAGGCAAATCCATAACCATGACAGGCATCGAAATCTTTCGGATAGAAAACGGAAAGATCGCAGAGCTCTGGGGTGAGGCCAACCTGCTTGGGCTGATGCAACAACTAGGGATCTTGCCGCCCTTGGGGCAATAAGGGTGGATGATCCGGCGGGAAGTTCATCCTTCCCGCGGCGAGATTCACCTACCCTTCAGTTGTTTCCTAATGTGGCCGTGAATCCCGATTTCTGCCATTGAAGATCTTCAGCGCTTCAAACCATAAAATGCTCGCTATCCCGGATGCAAAACAAATGGCTATATCAATAAGATGCAGATAGGCAAAGCTGAATATCTCTCGAAGGAATGGAACATATATCGCCATTGCCAGGAAGACCAAGGCGCCTCCCACCACCCACCAAAGGGCAGGATTGGGGGTGCTCATTGTCTCCAGGATGGTCCTGGTCCAGGATCTATTTGCCAGAATAAGGGCCAGATTAGCAAAAATGAGGGTGGTATAAGTCAGTGCCCTGGCTTCGGCCTCACCCTGACCACGATAGAGTGAGACGGTGAAAACTGCCATGACTATGACCAGAACGCTCAAGCCTTGAAGCAGACTGAGCACCAATGCATGACTGCTAAACAGAGGCGCATTTGGATCTCTGGGCGGCCGGTCCATCACATCTGCCTCCTCAGGCTCGGCCTCAAAGGCAATTGAGCAGGCAGGATCTATGATAAGCTCCAGGAAGACTACATGAACCGGGAAAAATATCAACGGCCATCCCAGGAGCACGGGAATAAGCGAAATGCCCGCAATAGGCACATGTATGGCCAGAATGTAGGCCATGGCCTTCTTGATATTATCAAATATCCTGCGGCCTGATTTTATCGCCTTGACAATGGACGAGAAGTCGTCGTCCAAAAGCACCAGAGATGCTGACTCGCGGGCCACGTCTGTGCCCCTGCCTCCCATGGCTATTCCGATATCGGCAGCTTTTAGGGCGGGTGCATCGTTCACCCCGTCGCCTGTCATGGCCACGACCTCTCCATTGGCCTTTAGGGCTTTGACAAGCCTCAGCTTCTGTTCCGGTACAACGCGAGAGAAGAGGCAGATATCTCGGACCTTCTCCTGAAGTTCTTGATCGCTCAGTATTGCCAGTTCAGGACCGGTGATGACCTTATCTGTTGGCAGGCCAATTTGCCTGGCTATAGCCTGAGCAGTTCCTGGATAGTCTCCAGTTATCATCACCACTCGAATCCCGGCAGAATAGCATTCCTTAATCGCCTCAGGAACGCCTGGCCGCACCGGGTCTTCCATTCCTATCAAGCCCAGAAATTCAAACTCGAAGTCGTGCTGTCCATCGGGCAGATCGGTCTTTTGGAATGAGGCCTTGGCTACACCTAATACGCGCATGCCCTCATTGGCCATGGTCTGGATGTTATTGGATAGTTCTTTTTCCCGATCCGGATCGATGTGGCATAGTTCTGCAATAGCTTCAGGCGCACCCTTGGCAGCGATCACATACTCATTTCCCGAAGACGATCTCCAGACGCGGGACATGGCCAGCAACTTCTTTGATAATGGATACTCTCGAACCAGCTCCCAGTCCCTGTGGATGTGCTCAGTTTTGGCCAGGTAGTCCTCGCCCAGCTTTTTGAAGGCCTTCTCCATGGGATCGAAGGGATCCATCTGACTGGCCAGAATGGAAAACTCAATCACCTCATGAATGGCCTCAGGCAGATTGTCTCTGCCGTCATCCAGCTCGACTGATTGGCCGCTGGCGAATATCTTTTTCACCTTCATGCGGTTAAGAGTCAAGGTACCAGTCTTGTCCGTGCAGAGCACAGTGGCAGAACCTAGGGTCTCTACCGCCGGAACACGCCGGGTTAAGACGTTATTCTGAGAGATTCTCCACGCTCCCAGCGCCAGAAATACTGTCAAGACCACGGGGAACTCTTCGGGCAGCACGGCCATGGCGGTGGTTATGCCCGCCAGTACTCCTTGCAGCCAGTTGCCTCTGGTTATGCCATAGGCAACTACTACCAGTAGACACAGGCCCAAACCGAGCAACGCCAGGTTGCGTACCAGCAGGTTGGTCTCTTTCTGAAGGGCCGTCTCCTTGGACTTGACCTGCTCTAAAGCTCTTCCAATCTTGCCGATCTCGGTGTTTATTCCCGTAGCCCTGGCCACTGCCACCCCCTGGCCCTGCACAACCAGGCTTCCAGAGTAGACGAATGGCAGATCATCTCCACCCGGTCTGGCCATCACAGGCGAGTCGGTCTCAGAGCATACCTTCCGGACAGAGACCGATTCACCTGTGAGAAGGGATTCATCTGCGGAAAGATTGGTGCAGCTCAGCAAAACTGCATCCGCAGGCACGCGGTCGCCTTCTGCAAGAACAATCAGATCTCCCGGGACTACATCCCTTCCGGCTATCCGCTTCTCCACACCATCCCGGATTACCAGTGCACGCGGGCTAGACATGTCTCGCAAGGCCTCCAGGGCCCGCTCTGTCTTGCGTTCCTGATAGAAAGTGATGCCCATAACAACCAGGACAGAGCCCATTAGTATCAGGGCCTCTTGGAGATCTCCAAGCAAAAAATAAACCAGCCCGCCCGCTACCAGGAGCAGGAACATAGGCTCCTTGACAACTTCAAAGGCAATGGCGAAGGCGCTGCGGGGTTTGGTTGAGGGTAGCTCGTTGTAGCCTACTTCTTTTAGCAGTTTTGCGGCCTCGGCTTCGGTGAGGCCTCCAGCGGTTTTTATATCAAAATCATCAGCCAATAACGCAACCTCTTCCTGTACAATAGTCCGGGTATTTTCGTTGTTAACCCTGGGTGAAGAGATAGATATCAATCCATTGGTCTTCGGTTAAGAGATGATCAGCCAGTTGAGGATTCGAGGGCCTTTCAAAGCTCGGGCCATGATTATATGATTCGAGGCATGACTCGGGTTATCAGACCCAATATGCACAAAGGCAAAGATATTGGGTTCGGCTCCTAATGCGGTTTTGAAAGAAGCTAAAATCGATAGAGATTATTGGATCTCCTCGACGGGAGCCAGAGAGGACTTATGCGTCTGCTCATTAACATCGTTCTGATCTTGCTATGATAACTCCCAACGATAGCTTCGTTTATCATACATCCGAATTGCTCATATGGCCGCAGTGCGCGGACGGGCGCTTGCATGCACGCGGGGATGCCCAACGGGGGGGCAGGAGGGCGATGGAAGTGCAAAGGTTTTTATCAACACAGCCATAACATATCTGACGGAGGCGTGATCAGTTGGTTTGCTCAGATAACCTGGAGGTCAAAAATTTGATGTCACCTGTCGTTAATCCTGTAAAGGCTAACTCTGAGACAGGCAAAGAGTTCATCGAGGGCATCAGAGAAGGCCTGGAGGATTTTGCTGAGGGCCGCTGTAAGGTCTTCAAGGATGCCGATGAGCTATTGGCCTACCTGCTAAAACCCTGATTTATCCAATTTTGATCCTTCATGGCATTTAGGCCCCTCCTTCCAAGTCATTTTCATAAGCAATTCAAGAAGCTGACGAAAAAGGATGCTGCTTTGGAGCAAAGGTTTGGGAAGAAGATCAAAGCGATATGTGAAAATCCCGAAATAGGAGAACCCAAAAGCCACAACTTGAAGGGCCTTAGAGGCGACCATGTAGATCCTTTTGTGATTATTTACGGCGTATTCGGCGATTTCATCGTTTTTGTACATGTAGATCATCATGATAAAGCGTATGCTGCAGCCTATGAAATAGCAAAAGCTCTTACTGAAGATGAAGGGCTGCTAGCAACACTCGCAAAGGTAGGCGTTACCTCTGAAGAGCTTGTGGCCTTTGTAAAATCGATAGGTAAGTAGAGGCGATATCACCTAACTTCTGTTCTCTATACTTCTTGTCATCTGCAAGGTCTATCGGTGAAAACGCTCCGAGGTTGGATTTTCGGGCATCTTCCCGGGGGTTGCCCGCATGGCCGGCAGCGCGCGGGCGGGCGCTTGTATGCACGGGGGGCCATCCTCTAAGCTATAAATTGAAAATATTGACGGAGTTCGTTATGGGGACCATCGACCCTAAGTTAATCGGAATCCTCTTTTTTTGAATTCGATTCCTATCACGTGCCAAAGTATTTAACTCTTGGAAAAGGGATACATCTTTAAACATGGAGGTTAGTTGAATGAGCAGAATTTTAACATCATCTGCCTTATCGCTGGTTCTATTGAGTATCCTGGCGACACCGGCGATATCTACAGATAATGCTACTCAAGGGATGCCCCTGCTGGGAGACAGGTTTCCCGATATGACGGTACAGACTACTGCGGGAACGATGGAACTGCCCGATGCATACGCCGGCAAATGGTTCATTCTCTTCAGTCATCCTGGAGATTTTACACCTGTATGCACAACGGAGTTTGTGGCCTTTGCCAAGAGGCACGAGCAGTTCAGGGAGAACAACACCGAGTTGATAGGGCTTTCTATAGACCAGGTCCAGGCCCATATGAAGTGGGTCGAATGGATCAACGATACCTTAAAGACGAACATAACTTTTCCAATAATAGCTGATGGCACAGGGCGTGTTGCCAAACAGTTGGGCATGATCCACCCTGCTAAAGGAAGCAACACGGTCAGAGCAGTGTTTATCATAGATCCCAGTGGAACCATTAGGACGATTCTTTATTATCCGCAGGAAGTTGGCAGGAATATGGATGAGATTCTGAGGACCGTCAGAGCTCTCCAGGTTGCAGATCAGAACCGGGTAGCTATGCCTGCTAACTGGCCAAATAACGAACTCATAGCCGATGGCGTAATAATACCGCCACCGACGAACGAGACAACAAAGGCTACACGAGTCACAGGCAATAACATGACTTGCTTTGATTGGTGGCTATGCTATAAGGAAGTACCCTATTGACAATCCCAAATGGCTTTGCAGAACGCAAAGCCCATATTTCTTCTGCCGGATACGCCGCCTAATTCTTCGGCACCATCATCATCGCTGAGCCATCACCGATAATGAGGTTTGATGAATTAACAGGATTCCAGTCGATTATTGCTGCATAAACTACTTCTCTTGAGACTTGATCACAAAAGGCCTCAGGTCCACACCTGCTTGCAGGCATAGCGGTAGCTGTCGAAAAAATATGAAAAATCTGATGAAAATAAGAGATTCAGGGGGCAAGAACAGGGAAAATTAGAGCGAAAGCGTCAAAATATTAACAGAGTTCGTTGGGGACCATCGACCTTAGGTTAATCAGAATCCTCTTATATGGCCATTCCTCAATGGATGATATGCATGGAGGAATAAGCAATGATGCGGCTTTGATCGTTGTGGAACCGCAAAACGATTTTACAGAAGGTGGTGCATTGCCTGCGCAAAACGCAAGCGAAGCGATCACGGTAATCAACAAAATCATTCCGAGATTTCGGTATGTTATTGCCAGCAAAGATTGGCACCCGCCAGACCATTGCAGTTTTGCTAAATGGCCGATGCACTGCATCGCCGGCACGATTGGTGCAGAATTCCATTTCTCATTAGACCAAAGGAATATCCGGACGATAATCCACAAAGGCGTGGAAAGAGATGATGATGCTTATAGTGTGTTCGAAAATTCGCACCTAGAGGCCATGCTCAGGGCCGATAATATCAGGAGGGTCTATATCACGGGCTTTGTCCTTGATGTATGTGTCTACGAAACCGCCGTAAGCGCAATAGCCCTGGGTTTTGATACTTACATCGTTCTTGATGCGACCAAACCCGCGTATCACGACCAGTTGGAAGAAACAATGGCCAAGATAAGAGATGCAGGCATAAAAGTGATATACAGCGCAGATCTACTGGCCAGATCTGAATGAGAAATGGGGACTAAAACAATTGTCGCCTTTTTTCTAGCCCTTCATTTATCTGGTGGTTCATTTGCTGTATACAAGCTACAGGAGCACTTAGAAATCCAGGGCATTTGCCGTATAATCTATCGGCCTGATTTTTTCCGTTGAATCTACTGAGGGGGCAAACGGGGGCTCGGGATTTATACTGAAAATGCTGCCGCAGGCCGAAAATCCCCTCTCCGGAGGCCCCTGAAGATATAACCTTGATCACAAAAGGCCTCAGGTCCACCACCAGCTTGCCCGCATGGCCGCTGCACGCACGCGTGCGGGCGCTACGCATGCATGTGGGGCTGCCACAGGGGGGCAGGAGGGCGAATGGTGGAAGGGAGCCATGTGGTCTGTGGCCGGGCGGCAGTGGGATGCGGGATGCAGGGGGTAAGAGCGCCAGTGCTCCTATGCCTTCGGGCCTTACCAGGGTCGCAAGGGCATGAAGGAAATTAGCTCACAGATCCTCATCGACAGTTTCATATATAAAAATTGTAAACATAAGTATTATGTCAACTAATGTTTACAGCATCCGGATAGATGATCGTGTTCGCCGGATGATGGATGAGATGAATGACGTCAACTGGCAGGTCGAGATCAGACAGTCAGTGGAGAGGATAGTCCGGGAGAAGAAGAAGCAGAAGCTATTGGCGGAGGCAAAAGAGCTATGGGAGGACCAAATTCCTAATAAAATTGGGGCGGCAGAGATGATCAGGGAGGATCGAGATGCCAGATAAGGTGGTCCTTGATTCAAGTGTAATCGCTGCTATGTTCTTTAGAGAAGATGCTTCAACGCGGGCAATACAAGCAGCTGCAAAATCCGACTTGATCACCCTGGATCTTGCTATTGCTGAGGTTGGGAATGTGGCCAGCAAGCAAGTCGCCTTCTGTGGTGGGGATAAAGACCTGACATTAGCGGCCTTTAAGAAATGCCAGAGTTTCATCTCAGAGGCGTGTGAACTCATCCGGGCTGAGGATCTGACCATGGAGGCATACATCATCTCTTTAGAGGCCAAGACTGCTTTCTACGACTCACTCTTTCTGGCTGCGGCTGAGGAAAGCCAAGTGCCACTCTTGACGCTGGATAGAAAGCTGTATGAAAGGGCAAAATTGACCAAGAATGTGCAGCTAATCTAGGAGGCGGAACTGCAGAGTTGCTTCTCTGCAAATTGTTCAAGGATGCCGGGGTCACCGCGGCCTTTGAACAGACCAAATCGTGAGCGGGCTGTGGAGCTATCAACTCCTGGCACCCGGACTGCTCTATATTGAGGGGTGACAGACGATGTGTGGGCGATTATCCATCCATGCAGGCGCCTTTGCGCGCCATGCGTCATCGGTTAAGACCAGTATGCACAGAATTAGGCTTCTGAGTTTTTTGAGATCATTTTTTGCAGAAAAGGCTCGAGCCCACAGAGAGCTGATTTCAGCTAATTCGAGTTTTTGGCCCAATAGCAAAATGTAAAATAAATTATTAATATAATATCAATAATTCCTTAACCGATGCCGTATGCCCCCCCCTTTGCGCGCGCGGGCGGGCGCTTGTATGCACGGGGGGCTGACACAGGAGGGGGACGGGGCTACAATCCTAATTCAGAAGAACTTGAATATGGCATTGCAGGAGGGCGAAATCCCGCTTTAATGCGAATGGCGTTCTTTCTTCGCCCGATCGAAGATCTCTTCAATGCTCTGCCCTTCGTATATCCTTCTAGAGATTTCGACATAGTCGGTGGGCTCACGGCGAAACATACCCAGAAACTTATGGGCTCTGGCCGGCCCAAGGGCTTGGTAGAGGGCGTCGAGGCCCCTTGCCCTTATCTCAGCGTCGTCCATTTCGCCTACTTCGGACATTATTTCGCCTCACGTCTGATATTATTTAAACATTTGACATGGTCCGGATAGCTGCTAAATGTCAATGATTTGATGCCTCGATATCTTGATAACAAAAGGCCTCAGGTCTACAACCAGCTTGTCCGCATGGCCGCAGCGCGCAGGGGCGGGCGCAAGCATGCACGCGGGCCTGCCTTCCGGGGCCGGAGGGCGACTGTGTGAAGGGCCCAGAGACTTGCGATCTGCGGCCACAGTGGCAGGGGGATGAGAGCCCGGAGATGGGCGAATGTGGGGCGGGCTGGTATGTGCTAGATTATTACTTTTATAATTGAAATCAAGAACTGGCATCTTGGACTCCAAAATAGTTGTTGCATTTCTCTCATTTCCAGAACTCCACCAGCCCTTTTTCTTGATCTCCTCTTCGCTCGGCTTCAATGTTAGCCGGCTGATGCTTTGGGTTAGCTGCGCCACGTAGCCTTGAAGGAACGAAATCTCATCCTCTTTCAGCTTCATGGTTTCTTCGGCCTATCCCCCTTTTGGTTATATCTTCATGTTGCCCGGAAACACCATCACTGGTTCTTCTTCTTTCCATATATTGTTCCCTCTTTTTGCAAATGCTTCTTTTGCTTCAGCATATCGATGAAGTTTTTTTAGAGCCGCACCTTTATTTTGCCAGTATGCACCCATTGACGGGTCTAGTTCTATTGATTCATTGAAACAGCTTAATGCCTCTTCGTATCGTGTCAGATAATACAACGCTAATCCTTTCATGTTCCAAGCTAAGTGAAACGAAGGATCTTCATCAAGAATATAATCGCAGCACTGAATAGTCTCTTTATATTTATTTTTAAAATATAATTGATCCATGCAATAATAGATATATGCCCCAGAAAGGGTGCGTGTACCTTTCACCTTCAAAAATGCATCCTCAGACTGATATCCCAATGTTTTCCACAAAGGTGTATCAGCATCAAAACTTTCAACTTCAGAGTATGGTTCAAGCAATTCCTTTACCTTTTCTGCCGAAGCTTGCTGCATGGTTGATATTAGATATGCAGGAATAGCGAAGTTCAAATTTTGCCCGTTTTTCATTTGAGAGGAGGCTATTCCAATTACCTCTCCTCTCATATTGAATACAGGCCCGCCGCTTGACCCCGGAGAAATAGGCGCGGTTATCTGTATTGTATTATTCCTGATGGCCGAAACTATGCCTTCTGATACTGTTTTCGCTAATCCAAGTGGCCCACCGATTGCTATTATATCTTGGCCTACCTCTGGGGTTGTCGTATTCACATTCAAGTTAGAAAAACTGTGGTTATCAACAGATAATGAGATCCTTGCAAGATCATCACTTTTGTTTAGGGCAGTGACATTCCTGACTTGGAATTTTTTTTCGTCAGACGTGGTTACTATGGCTGTGGAATAGCCTCTCATCACATGATAGCAAGTGACAATTCCTCCATCTTTGCTGATAATAAAACCGCTTCCTTGTCCCAATTCATTCCCATTTGAATCATAAGTTTGAATTAGAACCACTCCTGGCATGACTTGTTTTACAAGAGATGAAACTTCTTCAGAAGCAAGGCATACAGTTGTTAGACCTAAGCATATAGCAAGGCTCAAGGTAAGAACTGCTCTGACTTTTCCCATGACATCATATCTCCGTCCGACTGTGTGACCGGTTCGGTGGTTGAATCTATAAATGTTTTCTTCGATTGAAGGTATTATCGTCCTGCCCGTCCAACTATGAGGGGGGTTAGAAGCCTTTATTTGTCCAGCTCTTGATTTGGTGGGGTGTAGCTTAAGAACCAAGATGGAGTGAACCCCTCCGAGTGGACAATGAGATTAGCAATGCCAACTCATGGAGGGAATCACATGAAAAAGACCGGATTACACCTGCGATCGAGAATTCAAGATATTAATAGTAGTCGTGCTTGAGTCCGGCAAACCACTTGCTCAGATCGCCCGCGAGCACGCCATCCATCCAGTCTCCACTGCCGATGCGAGATGAATTGGCCCGAGAAGACCGAAAGAGCACTCATCGCCGGAAATTGTAGTCGGGCTTTCTGTGAGTGCGAGGAGCGCATGTTGCCTGTCATCTTCCAAAAAAGAGTTAAATCCTCTCCGTGCACATAGAGTACTGCATGTTCGCAGAGTACATCCAGGCAGCCTTGAGAAATGCCAAATATGAGCCTCTGGAGGACGGCACCTACATGGCAACAGTTGCGGGTCTCCAGGGTGTGATAGCGGTTGGAGATACAATTGAAGAATGTCGAGACGACCTGATTGGAGCCATCGAAGGCTGGGTGGCATTGGGATTGCGCCTGGGTCATCCGATCCCCCCGATCGATGGCATTGATATAAACGTTTCAGTGGAGCCCGTGCCAATTGTCGAATAGCTCGTTCCTTTAGATTCGAGCTGATCCGCAGATACTTTGGGTTCCCTCAGTTCTTTCAAGGATTCTGACCACGATTACATGTTTAGGTGCGAGCTTCGTGTTACCACACCAAACCTGCATAAACGCAAGATATCGAGGTTCGACTTCTAATGCAGATATTGAAAGAGGCGGAAATCAAAAGGGAAGACTGGATCTCATCAGATTGGAGCCCGGAGAAATTAAAAGCATTCAGGGGCCTTGGATGCCCTTGATTTTCTCTTGTTGCTTTTACAGCTGGAAATAAACCAAGATGAATAGGAAATTATTTAAATTTAAACGGATCCTTAACAAGGATTACTGGATGTGAGATAAAGATGGTTGATTTGGAGGATCTTGCACGTAATATGGAGAAGATAGAAGGTACACACAATGTCCCCTTTGATGACTTATTCAATGTTAGATTCATGACAGAATATACCGAATTTGTAACGATAGATGACATGTTTGAATCTGCCGGTTTTAAGGTTGACAATGAGGAAGATTTTAATAATATTCCGGAAGAAAAATTAGATAAGTTTATTCGTGAACATACTCGATTTTCAAGCTGGAAAGAAATGCTGAATAAAGCAGGAGAAGATTATATAATTCGCAATTTAGGTCTGCAGTTGATCTGATATAGTTTATTCGCCATCATTAAATGAGATTCAAAGACTAGGCAAAAATCGTGAAGAAACACACTATTCGTTTATTCGCCTTCTATAAGTCGAATCTGAGCAGGGTCTATTCCTGATTTGACCAGCAGTTCTGGAGTATTCTCTTCAGATATGCCTTCAAGGAGCATTGCAGTTCTTCCTTGATAGAATGCTTCTTGGACTGATCGTCCAAAGCCGATGGCTCTATAAAATGCAGCCGCAAACGTTATCGCAGCTAAATCTCCAATACTAGTATTCATTCCTATAGCACAATCAATAACATTTACGATTGATTCTGCCTGAGTCCTGGAATAACAGGCATTAATGAGAACTATTTTAATATTATCTTTCATAGTTTCAAATAGAGATCTAATCGCTTCATTGCTTATAGGCTTCGGCGAACCTGTGCTATCAACAACAATAATCTCACCAGAAGAACTTCCATGACCACAAAAATGCACGATTTCTGGCCGGACCTCATTAAGTGCCTGAAGAATGTCATCTGGCCTAACCGCCCATTCTGAGACAAGCTCTATTGAGTCTCGAAATTTTGAAGCTCTTATCTTAGACGTTATTTCGCGGACCTCTTCGTCCAGTCTCAATTTAGGTGTATCAAGAGGATTAGCAGATAGAATTAGAACTTTTATCTTATGTTGGCCTTCTTTTTTATAAATTTTATCTTTTATATGATGATACAGTATTCTGCCAGGAGTCTCTATCCTTACACTTAAGAAATCATAAGGTGCTGTTCCACATGCTCTCAGAACCTCTATTGCTCCTTGTCCTTCTAAATAGTTTATTGCATCATTAATTTCGTACGGAGTTAAATCTATCTTGGTTTCAATAAAATCATTACTAATATAATCTCGTTCAATATCTGTCTCAACCAAACGTATCAGCAATTTATGTGCATTTATTATTATTGGATTCATAGGTTGCACAAAAGATATCTAATCTTGATTAAAAAGTTTTCTGTCGGCGAATATCCAGAGGTTTTGGACTTAAACTCGCCCCGTGTAATAACTTGAGGGTCTTAACTACCTGTCTACGATCAGGATTCAGTCCAATATAATTGGATCCAACATAATATGATTTACAAAATGTATTAATATTCCTCAACAATAATGAATATACAATATAGTAATACTTTAAATAATTCCTTGAATTTGTCTCCAAAAACGTTTTGTATCTTAATATTATGCCCTGCAAAATTTCTTATATTCCAAGCAACTAAAAGATATTGAATTTCCTTCTTAATAGGTGAACCGTTATAATTCAAATTCATCTGCAACAGTCTGGGTATTGCATCATCTGGGTCTTTTTTGAGATTATTCTGAGATCGCAAATTCTCAAGATCTGATTGTCTCATATATCCTTTATCAGTAGAAAGTGCGATAATTCCCTTACCTATATTATCGGTTCCGTACTTACTGTTTAATAATTTATCAATAACTAAGCAGAGTGCAAACATCCAATTAGCATTCTTTAGCTTTGAGAAGTCATTTTGCATCATAGCAGCATCGACTTTTCGCTGATATTCAAAGACAGTCCAATATGTGAACACAAAATAGTACTTAATTATATCTAGTAACTCATTTTGTAGAAATTTATTATCAAATTCACTCAGAGTTAAAATTCTTCCAAAACAATCCCTGTAATCACTTAAATTAGTCTCAAGGTCTAATCTGATTCTCTCGACGAAACTGTACATTACATTTCTTTTAACTGAACTTAAGCTTGCTGTCAAATATACTGGAGCGCTTCTTGGATAATTTAGCTGCGGACAGACTGAGTTCAATCTAATATCTTCTTCAATTGCATTGTAAATATAGCTAAAGCCTGTATCAATATCCCCAATTAATAAATAAGTGTAAGCCATAAATGCATAAGGTGTACCTTTGTGAATGTGTTTATTATTGCGGCCTTCCCATTCGTGGGTCGTGAGTCAATAATAGGTTTGAATTTTATGATATGGATATACCAATAGCTCATGCAAACACCAGACATGGTCGATCAAACCTGCATGTTTCGCGGGGCAATTTAGTCTCGCAATTCCCGTCTCATCCTTATATTTTAGAGATCGATGTTTTCGGCAGTAGTTGTAGCATGCGAAGTACAGGGTCATTTGATGATCCAATTCCTCAGCCTTCTTAGAAAATCCTATTGTTTTCCTTGATATGCGGTTGTTATCTTGTCTGCACGTCAGATTAAGTCGCTCAATGTAGCTTGTAGATATCATTTTGGAGTTTATGCCCTCTCCAAAGATGATCCTTTTAACCACACTTTTCAGCTTGCCTTCAGCTCTTATCTTTATGACTTGAGCATACTTTAATAACTCGTCCACTATTAATTTGGGGCTTCGTGGACGCCCTCGCTTACCAGTTGGTGCAAACTGCTTCAGCTTTCCATATTGTTTTCGAAGAGACTTTATATAAAACTTTAATCCATCTGTTACAAATAGCGGAATTGAGCTCAGCTTTTTTGCAGTGTTTTTAATGAGTTGATCTGATGATTTCTGAGATCGTTCGCCCACTACATGAGAAAGCACTAGCCTGGATTCCGTTGCCATGCTTATCCAGATCCATGTCCCGTTGTCTTCATATTCGTCTTCCCTAGGTAACGTTTTTTCCCCACGAAAGTCCATGCCTCATCCATCTCTACTTTAGGCGTCTCTATATTCTTTAAGACAATTTCGTCGACTTTTTTACAATGATCTCCCGCTCTAGATACCCAAGTGCTTACAGTTATTGGTTTCACCTCAAGGACCTCCGCGACTTTTGATATACTCATTCCGCTTGTGATCATTTTTATCGCGGTTTCGATTTTTTCTTCGTTTGTCCTTAGATCATAAAGCGGTGTGTTAGTTCTATCGCAGAACGTAGTTCCACAGGTATGACAAATGAACTTCCTGCCTTTACCTGAACTTCTTTTATAGGTCCCATAGACGGTGATGTTTCCTTTTCCAGCAACTCCAAATAAGGAGCAATTCTCATTTGGGCATACTATGTCTAAGAATCGTGGTTTCGGCCCTCTTTTTCCCAATTGCTACACCCCACGTACTATTAGGGATATTGGTATATTTATAACAACCTATAACTAAGTCACGACCCATTCGTGAGTTATTAAAATATATTTTTTCCAATATTGGATTGCATTGATATGGTTTCCAGATAATATCAATTTCTCCCACGAAGGTGTTAGCCTTTCGTATAGGAATGAAGACAGAAATGCGGCTAAGCATTCTTTATGTGTACTATATAAGTCATCAATAGCAAAAAATATATCTTCCAGAACTTGCTTGAATTCATCTCGAAAGGTTATTCTTGCAATATCCGGAGAAAATGGATCAAATTCCCAATTAAGTGGATCTTCAATGAGAGTAAATAGATCTTTGCCATTAATTAAAACCTGATCTATTTCCCAATCTGAATTGTGTTTTACTAAGTTATTGACGCAAAATAAAATAGACAACTTTATATTGTAGAACGTTGTCTATATATTATGGACAACGATGCAGACTATGGACCATTCTTAAAAGCCTTATCCGGTGCAGATCCTATCCAGGCAAGGCGTTTTGCAGCTGCGAAGGCTCTTGAGATTGGATGGGGTGGTGTCTCAAAAGTCTCTGCCATAACCGGATTTTCGCGTACTACTATCAATAAGGGCATTCAAGAGCTTGAGAGCAACGAAGATCTGAAGCCACCCGAAAGGCTCCGCAAGCCGGGTGGTGGTCGAAAACGAGTTGCGGATAGAGAGCCAAACCTATTGAACGACCTAGAAAAAATAATGGAAGAGAGTACAGCAGGCGACCCAATGAGTCTTCTCAAATGGACATATAAATCAACCTATGCCATCGCCGAAGAACTGCAATCGAGAGGTTATAAAGTAAGTCATGATACAGTGAGACGGCTATTGAAGGAAAGCGGCTACTCGCTTCAAGCCAATCGAAAAAACCTAGAAGGTAAGTCAGGTCCAGAGAGAGATACTCAATTCCGCTATGTCAGTAGTCAAGCCGCCAAGTTCATTGATGCAGGTGATCCTGTAATTTCTGTAGATGCAAAGAAAAAGGAACTCGTCGGCAACTACAAGAATTCAGGCAGGACTTGGAGGCAAAAAGGACAACCAGAACTGGTTAATGTGTATGATTTCCCATCCAAAGCGATTGGAGCCGCTATACCTTATGGGGTTTATGATCCTAAAAGAAACGAAGGGGTCGTTAATATCGGAAAGAGCCACAATACCGCAGAATTTGCCGTTGAGAGCATCAGACAATGGTGGAATTTAGTTGGAAAATATCGCTATGCAGGATGCAAAAATTTGCTCATTTGCGCGGATGGTGGTGGGAGCAACGGAAGCCGAAACAGGGGATGGAAGTTCTTTTTGCAGCAATTGGCTGATGAAATTGGAATAACCATTACGGTTAGTCATTTTCCACCTGGGACGAGCAAGTGGAATAAGATCGAGCATTGCATGTTCTCATTTATAAGCATGAATTGGCGAGGAAAGCCTTTATCCAGCTATGAAACCATTATCAAGCTAATCGGATCAACTAAGACAAAGAAGGGGCTAAGGATAGAGGCTCGATTAGATGACCGAGATTATGAAACGGGAATAAAGATATTGGACGAGGATATGGCGCGATTGAAAATTAGTGTACATGAATTATATCCCATGTGGAACTATTCAATAGAACCACGTCTAACTACATCAAAATAGCGAGAAATTGAATATATTATTTAGCGTCAAACCCTAAGATCTTGTTACATAGTTGATCTTATGTTCCCATCACGTATAAATATTTTGATATAAGTGATACGAACCTAACCTTTTTTTATCGAAAATGTCATCCTTAAGCACATCCGCTACCTTGTGAGATTGATCTATGCCGCCTGGCATTCTAGCAGATCAGCAGGACTTGATAATAGGGGACTTTTAACTTGCACCATGACTTTGAACTATCATGTAGTAGCCCAAAATTCGCATTGCTATAATAGCTATGCAAATCACGATTGCGATTACCGCTACTATTTTTGTGAAAGTGCCCGTATTCCCTAATAAAGCACCTAAGGCCGCCAAAGTGTATCCTATTGCAGTAATCAATGCAGGTGCGATACTCAGCATATACCCAGATTCGAAATTTATGCTGGAGACCTGTAGAGTTTGACCAAGTAGCCACATACCGAAAAATGCAATGATTAACCCTCCATAGGTCATCGCTTTAGTAACCTTATCGTCCATAATTTCTCCTCATGTAATGATAACAGAAAATAAAGGTTATATTTAACCTTAACTCCGCGCTTTAGGGAATAAATTCAGTTTCATTTTCTTATCAAGCATCTCTAACTTTTTTGGAACCTCCGAAATCAAATTGCAGTCGTCTAATTCAACCAAATATACTTTGCTTAACTCTAGCAAAACGTCTTTGGGTGAATGCTTATCTAAAATATCTGCTCGTTTCAATGTTTGCTCGATTTTAGAATAGATATATAATGATAAGAATGAAATGAAAATATGTCCAAATATGCTTTCATTATCCTGCAAATAGAGAATGTCTGAATGCAGAGAATTTTTATATGTATCAAATAGTTTTTCAATCCGATCTCTGCTTTTATATTGCATAAATATTTCTTTGGGATCGGAATCAAGATTGGACACTATCAAGATTTTTCCAGCACGTTCTTGTGAATTTGTGAGGTCAATCTCATCAATCTTATCCTCATCTAATTTTCGATATAGTGTAGTATTTTCTTCAAGTTTCAATTGTTGATCTTCGAATAAATACAAAAAGATGTTTTCATTTTTGCGCTTTCCACATTTGATTAATCTCTTTTGATAAAACATGTGTCCACTTAGATCAATACCTGTATTGTAAAGGCGACTATTTCTCCTAGCAGGAAGTATGAAATTCATGCCTTTTTCTAACAGGAATTGTATGGTGCCTTTCGAAAAAAATCCTCGATCTAATACAACAGTTCCGCCCTCTTTTCTAGCTTCAAGAATACTGTTGTAGAGACTTTTTATGTCACGGACGCTTCCCGGCAAAGTCCTAATCATTGTGGGAAGGCCTGTTGTCATTGAGCAAAATAATGCAATATTGATTTGAGGAACGTGAACTTTCCCTTTATTGTATCCTATCTCTGCAAAATTTATTGAAGAACGTGTTAATACTGTGCTTAAATCGTATACAAGCTCTTTATCCCTCATAGATAAAGCTTTAAACACGGAATCTTGGGCTCGACTATCTGATCCCACCAATTTTAAGATTTTGCTAAGATTTTTGGCATCTAATTGAGGATTTATTTCCTGTATATCATATATTTTATCCCAGGAACTCTTTATTCTCTTCAGGGGTGTATATCCCATAGCTCGCGTAATTGCTACCGCGTATATTTCCTTCCATTCATCTGGAAAAGCATCTTGAAGACATGCTCGTAAATCAGGAAGAAGATGATCAAATAATACGGCATTTCCATATTCCTTTATTCCTCTGAGATTCTTGCTAGTTATCGATCTCTTTACTCCCTCAGTAAATCCCTTAATGGGATCGATCTTCCCAATATAGTCAGAAGACTTAATCCTTTTCTTAAGCTGTTTACTCCAATGTGTCGTTGAATAATATACATAATGATGATTTCCTATTTTCTTTATTTCAAGTCCTTTCTTCCCCTGTTTTCTTTGCTCTTCAAGCCATAACCTAGCCCAGTCTTCCATGTATGGTATATTAGGGAATACATGTATATAACAATTTCCCTTTGAAAGCGGTTTATGATAGTGATATATCAAAAATTAGATGGAATTAAACCCTAAATTCGCGGAGTTAAGGATTTAACATGTAGTCAAATCTCACAAAGATTTAAACTCATTACGGATGCAAAGCCATTAAATGGAGGACAGGGTTGTCCCCTTATCTCGGAAAAGTGTATATCACAAGAGACCCCTAATTAGATCGGAGTAAATTAGGACGAGCCCTAAAAAGTGCTATCAGAAAGAGGTATAGATGCGGAGGACGGGAGTCGAACCCGCGAACACCTTCGTGACAGGGTCCTAAGCCCTGCGCCTTTAACCACTTGGCAACCCCCGCGCTTGCTATCGTTTTTCCTTACTCCTGCCCCCCGAAGCGTAGGGGCGGGGTACTCACTGCTTCGTGAGGTTAAAAGCATGTCGAAGCAGATCAACTATGAAATGCCTGCGGTCGATCAGGCCGCGAACCGATTTGAGCACCATATCAGAAGCATGGGCTTCAGAGACTCCACCATTAACGACTACGTTAATAGATTGCGCCGTTATCTAGCGTTTTGTGATACTATCAGCCCTGATCTTGCAGATGCAGAGCGATTCAGAGATAGTCTGATTGACCGCCGATTGTCGCGAAGCTCCATTAATAACTACTCATTCGTGATGAAAAACTATCATCAGATGATCGGCGCGCCTATCAAACTCCCTTTCCTCAAAATGGGAAGCAAACTCCCATATTACTTCGATGAAAATGATATACGGGCCATATTTAATGCAATTACTAATATAAAATACTTATGTGTATTGCAGATAGGTTTTTATGCCTCTCTCCGGGCCTCAGAAGTAGCGAACCTAGATGATTCGGATATTGATCTGATCAATAAAACGATAAGAATTAGGGGCGGTAAGAATGATAAAGACGCAATCCTATACCTCAATGATATCTGCATTGACACATTGAGAAAATATTTGAAAGTCCGGCCCAAAAAGATCATTGATGGGAAGCAACCCCCCCCTATTTTACAGCAACAGGAATAAGAGATATGATCGGACCCAAATTTACAATATCTTTCGAAGATGTAAAGAGCGGTCCGGGATAACCAAGCCTGGCGGGGTCCATGTCTTCTTCAGGCATAGCAGCGCCACACTATTACTAAATCGAGGGTGTGACCTGCTCACGGTTAAAGAACTTTTACGGCACAGGACATCAAAACTACAGAAAAGTATCTGCACCTCACAGATAGCGAAAAGCGAACCAAACATGATAGGTATCTGAGGTTGTGATGATGATGGAAGAGCCCGCTTTTATCACAATCCCATATCAAGAGTTCAAGGTAATCGTCCAAGAGGTGCACTCCCTCCGGGACCAAATCGCGGCCCTAGAAGCCCGCCAGACCGCCGATATAGAGCGTTTGGCGCTAGATATCGCCCTAGACCGCCAGAGACTAACCAAACTGGAAAAGGTTGAACCTCAGCCATTACAGAAGGATAGAGGAGAGATCCTCAGAGCCTTGATAGTGGCCAATGGGGGGAAGATGCTCGCGAAGGATGCCCGCCAAAAGATGCACCTGAGCAAGCAATTATTCTCTATGCTCATTAATTCGATGGATGATATTGAAACCAAGCCGTTGCACTCCGATAAACGTAAACTTGTATTGACCCTGAAATAGTTCAATTGAACTATCGACTAATTTGGGCATCGTCGTATAAACTCTAATCTCTGCATCAACAGCGCGGGATTTTGCGCGGTTTATTGATATTGATTAATTTGAAATAGATATAAATATAGAGCAATATATTAAAAAAAAGTTGGTTTGGAGAGATGGGCAGAAATTAGTTCAAGGTTCAATTGAACTAATTTTCAACTTCAGTGCTAGATGTAAACAATTTTGTTGTCTATCTGTTCTGCATATGCATCATAATACGAATAATTGATACTATTCTTACTAATTGAAGATATTATATAACCGTTGTTATCCAATTCGTTGGCGATATTTAGGTTCTTAATGGCTTCCGTATAGTTTTCTTGTTTCATTAATATATATCCTTTTGTTTGCCATGCCTCATGATTCGAAGGATCTATCTTTAAAGCGTTGTCAATAATTTTTATTGCTTCTTCAAATTCGCCGCAATCAATTAGAACCCTTGCTTTCAGAATCATTGGATCTAACGATATAGGATCAAATTCTAAGGCTTTATCTACTGCTTCCAAGGAACTACTAAATCTCTCAGGTGAATATGATTGACTGATCAACTTAACAGTAAACGCTGTTGATGCCTTAACCGGCACACTATATCCATAAACATTAAGAGTCCACTGTCCGCTTTCTGGCGAGTCTATCTGGACACCTAATTTTTCTGCGCCTAAATCCGCATTTTCCTCAGATGCAAGTCCACTGGGGTCCTCGAAAACAAGCGCCAACTCCGAGTTATTGTCATCAGCATTCAATCCCGCGGCAATTCTCCTAGTTTTTAATGGTACATCGAACGTATAATTCCAGATTTCCTTAGGTCCAACGGAACCTTTTAATATTTTCATTTGGGTGTCCTTATTGTTGATGATCGGGTATTCTGTATTCAAATCAATCAGCAGATCATCTACTATTTGATTAAGTCTGGCACCAACATAAAGACCTAATCCTTTGGCATTCCAGGCATTTGAATCTTCAGGAGATAAATTAATGGCAATATTGAATGCAGCTAGGGATTCATTCTGCTTAAACTGACTCGAAAGTATTACGCCTTTATTATACCAAGCGGTTGCATTCTTTGGGTCGAGTTCAATCACTTTATCATAGCATCTGATAGCAGCTTCCGAAAAATCAGAGCTGAAATAATCGCCCCTCTCCATCCAATAATTAGCTGTATTCTCTTGCCCTACTGCAAATGAAAACATTATATAAATCATTAATATAAGAATGATCTTTAGTCTAATAGTATTCCCTCCATGTTTGCTGGTTAACGGCATCAAAGATAAGAATTTGGATCATTAGCATGTGAAGCTGCCTCCAGCTAATTGCCTACAATATATTCTGGATGGCCTGAAGTCTGGCAGCCTTACTCTCTTCTCTCGCATATACCTTCAACTCACGCATTATAAGGGCCATCATTTCATCAGATTCTGTGCTGCAAATAATAATATAATTATATAAATCAATTGCACCAACGTAAATTTTTGCAGGTGGATAACGATCAGATATAACTATGTAGCCGCTATATGGTTTTGATACAAATGACGGGTTTAGACTCTGAAAATTATTTAGAAATTCCTCGGCATTAGTGTACGTTAAATTGATGTTCTCAAAGCCCGAATAAAATTTCATGAGCAGGTTCATAGCATTCGCGTTCATAAAGTCTTCATTGCTAATATTAAGATCTTCAGGTTGTTTAGGAGTATGAGTAGCCCTACGTAAAATTATATAGGTACTCTCGCCCTCGTTCCAAGACCACTCTAAGGTATCTGGGCCGCTCACTTCAGCATCTAAAGGTGGCGAATAGGCGCCCGTATCGATTGTATAGTTTTTCAGGTCGAACATCTTTGACGCTGCTGGTATTGTAGCCACTAACAGGCATGCAATAGCGAAAATCAAATATTTGGATCGCATAGTCCCTGGCCTCTTCCTGAGTTAGTTGCAGGATAGGGTTTATCCACAGGGTCCTAAGCCCTGCGCCTTTAACCACTTGGCAACCCCCGCGTTCTTCGGCATGCACCCCTTTTTGGGGCTCGGCCACATTAAAGAACTCAGCTCTACTAGAACTTTGCGATCCCCTTTAGGGCCCGCCTCCCGCCCGCGCCCTCCTGGCCGCCGCTATCAGCTCTCTCATCTCCCCAGGGGAGAGATCGTGCCTGTGCTTCTGATCATCCCACTCCCGCCGGAAGGGATAAAAGTACTCATAAAGCTCCAGAATAACCCGGGACCAGAGAACCGAACCCTCTTCTATCACTGCCATCTTGATATAAAGCGGCAGGATCTCGAAGATCCTCAGGTCGTACTTCTCGGAACGAAGATGGGAGACGAACTCCCTCCACAGCCCTGCCCTATCCTCTGCCTCCGGGGCCACCAGGCAGAGGTCTATGTCGCTATCCGGCCCGGCATCGCCCCGCGCCCAGGAGCCGTAGAGCAGCACTCCTAAAACCCTCTTCTCCCAGGAGGGCTCTGCCAGAAACTGCAGCTCTTTTCCTAGCCGTTCGGTAACGACCTCTCCAGCCATCCCTCCACCTCCTCTCCGAAGGCGACAATCCCACCCTCCAGATCCTTCATGCTCTGCATGGCCAGGAGATCACTTCTCGTTCTGCTTCTCTCCCATCAGCCAGGCCATCACCGCTTTGCTGGTGTGCATCCGGTTCTCCGCCTCATCGAATACCCGGGACCTGGGCCCGTCCATCACCTCATCGGTGATCTCCTGACCTCGGTGGGCAGGCAGGCAGTGCAGGGCAATGGCCCCATCACCTGCCAGGTCCATGAGCTGGGAATTGATCTGATACCGGCCGAATACCCTCAGCCGCTCTGCCTCCTCCGCCTCATCCCCCATGGAGACCCAGGTGTCGGTGACCAAAACGTCCGCTCCTCCGGCCGCCTCCTCCGGCTCCTCGACCACCCGCGGGCTTCCGCCCAATGCCCGGGCCTCTTCCAATATCTCGGCCTTTGGCCCATACCCGGGTGGGGAGGCTACAGTGATCTCCATCCTCAGGATGGCCGAGGCCAGAATCAAGGAGTTGCAGACGTTGTTCCCATCCCCAATCCAGCCGATCTGCAGGCCATCCAGAGCCTGGAAGTTCTGGCTCATGGTCTGGAGGTCGGCCAGTATCTGGAGCGGATGCTCCCAGTCGGACAGGGCATTGATCACCGGGACGCTGGCGTGCTCCGCCAGCTGGAGCACAGTGCCGTGAGAGTGGACCCGGGCGGTGATGCCATGCACATATCTGGACAGCACCCGGGCCGTATCGGCTATGGTCTCCCCCCGGCCCAGCTGCAATTCGTTGGCCGATAGGTATAGGGGATGGCCGCCCAGCTCCCAGGCTGCCACCTCCAGGCTGACCCGGGTCCTGGTGGAGGGCTTCTCGAAGATCATGGCCAGGCTCTTTCCCTCCAGGGGCTGGCCATGCCGGCCGCGCCTGGCCCGGAAGGCCTCAGCGCTCTGGATCAGCCGCAGTATATCCTCTCCAGAGAGGTCGGCAATGGAGATCAGATTCATGTCAGAATCCTCCTTTCCGGGGCCCTTGCCCTAGGCCCGCAGCCTCTGCAGGATCTCATCCATCTGGGTGATGCCCTCACTGCTGGGGGATACCACTGCCCGAATCCCCCTGAACCCCGAAGCACCGGCCGGGCAGGACTCATCCCCCTCCAGCTGATTGGACCAGGGGCTTTTTATCATGAACGCCAGACCCGGATGGGGCTTATCGACAGAGGCTGTGGCATTCAGCACAATCCGGTTCAGCTCGTTTTCCAGCAGAACCTTCCCCCCCTCTGCTACCCCCAGGCTGGCCATATCCCCCTTGTCCAGGATGATGCTGGCACTGAGTTTGAGATACTCCTCCGAGTGCAATCCCATCTTTCCCGCCCCGTACTGGAAGATATCCTGGTAGGTGACAACCTTCACATCCACTGCCATTTCAAATCGCCTCCATGATCCTGGTCAAAATCTGTTCATCCGCAAGCTGGTTGGTCTTCATTGATGGCTCGAAGGTGATCCGCACCCCATCCGTTCTCAGCGCCGTGCCCTTGGTCTCCAGACCTGATATGGCAGAAGGAATCACCACCCGGGCAACATCTGCGGTCAGGGACCGGCGGGGATCGATGGCGACGATGGGGGCAGCAGCAAAAGCCCTCGCCAGGCCAAGAGGCAGATCCAGCAGGGGATCAGAGCCCAGAACCAAAATGCCGTCCGCCCCCTTCACCGCCTCCACCAGGCTGGGGGCCTCCGCCGCCTCTCCGGAGGCAGTGAACTTGACCCCTTTGACCCTTCCTGTCCGGTCGAACAATAGCTGGCTGTACCCGCGGGAATTGTATTGGCCGGTCATGGGAACCACCTTGAATGTGGTGATCTCATTCAGCCGTCGAACCAACTCCTCGAACCGATCCATCTGATCCTGCAGGGAGACGAGCATAGCCGGACCGGGGAAGATCACCCCGTACTCGGTCTTCTTGATTATGGAGCCAAGCTCAATCATCTTCTTCTTGTCCCCGAACTTGGGGATTTTCCCCTCCAGCACCGCCAGGATCGCCTCCAGGAACTGCAGATCCTCTCCAGGCAAGACCCGATAGGTGGTGTTGGGACAAAGCCGGGCGGTGGGCGACTCCCTCACATCCACCACGATACAGGTCCTCTCCTCCTCGTAGCTCTTCTGCCTTTTCTCGCCTCGGGGGAAATAGGAGAACCGGGACAGATGCCTGGGCTGGGTGCTGGATGGGTCCGAACCCCAGAAGATGGAGGTATCAGCGAAGTTGCGCACATCATCCAGAGTGCAACTGGGAATCTTCCCGGAGAGGATCCTCTCCATGAGCTGCCCCTCGCAATAACTGGAGGGATCATCAACGAACGCCCCGATCTTCGCCGCCAGGGCGAGCCCCACCTCCTGCGCCTCCAGGGTGCAGTTGGACCAGCCGTAGATCACGGGCGCGCTGGCGTTCCTTAAAATCTCCGCCGCCCTTTCTATCGCCTGATCTAAAGAAACCTCACTGCCCTCCACCAGAGGCCCCGTCCTCTCGCTGAATAGGGCCTGATAGTGGGCCTGGCCTTTGCGGCAGAGGTTCCTGGCCTGGGAGACAGACCCAGAGCCAGCGTCCGGAAAAAGTATGTCCTCGCATATGAGCGAGCAGCCTGTACAGGTCTTATAATTGAATTCTGTCATCTGCATCACCTCAGACGAACTCTATGGCCTTGCTCGGACAGGTCGCAGTGCAGGCATTGCACAGAATCTTATTCGGCCCGAAGCGCTTGCATTCTTGCAGGTTATTGGCCACTACCACCCCGTCCTCCACCCGGAGGATGACACGATCCCCCTCCGGACCGAGGCCAGCGCCGACCCTGGTGGGCTCGGCCGCCACATTCACCGGACAGGCGATCACGCAGTTGCCGCAGCCAAAACACTTCTCCGGATGAATGACAAGGCCGGTCTCTGAGGCGCTCTCCAGTGGAGCCACGATCTCCTTCAGCTTGGCGAGCTTCGCCTCATATTTCTTCTCTTCGAATAGAGGAGTGCACTCCTCCAGCTTCTTCTCCCGGCCCAAGAGGCCCACGGCAAAAGCCATGCAGGTGGGAAGCCCGCACTTCTTGCAGTTGGTCTTGGGCAATAGCATATAAATCTCCATGGCGCTTACCATAACCAGATACCTCAGTTTGGGAAGGATACAGCAGTAACATCAATCTCGATCATATTTATTGCCTGCGCAAAGCTTTTCATACTTCTTCAGGAATTGTCTTTTCAATGCCCTTCAGCAATCCCATTGCCCTTTTGGGCCTCCTTGGCATAATACCCCTGGTAATAATCTACCTCATCCGGCCCCAGCCAAAGGAGATCCGCTTCTCCTCCATCCAGTTCTTGCGAGAGGGGGAGGCGAAGCGCACCGCCGTCCTCAGCCGTCTGATAAGCGATCCCCTCTTCTGGGTGCAGCTCTTGGCCATCTGCTCTCTCTCCCTCGCCGCAGCCGGGCCCTACACCAACGAACAGGGGCCGGCAAGCAGCCATCTGGTAGTAGTCCTGGACGGCTCTGCGAGCATGCAGTCCTCATTCTCCCCCGCCCAGAACATCATCCGTTCATACCTCGACCGCTATGAGAGAATCAGCATCATCTTAGCAAAAAACGTTCCACAAACGGTCCTCACCGAGGGCAGTCCAGCTGAGGCCCGAGATCAACTCCCACAATTTAAGCCGGCTGCAGTCTCAGCAGACCTCTCCAGCGCACTGACCCAGGCCAGCATACTCCTGGGCAGCACCGGGGGGGATATTCTTCTGGTCTCGGATTTCATCAGCTGGACGGGAGACGATCCCGATGTCACCCGCAATCTCATCGAGGCCGGCGGCCGGGTGGGAATAGTCTTTGCCGACTCATACCAGGGAGGGAACAACCTGGCCCTGACAGAGGGCTGGAATGTGCCGGGAACGGGATACGTAAACCATACTGCTCTGATTCACAACTACGGCCCGACAAGAACCATACCCATTACCATCACCGGCCCGGGCGGCAAGACCAGCCAGGCAGCTGCAATCCCACAGGACGGCGACTACTACCTATCCTTCACCGCCTATCCCGGGGTGAATGAGATCTCTCTGGACATTGAGGACGCCATCTCCTGGGACAACCGGGCTTATGTCTATGTGCCAGACCAGGCTAAGAGGGACGTTCTTTATCTGGGCGAGGCCGGGCCAGCCCTAAAAGCCCTCCAGTCCCTGCCAAATGTTATTGTTATGACCTCAGGCAGGTACTCGGACTTCGATCTGATCGTCCTGGCAAGGAATGCCTCGGCCGATGGCGAGCTCAACCGCTACATCGACGGCGGCCGGGTGATCTACCTCCCCTTCGATCTTGAGAGCCCCCAATATCTCCCGGTGAGGGTGACGGGAAAGCTCCCCGGCCCCACCAGGCTTTGGGTGAGAAATTTTGGTTTTGCCGAGGGCCTGCACTTCGATGAGATCGGGATTTACAGCTACCCGGACGCTGCTGCTCGCAGGGGCGCGACCACCATGGTGGAAGCCAATGGTGCCCCCATCCTCGCCTACTGGCGGCTGGGCGAGGGGATTGTGATCTATGACGGCCTGGAGATGGACTCGGACTTCTATCTGCGCCCCGAATACCCCATATTCTGGTATCAGATGATCAACTGGATGACGGGGGTGCCGGATATAGAAGACTCCAACCGGAAGACCGGGGAGATCATAGCCACAGGCGAGCAATCCACCATCCAAACCCCCAGCATCAGCCTCATCGCCAGCACTATTTCCCTGGACGAGGTGGGAATCTATCGCTTCCAGGGACGAACGGTGGCGGCGAACATGTACAACCCCACCGAGTCCTCCCTTCTCCGCAGCCGAGATTTCGAGCAGGGTGAATTTCTAGGAGTGGTTCGCAATACCATTGTACAGAGGGATTTATCCCCCTGGGTGATAGCCCTAGCCGCCCTGGCCATCATTCTGGAGCTGGCCATCATGCGCTGGAGGAGGGAGACATGATCCAGGATCTCTATTTCGCTCGGCCGGAACTCCTCTGGGCCCTGCCACCCCTAGCCCTGTTGGGGCTGGTCTACGTCCACCTTCGGGCCAGGAATAAGATCCTCGCCCTCTCCAGGCTGCTGATCTTCTGCTTGATACTGGCAGCGGCTGCAAACCCCTATTTTGTTCAAACCCAGGTCGTCCAATCGCAAAAGCCGAGCATCACCGTCCTGGATGACAAGACCGGATCGATGACGGTATTCGATCCCGATGTGGCGGCACGAGTTGCCGATCTGACCGGGGCTTCTTTGCGCACATTCTCCGGTGACTCGACTCCCCTGGGGGACAGGATCCTCCAGCATGCCCTTCCAGGAAGCACAATCCTCCTGGTGACGGATGGCTACAGCAATAGCGGCCGATCGCTAGAAGATGCCCTCGCCCTGGCCAGGAGCTCGAATAGCACTGTCTTTGCCCTGGACATCGATCCGGTGAAAGGCGATGCCGGGGTGGAGATATCAGGACCAAACACCGCTGTCCTGGGAGGGGACTACCCCTTCCGGGTGATGGTGAGAAGCTCCCTTGACTACAGCGGACCCCTATCGGTCTATGCCGATGAGAAAAAGATCTACAGCGACCAGATCCAGGCCAATGGGAGCGCCTCGATCAAGATCTCTCATTCCTTCCTGGAGACGGGAAACCATATCCTCAGAGCGGTGATCGCCCCGGATATGCAGCCGGCAAACGATGTTTACCAGAAGTCGATATATGTCGTCCCCAAGCCGGAGGTTCTCCTCCTCACCTCAAGCGACTCGTCCCTGGCCCAGAACCTGGATGATCTTTATAAGCTGACTGCAGCCTCTGAGCTTCCCCCCAGCCTGGATAGCTATAAGTCCATTATCCTTGACGATATCGAATACAGCTCGAGCCTCGACCGGCTGGAGGATTATGTGCGCGAGGGTGGCGGCCTGGTGGTAGTGGGAGGCAAGAATTCCTACGACCTGGGAGAATACCGCAACTCGACTCTGGAGAGGTTCCTGCCTGTGCAGTCCTTTCCCAGCCGCTTTGAGGGAGGCAAGACGCTCATCTTCGTCCTGGACATCTCCTTCAGCCTGCTGTCCACTCTCACCAAGGACGGGACCACCCTGCTAGACTATGAGAAAGCCCTGGCGGTGGAGCTGTTGCATTCCCCCCAGTTCCAGGATTACAATGTGGGACTGGTGGTCTTTGGAACCCGGGCCTATAATGTGATCGATCCCGTGCCCTTATCCCGGAGCCAGAACGTCCTCGCGGACAGAATCGCTACCCTTGCCCCCACAGGAACGGAAAACAGCTATCTTGACTCTGGCCTCGAGCTGGCCAGAGATATGATCCAGGCCAGCGGAGGCGAGGGGGAGATGATTGTCCTCTCCGATGGAAACCTCCAGAACTATGGGGATGTCGTAGTACGATCCAAGGAGCTGATCCGGGAGATGAACATCACCACCAGGCTGATTCAGGTCCAGGCCATCCCTGGCGCGACGGGTAGCTTCCCGGATATCGCCAGCAGCACGGGCTCGGAGTTCACCTATTTCGTTTATCCCGACTCTCTGACCACCATCAGCACCCCTCTGCCCGAGGAGACGAGGCCGCCGGAGAAGAACATCACTAGCTACGACCTGGCAGTGGTCAACCAGAACCACTATATCACCACCGATCTGGAGCTGAACGCCACCATCACTGGCTTCAATGATGTCACCCCCAAACCCGGCTCTTTGAGGCTGGTGGCACTGACCGATGGCAAGCCCGTCCTCACCGTCTGGCGTTACGGCCTGGGGAGGGTAGCGGCCCTGACCACAGACAACGGCATTTCCTGGGCCGGTCTGCTATATCGCAGCCCCAGCTCTCAGCTGATATCCTCCGTCGTCAACTGGGCGGTGGGCGATCCCCGGCCGCAGGAAGACAGAGTGGAGGGAGAGGATGGATGGCAGAACACTCCCTTGCAGATCACCATTGCCAGCAACTCCCGGCCCAGCCTGCCCGGGGCGAACGTGGAAAAGATAGGGGACAATAGATACACGGCGACGTTTACTCCCAACAGCAGCGGCATCTACTATATAGGAGACTACGGAGTTGCTGTCAACTACCCCCTGGAGTACAGATACATCGGATACAATCCAGATCTTCCCAGCCTGATCATGGCCAATGGAGGCAAGGTCTTCACCGAGGAGGAAGCGGGGAGGAGCCTGATTGCAGAAGCATCTCGGGTCAGCCAGAGGATGACAGAAGAGAGGGTATCCAGAAGGGACGCTCTGCTCATCATCGCCCTCTTGATATTCCTGTTGGAGATTGTATCAAGAAAGATCAATGACATACGAAGGCAGGGGCGGACAAAGCCGTGAGGTCACCATCAGATTTTAATAGCATAATCAGCCTGTAGTGAGATATATTATGGAGGTAACTGCCACCAAATGAGTTCTCAAATGTGTGCCGTCTGCGGCCTTCCACAGGAGCTATGCATCTGCGAGGAGGTTGCCAAGGAGCAGCAAAGGATCGTAGTCAAAGTTCAGAAGCGTAGATATGGAAAAGAGGTGACAGTTATCCAGGGCATTGATCCTCATGAGATCGATCTGCAGGAGCTGTGCACTCACCTGAAATCCAAGCTGGCCTGCGGCGGGACGGTAAAGGACAGTCTGATCGAGCTTCAAGGCAATCATATACAAAGGATCAAGGATATCCTGGTCAAGAAGGGATTCGGCGCAGACCAGATAAGCACCTGAATCCCATTTCGCAGGTTTTTATCGATGGGCAGGCAGATCCTAACTTACGTATTTTCTTTGCTCATTTTCTTTTCTTAAAAAAGGATTGATTATGATGAGGGAGAGCGCAATGCCTGGCTGCCCCCCTCCTCTTGAATTGCATTGGAAGGAGCCACCTCGTCTGAGCTCATAACAATTGAGAATATCCACTCGCTCAGGCTGGCGCAATGCTCGGGAATGCATTCCTCTATGCAGCCGGCGCAGGGCTCAAAGGCATCCAGAGCCATAAGAGGATCGAAACGTCTGCCGCTAGTCCTGCTGACGCAAAAGAGCCTATAAGTCCTGATGCCGTCGACCGACTCCACCTCTCGGGTAATATGGCGATCTTTGAGCAGCTTGGCCACTATGCGAGAGCATTTTCTGGAATCGATCTTCAGAGCCTTCCATAGATCGCTTTGCAGGGCTCCCTCAGGATGCGATTTAATGTAATCTAATGCTTCCTCGACAGACATCCCCGACACTCACTCCACTGGGCTGATTAGAATGATGTTATTGCCGCGCAGGATGACCGATCCCAAAGAGCGAGTCTTCTCGCCCCCGATCAGCTCCACGGTCTCCAGCAAGTGCAGGTTCAAGTACTCATCTACGCTGTTGAGAACACCCTCCAGCACGTATCGGGGTGATCCCTTCATCTCTACCTGAATCTTGCTACCTACCAGACTCTGTACCTTCTTAGTTGGGAACATATTTCAGACTCCTTGGCCACTTCGACGGATAACCCTTATGCAGTTTCACTGGTCTATATTGATGCGGTCGATACCCGTCATATCTAGACGGATACCACACCTTTTATCCCAGCGACGCTCTTCACGAGCTCCTTCTCGATGAAGTTCTTCAGGGTCATCTGGGAGAATGGACAGCCCGCACAATGCCCCTGCAGCCTTACGGTCACAATGCCATCACTGATATCGACGAGCTCAACATCTCCGCCGTCCACGCGAAGGCCCTCCCGGATCTTTCCCAGGGCCGCCTCCACCTCGTCATTTAGGTTTTGCATGAGTATTATCGTCTCCTTTAACCTTTATGGAATTAACCTGGTGCCCGATTATGGTAAACCTTATCCCTTTTAAAGCTTCCTCGAGCTCTTTTATGAGCCGCTGACACTTATCTGGGCCTACAACGGTATTGACCATGACTCCGGGCTCTGAATGATCTCGGATGGCCTTCAATGCCATATCGGGATCCTCGCTCAGCTGGAAGCTCTTCCAGTTGGTGGGTGCCATTCCTTGATACTCAATGAGATAAAAGCCGGTGATTCCAAGCTCCGTCAAGCTGTTGATGACTCTGACGAGATGCTCGTGATCTACAAAAATCTTGACCATGGTCTTCATGGAGTTTCCTCACCTATATATCGGCCATAAGACCTTATAAAACTTCGCGATACCGGGATATTCTTTTATCCTACCCAGGCCATGCATTCCCTACCATGCCATCCAGAGATATCAGAGACGTGCTGAAGAGCAGGGGAATCACTGAGGAAGAGATCATATCTGCAGCAATGGAGCTATACTTCCCCCATCCCGGAGTGGAGACGCGCGAGCGAGCAGAAGCCGTATTCCGCCGG
This sequence comes from Methanothrix soehngenii GP6, assembly GCF_000204415.1. Lineage (NCBI taxonomy): Archaea > Methanobacteriati > Methanobacteriota > Methanomicrobia > Methanotrichales > Methanotrichaceae > Methanothrix > Methanothrix soehngenii. Next base: position 1,474,436 of record NC_015416.1, on the reverse strand, counting down.
GAGATGAACCTAGCTCTGTCCGACCCCAATCTGGCCCTGCTCATATACGCCGCCCTCCTCCTGGAGGTGGAGGGAGAAAGGCGCAACCTTCCCAACCTGAAACCGTCCGACTATGAGAACGATCTGACCTGCCTCATCGCGGACGAGGTCATAGGCCTGAGCATAGCCAAGTACGTGGGCGGATATAAGGGGCTGTTCGATTATGTGCGCTACGACAAGGCCAAACCGGGAATACTCTCCCGGCTGGGACCCTTCCTGGATGATGCTCTGGCCGGGCTTATCGGCGGAGTCTCAGCCAACATGTACACCAGAGCGGCAACGAATCCGGGGAGCGGGAATTGAAAGGCCTCTTGTTCGCCCTTAAATCCGGCTTCGGATGGCTATCCGCCATACCGGTAGGCATATCCATGGAGGGGGTGGAAGCCCTGATGAACCATGTCTATGTCTTTCCCCTGGTGGGCTTGGTTTTGGGGGCGATCCTGGGAACGGTATCCTACATCGCTCTGCAGGCATTTCCGGCGAGCCTGGTTGCCGTAGTGGTAATAGTCGCTATCTACTGGCTATGCGGCATAAACCACATCGACGGCCTGGCAGACTTTGCTGATGGTGTCATCGCTCACGGTACAAGGGAGAAGAAGATCGCTGCGATGAAGGACGTATACATGGGAACCGGAGGAGGACTGTATATCGTCGTTTTAATCCTGGCGGCATTTGCCGTCCTGTCCAGCCTGCCGGAAAGGCTCTTGCCCCTGGCACTTCTCACCGCAGAGGTCAGTGCCAAAGAGGCTATGATATCCTTTGCTGCCTTCTCCAGCTCCCTGCAGAAGGGATTTGGGCAGATAATGATTCAGAGGACGGATAAGGGCCAATTCCTCCTGGGCCTGGTCATATCGGCGGTCATCTGCTCACTCGCCCTTGGAGCTCTCGGACTGGCGATCCTGGCCGCAGCCCAACTGGCCGCACTTTACCTGGTATGGGTCTCGAAGAGAAACTTCGGCGGAGCGACTGGTGACGGCATTGGAGCGACAAATGAGATTGCACGGGTGACTGCTCTCGCTGCCGCCCTGGCGTTAGGAGGTGTTCTGCCCTGGACGCTCTGGTGATGGCTGGAGGAAGGGGCTCCCGTCTGAATAGGGGAGAGAAGCCCATGGTGACGATCTTCGGCAGGAGGTTGATTGAGTATGTAGCCCTGGCCCTGGAGGATAGCTCAGTGGAGAAGATCTACGTCGCCACCACTGAGAATGTGCCCCTCACTCGGGCCTGGGCACGGGATTGGAGCCTATCCGTGGTGGATACTCCGGGGATGGGCTTTGTCCCGGACATGATCTCTGCGGTGAATGAGGCAATGGTTACCGATCCCATAATGGTCATCATGGCCGATCTGCCCCTGATCACAAGCGAGCTCATCGATACTATAATCGAGGTCTATGAAGAACGTCCTGAGCCAGCCCTCTCCACCCACACTCCACTGGATCTGCACCGCCGTCTGGGCCGGAGGCCCGACTCCCTCTTCAACTACCGGGGCCAGCTGATCGTGCCCTCAGGGATCAATGTGCTGGACGGAGGAGAGATCGAGAGAGAGCAGGAGGATTATCATCTGATAATGGAGAGGATAGAGCTGGCAGTGAATGTGAATGTGGCAGAGGACCTCCGCCTCTGCGAGCGGATACTGCAAGGTGATTTTATTTGAATGACACCATAACGATTAACGGCGAGAAGTTCTCTCTCGGAGACCTGATGTTGCTCACCGGCGAGGATGAGGTAAAAGAGCCGAAGGGCTATATTCTCCTCGTGGCCCGAGCATTGCGCAACCCATTGAGGCTTCCCTGGCTGCTCAAAGAAATATGCAGCCTCTGCATCAAGGAGGATGAGCAGAGGGATATGAGGCTTAGCCTGATCCGAGTGCAGGTCGATGCCGAGCTGAAGATGAACCAGGATATCCAGAGATTCCAGCAGAGGCGTTATGTTGCCCAGGTGATTGAGATCCTGCTGTTCAACGATCTGATGCTTGCCCCCAGGGAGGCAGTGGAAGAAGGCGATATGGAGTAGACGATGCCTGTGCCCATGGACCATTCCATATCTATGGCGCAAGGGAACTCCGGTCTTTAGGCCGGAGAAGCTGACCTTCCTTTCATATAACACACAGGAGCAAAAAAATCTGATTTCCGGGGAGAGGACCACCTGCCCAAGAAGCCCTTCCTGACCTTAAGGGCCCCGAGGCCTTAATTCCGGCATGGTACGACGCCGGGATCATGCCAGGGGGGCCTGGAAGGTCCTCGCAAGCTCAAGATCTAAGTGGTCTCATTCTGCATTTCTGCGGCGCTCGGTGATGCTGCAGTGCTCCCGGGTGCGGATGGGCTCCCTCGCACACTGCTTCCAACAAAAGCGGCCTTTGTCGTCAATCCCACTCTGGCGGCATTGACGGTGATGTTGCTCTTGCCGGCATCAGGATCGCGGCTCAAAAACTCATTGATGCTCTCGGTATATAGTGCCGATGAAACGCCACCGGGGCTCTTGGCGAAGGCGATGTTCCCAAATACTGCCGGACTGATCCCGGATAGATCCAAAGCATATGGATTCTTCCATACATACGTGGGATCGAATTGATTTATGATGCTCCTGTTTATTGCAGAAATATCTTCGCGATTACTAGCTACTGCCTCAGAAGGCAGCTGGGCAATTGCAGGCGCTATCAATGCCAGCATGGTCGCCAGGACCATTATGCTAAAAATCTTTGCCATATTAATCCTCCTAAATGCGCATCCTGCCCTCATTCCCACTCCCTGGCACAGATGCGATCGGTGATCGATTGATGCTTCTATCGCGGGAGATGAATGCTATTTCATCACCGCAGATAGCGGTTCGAACTATAATGATAATAAACCTTGTGGTTATCGTTTATCCCGCTCCAGAACCCGGAACTCGTACTTTCCTCCATCCATCCTGAGAGTCCATATCCTCCAGCCCGATGGGAAGCAGACGTTCTTATGAGCGATTCCCACAAGGTCGAACTGGATGGTATCACCCCTCTTGAACTCCCCTGCAGTCAGGGTCTCGCCCAAGGTGAGCGCCCCGATCTCCCTATTGTTCACCAGCAAGATCACATCGCGTTCTCCGGCTCTGGTCATGGTTACATACAAGGTGCCGTCGATCGGGGCGGCGATGTCTGGTGACGGTGGGAAGGCTAGAACTGGACTCAAGCCTATGGCAGCGGAATAGAATGGGAAAGCTGAGCCTATGCCGCACTCTCCCTGCTTGATTCTGAACCACCCTCCCTCCCCCCAAGTGAGACCCCAGGAGTTCTTCCCTATCCAGCAATCCTCCCCTTCGTCATAGCCAACGATCAGAATGGCATGGTTGCCTACGAAGTTCCCATAATCCTGACTATAAATCCCCCCATCATGCTCGAAGAAGTCTGCATAGACCGCCATGCCGCTCATTAGAGGGCCGGTTGAGGCGATATGGGCTTTGGCCTGCTCCGGGCTGAAGATCGTCTCAGAGAATGTGATGGCAGTCAATCTGCTCTTGAAATCCGGGCATGGCTTCCAGTCTCCAGCATAAGGACAGCAGAGCTCATCGCAAACCCCGGACTCTGCAGCCGTGAGCATCCGCCCGAATTGAGCACCGCTCTCGCATTTTCCACCTCCTCGGGGAAAAAGATAGGCCTCAGAGAGATCGGGCTGCAATTTGGGGTCCTGATTTGCGATCTTTATCATGGACTCCATCAGGGCGATGGTGGCGAAGGCAACGGAGCTACTGCATTTTCCCTGATCGCGGATGGGGGTGGTAAAGTCTTCGCCCTCAATACTCCTCCAGTCAAAGGAAGAGGGATGCTCCACCGCCCTCAGAAGCTTTGCCATGGCAACAAACATGGCCATATTATGCTGAATCTCTGCTGGCGATACTATCAGCCCGGTCGAATATGTCTTTCCCATTGTCTTCATCTCCAATCAATGCTCAGACGGCAATTCTGCCAACATCGCTATCTCCGCCGCACAGTCTATTGGTGGCTAAGACGAAATGCATACGAAATATCCAATCCCCGGGGCTGCATTCCTTGGCTTGAGTTCATTTGGAGGGACGACATTTCTATAGCATAATAGGCTGGATGAAATATATACTTGTCCGCTTTTCAGGTAATGCCAACCGACTGGAGGTGGACGCCTCTTCCCTGGGATACGTTTAAAATTATAACGAAGATAATTGACAGGCAGGTGGGCAAAAGTGAGACGAACTGACATGCAAATGGCATTTGTTTTGATGTTGCTATCATGCTTATCGATTCAGGCCATAGCCCTGGATCCCGGCACCATCGCAGTGCCCAGTATCACCGGAGCCAACATGGATATGCCCAAGCCCCTGATCACTCCCCCCAGCATGGATATGGCAAATTCCCCCACCAAAGTCACCGTGGTGGAAGGGAAGAGAGATCCGTTCTCTGATGGATCGCCATTCAATGAGACTGAAACCAGCGAAGCAGATAAAGTGAGCGGGGATTGGACGGTGAGATTTGCCAATCGGAGCGATGTCTCCCTGGGCCTCGACCTCTGGGCCTCCGGTGGGAGCAAGGTGATGGGCTTTGGCGAACTGAGAGAGGGCCTGGCGAAGAACTCCGTATCTGCCAGCGGCTCCTTCGAGGGAGAACTGCTAATGCTGAAGGTCAAATCGGCGGCGCCAAAATTCCCGGATCAAAGGTATGACGGATGCGATCTTGATCTGGTTTTAGCGAATGAAACGCTATTTGGAGCTTATATACTGAAGTGGAATGGTGAGATCATGGACGAGGGAAATGCCACCGCCGTGAGGATATAGGCCCCTGGAATGGCTTTGCATCGAGAAACAATTTATATGGCTTAAAGACCACCAGAAATGGAAGCATTATGGTCCTGGACAACTTAGGCGGATCGCTGCGCAATGCCCTAAAGAAGATTGCCTCAGCGAATAAGATAGATAAAGCACTGGTCGACGAAGCGGTACGGGAGATTCAGCGTGCCCTCCTGCAAGCAGACGTGAATGTGAAGCTGGTGATGCAGCTATCCAACACCATCAAATCGAGAGCATTGGACGAGAAGCCCGCTCCGGGCATGAACCCAAGGGAGCATGTGATCAACATCGTCTACCAGGAGCTGATAAACCTTGTAGGCCGCGGTGCCGACATCCCTCTGAAAAAGCAGAACATCATGCTCGTGGGCCTGCAGGGCTCGGGAAAGACGACTACCGCAGCGAAGCTCGCCACCTTCTTCCAGAGGAAAGGCTTACGCACTGCGGTAATATGCGCTGACACCTTCCGGGCAGGAGCCTATGACCAGCTCAAGGCTCTGTGCGAGAAGCAGGGCATATTCTTCTACGGCGAGAAGGGCAACACCGATGCCCCGGCAGTAGCCAGGAACGGCCTGGAGGCCACAAAAAAATACGATATACGGATCGTCGATACCGCAGGGAGGCATGCCCTGGAGGGGGACCTGATCCAGGAGATGAAGGACATCCACGCAGTGGTAAACGCCGATCAGAAGCTGCTGGTGATGGACGCCGCTTTAGGCCAGCAGGCCAGCGAGCAGGCGAAAGCGTTTAACGAGGCGGTCAACATCACCGGGGTTATCATCACCAAGCTTGACGGCACTGCCAAGGGCGGCGGAGCCCTTTCTGCGGTGGCGGAGACCAAGACCTCGGTGGCCTTCATCGGAGTGGGCGAGACGCCTGCGGATTTAGAGCGGTTTGAGGCCGATCGCTTCATCTCCCGCATGCTGGGGATGGGTGATATCAAAACCCTCATCGAGCGGGCCCAGGAGGTTCAGACCGAGCAGGAGGTGGATGTCGAGTCCTTGATGCGGGGCAAGTTCACCCTCAAGGATATGTACCAGCAGATGGAGGCCATGAACAAGCTCGGACCATTAAAGCAGATCATGCAGATGCTGCCCATGGGAGGTCTGGGCTTTGAGCTATCGGACAAAGAGTATCAGATGACCAAGGACAGGCTGGACAAATACCGGGTAGTCATGGACTCCATGACCGCCGCAGAGCTGGATGACCCCAAGATCATCACCGCCTCGCGCATCAAGCGCATATCCCAGGGCAGCGGCGCTTCGCCTGACCTCGTCCGCGAGCTGCTCAAATCCCATCAGGCCATGCAGAAGGCGCTCAAGGGGATGAGAGGAGGCATGGGCAAGATGAACATGAAGAGGATGATGAAGAGGTTCAACCCAGGCGCCAAGACATAACGATGCTCTGGCCATTGCTGCTTTTGTAGATGCTCTTATCGATTCGGCCCGATTGGCTGCCTTTTCTCTAGATCACTGGCTGCCTATGCATAAGAGGTGCTTGCCGCCGGTAATGGTGTGGCGGCGCTGATGATGGTTATCTCTTTATCTTGGGGTGCGGAAAGGATCACACTTCCAGTCAACGTTCCCGATTCGATCGGCATCCCCCGGGAAAATGCCTCATACACCCCGGTGATGGCAGTCTTGCTTGCGGACAGCTCCATTCTTATGACCTCCTCCCCTCCCGCAGCCATGACGAACACCATCAGGTCCTTTGTCCCAACCGACCCGGCGGCAGTGATGTTAATTCTTCGGCCTTCAGAGCTAAGCTGCCCTGAGCCCATAACCAGGTCATCCTGCTGAAACATCTCCAGATCCAGATGTCTGGCGGGGCTGCCCTTAAGATTCGCCGACCAGCTTCCGGTGAGGTTTAGCCCCCCGGAGAGGCCGACCTGTGCCTGCGATGACTCTTCCTCTCCCACGGTGATTGGGGTGAGTATTCCCCTGCCGGTAGAGACGGTACCCATATATCCTTGTGATGCTGCCCCCGAGAGGAGGATCAGCAAGACCAAGATCGCCATCGGAATTCCTTTCAAATGCAATTGCATTCACCACTCAAGCCTCTTTTCCACAGATGATACGGCAATCAAATGATATAGCAATCTCTGGTATAATAATCGTGGGCTTGAAAGGCGCAACTGAAAAAAAGGGGGATCTATTATATCCCGCCAGGGTATTTTGCGATTTTGCCGGGCCGGCTCTTGCCGGCCTTAAGTCCGCACTATGCCATCGCTGGAACGGCCACCGGCTGAACCGACAGCAGCTTTCCAGAGGCTATGCCCGGTTGGGTCACTCCCGGAGCGGTGTAGACGAAGCTGCCGTTCATGGATCCCGGGGTTATGGTCAGGCTCAAGCGATAAAGGCCCTGGCTCTGCACCGGGGACACGAACAGGGCCACTCTGTCGCCCAGTATAGTGCCCGCAGCGGTTACCTGAGCTGCGTTTCCATTCTGCATCAGTATACCATATCCCGATACTGCATCTTGGTTTTGGTACAGATTAAGGGTGAGGTAGCTGGTAGCTGCTCCGGTAAGGGTAAAGGACCAGTTCCCTGCTATTGCTACATACCTAACAGGCACCTTGGTGACGGCATTGGGGCTCATCCCCGTCTGTCTGTCGATATAAAACAGGCTCTCATTTCTAAAAGATAGCGATGGATCATCTGCAACGCCATAGACTCCTTCTTGAACCTCTTCTCGGATCACACTGCCGGACATATCCTCAGTGGGAAACTCCGGAACTGCATTGGCGCCAAGAGCCGCAGCCGATAGGCATGCGACCAGGGCCAACGTCATCAATACAAACTTGAATCCCATTCTCCTAATACCTCCATGTCATAGCATACCTGGGAGATCTTAAACCTTGTCTCTTCTGGAAGGAGGCGATCATGCGAAATGATAAAAAAAAATTGGAAATTCAGTTCTTCGCCTGTTTAACCCTCTTGTAGTGCCGGTACATGATCCCCAGGGCATCTGCCACCTGCTCTGGGGTCGAGAAGACCGGTATTCCCGCCTTCTCCATCTTTATGACCCCGGGCATCTCAAACTCCTTTCCGGCAACGCAGGCGATGATGGGTTTTCCCTTGTAGTCGATGCTCTTCAGGGTATCAACATAGCTGTCCAGGATCTCCGCCTGGAGGATGACAATGAAGCTGCCCACATCAATGCTATCCACCCCGATCTCTATGGTGCTCTTCACAATCCTGGCATCCTGGCTGAAGGTGTAGTCCACCGGGTTCATGCCGCAGACATAGTCCGGCAAAAGGTCCATCAGCCTCTTCTTCAGAGGCTCCTCCAGCTCGGAGAGGCGCATGCCATTGTCGATGATGGCATCGGCAGCTATCACCCCCAACGAGCCGGCATAGGTTATGATGAAAACCCCCTCCCGGTCAGGCAGGGGCTGCTTGGATATGGCTCTGGAAAGGTTGAACATATGCTCATAGTCTCGGGCGCGGATGATCCCCGACTGGCGGAAGACGGCGCTGTAGATCTGGTCGTTTCCGGCCAGAGAGGCAGTATGGGAGGCCACGGCCTTCTTTCCCGCCTCGGTCCGGCCGGACTTTAGCACCACTATGGGCTTTTTCATGGTGATTTGGCGAGCCTGGTCTATGAACCTCCTGCCGCCTTTCACCGACTCCAGATACATGCAGATGACATTGATGTTCTCGTCCTTGCTCACCGCCTCCATGATATCGGTCTCATTGATGTCCAATTTGTTGCCAATGGTGGCTATGATGCCGAAGTCCATGATATGGCGCAGCCCCCAGAGCATCCCGGCTGCACACACCCCTGCCTGGGAGACCAGGCCGATGTTGCCCTGACTCAAGGCATCCACAATCCCTATGGACTGCACCATGCTGCAGTGAGTGTTGATGATCCCCGAGCAGTTCGGTCCGAGCAGCCGCACGCCATACCTATCTGCGATCTCTTTCATCTGCAATTCGATCTTCTTGCCTTCCGGCCCCAGTTCCGCAAACCCGGCCGACTCGACTACGATATAGCGCACGCCGCACTGGCAGCACTCCTCCACTACATCCGCGGTCATGCCTGCAGAGACCAGAATGATGGCCACATCCACTCGCTCGGGCACCGCGCTGATGCGGGGATAGGCCTTGATGCCATGAATCTCCTCTGCCCGGGGGTTAATGGGATAGAGCATACCCTTGAACTTGTGGCTGACCAGATTGGTGAAGACATTCCAGCCCAGCTTTCCGGGCGTACCCGAAGCCCCGATCACCGCTATGCTCTGAGGATAGAAGAGGTCATGCAGATCCTGCTTCTCTTTCCCGGCGGGTGGACTGGCCCTGGGCTCGCCCAGGATGATTCTGGCATCGACCACAGTGCAACCATGGGGATAGAGGAACACGGGATTAAGATCCATCTCCCAGATGCGGGGCTCCAAGTTCACAAAATCCGATATCCTCATCAGTAGATCCTTCAAGGCCTCGATATCCGCAGAGTGGCCCCGGCTGCCCTTGAGCAGGGAATACCCCCGGATCTCCTCGATCATCTCCTGTGCATCTGAGCGGGTGATGGGGATGGAGCGGAAGCTGACATCCTTCAAGACCTCAACGAATACCCCCCCCAGGCCGAACATCAGAACCGGCCCGAAGGTGGGGTCGTTTGCCACTCCCACGATGGCCTCTATTCCCGTCGGGGCCATCTTCTGCACAGAGATGCCCTCCACCGGCTTTCCCTGAAATGAGCTGACAATATCCCGGTAGGCTCGCCGGACGTCGTTCTCCTCATTCAAATGGAGCTTGACCCCACCTGCATCGGATTTATGGACTACATCAGGAGAGAGAACCTTCAAGGCCACTGGACTGGCCAGAGACTTGAATATCTCCACTGCCTCCTCTTCGGTTCTTGCTACCACGGAGCCGGTTGTGGATATCCCCAGCTCCTCCAAAATGGCCTTGCTCTCATGCTCCATGAGGTAAGTTCTGTCTGCTGATTTTGCCTGATCGATAATGTCTTTGATTACTTCTGCCATTTTCAACCCCAGATTGCTCTTTATCGTTCTGCTCTGCTCATCAATAGGAGAGACATTATTTTAAGAATACGCCCCGCCCATTGTCCTCTTTTGTCCAGTCCCTCGATCCCTCCAGGGGAAGCGATGATCTTATCTTAGATAAAAGGTTATTATCTTTCATGGAGAAGGATATTGTCCAGGTCATCCTTGAAAAGGAGCTCACTGTCAAAAACCCTATTCTGATAGAGGGATTCCCGGGAATCGGCCTGGTAGGTAACATCGCCAGCCAGTACATAGTCAACGATCTGAAGATGACCTATATCGGAGCGATGAACTCCAAATACTTCCCGCCACTGGCAGTCCTTTTGGGAGGAGTAGTGAACATGCCGGTCCGCATCTATGAGGATGCGAGCAAGGGGGTAGTGGTTCTGACCGCTGACATTCCCATCCATCCCCTGGCCTCCTATGAGGTTGGAAGGGAGATAGTGGCCTGGGCAGAGTCCATCGATGTACAGGAGTTGATCTGCCTGGCAGGAATAACCGTGATGGATGATCAGAACCGGGTCTTTGGCGCTGTAAGCCGCCAGGAGCTGCTGGATAAGATAAGGGGCAAAGCAGAGATCTTTGAGATAGGAACGATCACCGGAATTACCGGTAGCATCATGAATGAGTGCCGCATAAGAAACCTCCCTGCGGTCTGCCTGCTGGGGGAGACGGCATCAGCAGAACCTGATCCCCGCTCGGCGATCGCTGCCATCGAGACCATTAACAAGATCTATGGCCTGGGAGTGAACACTGCAAAGCTCGCTGAACAGGCAGAGGAGATCGAGGTGCAGATGGCTCAACTGGCCCAGCAGATGAAAGCGGCCGCACCCGAGGAACAGCAGACCCAGTTGCCGAAAGAGTTCCCAATGTACGGGTGATGCCAGATGATTTACACAAGCCTAACCGGATTATCCAGACATGTGATAAAAGAGATTCTCGCCGCCAGGGTGAGGACGGTGGAGATCAGGAGCCCGAACAATTTCTTTGCCATCTACAACTGCCAGCCTGGCGAGAGGATATTCATCACCGATTCAAGCGCCCTGGATGTAGTTCCAGGCACTACCGGCCTTATCACCACCATAAAGGCCCTTCAGGTCATAACCCACAGAACCATCCAGTCTGGGGAGAATTATTATGAGGAGAGCGAGTCTCAGGCAGCAAGGCTGCAGCTTCAGCTGGTGGGCGTCGGTCGGGTGAGAAGGATTGCGTCCATTGAGCCAGCAACGCCCCTCACTTTAGACGTGGATGAGGTGAGGTACTGCGGGGCACGGTAAAAGCCTCTTTTTTTAGAGGAGAACGACCGAGAAGATCGGCTTTGCTCAAGAGATGAAGGTTCTTCTCGTCACCGGAAGGCTGGCCTCTGAGCAGGTCAGAAGATCAGCCTGTGGCGCGGATGTGCTGGTGCTGGATGTCGATGTAGCAGCGTTTATCACCCCGGAGATGCTCTGCCGGGCAGGGCCTCAAGGATACGACCTGATTCTGATTCCAGGAGCCATAACCGCCGATTTCCGAGGGGCGGAGATGGCTCTTGGCACCAGTATCCGCCTGGGTCCGAAGCATGCTGTAGACCTGATATCGCTCTTGCCCCGCCTGGATGAGGTTGAGCTCTCCACTACTGTTCCGGCCTGCGTCCTATTGGAGGCGAAGAGAAGGCAGGAGGCCATCATTCAGCTGGAGCGGCAGGAGGCACAGGCCAGAGGGCAGTTGACCATTAAAGGTGTCAAGATCGGCGGCAGCTCGCGGATGAAGGTCCTGGCGGAGGTAGTCGATGCCACCAGGCTCCGGGATGAGGATCTGGTGGAGCGGATCAGATACTTCGAGGAGCAGGGTGCCGATCTGATTGACCTGGGCGCATCCTTGGACGCCACCTCTGCCAGCGTCAAAAGAGCGCTGAAGAAGGCAAGGGAAGTCACTGCCCTTCCCATAAGCATAGATGCCGTTCGGCCGGAGCTCATCTGTGCCGGCATTGAGGCTGGGGCGGACATGATACTCAGCCTGAACGGTGAAAACCTTCCCCTGGTGGGAAGCAGGGTGGCAGAAGCGGGTATACCGGCAGTGGTCATACCGGGACCTGGATCCGTCACCCTGGAGGAGAACCTGAACAAAGCAAAGGATTATGCAATCCAGATTATTGCCGATCCGGTCCTCGATCCCCCCTTGATGGGCCTGGCCCGGTCGATGATCAGATACATCAGCCTCCGTGAGGCCGATCCTGATATCCCTCTTTTCTTCGGGGTGGGCAATGTTACTGAGCTCTTGGATGGAGACAGCCAGGGGGCCAACCTGCTCCTATCCGTCCTGGCAATGGAGGTGGGGGCCTCATTGCTCTTCACCCCCGAATACAGCGCCAAGGCAAAGGGCTCCATTCACGAGCTGGCTGTGGCCTCGCGGATGATGGTTCTGGCCAAAGGGCGCCAGACTCCTCCAAAAGACCTGGGCCTAGACCTATTGATACTCAAAGAGAAGAGGAGAATTCCAGAGGAGGTTCCTCCCCGGGAGCTGGTGGAGGCCTCGGCAGACCATAAATTCGAGGCTGACCCTGCCGGAAGCTTCAGAATCTTCCTCTCCGAAGGGAGGATCGTGGCTGGAAACGGCAGGATCACAGTAGCTGGCACGAGCGCCCGGAAGGTGCTTAATACCCTCATCGACCGGGGATTGATAGGAAGGCTGGACCATGCCGGCTACCTGGGCCGGGAGCTGGAGCGTGCGGAGATAGCCCTGCGCCTGGGCCGGAGTTATATACAAGATGAGCCCCTATGGCCGATAGAGAAAGGTTAAATAATAACTATTTCGTGAGGGAGAGAGGATGAATCAGAAGGCTTTCGCTATCTTCGTAGGCGCTCTTATGGTGCTCTCAGGAATTGCTTATTTCCTACCCCTGGGCACCAACCAGAAAGAGATTGCTGTTACATCAGATGCCAATTCCCCTGAGACCTTTGGCGTTAAGGGGAGCCTGGTGGACTGGAGCTTCGATGGACTGGGAGACGTGCTGGAGATGGCACCGCAGAACACTGATATGGCATACTGGATAAATATCAGTTCATCTCAGAATCTGACCAATGCAGCAAGTATCGCCCTCCCGCAGTCCATCGGCCTGATCTATGGGGACCAGCTTTATTCCACCAGGATCGAAAGGCTGGGGGAGGTTCGCTTCAATAACACCTGGGCGGAGTTCCACTGGATCGAGCCTTATCCGATGGGCTACAACAGCCTGGTCATTCCCTATGAAGGCTATATGATGATCCCCATGGGCACCGACTTTGTCATGGTCATGGGCAGGCCAACTCTATTCGGGCCGCAAGAAGCAGTACAGCAGTCCATCGATGTCATATCCGGTGGCCAGCCATCGGAGAACTTCACCCTGGTTGATGACAGCGGAGCCGACCTGCAGGTAGCAGCCCTAGGTCGCGGTGGAGCGAGCATGCCCATGGCTGGCGGATATAAGGAGTTCAACCTGAGGATCACATCGTCCAGGAACGGTGAGGATGGTTTCGACATCGTCGCCCGGTATATCCAGCCAACAGCAGATACCAGCCGGAAAGCAAGCGATCTAGCTGAAAAGAGCGACCTAGAGTATTCCAGCAGTGGATCAGAAGGAGAGTTATCCGGATTTGTTTCCGAGGAAAACATTCGGTTTGTGCTGATGGGGCTTCTTGGGCCCTAGCGCAACCTTTTTACATGTGGAACTAATGGCAGATCTAGTCTTGAGGTATAATCCAAAAGGCGCTTTTGCGATGAATGATGATGGGCGTTGTCGCCCGGAAGGAGAATTAAGTTATGGCAAGACCAATATATGTAAGGTTTGATGTTCCAGCAGATTTGGCCACAAAATCCCTTGAGGCCTTAGAGCTGGCTCGCGATACCGGCCGAATAAAGAAGGGCACAAACGAGGCCACCAAGGCCATAGAGAGGGGTGTGGCCCGTCTGGTCATAGTAGGCGAGGATGTTCAGCCACCTGAGATCGTCGCTCATATTCCCGCTCTATGCGAAGAGAAGAAGACCCCCTATATCTACGTCAAGAAACAGAGCGAGCTTGGTGCCGCTGCAGGCCTGGGCGTTAAGAGCGCAGCCGCTGCGATCGTGGAGCCGGGGAAAGGAAAAGAGATTCTGGATGAGATCGTCCAAAAAATTGGATCTCTGAAGTAGGTGATATCCTATGGAGGACGATAACGGAATACCAGCAGAGGTAATCGAGGTCATCGGCGTCACCGGCATGCATGGAGAAGCAATGCAGATCAAGTGCCGTATTCTTGAGGGCAATAACAAGGGGAGAATCATAACCAGGAACAGCATGGGGCCCATACGAATCGGCGATGTCCTTATGCTGCTGGAGACGGCAAGAGAAGCAAAGAAGCTTACCAGCAGGTGAGGAAGATGGAAGAGAGAAAGTGCAGCTTCTGCAATAAGACCATTGAGCCTGGCACGGGCAAGCTCTATGCCAAGAAGGACGGAACGGTATTTTTCTTTTGTTCTGCCAAATGCGAGAACAACGTTGCCCTTGGCCGGGTAACGAGAAGAATAAAGTGGGCCCGCAAGGGGGCATAAGGCCTGGCGGATATCGAAAGAACATTCGTCATGGTCAAGCCCGATGGAGTGCAAAGAGGCCTGGTGGGCAAGATCCTGCAACGTATTGAAGAGAAGGGCTTCAAGATCGTTGCCATGAAGCTCGCTGCGATGCCTGAAGCGAAGGCTAAAGAGCATTACGCAGAGCATGTGGGCAAGAAGTTCTACCAGGATCTGGTGGACTTCATCACCTCAGGACCATCCGTCTCCCTGGTGGTCGAGGGAAGGGGTGCCATTGCCGCCATGAGAAAGATGAACGGCGCCACAAATCCAGTGGAGGCCGTACCGGGAACCATTCGCGGCGACTGGGGCATTGAGACGGGACGGAATGTGGTGCACGGCTCAGACTCCCCGGCGTCAGCATCTCGCGAGATCGCTCTTCACTTTGATCCCTCCGAGCTGGTGACATACAAGCGAATAGATGAAGAATGGCTCTACGAGTAGCTCCTGGCAGATGCTTCTGTCAAGCCCTCATGGGAGCCTTTAAATTCCCAAAAAATAAATCACTTTTTTAGGGCTAATTCTGTGAGAAGCGATATTTCATGCAGCAGAAATCCAAAAAGGCCGGCAAGGCAAAGGGCAAGCAATCAAACCTCAGGACACCGATAGTAGTGGTGATGGGGCATGTGGACCATGGCAAGACCACACTCCTGGATAAGATCCGAGGTACCGCAGTAGCCAAGGGAGAGGCCGGCCTGATAACCCAGCACATTGGCGCCACAGAGGTTCCTTTAGATGTGGTTCAGGATTTCTGTGGATCGCATTTCGGAAAGGAGATCGAGATACCGGGACTGCTGTTCATTGATACGCCGGGCCACCATGCATTCACATCCATGCGCAGCCGGGGCGGCTCCCTGGCCGATCTGGCAGTGCTGATCGTGGATGTAAACGAGGGCTTCCAGCCCCAGACCATCGAGTCCCTGAGCATTCTCAAGCGCTTCAAGACCCCATTTGTGGTTGCTGCCAACAAGATGGACCGCATTGGCGGATGGCATACCACCACCAATGCTCCTTTCGCCAAGAGCCTGAAGGTGCAGAGCGAGAGGGTCTCAGAGATCCTCGATACCAGGCTCTATGAGCTTGTGGGAGAACTCTACAAATATGGCTTTGACGCAGACCGCTATGATCGCATCACCGATTTCACCCGGACGGTGGGCATCGTGCCCATCAGTGCCATAACCGGAGAAGGGGTTCCTGACCTTCTCATGATCCTGGTTGGCCTGGCGCAGAGATTCCTCAAGGATAATCTGCAGCTCACCGCCACCGGTCCAGGGGTGGGCACCATTCTCGAGGTCAAGGAGGAGAAAGGGCTGGGCACTACATTGGATGTCATACTCTACAATGGGGAGTTTTTTGCCGGGGATACTGTAATCGTCGGCACCTCGCGCGAGCCCCTGGTTACCAAGATCAGGGCCTTGCTCAAGCCCAAACCGTTGGCTGAGATCAGGAGCGAGGAGAGGTTCCTTCCGGTAAAGCACGTATCTGCCGCTTCTGGGGTGAAGGTCTCCGCTCCAAAGCTGGATAACGCCCTGGCCGGATCAACCATCCGGGTGGTCTCCAATCCCGACGAGGTAGAGGCCCTATCCCTGGAATTGAAATCCGAGTTGGACGCAGTCAGGATTGACACCGAAAACGAGGGTTTAATCATCAAGTCGGACACCATCGGCTCGCTGGAGGCCCTGGTAGGGGAGCTAAAGGCAAGGGATATTCACATTCACTATGCAGATGTGGGGCCCATATCCAGAAGGGATGTGATAAGGGCCGCTGCCATCAACGATCCCCTTCTTTCCGCCATCCTGGGATTCAATGTGGATATACTGCCCGATGCCTTGAACGAGATACAGAAGACGAATGTACCTGTCTTCTCCAGCGATATCATCTACACCATCATCGAGAGCTACGAACGCTGGGTGGAAGATCAGAAGAATAAGATGGAGCAAGAGCGCCTTGAAGCGGTCATCCGGCCGGGGGCAGTGCGCATACTTCCAGATTGTGTCTTCCGGCAATCTAAGCCCGCTGTGGTGGGAGTTCAGGTGATCGGCGGGATCGTCAGGACCCAGGTCAATCTAATGAGAGAGGACGGGGCCAATGTAGGAGTGATCAAGGGAATCCAGGCCCACAATGAGAACCAGGGATCGGCAACCGTCGGCCAGGAGGTGGCCATATCCATCGACGGGCCCACTGTGGGCCGGCAGATCCATGAAGGTGATATCCTCTATGTCAATATCCCGGAAAAGCATGCCCGCATTGTGGAGCTGGAGCTGAAGCCGAAGCTGGCCGAGGATGAGAGAGAGGTGCTGGAGAATTTCCTGGAGATCAAACGCAAGAAGGACCCATTCTGGGGAAGGTAGGATATGACCTTGCAGCGAACTGCTTTTGAGCGGGATGACTCCAATGGCCATGCCGCTTAACGAGATCATAATTCCCCTCATCGCCATCGGCCTGGCGGAGATGGGCGACAAAACTCAGCTCTCTGTGATACTCCTCTCCTCCCGCACCCGGGAGTACATCCCGCTCCTGGCCGGAGTCATGCTAGCTTTTCTGATCACAGATGGATTTGCCATTCTCATAGGCTCCTGGATGACAGGCATAATTCCCCTCGATCTGCTAAAACTGATATCTGGCGGGGTGTTCATTCTGTTTGGAGCATTGATTCTCAGAGGAGACCAAAAGGAGGCAGAAGAAGAGAGGGGGCTATCGTCCGGGAACGCTCTTCTATCCGGATTTTCCCTTATCTTTTTATCGGAGTGGGGAGACAAGACCCAGATCGCATCCGCCCTCTTTGCCACGGAGTATAATCCAATCATGGTCTTCATAGGGGTTATGGCAGCGCTATTCATCCTCTCCGTTATGGCAATCTATCTGGGGCAAATCATCTCTCAGAAGGTCGACAGGAAGCTGGTATCCAGGATAGCGGGCACCCTATTCTTGATAATAGGCATCGCTATCATCCTCTCTCTGTTGGCGCCATATGCGTTTGCTATTGGATTATAACGGCCCAATAAAATAGATTATTGCAATAGCAAGGACCCTTGCCCTGCTATCGCTTTGCTGAATTTATGTAGTGGCTATATTATTATCTAAACCTTTTCTACCTTATCGGCCTTGGGGCCTTTCTCGCCCTCAATGACATCGAAGCTCACCTTGTCGCCCTCATCGATTGCGACACCGGGCTTCAAACCAGTCACATGAACGAAATAGTCCTTACCATCGTCACCAGCAATGAATCCAAAGTTCTTGACTCGATTGAAAAACTTAACTGTTCCATCTACCATTTTTTATTCCTCAATAAGATTAGACCCTCTGGAGGAGCTTCAACTACTTAAAGTTGCTGGCAGCTTCCCTTCAGGAGGCAAATAACAGCCATGTGAAGCCCAATCTATAAGAAAAGGTTTTATAGAAGAGCAAATACTGCTTAACGAGAATCATTTGCTGGAGGATTATTATACATGGCAGGAATGGGTG
Source organism: Methanothrix soehngenii GP6 (assembly GCF_000204415.1). Lineage (NCBI taxonomy): Archaea > Methanobacteriati > Methanobacteriota > Methanomicrobia > Methanotrichales > Methanotrichaceae > Methanothrix > Methanothrix soehngenii. Next base: position 1,456,576 of record NC_015416.1, on the reverse strand, counting down.
GAACACCAGTTATCATTTTAAGAGATACCCGCAGAGAATCGGGAAACGAAGCCATTTCGAATAATATAATGGCCGCCCGCGCAGTGGCCAATGCCGTGCGCAGCTCAATGGGCCCCAAAGGCATGGACAAGCTGCTGGTGGATTCCATTGGCGACGTCACCATCACCAACGATGGGGTGACCATCCTCAAGGAAATGGATGTGCAGCACCCTGCTGCCAAGATGCTCATCGAGGCTGCCAAGACCCAGGATAAAGAGGTGGGTGACGGCACCACCACTGTAGCTGTGCTGGCGGGGGAGCTTCTCAGGAAAGCGGAGGTGCTCTTAGACCAGAAGGTCCACCCCACTATGATCGTGCAGGGCTATAGAATGGCAGCTGATGAAGCAGTAAAGATCGCAAAGTCAATCGCCTTCGAGGCCCAGGAGTCAGATCGGGTGCTGCTGGAGAGAATCGCCCGGACCGCTATGACCGGCAAGCTGGCAGATTCTCCTGACAGCAAGATGGCCGGATATGCCGTTGATCTGGTCCTCAATGCCACCGAGGACTATGGGGATAAGAGGGTCTTCGACATGGACAGGGTCAACGTGGAGAAGAAGGTGGGCGAGAGCACAGCAGACTCAGAGATCATCGAGGGAGTGGTGATCGACAAGGAGATCGTCCACCAGAATATGCCCCGCAAGGTCACAGATGCCAAGGTGGCCCTGCTCTCCTGCCCCATCGAGTCCAAGGACACTGAGACCAAGACTGAGGTCCAGATCACCTCCTCCGATCAGTTCCAGATGTTCATGGAGCATGAGAAGAAGAGGGTAAAAGAGGCAGCAGATAAGGTGATCGCCAGCGGCGCAAATGTGGTCTTCTGCCAGAAGGGCATCGACGACCTGGCCCAGCATTACCTTGCACAAGCGGGGGTCCTCGCCCTGAGAAGGGTGATCAAGAAGGACCTGGACAAGCTTGCCAAGGCCACGGGAGCTAACATCGTCACCAGCCTGGATGAATTGAAACCCTCGGACCTCGGATCCGCCGCTCTGGTGGAGGAGCGGAGGGTGGGAAGTGGGATAATGACCTTCATCACCGGCACCAAGAAAAGCGCTGCAACCCTACTCCTCCGGGGAGGAACCCAGCAAGTCCTGGATGGCCTGGAGAGGGCCCTTGACGATGCCTTACATGCGGTGGCAGACGTGGTGGAGGACAAGAAGCTGGTGGTTGGCGGTGCAGCCCCGGAGATCGAGATCGCATTGCGCCTGCGCGAATATGCCGCCACCCTGAAGGGAAGGGAGCAGCTTGCCGTCGCCAAGTTCGCTGAGGCGATGGAGATCGTGCCCAAGACTCTGGCCGAGAACGCTGGCTTTGATGCCATCGATAAGGTGGTTGAGCTGAAGAGCAGGCACTCCAGCAACAAGAACATAGGGCTCAATGCCTATACCGGGGAGACGGTGGATATGTATGAGCTGGGCGTGGTCGAGCCCCTGCGGGTTAAGATTCAGGCCATTTTGTCAGCCACTGATGCTGCTTGCTTGATACTGCGCATCGATGATGTCTTAGCCTCCACCAAGGAACCTCCTGCACGCGGTGCAGGCGGCATGCCTCCTGGGATGGGGGGCATGGGTGGAATGGGAGGAATGCCCGGAATGGGGATGGGAGGAATGCCTCCCGGGATGTTCTGATCATCCCGAAACCATTTTTTTTATGGTACAGACATACTCTTTTGGTTTATTTTGGTTTGTTGATGATGCCGTTTTGGCTCAAGCATCCATTTTCACCTAATGAAAATGCAATAGTGCAAATCCGTTATGTATATCGATCACGTTATCTATATATAACTTACAATGAGATTTGCTTCTGAGGTCAAGCAGCAATGGAAGGATATTGGATCTGGCTGGCATTTCTGGCTTTAGCGGTGATATCCCTCAGCATCATCCAGCTGGAAGCTGGTCGCAATAAAAGGCTGCTAGCAGGCTATCGCCAGATGCAAATGGACGTAGAACAGCTGCGGGGCCGGCTCAGGGAAAAGGAGATGAAGCTGGACCAGCTCCAGCGGGAATGCGCACATCTGCTCAAGCTCAAGAGCCGCAACCTGGATCTGGAAGAGGAGCTCAAGAAGACGAAAAGATCGGCAGAATACAATTCGTCGGAAAGGCTGCAATACCTGGAGAGCTACCTTGCCCGCCAGGAGCAAAATCCTTCAGCCATCTTCCTGGGCACCTTTCCACCCCTTCGCCTCCACTCCATTGAGGACAGACTCTGCAGGATGCTGGAGGCGGCCAGGTTCGAGGTGGTGGTTGTATCCCCCTGGATAAAGAGGCAGACCTGGAATCGGATTGCTGCTCCATTGCAGAAGTTCTTCCGCCGGGGAGGGAGGCTGGTGGTGTTCATGAGGGGACGGGAATCGGACTACAGCTCAGGAATGAGCGATGACATCCAGGATGAGGTAAGAAGGCTGGGAGGAGAGCTCCTTTTCGTCCGGCCGCTCCATGCTAAGATCTATATGATCGACAGAAAAGAGGCGATAGTGACCTCTGCCAATCTCTCCCAGGGAGGGATCGATGACAACTACGAGGCAGGGGTATGGTTGAACGATCCCCAGGTCATCCATGATATCTGCTCTTATGTGGATGACCTGTACAGGTGCCGGCAGAGTTGAAAAAGGAAAGGAGCATTTAGGCGCGTTGGAGGATTGAGATAATTTGTCCAGGATTCGGGTCTTGTGAGGTTTATCATCCGGACGAGGATACATTTCTCCTCTTGCAGGCGGCCATAAAAGAGGCCCGCCCAGAGGATCATGTGCTCGAGGTAGGCTGCGGTTCGGGTCTCGTATCCCTGGAATTGGCCAGACAGGTGGAGAGCCTTGTCGCCCTGGACATAAATCCTCATGCAGTCAGGGCGACCAGGGAGAGAGGGGTGGAGGTGATAAGATCCGACCTCTTCGAAGGAATAAGAGGGAAATTCGATCTGATCATCTTCAATCCCCCTTACCTTCCCACAAAACAGGCAGAGAGAAGCGATCAATGGATCAACTATGCCCTGGACGGAGGGGAGAGCGGCAGGGAGACCATAGGCCGGTTCTTGCTCGATCTGGCGGAGCATCTCCGGCCGGGGGGAAGAGCACTGCTGCTCATATCCAGCCTGAGCGGACCGGAGGAGGTGGAGATGATGGCAGGGGACGCCGGGCTTATCACAGAGCGGGTGGCCAGCAAGGGATGCTTTTTTGAAAAGCTCATGGTGCTGAGGATCACAGTCCGCAATTGAGTTCTCCGGCGGGATAGTAGATATCATTTTATAAATATAGACTTATCAGCATCAGAACTGCCCGCAAGTCCATCGCCTTTACTATCCAGGAGAGCGATCAGCCTCTCCAGCACTAGAGAGACGCCTTCTCCGGTCTCGGTGGACATCTCTGCCAGATCACTGTATCTCTTGATATCAACCTTATTGGCGACGATCAGCATGGGCAGCCTGATCCAATTGGATAGATCCTCGGCCAGACGAAGCTGTGAATCCAGAGGATAGCCGCAGTGCTCGCTTGGGTCCAGAATGTATAGCACTACCCCCTGCAGATGGCTGAGGGCAGCCACGGTCTGCCTCTCGATCTCATTTCGCTCCGACATTGGCCGGTCGAGCAATCCGGGAGTGTCCACCACCTGATACCTCTTATCGTCCCGAACGAAGTGGCCCACAATTATCCCCCGAGTGGTAAAAGGATAGCTTGCCACTTCTGGTTTTGCCCCAGTGATGCGGATGATGAAGCTTGATTTCCCCACATTGGGATAACCGGCGATGAGAATGGTTGGAGCTTCCGGGTCTATGGTCGGCATCTTGCGAAGCAGATTCCGGGCAGAATTCAGGAACAGCATATCCTTTTCAATCGATCTCATCACCGATGAGAAGCGCCCAAAGGCCGACTTTCGGAGGGGAGTGCTGTCCGTCCCCCTGGCCCGCCGGATCTTTCCCACATATTCTCTGGTTATCAGTCTTGTCTGCCTGGAGGCCCAGCGCAGGCGAGATAAGCTGATACGGATCTTATCTACGCCAACCGTTATCTCCACCATCTCTCTGTAAAAAGGAGGCAGGTTCTCAAAGGAGGGAAACTTCCGGATCAAATTGGCAAGGTTATCTGAGAGGATATTGCCTGCATTCAGGACCATGGACTCATTGTCGGCAGCACGGGTGGCGCGCCGGAATGATTTATCTAAAAGCTCCTGCGATGTGGGGATAGTTGGAAGACGCTCAAACATCAGTGAGGACTAGCCGGCATTAACAGATAAAGCTTCGGTCCGGCCTTCCGTCTCCTTTGGGGCATGCGCGGCGCGGATTGCAGGATTCATTTAATAAATGGTTTTCGGAAGGCTTAAATAGTACTTCTTTATCTATATAGATGAGGTGACCTTTTGAAGAGACTAGGCACCGCGCTTCATGTCGTGCAGAATAAACTGATAGTCCAGAGTGAAGAGATCGTTGGAAGCGAGACCGCTATCCCCAGGGGTAACTCCTGGGTGGTGGATCAGAAAAGGACCAGGGTCGGAAAGGTTTTCGATATATTCGGTCCCATCGATCGTCCATATATAATCGTTCGGCCGAATAGAGGAACAGATGCCGCTGCCCACATCGGAAAGAAGCTCTATATCGATGAGGCGCCGGGGAGAGATAGCAAGTGGAAGAAATTGAAAAGCTGAGAGAGATAGAGAGGGCAGAGCCGGAGAAGCTCAAGGAGCGTACCCGGCTCAGACGCGAGAAAGAGAAGGTAGACGAGTTTGAGAAGTTTACAGTCGAGTGCCCAGAGTGCAAGAGCCACACCCTGGTGCGCGACTATGAACGAGCAGAACTGGTTTGCTCCGACTGCGGCCTGGTGATCGATGAGAACTTCATAGATCAGGGGCCGGAATGGAGAGCCTTCGACCACGATCAACGCATGAAGAGGTCGAGGGTTGGGGCGCCCATGACGTACACCATCCACGACAAGGGACTCTCCACCATGATCGACTGGAGGAACAGGGACTCATATGGCAAGACCATATCCTCCAAGAATAGGGCTCAGCTCTACCGCTTGAGAAAATGGCAGAGGCGCATCCGGGTCAGCAATGCCACAGAGCGAAACCTAGCCTTTGCCCTGTCTGAGCTGGACCGAATGGCATCAGCTCTAGGTCTATCCAGAAATGTGCGGGAGACGGCGGCGGTTGTCTACCGCAAGGCTGTAGACAAGAACCTCATCCGGGGGCGGAGCATTGAAGGCGTGGCAGCAGCAGCGCTCTATGCCGCCTGCCGCCAGTGCAATGTGCCTCGTACCCTGGATGAGATCGCAGAGGTATCCAGGGTATCGAGAAAAGAGATCGGCAGGACATACCGGTTTGTGTCCCGGGAGCTGGCCTTGAAGCTCATGCCCACCAGCCCCATCGACTACATCCCCCGCTTCTGCTCCGGCCTGAATCTGAAGGGCGAGGTGCAGGCGAAGGGAATTGAGATCCTCCGCCAGGCCGCGGAAAAGGAGCTCACCAGCGGGCGCGGGCCCACTGGCGTGGCCGCAGCCGCTATATATATCGCCTCCATCCTCTGCGGGGACCGGCGCACACAGCGCGAGGTGGCAGATGTGGCAGGAGTGACAGAGGTCACCATCAGGAACCGCTACAAAGAGCTGGCAGAAGAGCTGGACATAGAGATAATCCTTTGAAGGGATATCTCTAGCATCTTTTTTTCAGGCAATTGCCCTAGAATCAGATTCCTGTTTTAGCCTTTATCTGCGAGATGTCCTCTTCTATCTTTGCCAGCCTCTCGGTTAGATCATCTCTATAATCTGAACGGATATCATCAATACTAACTGCGATTTCCTCTTTGGCGGAGTCTATTTTTTCTGCCAGCAGATCTGCGGATGATTTGACCTGATCTCTTACCCCAACGATCTCCGCTTTCAGGTCGTCTCTTGTGACCCTTATCTCGTCCTTTAGTTCTACGCGGGTGGCTTTGACCTCGTCACGCGTGGCTTTCACCTCATCGCGAGTGGCCCTTATCTCTTCCTTGAGCTCCTCGCGAGTGGCTCGTATCTCATCTTTCAGTTCCACTCTGGTGGCTTTTATCTCCTTCAGCACATCCTTGTTTACAGAGATCAGCTCCTTGAGCAATTCCGCTGCTTGATCGATCCTCTGATCGGTCTCTCCACTGCCCGAGACCACCTTAAAAAATCCCTGGAACTCATTTGCTGCAGCTGAATACTCCTTCTGGATATCTGCCACCTGAATCAGAGTATTCTTGATGTCTATGGCGGCAAGTAGGCTCCCCAGGTCGTAGTCTTGCCCTTCTGCCACCACCTTGACCCGGCCGTCATCGAGGTTCTGGACGTAGCCGGTCAGTCCAAAGTCCCTGGCAATGGAAACCACCCTGGCCCGGTAGCCAGTCTTCTGAACCTTGCCGGAGATATAAGCGGTCAGCCTGCGCATTATAGTTAATTTTCTCACTCTCTTTATTTAAGCCTATGACCTGCCGTATTTTAGAGTAAGAAGGAGGGAGGCAAAAGTCAGTGATGTAGGAGGAAAAGATGCTTCGACCTTTGCCAATTACTATATACGGCAATTGCCGATATAAAAAACTTTCGCTTGATGGCAGCGGACGATTCCAGGGCAAAGAGATGCTCGGCTGGTGAAAAGATGTTGGAAGAAGATCCTCTGGGCGACATTGCAGTTCTCACAACTATTTGCCAGCAGCCTCCTGCAGCAGCAATTGTGCATCCCCATGCATGCCTGTGAGTTTTTTGGTGATGATGTGCTGCGGGCCATACTCCTGCTCCGCCAGCCCTTTAATCCGCCAGATATCGGAGAGGAGCCTGCCGATCTCCTTTTGAACGTACCTGCGGTTCTGCTCGCTCATGGTCAAAACATCTCGGTCTTCTCAAAGCCCCTCTTTCATTTTACCCTTTTCGCCGTCCTTCCCAAAGCCTGGGACAACTGACAGATCTAATTTGGCATAGTGGCAGCCGGGTGGGGCCTCTCCGAGCGCATGGCTAGAAACCTTCCTGGCGGCGGCACAGGAGAAAGGAATGCCGCTGTTGACACTGGACAGAAGACTGTACGAGAAAGTAAGAGGGAAAAGAGATGTCCGTTTGGTCTGACAAGAAAATTTAGCGATCAGAACCATACCTATTAAGCACTGGCCGCACATCATGCTCTATGGATGACCGCCGGACGGTCTGCCTCTGGGAGGTGGATTTTCTTCGAGGACTGGCCATTGTAATGATGGTCATCTTCCACCTGGCGTATGACCTGGACTTCTTCAGGATCCATGAGATTGATCTGTCCGGAGGATTCTGGTTTTATCTGGCCCGCTTCACTGCCTCCCTCTTTCTCCTGCTGGTTGGCATCTCCCTCACCCTGAGCTATTCCCGGGCGAAATTGGCCGGCCAGCGGAATCAATACCCTTTCAGGCTCTTGAAAAGAAGCCTCTGGATAATGAGCCTGGCCCTGGGAATTACCCTTGTAACCTATATCGTCATTGGAAGGGGATTTATTGTCTTTGGAATACTCCACCTCATCTCCATTTCCATACTCTTAGCCTATCCCCTCCTCCGCCTGGGCAGAATGAACCTCCTTTTAGGGCTGGCAGCGATCTTGCTGGGCCTGTACATCCAGGAGCTTGAGGTCGACTTTTTCTGGCTCATCTGGCTGGGCCTGGCTCCCCGAAGCTTCACCTCCCTGGACTATGTGCCTCTATTGCCCTGGTTTGGGGTGGTGCTGATGGGTATGGCCGGGGGAGCATTGCTCTACAAAGATCTCGGCCGCCGCTTTCCCCTGCCCGATATCAGTGCCTGGCCTCCGGTCAGAGGGCTCATATTCTTGGGCCGCAACTCTCTGGCCATCTATATCCTCCATCAGCCTCTGCTGCTTGGCCTGATCTACCTGGCAGAAGGCCCGTCTCTCTTCTCTTTTGCCTGGAAATGAAATGAGGAGAAATTATGATGAAATGAGGATGAAATAGGAATGAACCAAGGGAAAAGAGAGCCTTGTATACGACCGAAGATGATGGCCAGCATTCTGGAAAGCGTGAAGGCTCCCTTCGGCCCTTCGGGCGGATAGGGCCCTTAATGTTATCTATCAGCAGAGCTATCCATATCAGCATGCCATTTGAAGAATGCAGCATTAGCCATAAGGGCGTGCTCGTAGTGGGCGGTATAATCGTAGACCTGATTGCCAGATCTGAGAAGTTCAAGGTGGTAAATGACAACCTCTGTTTTCCCTTCGACTCCAAGATCACCCTCGATCAGCTCAGCCAGGATACCGGAGGCTCAGCACACAACCTGGCAACCAACCTGGCAGAATTGGGCACAACCACTTACATCCTCGGTTCAGTGGGCAAAGAGGACCACGGCGAGGAATACCTGAGAAACCTGAGGATTCACGGCGCAATCACCAAATATGTCACCTTAAAGGAGGGCCTGACCGGGATGTCTTTGGTCTTTCTCTATAACGGCGAGAAGACCGTTCTGACCAGCAGAGGGGCCAATGCCCTGCTGGGTGAAGAGGACCTCAATCCTGAGGTCTTTGATAAGATCGATACCATGGTCCTTACCAGCCTGATAAGCCAGGAGAATATGGCGCTGATGAAAAAGGCCATAGAAGAGGCGAAAAAAAGAGGTATCTACATCATCACGAATCCCAGCATGAGCATGGTCAACCACCGACCAGAGGAGCTGAAGCATGCCATGCATAACAGCCAGGTGATAATCATGAACGGCAAGGAGTCGATGCTGATAACCGGGGAGAAGGATGTCGATTCCGCTATCAAGAAGCTGAAGGATTATGGAGCAGAGACGGTGATCGTCACCCTGGATGTCAGAGGCGCGCTGGTTTTGGATAATGAACGGACCTTCCGGGTGCCCTCCTACAAGGTCAAAGTGGTGGACACGACCGGCGGGGGAGATAGCTTCACCGCTGGATTCATCCATGCCAAATACCATGGATACTCGAATGAAGAAGCTGTAAAGTTCGCCTCCGCTGTGGCCGCCCTGAACATCGTCACCCCGGGAGCGAGCACCGACCTGCCCAGCGAAAACGATGTGGTCGAGTTCATGAAGACGGCGGAGTTTCTGGAGGCTTGATTTGGGGGGCGAAGGGAGGGATCGCACCCGCATGGAAATCTCATCAGGCCATAAGGGCTAAGTCCCCTTTGCGGAATATGCTCTCTCCCCCCAGGTGCACCATCTCCGGCAATCCCCCAAACCGGGCCCTGACGATCAGCTCTCCGATCTTTTCTTTCATCACCCTGGCGATGCCGATGATGGATGTCGTGGGCCGGGCGTTCACATCCACCGCCTAGGGTCGTTCCCCCAGCACGAAGTCGATCAAACGCCATTTGGCGAAGACCAAAACGCGTGGCCGAATGTTGCATCACGATCCGATACAGGGAGGGGCCATTTTTTCCTCATATTCGTGGCTTAGCAGATTTAGCGGGATGCCGTCTCAGCCAGCGACACCTGATAGGCCTTCCAGCCGGGGCACCAACCGGTATGCCAGCGCCAGATTCTGGCTACCACGGAGTCTGGGTGCTTGTCAGAGTATCTTCGCAGGGGGCAGGAGTCGCAGGCGTGCTTTTTTTCGGACATGGTTTCCAATCTCTTATGCTCGCTATTATGCTTATCTCTCAATGGGATTACTCTTAATCAACCGAGCTCTCCCTTCAGGAACGTGTACTCCCCTGTCACATGCACCCGCTCCGGCATCCCGCCAAACTTTGCCTGCAGTATCAGCTCCCCGATCTCCTCTTTCATCACCCGGGCGATGCCGATGATGGATGTCGTTGGCCGGGCGTTCACATCCACTGCCCACGGTCGTTCGCCCAAAACATAATCTATGCCCGCGTAACCGCGCAAAGCCAGGACATCTGCCGCCTTCTCCGCCGCCTCCCAGATCTCCGCCGCCCGGGGAGTGCGGTAGGGCACCTGGCTTCCCTGATATCTCATCTTCCCATCGGCAAAGTCGATCAGCTGGCGGTTGAGGGTTAAGGGCAGAAAACCCTCTTTCCCCACGATGAAGCTGGCGGAGAGGTGCAGCCCCTCATGGTAGCGGGTGACGATCTCCTCCGGGCCCGCCCGGACAAAGGAGCTGATCCTCACCCCTTCCGAGCCCGAGCCGGTGCGCGGCTTGACCACATACTGCAGGCAGCCCTTATCCACCGGATCGGGCCGGTCCACGATTTCTGCCACTGGAACGCCGGAGCGCGCGAGCGCCTGGGTAGAGAGTAGCTTGTCCGCAGCCAGACTGGCGGCAGCGGGGCTAGAGCCAAGATTGGCCGTCCGGCCTTCGATTATCTCCAAAAAATGCGGCTGCAGGCCATCAGGAGCGATCAGCAGGCATGCTTCTGCCTCGATCGACTGCAGGAGAGACCCAAAATCCCTCCCAGCCTCAAGCATTATGGGCTTGCCCTCTTTTAACCTGGGCCCAGAGGTGGGATAGGCCACCTCGTGTCCGCTGGACGCGAAGCTCTCCACCAGACAGGAGAGCATGGCTCTGCCCTCCAGCTCATGTGTGCCGCCCAGACCCAGGGCGGATGCATACTCGGCAACGAAGATGTCCATGAATTCTCGAACTGCCAATGAAGAGCAGGCTATACTAGTCTTATGGCCGAAGAGGCCGAAAGACAGGGCTATTGAGAGGAGGGAGATCGGCAAGAGACAAAGAAGCAAGAGATCATCAATTAACCTTTTATTCCAGCCCACTTCTCCTAAAGCCCATGAAGCTTCCGGGCACGGCGACAGCAGAGGAGAACATCCACATCGCCATGGGGAAGCTGGCCATCAGGCCTGGCGATCTGTTCCTGGATATAGGCTGCGGCTCAGGGGCAGTCTCCCTGGCCGCCTCATGCTACACAGACAGGATCTACGGCCTGGACCGCCGACCAGAGGCGATAAATCTCAGCAGAGAACTGGTTGAATGCGGGAAATTCCTCCTGGGCGAGGCAGAGGAGATCATACCCCGGCTGCCAGCGGTGGACAGATGCTTTATCGGCGGCACCCGAGGAATAGACAGATTCCTTCCCCTTCTGCTGGAGAAGGCCAGCCCGGGATGCATGATCGTCGTCGACCTGGCCAGGATAGGAATTGCCAGCAAGGTGGCAGAGCTGATGAAAAAGGAAGGCATTTTCAGGGAGATCCTGCAGATTCACATCAATCGGGGCTACGACCTGGCGGGGGACATTGCCTTCAAGCCCATAAACCCCATATTCATGGTGATCGGCAAATGTTAATCGGCATAAGCCTAGGACCGGGCGATCCGCAGCTATTGACCTTCAAGGCAGCAGCGGCCTTGAAGAGCTGCAAGCGGGTCTATGTTCCAGGGGAGATGGCAGCAGAGCTGGCCAGGCCCTACTCCTCCCCCCAGATCCTGGATTTCCCCATGATCCAGGATGAACTGGAGTTGAAAAGGATCTGGCAGAAAAATGCAGATATCATCGCCCAGGACGCTGGCACCAGCCAGGTGGGCTTTGCCTGCATCGGCGACATCAACACCTTCTCCACCTTCAGCCATCTGAAGAGGGTGATAGAAGAGCGCCATCCGGGAATAGAGATCCAGACCATTCCCGGGGTGGGAGTGGTCCCAGCCCTGGCCTCCAGATTCGATGTACCTTTGGAGAGGTCTTTTCTGGTCTCGGACGGATCCCAGGTGCAGTCGGTGATCAGGATAAAGGCCACCAGGCCCAGGAAGCTGGCTGAGGAGCTACGAGAAGAGGGTTATGAGGATTTCACATTGGGCATGAGGCTCTTTACCCCGGAGGAGAGGATCGTCCGGGGAGAGATGCCGGAGAGGAGCGATTACTTCAGCGTCCTCTTGGCCCGGAGGAGAGAATGAAGGTCTACTTCGTAGGGGCGGGACCGGGCGACCCGGAGCTGATCACCGTCAAGGGCAAGAGGCTCTTGGAGGAGGCGGACCTGGTGGTGTACGCCGGCTCTCTGGTCAACCCCCAGCTCCTGGAGGGATTGAGAGCCATCAAGGTCGACAGCAATGGACTGTCTATAGAGGAGACCCAGGCAAAGATGGTCGAGTTCCTGCGAGCGGGAAAGAAGGTAGTGCGACTGCACAGCGGCGACCCTTCGATCTATGGCGCCATATTAGAGCAGATGAAACCCCTGGAAGAGATGGGAATAGAGGTGGAGGTGGTTCCCGGAGTCTCCTCCCTCTTTGCCGCCTCCGCCGCTCTGAAGACCCAGCTTACCCTCAAGGGGATCTCTGAATCTCTGATCGTAACCAGGCCCAAAGGGACCACGCTGGCAAAGGACGACCTGCCCACCCTCAGCCGCCTGGGAACGACCATGGCCATATTTCTGGGAATCGACAAGATCAGGGACATAGTCCAGTCCTTAGACCTGCCGGGCACAACTCCGGTGGCGGTGGTCTATCACGCCTCCTGGCCGGACCAGCAGGTATTGTGCGGAACAATAGATGATATCGCCGATAAGGTAGAAGAGGCGAAGATAGACCACAGCGCCCTCATACTGGTGGGCGATGTGGTTAAGAGAACGGGATACAGGAGGTCTCACCTATACCGGAGCCGCTGAAGTCCCTGGCCATCCTGGTCTTCCCCCGGGATAGGGATAAGGGAGAGAGGATTGCCCGGGCCTTAAGCGATCGCTATCAATCTACTCTAGTCCTTTATGAGGAGGAGAGGATGAAGAGGCTCCTTGAGAAATACGATCTGCTGGTAGCGATCATGGCGGTGGGGATCGTGACCAGAAGCCTCTGCCGCCATCTGCAGGACAAATGGCGAGACCGGCCGGTGGTGGCCGTCGACTCCGCCCTCAGCTGCGCTGTGCCGGTGGTAGGAGGCCACCACGGGGCCAATGACCTGGCCCTGCTTTTAGCAGAAAGGATGGGGCTCTATCCGGCCATAACCACCGCCACCGATGCCTCGGGCCGGCCCTGCCTGGAGAGCGTGGCCGGGCGGCTGAAGGCTGATATCGTGAACAAAAGCTCCTCAAAATCCATCAACCTCGCATTCTTGACAGAGGACGTCCCAATATTGAGGCTGAAGGGGCCTAAGATACTGCTGGTGGATGAAGATGTGGCGGTGCTCAAGGCAAAGGGGCTGGTTTTGGGTGTGGGGGCCAGAAAGGGCGTATCCTCTGAGGAGGTCCTCCAAGCGATAGACCAGGCCCTGGCGGAATCCGGCAGGAAGAGAGAGGATATAGCATTCTTAGCCACCGCCTGGCTAAAGAAGGAGGAGGAGGGCCTGCTGGAGGCGGCGAAGTCTCTAGACAGGGAGATCGTCTTTCTCTCCCGGGAGGAGCTCAACTCCCAAAAACCTTCCACTCCCTCGAGGGCAGAGGACCTGGGACTGGCGGGAGTTGCCGAGCCCGCAGTCCTCGCCCTGGCAAAGAGGCTCATTCTTCCCAAGAAGGCATACGGAAGGGTGACCGTTGCCATTGGAGAAAATTAAAATGACTGCCGAAAAGGGATTGGGATTCAATGAATGATTCTGCACTCAGCCGATCAATAGACCGTCATTGCGCTAACAGGCTCTCAATCGTTGGCATCGGGCCGGGTGATGCCTCCCTCCGCACCCTAGCGGCAGTGGATGCCATAAAAGGAGCTGATTATGTGGTCGGCTACCGGCCCTATCTGAAGCTCATAGAAGACCTCTTGCCGGGAAAGGAGGTCTACTCCAGCGGCATGGGAAAGGAGACAGACAGGGTCCGAGCGGCTTTGGATCTGCTCAGCCGGGGACCTGTGGCCCTGGTGAGCTCGGGAGACGCTAACGTCTACGGCATGGCAGGCCTGGGCCTGGAGATGGCAGAGCATCCAGCTGAGGTGGAGGTTATTCCTGGGGTCACATCATTTACCGCTGCAGCTTGCCGGGCCGGCCTTCTCTTCCGAGAATGCGTGGCGGTGATAAGCCTCAGCGACCTTCTCACCCCTTGGCAGGATATCGAGGGCCGATTGCGACAGGCAGCGGATTTTGGAATGCCCGTCGCCCTCTACAATCCCAGAAGCCGGAAAAGAGACTGGCAGCTATTGCGCGCCCTGAATATCTATGAGAAAAGAGATGTTCTGGTGGCAAAAGAGGTGGGAAGAGAGGGAGAAAGGCTCTTTTGGACCACAGCCGCTGCCCTCATGGATAGCGTTTCCCTGAGAGAGGAGATCGATATGACCACGCTTCTCATCCTCCCGGGCAGGGGCACTTACAGGGGGGATGTTGCTCGAGAGGCAGAGGTGAACCTGGTGGGCACCGGCCCGGGAGGTCAGGCAAACCTCACCGCAGAGGCCCGGACCATCCTCAGCTCATCTGAAAAAATTCTGGGAGCAGAGCGTTACCTGAACCTGATCGGGGACTATCCAGGGGAGAAGGTCGCTCATGCGGGTCCCTGCCCGGAGAGATCATACGCCCGCTTCCAGGAGGCAGAACAGCTCGCCCGCTCGGGAAAGAAGGCGAGCATCCTCACCGGCGGCGACCCGAGCATCTTTTCCGCGGGCTGGCGGATCATGGACCTGGCCAGAAATCGGCTTCCCGTTCACATATCTCCTGGAGTGAGCGCCTTCTCGTCAGTTGCCGCAAGGGCAGGAGCTCCCCTCTCCGGGGACTTCGCCCTTCTCTCCCAGCTGGATAATCCAGAAGCGCCATCCCTGCTGGCAGCAGCAGGCTTCGGCGTTGTGATCTATAATGTGAAAGGGCATGAGGTGCAGGCCTTCCTCCAGGAGCTGGAACCGGAGAGAGCGGTGGCCCTGGCCAGGGACGTGGCCCGGAAGGGAGAAGAGATGATCATAATGAAGGCAGAAGAGCTGATGGAGACAAAGCCATCAGGCTTCCGGTTCACCCTTCTGGTATCCTGCCCGAAGGCGGAGATAAGAGAGGGCAGGATCATAGCCCGAAGGGGATATGATACCAAATACAGCTACTAGAGCTGATTGATATGATAGAGAACTATACCGATATTGGGGCCAGCACACCTGAGGCGATAAAGATCAGCAGAAAAAGCCGGGAGCTCATATCCAGCATGATCGGGGACCGGAGCCTGGAGGACAGGATCACCCAGAGATGCGTCATTGCCACCGGCGACCCAAGCACAGCCGATATCATGAGATTTCAGAATGACCCTTTTCAGGCAGGCCTTAAGGCCCTGGAACGAGGCGCTCCCATCTACGTGGATATCAAGATGGTCCAGGCGGGGGTGCTAAAGAAAGGCCATACCAGCCCCATAGAGGCGTTCATCGATAAGGGAGACGAGCTGGCGGCATCCAGGGGGATCACCCGCACCTCAGCCGGTGTATTTGCCCTGAATGAGAAGCTCTCCGGATCAATAGCGGTGATAGGAAATGCCCCCTCTGCCCTGCTGACCCTCTGCGAGCTCATGGAGTCGGGACGGGTCCAGCCCGATCTGGTGATAGGAGTGCCAGTGGGCTTTGTCAATGCCCTGGAGAGCAAAGAGAGGCTCCGCGAGATCCCCGTCCCCTCGATATCCACTGCCGGTACCCGCGGCGGAACCCCCATCGCCGTAGCAGCCATAAACGAGATCATAAACACCTATGCCAGAGAAAGACCCTGAGCTGATAGCCGATCCAGTCAGCGGCTTTAGCATACCCCTCTCCTGGATCGAATCCTGTTCCGATCCCCGGGCCCGGGAGAAGATCCTGTCGGGCAGATGGACCATCCTCTCAAGCGGCCAATTATTAAAGCGCGGCCTTACCACGGGAACCACCGCCGCCGCCGCAGCGAAAGGGGCAGTCGTATCCCTGGTCCGGGCGACCGAAAGCCTGGAGGTGATGACGCCAGCCGGAATACCGGTCTCGGTTTCCGTTAAGGCAGAGAACGGCTACTGCAATGCTCGCAAGGACGGAGGGGACCATCAGTCCGATGTCACCGCCGGCCTGGGGATATCGGCCCGGGCAGAGCCATCTGGAGAGACGGTTCTGCTCGCCGGGGCGGGAATTGGAAGGATAGGAGCCGGAGGCCTGTGCGACCAGATCGGTCGACCGGCCATAAGCCCCTCAGCAAAAGGGCAGATCATGATGGCTATATCCGAAGGGCTGAAGGTGACAGGTCTTGAGCATGTTCGGGTGGAGATCTGGGTTCCCCAAGGAGAGAGGATTAGCCGCCAGACCCTCAACCCCAAATTGGGGATAATGGGAGGCATATCCATCCTGGGATCGACCGGATTTGTGGAGCCCTGGAATGAGCACCTGATAAATGAGAGGGCTGAGGAGCTGAAAGGGGCGAAGAAGGTGGTGGTCAGCACGGGCAGAACCGGACTCAAGCTCAGTCGAATTCTCTTTCCCGATCACGAAGCGGTGCTTATGGGAAACCAGCTGGGCCGGCTGGAGTTTGAGCCTGATCAGGAGAGCATCTTATGTGGCCTTCCCGCTCTGATACTAAAATGGGCTTGGCCCGAGATACTAAAGAATACGGATTACAATACCGTGGCGGAGATGGTGGAAAAGGAGCCGGAGCATGAGAACATTGCCCTGGGATTGAGGAGGGCCAAAGAGAAGCTGCCTTACACCCGGATAGTTCTCCTCCAAAGGGATGGGCGGATCTTATTGGAGGCTCCATGATCATTGTAGGAGTGGGCATCGGCCCGGGCATGATGACCCAGGAAGCCGAGGAGGCCATCGGCCGGGCGAGGTTGATCTATGGATCGAAGAGGTCGATAGACCTGGCCAGGGAATATATCGACCCGGACTGCATTGTCAGGGAGATAGAGGACTACAAGAGGCTCTCATCTCTGCCAGAGGAGGCCGTGGTTCTGAGCACCGGTGACCCCATGCTCTCCGGCCTGGGCTATCTGCCGGGCAGGGTGATCCCAGGGATATCCAGCCTGCAGGTGGCCTGCGCTCGCCTGAAGATCAGCGAGCTTGATGTGGTCCCCATCACAGTCCACGGGCGGAGGATGGACCCAGAGGCAATAGCATCGGAGCTGAGCCGGAACAAATCCGTCTTTCTTCTCACCGATGACAGCACCGATCTGGAAGGGGTCTGCCGGCTGCTGGAGGAGAGGGGGCTCGCGCGAAGCGTGCTCGCCCTAACAGATCTTGGCTACCCCCAGGAAAGGATCGAGAGAGGGAGCACTGCCTCTCCCCCTCAGGCCCCCGGTCTCTCCTGCGTTCTCATCGGACCGC
Source organism: Methanothrix soehngenii GP6 (assembly GCF_000204415.1). Classification (NCBI taxonomy): domain Archaea; kingdom Methanobacteriati; phylum Methanobacteriota; class Methanomicrobia; order Methanotrichales; family Methanotrichaceae; genus Methanothrix; species Methanothrix soehngenii. The sequence continues at coordinate 1,439,495 of NC_015416.1, read as the reverse complement.
TGTGAACGGATGAATTCAGGGATGGCAGCTCTTGCAGGGAAGATATCCCTGGCTTTTTGCCTCCTCGGCGCTCTGGAAATAGACCTTGTTCTCCTGCTTGATCTTCAAGGCATAGCGGCAGTCAGGGAGATGGTACTTCTTAGAGGTGCTGCTGCCTACGAAATTCCCTTCTGACTCCTTCTTTCCATCTGATTCATCCATGACCACAACGCTGCTGACTGATGCTTCGCCACCATCGGCATCGGCGCCGGCGCTACCATCAAAAAGCTCAGGATCCCCTGCACCATCTCCATCTTCGCCTGAACCAACTGATGCATCAAATTCATCTGCGACGCGATCATCGGCCTCATTCTCATCCTCTGACCTGGAGTCTTCTCCTTCTGCCGATATCTCTGCCTTTGATTCCTTCGAATCCTCTTGCTCGGCCTCTTCTGGAGCCTGAAGCTTGGTGGTTAGCCCTTCTCCTGACGATATCAGAGCACGAGCTTTCGTACTCTCGACACGCTCGATTTTTCTCTCTTTCTCGCCCTCTCTCCCTGCATCCTCCTCTGGCTCTTCTTCATCCTCATTTGACTCATATCTATAGAGAGATCTGCCGGCATAAAGGGCACGAGCATCAGAGATCGATATCAATTCCCCAGAGGAGATCCTTTTAGAGATCAGATCCTCCTGATCCTCAGCCAGGCTGCACCTTCTGTTCTCGCTGGCCAGAATGCCGCCAGGGCCTGATGCCTCCAGGGTGCAGGTGTAGTTGCCGGGAAGTAGTTCGAGGTTCTTGGCGATCTCGAAGCTGTAATCCCTGTTCGTCTCCAGCCTCATCAGCAGGTACTTGGTGCTTGAGATTGAGGCCTTCCCCTGGCGGAGGGTGGCATTGAGCAATAGATAAGGTAGAGTGCCATTCCCGGTGAGAACGACATTTCCCCGCAGGCTGAAGAGATCGATATCCAGATTGGGGTCTATCTCCATTTTCAGCTGACCCGACCACGCCTCTGACTGCTGAGCTGCACCGCCAGCGGATGAGGCATGCTGTGGTTGGGATCCCAATTCGATGCAGCCAGTGATGGACGATAATACCAGTATAAGGGGAAATAATATCGGAGCTATACCACACTCTCTAAACTTTTTCAAACACAATTGACCAACCCCTTGATTTCCAGTGGAAAGCAGAAGCCCTGAAATGCGCGCCTTATGAAACTGGCCCGAGCAAGGCAATCTTGAGCAGAGGGCCATTTGATCCTCACAGGAAGCTGCATTGCCTTCGAAAAAAGAGCTTGATTCTATTCACATCGATCGGAGCACACGCAGCAGTCCTTCTGCACAGTCCAGCATCTTTTTCAGCCTATCCAGATCCTGCTCAGATCTTATGCCTGCAGAGAGCTCGTCCAGCCGCGCGATCAATGATGCGCGCAGCCCAGCCTTCGCCTCCATAAGCCCGCCATCCATCCTCTCCTCATCAAAGGGGCCCGTACTCCTCGTTCCGCCAGGCAAACTCTTCCCTGCCGCCTGCAAGAGAGGCATACCGGGCTCGTGATCCGGCCGATCCTCTTCTGATCCCGAAGGCTCCGGAGCCTCTCTTCCAGCTCCGGAAAGCTGCTCACCATGGACCTGCTCATCCTGAAATGAACAGACCGGGCAGACTATCTCTCCCTGACAGCGAAATAGGGGCGCTCCGCAGTCATGGTGCGTAGCCAGCATTGTGCATCCCCTCTCAAGAAGCCTGGTTATCTTGCTGAGTACTTCATCTTCTTCCATCGTCCCATCACCAGCATTACCACATACGTTTAAATACAACGATATATCATCCTTGAATCAAAGGCAGATAAACATCATAACCTTTTTCCCATAGATATGGGTGGTGGTTCTATGACAGCTGAAAATGTCCTTAAGCAATGTGTTGAGGTATTAGAACGTATTATGAGCGATGATGCAGTCCCGAGGAATATCAGGCGCTCTGCAGAGAGCGTCAAGACCATCCTCATGGACGAGAGCGTAAACGAGGCGATAAAGGCCGCATCTGCCATTTCCATACTCGATGAGATAAGCAATGACCCTAATATTCCACTTCATACCAGAACCCTGATCTGGAATGTTGCTAGCCAGCTTGAGACCATACCAGTCAGCTAAATCCCTCTTTTGGACCAGATAGCCAAGCAGCTTTCCACGGCCTATGAGAGGGACCGTATGGTTTCCACTGGAACTCAAGCCTATGTGACCTCTGTCCCTCCGCTAATCGTTCTTGGTTGGATATGCAGGATGAGTTTGACTCTTCGATCCTGCATTCACTGAGGTCATCTTGGGCTCCATCCATTTTTTTGTCGGCATTCTCTATGCTTCAGTTCCTGCTATTCAAATATCTTCCATCCGATGGCAATAGCTGTAAATCCTTCGTGGTGATGCTCTTGAGATATCAAGGTTCAATTTCATCGGTTTAGCGCTTGCATTCAACTGGACGTGATCTGAAATTGCGATGAAGACGCTAGCTACGGATTCTGGTTTCATTAGCGTTTATTGATCCTGTTACTAACAGTCGACAAAAACTATTGAACTATCATCCGTATCGCGAAGAATATAATCGATATTCTCAGTAACTACTTACTTAAATTGCAGCTTTTTTATGTGGTTACGTATCATTTAGCTATAGATTTAAGATGTTTATCTGCATAGATTAAAACATAGTCTCTTTCTCTGTAGAGAGGAAGATATATATATGAATAAAAGAGAACCTAGAAATAGCTAGTTTTATTTTATTATCTATCAGGGTATTCGCTGGAGTTTTATCTCTTTTCCAGAGGAAATCATGGGGTAGGAGGCCAATATTTCCAGAGGAAATGAAGGGGAGTTAACCATAACTCTTAATATCCACCAGGACGATTTTAAAATGTTCAAGGGGAATTATCTTGGTACCTATATCCAGAGGGTTATTTGCTGATTTATTGGCGCAAGGGGAGATATTTCAATCCAGAGACATCCTGCGTCCTACATATACACCATCCAAACTGCCTCACAGAGAAGAGCAGATCAATAACCTTGCATCGATTCTGGTCCCAGCTCTGAGAGGTGAGACGCCCTCTAATGTCCTCATATACGGAAAGACTGGCACCGGAAAGACAGCGGTGGCCAAATATGTGGGAAAAGAACTGGAAGAGGCCAGCTTTGAAGATATGAAGTGCGTTGTGATCTACATCAACTGCGAGGTAGTCGATACCCAGTACAGGATTCTGGCCCACCTGGCAAGGCACTTCGACAGAGATATTCCGATGACCGGTTGGCCCACAGACCAGGTTTATGCAGAGTTTAGGAATGCCCTAGATGAGGAGAAGCAAGTTGTAGTGATAATGCTGGACGAGGTGGATAAATTGGTGCGAAAGGGAGACGATGTTCTCTATAACCTCTCCCGGGTAAACTCCGACCTCCTCCGATCGCGGGTGAGTATCATCGGCATATCCAATGACCTCAAGTTCACAGAGTTTCTTGATCCCAGGGTGAAGAGCTCTCTTGGTGAGGACGAGATCATCTTTCCGCCCTACGATGCTGAGCAGATAAGAGAGATCCTGGAACAGAGGGCCAATGTCGCATTCTGTTCCGGATCCTTGCAGGAGAGCGTAATACCTCTTTGCGCGGCATTCGCAGCTCAAGAGCATGGAGACGCCCGCCGAGCCCTTGACCTCTTGCGCATCTCTGGAGAGCTGGCGGAAAGGGCCCGATCTACTGTGGTCACGGAGGTTCATGTCCGCCAGGCCAGAGATAAGATAGAGCAGGATCGGGTAGAAGAAGTCATCAAGACCCTGCCCACCCAATCTAAGCTAGTGCTCTATAGCATCATTCTCTTAGAGGAGCAAGGAACGAGAAACATCACTACTAGTGCGGTCTACAATATGTACAAACAGCTCTGTCCTCTGGTAGAGACCGATTTTCTCACCCATCGCCGGATCACAGATCTCATTGCGGAGCTGGATATGCTTGGCATCTTGCATACCATTGTGATCAGTAAGGGCAGATATGGCCGGACCAAAGAGATAACATTGAGTGTGTACTCCGGCAAGCTCAAGTCAATACTGCAACAGGATTACCGGCTGAAGGATCTGACCAATGTCACTGTCCCCCAGCAAGCTCGTTTGGGGCTCTGATATATTTCCCAATATACATTTTTATTTATCTGATTGAATCTCCTTCTATGGCTTTCCTATCTCCGTTCATCCGGTTCCTGATGCCTCTCATCTCGATTGGGCCAATATGCTTTGTTCACCTCTCAGGGCACTCTCTATTCTAGATGCCTAATCCTATGAAATGAAGGGCTAACAAGAGGATTGCTCCAACTGCCCCGCCGATTCCGCAAATCAGTATGACCAGCCAGCTATAGCCGATATCCGCGCTGATGAACTGATTGGCCAGGAAAAGAATAAAGAGGCCGGCGATTGCGTTTATGACGAAATTTTTAAGGGACCTCAGCAAAAGAAAGGCTCCGAATATGAGAACGACCGCCAGCAAGACTATTCCAACTTCGATCATAGCTGTATATTAGGGTAGTCTAGCTATTAAAAATTCTCCTAATCAGCCTCTGAACGGCTCCATCTCGCTTGCCAGACGGTGGAGCTCTTTTGTATCCAAGGATAACGGATCAATGTGGATCAGCATTATTGCGTTCTTCATGGCAATCTCATCTCTCTGGAATTGAACGAACCGGAGCACAGTCTCATAGTTGCTCTGGGTGATCAGGTAGCCCATGCCTTCCAGGAGGATGATTGGATAGTTGGCCTGGTCGAGGAATTCGGAGATCATGCCGCTCAACCTGGGAAAGTTCGTGGGGTCCACCGTTCTGTATCCTGGTTCGCTCTTTTGAGTCAGCCATATCACAGTCTCCGGAGGTATGCTGAATCTCTCTTGCAGAGTCTCGGGATTGTGTCGGCTGAGGCATAACCCTTCCATTCCATGAGCTACCAGCTCGCTGAATACCTCCAGGCTCTTTTTGGGCTTCTCCTCCTCTACGATATACGTGGTCCCTGGGATAAGCGATACCTCAAATGGGCTCCTTCCATAGCTCTTCATGATCTCAGCCAATGTATCCTTGATATCGAAGGTGGGATCAAATGTTCTGATGATTCTGTCCAGCCTCCTTAAAGCGAGGAAAAAGCTATGCCTGGTCAGAACCAGTCCTGGTCTGATATTCAAACTGGGAATGGCGGTCAGAGCATCCTGCATATCTGGCTCGCAGGCCGGCCCGGCTTCGTCAGAGGGCCGATCTCTCTTTGGAGCCACCTCAAAGAATCCGCCTGCTGCAATAAGTTCATTGGCTTTCATGACCACCTCTCTTCTCACCCCTTCATTCAGTGCGGAGAGCATCGTATCTGAGAAGAGCCGAAAGAGGTACTCTGAGAGGGGACCCAGGGTGAACAATAGCTCCTTTGCCTCATTGACGCTGGAATTCAGTTCCATATGGACGAAATCCTCTCCCTCAGCCAGGATCAGATGAGTCCTTTTTCCCAGCAGCTCCATCTGATAGACGAAGTCCAGCATCTCCCTCTCTGGAACCTTGAACATGTTCTCATTCACCAGCTTTTCTATGCTGTCGATGAGCACAATGCTGTTTCTGCTGGAGTCGACGAACGATTTTATGGTTATGAATAGGAGGGGCAGATTTCGGGGTGAGATGTATCGATCGCTTCTCTTCTCGTCGCTCAGCTTGATGATGGGCGTCTCCTTGAATCCCCAGCGGAGCCTGACCTCCTCCGGGGAGGAGTGGGTGATACACAGCCCTTCTACACCGTGGGTGATCTGGTCGGTGAAGACCTCATAAGCGATATCAGGCACTATGTATATCCTTCCCCTCGTCAGATCATAGGTGGGAAGGGTCTCCTTCTTCTCTTCCACCACTGGCTTAACGGGAACCTGTTCCTCTACAATCATTCTGGTGGCAGAAGGTCCTACTGACCCGGTGAGGGTCTTTTCGAACTGGTTCCAAAGCTCCTGAAGTTGCCTGGGGCTAACCGTCTCTCTGGTCGCTCCCAGTTGCCTCAGATATAGATCGACCTGACGATTTGCTCTTTCCTCTCCTATATACTTTGCAAGGGTCGTCTCGATCTCGCTTATTGTCCCATAAAGCATAGCTCGGGGCTCAACTGGCAGCTCCTCGCCCTGTGCCATCGCTTTTTCTGCACCGTATATGAATGATTTAGCGATGCTTTCCTCCTCGAGACTGGGCTTAGTGAGAAGGGATACGAGGATGTAAAGGCTGGTGTTGACCAGCAGCGTCCAGAATACGGAGTTGGTCCACTGGTCAAGGCCGAGGCCGAATAGGTCTGTGGGTCTGAGGAAAGACAGGCCGAAGGCTCCATCTCTAACCAGGCTTGAGAGCATGCCATCGTCCCCGGCCATGGTGGGTATCAAGGCGGTGTAGGACCAGAGCAGAAATCCTGAAACGAGACCTGCCATAGCTCCTTTTCGGTTTCCTCCTCTCCAATAAAGGCCTCCGAGAGCAGCTGGCGCCAGCTGACTGGCAGCGAGAAATGAGACGATTCCGATATCTGCCAGTATCTGATAGGCAGCAACATGGGAGAAGAGGTATCCTAATAGGACAACCAGGAGTATATTCAGCCTTCTGGTGTTGAGGAGTGCATCGGCCAGGTTCTTCTGCTTTTTAATATGGCGCAGAATATAGGGGAGCTCCAGGTCGTTGAGCAGCATCGTGCCGACGGCCACGGACTCGACTAGGATCATGGCAGTGGCTGCCGATGTCCCTCCTATGAAGACCAAAAGAGATAGAAGGTCTTGATTGTGGCTATAAGGTATGGTTATTATGAAGGAGTCCTTGAGGCCGGGGGTATTGAGGAGCAACCCGCCCCAGGCGATGGCCGGAACGAAAAGGTTGATCAGCAGGAGGTAGAGGGGGAAGAGCCACATCGCCTTTTTCAGATGGCCCACTTCTGAGTTCTCCACAACCATGACATGAAACTGTCTGGGCAAGAATAATATGGCAAAAAAGGACACGAGGGTCAGGGAGAACCAAAGAGGATACTCCACGTCCATGAGGTTGGAATAATTCGGATTACTACGAGCCTGTTCAGCCATCTGGCTGAAGATATCCCCATAGCCTCCAAAGATTCCATAGGCAACGAATAGCCCTATCATCAGAAAAGCCACCAGCTTCACCAGGGATTCGAAGGCCACCACAGCAATCAGCCCCTCATGCCGCTCCATGGGGTCTAGCTGGCGGGCGCCGAAGATCATGGCGAATATGCCCAGGAGGAGGGCCACCACCAGGGTGCTCTCCCAGGAGAAGCTCAGGAGGGTATGGGATTCGGCCAGAGTCTCTAATGAGGTGGAGATGGCTATCAGCTGCAAAGCCACATAAGGGGTTACCATGACCAGGCTGAGCAGAGCAACCACTGCGCCGATGGCATAGCTCCTGCCGTAGCGAAAGCTCAAGAAATCGCTGATGGAGGTGAGGCGGTACTCCTTGGATACGCGAACCATCTTTCTGATGAGCACCCAGCCCAATGTCATAGCCAGGACGGGCCCTAAATATATAGGCAAAAATTCCAGGCCGGTAGATGCTGCTCTTCCTATGGAGCCGTAAAAGGTCCATGCTGAGACATATACGGATAGGGAGAGGGCATAGACATAGGGATTGCTGACGATGCTCTTGCCCTCTAGCTTTCTATTATCTGAGAACCTAGCTATTGCGAAAAGAAGGAGCAGATAGAGCACCATAACCACAAGAGCGGTATTCTGGCCTATCAACCAGAATTCCCCCGGTCAAAGAGGTACATCAGGAGAATGAGTATCATCCAGACTGCAGATATATAGACGAGTATCGCAGGCATGCCCAGCAGAATTATGGCATCGGCCAAGGAAAGCATAGGCCAGTTGAGCAGCACCCATCCTAAGAAGAAGAGCAAAATCCAGAAATCCTTCTGGCTCAGGAGGTCGTGGAGTGAGGCCATGGCTATAAACCCGGATAGGTTATAATCCCCTTAGCAGATATATCTACTGCATGTAGATCAGACTGCTTTTATATCAGGAATTCATTCTCGCAGCCGTGAGATGAATTGATCCTCAGAACTCATTATTCAGGCCAAATATCTGCGGATATGGACGGAAAAGAGGTCATGCTGGCGGGCTTCGCCCATGAGATCAGGGACCTGGGGGGCATAGCTTTCCTGGTGCTCAGGGACAGAGAGGGAATGGCTCAGATAACTCTGGTCAAGAAGCTCCTGGGAAAGGATGTTTTCAAGATGGCGCGCTCCATCAGCCGGGAGAGCGTGGTTATGGTCCGGGGGAATGTTAAGGCGGAGGCCAAGGCTCCGCGAGGATATGAGATCCTTCCCACGGAGATTCAGGTTTTGAGCGCCGCCCAGGTGCCTCTTCCTTTGGATCCCACGGAGAAGGTGGAGTGCGAGCTTGACACCCGCCTTGACTCCAGGTTCATGGACATCCGCCGGCCCTGCGTCCTGGCCGCATTCGAGATCGAGAGCGCAGTCCTTTGCAGTCTCAGGGACTATTTCCATAAGAAGGGGATAGTTGAGGTCTTCACCCCCAAGATCGTGGCCGCAGCCACAGAGGGAGGGACAGATCTCTTTCCCATCAGCTACTTTGAGAAGGAGGCCTTCTTGAACCAGAGCCCGCAGCTCTACAAACAGATGCTGATGGGAGCGGGCATGGACCGTGTTTATGAGATCGGTCCCATATTCCGGGCGGAGGAGCATGATACCAGGCGCCATCTGAATGAGGCCATCTCCATAGATCTGGAGGTGAGCTTTGCCGATGACAAGGATGTAATGGAGATCCTGGAGGAGGCGGTGGCCGGGGCATATAGCTATGTGGCTGATAACTGCCGCCGCCAGCTGGAGGTCTTGAATATGGAGCTGGAGGTGCCCCGGCTTCCCTTCAAGAGGATCACCTACACCCGTGCTCTGGAGCTGGCGGAAGAGAAGGCTGGGGCCAGGATGCAATGGGGCGACGACCTGGATACAGAGACGGAGAGATTCTTAGGAGAGAGCATTGGAGAGCATTACTTCCTGATAGATTGGCCATCATCAATCAAGCCCTACTATACTCTGCCTTATGAGGATAAGCCTGAGATCTGCCGGGGATTCGATCTCATGCACCCGAGGATGGAGCTGGCCAGCGGGGCGCAGAGGGTGCACGACTACAGCCTGCTGGTGGAGAGGATAAAGGAGAAGGGGCTGGATCCTGATGGCTTTGAATTCTATCTTCGGGCTTTTCGCTATGGAATGCCCCCTCATGCTGGTTGGGGTCTGGGGCTGTCCCGCCTGGTGATGACCATGCTCAATCTGGAGAACATTCGTGATGCGGTGATCTTTCCCAGAGATCGAAGGCGCCTTGTGCCTTAGGATATTCCTGGAATGGAGAGGGATTATAGTAGCGTAAGCTCAATTCATCCCCATTCTTATAAAATAAATATTTATGCCATTTTTGTTTTAGAGGCAAGGATGCGGCGCAGACCCGATAAGAGGGCTGCGCTCCTTTGCCTGAGGCTCCTGATATGGCTTAGACCTAATCCAGCTTCTCGATGCCCTCTTTCTTCACCTTTGGCTTCCATATTTTATCCGGCATCCAGGCAGGTGCTCCCGCAGGCTTGTCTACCTGCACCCTCTCTCCTGAGAAGATGTGTACCTTCTTGGTGCCACGCTCACGCAACTTAATCTCTGTGTAGCCGCGGTTGGCGGCTTTCAGTGCCGCTTGCCTGGGCGATTTTCCTGTGAAGACTCCAATCTCATTTCCCTGGGCGTCCCTCAGGGCAAAGTTTCTCATTTCAGCCAAATTTTTCCCTCCTGATGGTTATGATATGCCTCTCTGATTCGGTATATTAATTTAATCCAAAAGTGCTTTCCCCTGTCTCCTCAATGAGGTGGCGAGCAGCTGCCTGATCACTGCCAATTGATCTTCCATTCAGTCCATAATTCAATGGTATTCGGCAAAAAAATTGGCAAAATAGGCGGAAGAACGGGGCTGATCATCCTCCTATTAGCTGTTTTATATCTAACCTGTGGTCTTCACCCCTTCCGGCCGGCTCGTCGCCAGGCTGCCGATGAGATATGCTGCCGTTCCGCAGATCAGCCCTACAAATACGGGGTGGATGAGGGGGTAGCCGTAGAAGTACCAGACCACCACCGAGAGGAAGGAGGCAAGCAGGCTGGCAATGAAGCCGGTCTCATTGCCCCTCTGCCAGAAGATGCCCAAGAACAGTGGCACCAGGACGCAGCAGGCGATGATACCCATGCTGACCGCCACCAGGGGCACGATCTGTTGTGGCACATTGATCGCCGAGACGGCGGCGATGATCAGTATAGCCACCCCAATCATGCGGGTGAGTAGGAGAACCTTCCGGTCGGCAATTCCTGGATTCAGATAGCGCAGGATGTCCGAGGTGAGGGAGGTTGCAGTGACCAGCACAATGGCGCTCATAGTGGACATGGCTGCAGATATGGCTGCCAACAGGATGATCCCGTCAAAGCCCTTGGGCAGGATCAGTGTGGCGACGAATGGCACCAGGCCGTCGGGATTCTTGAGGAATGGAGCTATCTGCTCGGCGCTCAATGCTCCATAGGCCAGGATTCCCAGGGAGAAGATGCATACTGAATAGATGGCGATGGAGATGGGTCCGTAAATGCCCGCGAAGCGAACGACCCTCTTGTCCCGGGCGGAGAATATCATAATCAGCAGATCGGGAAGGGCGAGCAGTCCCAGACTGATGGAGAAGGCCTGTCCAAATGTCTGCTGCCAGGGGATATTAAGGCCATTCATGCTGAGCACATCAAGGGGAATTCTCTCCCAGATATCCAGTCCGCCGCCAGCGGAGATCAGGCCGCCGTAGAGGAAGACGGCCCCTATCAGCATCAATACGCCCTGGATGAATCCCACCCAGATTATCGCCGGCAGCCCGCCGATGGCGTAGTAAATGGCCACTATGGCTACGGTGATCAATAGACCCTCCAGGTAGGATACGCCAATCATTCCCTGAAATAGGGTAGCGCATCCTTTGAAGATGGGGACCAGGTATACGGTATAGAGGATGAGCATGATGATAGCAAGTATGACCTTTCCCAGGGGAGAGTTGTATCTTCTCTCCAGCAGCTGGGGAACCGTCTTGGCATCGTACTGCTTTGCCATGGTCCATATCCTCCCTGCCATGATCCAGGCGATGCAGGCGAATCCGACATGAAATAGGGAGCAGAAGATCACCCAGGGCATGCCGGCGGCAAGTCCGTAACCGCCTCCTCCCAGGAAGGAGGCTGCGCTGAAGTAGGCAGCAGTATAGGCAATGCCGATGACGGCAGGATAGGCGATGTTGCGGTTGGAGAGGACAAAGCCTGAGAATGTCCCCTGTCGCAGCTTAAGTGAGAGCAGGATTATCGCCAGGACGTAGGCCAACAGCAGCAATTGATTAATCATGGTATTTCCTCATTAATATAAATATAGTTGTGGATATCATAACTATAAGAGCGATCAGTAGCGCAATGTAGGGGGTGGGCATGCTCATTTTTTCTCACCCTGAAGTAGTCGATCACAGAGCAGGAGAAATGGCTGATCTGTGTCCCTCCATATCGAATTCATGTCTATGTCATTCTCCAATTTTGTACCTTAATGCACATTTTTTGACAGCGTATTGCTGCCTGGTTTAAAAAGCTTGTCTTCAGCCTCCGATCGGAAGATAGAAGTAGTAGCAAGATACAAATATAACAATAAATGAGGTGAAACTCTATGGAGCCTCGAATTCTTAAGGTCGGCGAGAAGGTCACAGGCAGATATAGCGGCATGGAGCTGGGCGAGAGCAGGAAGTTCTTCCGGGTGAAGCTCGGGGAAGAGGAGTTTTATCTGCCAAAGGACGTGGGGAACTCCCTTCTCAAGAGCCATCAGATGGGCAATCAGCTGTTTACCATTCAAAGGCAGCTGGATGTCTATGAGATAAAGCCGCTCATTGGTGCGCTGGATTAGATGGGACTGAAGCCTTTTGGCCTATCCCTCGCTCCCGGCAAAATGGCCATATATGAATCGCATGACTCTGATGGCATGATGAAATAGATCGGCATATTCCACTTAGCTATGCTTAGCAATATTTATATAAGACTTCATGCTGAAAAACATTGATGATTCAGAATATGGATATCTATCGTCTGAATTTTAAGTCCATATTGATATAACATCCTTCTATTCTAGCTCTGCCAAGAGCTTCCTTGGTCTGATTATCGCGTAGGATGTCGATAGGAGGGCGGAGAATATTTCGTTAGTGCAATGGCCGGATGATGCTATTGTATTTTTATCTTGTTTAATAATTAATAAATGATTGAAATTACGGATCGGAGGTGATTCGTTATGATGAACCGCACCATGAAACTGCTTATGCTGTCGGATATATTCGTCCTCACCGGATTTGGACTGATTCAGCCCATAATTGCCATTTATATTAATGGTGGCGGTGTAGCTGGAGGCAGCATGCTTTCCGCGGGACTTGCCAGTGCTCTCTTCCTATTCACCAAGTCCCTGGTGCAACTCCCCTTTGGCCATTATGTGGACAGGCAGTCTGATAAGACGAAGTGGCTGTTCGTGGGGACGATTCTCATGGCTGGTGTCCCCCTCATCTATGTCTCTGCCAGCAGCATATATCATATTTATATCGCAGAGGTTATTTATGGATTGGGAAGCGGACTCGCCTATCCAACCTGGCTTGGTTTGTGGTCTGCAAATCTCGATAAGGGACAGGAGAGCTTTCAGTGGTCAGTATACTCAACCGCTACCGGCCTGGGCACGGCAGCAACCGGGGCGTTGGGTGCAGCCGTGGCCAGCTTTGTTGGCTTTTCTGCTACTTTCATCCTGGCGGGAGTTCTATGCCTGTTGGGTTGCATAGCCCTGTTTTACCTGGATTATAAGAATGGCTGGAGGAGGATAATGGCAATGCTCGTGCCCTCTATTTGCTGGGGCGGCGGCAACTCCATCCGAAAGCTTTCAGACCTCCTCCACGGGAAGGGTCGGCACAATTTCGGCCTATGCCTCTATGGTTTAGCAAAGCCCTCTTTCATATATCCTCCAAAAGACCACAAAGCCGATATATATCCTGATCCAGAGCGCCTATCGAAAGGCGAATGAAAATGCTTATTGGAATAGATGTCGGCGGAACCACCACTGATGCTGTTTTGGTGGATGGCAGCCGGGTGGAGAAGACGGCCTATGTGCCTACGGATCACAATGATCTGCTGGGATGCTTGCTGGGGGCTCTGGATGAGCTGGTCAGAGGAGTGGACGTCAGCAAGATCGAGAGGGTGGTTTTAAGCACCACTCTGATCACAAATATGATTGCCGAGAAGAAGACGGATCCTGTGGCCCTGGTGCTGATACCGGGTCCGGGGACCAATCCTCAGGACTACAACCTGGGCCAGTCCATCATTCTTGATGGGGCCATAGACTTCCGGGGCAAGGAGATCGACCGGTTGAACGAATCCCAGATAAAAGATGCAGCCGCCAGGATAAAGGAGAGTGGAGTCTCGAGGGTGGCAGTGGTGGGAAAGTTCAGCCAGAGAAATCCGGCTCACGAGGAGAAGGTATCCCAGATCATGTCCCAAATCCTGCCCGGATCCAAGATCGAACTGGGCCACCGGGTATCTGGTCACCTCAACTTCCCCCGGAGGGCGGCCACCACAAAGCTCACCCTGGCCACCAAAGAGAGCTATGCGAGGTTCGCTCTAGCGATATCCAGGGCTCTGGAGGAGAGGCGGATCACCGCTCCCGTTTATATCCTGAAGGCAGACGGCGGGACATTGCCTTTAGAGGGATCGCTCCAGATGCCAGTGGAGACCATATTCTCCGGGCCTGCGGCCAGCATCATGGGGGTCATGGCCCTGACTCCTCCCGGCCAGACCTCGGTAGTGGTGGACATCGGCGGCACGACGACAGACCTAGCTCTCATCCTCTCCGGCAGTCCGCTGCTCTCCTCTAAAGGGGCGCGAGTGGATTCTATGCTGACTCATGTGCGCGCTTTTGCCGTAAGGTCCGTGGCCATTGGCGGGGACAGTGCAGTGGACGTCGCCGAGGACGGCCTGACAGTGGGCCCGCAGAGAAACGGCTCGCCCTTCTGTTTGGGGGGCACGGGCCCCACTCCCACCGATGCTCTGCGCGTCTTGGGCCGGTCGAGCGTCGGCGACCTGGAGCGAGCAAAGGAGGCGATGGCAGGGGTGGCAAGCAGGATGAACTGCACTGCAGAAAAGGCAGCAGAGATGGTGTTAGATTCTGTGGTGGAGAAGATCGCCTCACAGGTCAATGAGATGTTTCGGGAGTGGGAGCAAGAGCCTGCTTATCGCATCTGGGAGATCATGAAAAAGGAGAAGCTCGAGGCGCAGAATGTGGTTGGGGTGGGGGGAGCTGCCCCCGCTCTGGTGCCCCTCATCGCCTCCCGGCTGAAGGTGGCCTCGATTGTGCCTGAGCATGCTGCGGTTGCCAATGCCATTGGTGCTGCCGTTGCCCGGCCTACCATCACCCTTAACCTTCATATCGATACCGAGAGGGGTGAGTATGTGACTGCAGAGGATGGGATCATGGGCAAAGTGAATGAGAAGCAGATGTCTCTGGCTCAGGCTGAGCAGCTGGCCCGGAGGCTTCTCGTGGAGAGAGCAGGCCGCCTGGGGATTGAGGAGTATGCCGCTGAAGCTCTGGTCACTTCAAGCGAGGTCTTCAATATGATTCGGGGATGGTCGACGGTAGGAAAGCTCCTGGACGTCCGAATGGAGATTCCTGCTGGCCTGCTATCCTCATGGAGGTGCACGTAAATGGCTTCTAATGCAGGAGCGGGAAAGACCGGCCTGATATTCTTCCCCGCCTTCGACTGGGCCATCTCGCCCACCCATCCAGAGAGAGAGGAGAGGCTGCTTTATACCCGGGACCAGATCTTTGAGGAGGGGCTGATGGACCTCCCTCAGATCGAGGAGTACAAGCCCCGATTGGCAGAGAACAAGGACATCGCTCGCACCCATTTCTGCGTTCCAGATGTGGAGAGCCAGGTGACCGAGGCCCATCTCATTGCCGCCGGAAGCACCCTCACCCTGGCCGATGCCCTGGAGAAAGGGGAGATCAGAAATGGCTTTGCCCTGGTGCGCCCGCCAGGCCACCACAGCATGCGGGTGGTGCACGGCAACCGGGGATTTTGCAATATCAATAACATGGCCATACTGGTGGAGTACCTGAGGACCAAATACGGCCATAAGAGGCTCGCGGTGATCGATACGGATGTGCATCACGGCGACGGCACCCAGGAGATCTTCTGGCATGATCCCGAAGTCCTGTGCATATCCTTCCACCAGGACGGGCATACCCTCTATCCTGGATCCGGTTTCGTCAATGAGATCGGCGGGCCGCAGGCACTGGCTCGCACCCTGAACGTTCCATTGCCACCGGGAACTACCGATGAGGGCATCCATTATGTTCTGGACAATCTCATCCTGCCCATTCTGGAGGAGTTCAAGCCGGATCTGGTCCTGAACTCCGCCGGCCAGGACAACCACTATACTGATCCTCTAGCTAATATGCGGTTCTCTGCCAATGGCTATGCCCGGCTCAATGAGAAGCTTGCTCCGGATATCTGCGTCCTGGAGGGAGGCTATGCGGTGGAAACCGCGCTTCCCTATGTGAACACCGGCATCATCCAGGCCATGGCCGGCCTTGACTACTCCCATGTACGCGAGCCGGATTATGTTCCGGGAGCCTTTGTGCAGACCGATGCCATGTGGCGGGAGATCAAAAAGACGGTGGACCAGGTGAATGAGGCCTGGGCGAAGAGGGAGGAGATGGTCCAGATGGTGCGGGAGAGTCTGGGCGACTTCTACCGCCGGAAGAAGAGGGTCTTTTACGATACGGACATGATCAATGAGAGCCAGGAGGAGTCGGTCAGGCTCTGTCCGGACTGCCCGGGATACATGACCATCACCAGCTCTGCCCAGAGGGGATATGGCACTTTGAACAATGCCTTCTGCGTCTCCATCCCTCGTGGCGCCTGCTCGTCCTGCCGGGAGGATGCAAAAGAGGAGTATGAGGAGCATCTGGAGGACCGCAGGATTGGGTATGTCTATCTGCAGGACAAGGACCGGGACAAGTTCAAGTTCTGCAACAATATGACCCATACCCAGAAGGGGTACTGAGGGCCAGGCATATTGAAAGTTGGGCCATACTGGCCTATACTTGCCTTTTTATCCTTTCTTTTATTCTCTATTTTCCGGTTGTTTCTCCCGGAGTCTGAGAACTGTATGAGCGATAGAGCAAGAGAACTGGAGGCGGCGGCGGCATCGATCGATGCAGCCTCCCTTGAAGTGGCCAGGAAGGGGATCGTCACCGGCTGCCAGGAGCTGATCTACTGGCTGGAACTCTTATCCCGCCGCCTTGAAAAGGTCCCGCCCGAAAAGGAGCATAAGTTCGCCCGCGCATTCTCTCTTATAATGCTCGGCCACTTGCCCACCCGGCCCGAGACCTGCCCTTTTTGCGTCCAGTACGGGCAGAGCCGAAGCTGCCGGGGTTGCGGCTATGCTGCCACTCACGGGCGCTGCGATTCGGATCAGTCGTCTTTCAGCCTGTTCATCGAGGCCTTCAGTGAGTTGGGAAGGGTGATTTATCAGGATACAGGAGGCCTGAACTGCCATCCGGATGATGCCCGGCTGAGGCTTGATCATTGCATTCGCTCCTGCTGCCTACTGGCAGCGGATATGATGGAGGATATTGATTCCTCCTCCGCCGAGCGGCTGATGGAGAGGAAGGCCAGGTACCTAGAGCAGATGATCGATCTTTTGCCGAAAGAGCTCTTCGGTCCAGAGATAATGGAGAGTTGGCGTCGAGTGCATGAGATGCTTCGCAATTACTGGTAGTACTCAGTCTGCTGTAAAATAGTCAAATCACATTTCAGCTCAGATGCTGCACGAAGAGCTCCTCATAGAGCCTCTTGACGTTCTCCGCCGTCTTAGTCATCTCCGGGAAGCCCTGGTAGTTCATCGCCTCCTGCACGTCCTGGGGAAGGCGGAGCTTGTACTGGCTGCGGGAGAAAAACCAGCCTTGCCGGGCATAGTAGCGGGAGAGATACTCCTGCTCCGTCTGGCCGGGGGTGGGGATGAACAGCCCATGCTTTTTGTCCAGCTCCACCATCTCCATCATGGTGGTATAGCCGGACCTGGTGATCAGAAAGCGGGCCCGGTTCATCATCTCCACTTTATCCTCCGTTGATAGGTAAGAGTGAACTGTGGTATGCTCATCCAGCTTCTCGTGCCTCTCCTTCTGAGGGCTTCCCAGGAGCACCACCTTCTCCCCGGGGAGCTTTTGCACCTGCTTCATGATGATCTCCTCCAGCTTCGTCCTCTGGGGCTCGGGTCCTGAGACGATGATCAGATAATCCAGGTCTTCATCCAGATTCATCTTCCTGGTGCTGGTGAAGATTCCGGCGAAATAGGCTCTTTTGTTGGTGGCATCCAGGCGTGATCGGCTGAGCTTGCCGCTCAGGTTCGGCTGGCCCGCCCAGGGATAAATATCCGGCACAATGACTCCGTCGAACTTGACATGAACGAAGCTGTTCACGGGAATGGTGAGCATCTCAAAGGGGTAGAGGTACTGGGGCAGGCTGAAGCGGAGCTGATGGGAGATGAAGTAGCTGGGAATGTCGTGGCTGTAGACCCCCATGCGGTTGTCGCTTATTATCAGATCAAACTTATTCACAGAGAGGATCTCGTCCAGCTTCTTTCTCTCCCTGGCCAGAGCGCGGAGGAGGATGGGAATGCTGGCAGCGAACTTGGGCAGGAAGAACCGGGTGGAGCTGTAGGGGGCAGGATAGTCCTTGAATGTTATGAAATCGCATTCCGGGAATTCCCTCTTCAGAAGCGTCAGGGCATTGCCGCTGGTGCCAATGGTGACCTCGTGGCCCCTTCGTATTAGCTCCTCAATGATGGGAATGTCCCTGGTGGAGTGGCCCAAACCCCAGTTCAGAGGGCTCACGAATACTTTTCCCATGAGGCGGGAGATCAAGCTCTAGGTATAAATCGTTTTCTTGATAAGAGCTAAATATCAACCTGTTCCACCAATAGCCCGTGTACGAGCAGATAGTTCAAGCCGTCGACAAGATGAAGAAGGGAAGCCCTGGCTATGAAGGGATCAGCGCCATCCTGAATAGATATGCCAGGGGCGAGATCGATCTGGATGAGGCCTACTACGACCTCTTGGAGGCGGAGCTGATTGCTATGCCCAAGAGGTGCGGCATGTCCGC
This sequence comes from Methanothrix soehngenii GP6, assembly GCF_000204415.1. NCBI lineage: Archaea > Methanobacteriati > Methanobacteriota > Methanomicrobia > Methanotrichales > Methanotrichaceae > Methanothrix > Methanothrix soehngenii. Next base: position 1,421,254 of record NC_015416.1, on the reverse strand, counting down.
AAAGCGCCCGGTGACTGCAGAGGACGAACTGCGCCTGAAAGAGAAGATCCATGAGAAGATCAAAGAAGATCTCCATTAGACGGCCAACAGAGATGCAAAGCAAAAGCGGCAAGGGTAACAGGTCAAGAGCATATGTTGGGAATAAGCGTCACTGAATTGAGGGATCTGGTCATATCATTGATCGCCCTGGTAATAGCCTTCTCGGTGCTTTTTGGAGGGGCGGTGCTTGATATGAATATGATCATCGTCTCCACTCTGGGTGTTGCCAGCGGATTTCTCCTCCATGAACTGGCTCATAAGTTCACTGCCCAGCATTTTGGATATCTGGCCGAATACAGGGCCAATCTCCTGGGCCTTGGTCTGGCGGTGGCTTCAGCCTTCGCCGGCCTTCTCATTGCCGCTCCGGGAGCGGTGATGATCAGCCGGTCCCGGCCCCCTGTCCAAACATATATTCAAGATAGCATCTACGGCTCTACCGTCCCCGATCCGTTTCATCAGGAGGAGCTGGCCAGCCAGCTGAAAAGAGAGATGCTCTTAATATCTCTGGCCGGGCCGATGACCAACATCGTGCTGGCAGCTTTCTTCTTCATTCTGGGGATGAGCGGTCTGGCAGATGGCGAAGTCTGGGCGCAGGCGATTACATTTGCCCTCTTCATCAACCTGATCCTGGCGGCCTTCAATATGCTGCCCTTCGGACCCCTGGACGGCAAGAAGATCTTCGACGGCGACCGGCGGGTCTGGGCTTTGATCGGCCTGCCTGTGATACTGATCGCTCTGCCGGTTTATTTGGGGATTATATAAAAGAAGGCTGGTTCAATTCTGCAATTGTGCTGCTATCGAGGGTCAGTTATTTCCATGCGTCTTCGGTTAAGACCACAATCCCTCCCTGAATCGTTCTCTATTGACATGCGGATCAAGTGCCTCACTTGAACACACATTTAAGACTGTAGAGAAATCATGCTCTATTCCAAGGTAATCCAATATCGCAGACAATAGATGCGAGGAATTTTGGACAAAGATGTTACTCCATCTCAATTGAGTAAAGCGAACCATTTTGGCACCGGGATTTAGTTTTCGCACTATCGAATACAATTTTCTGCTGACAAGAAGCGTCAAAATTGAGACCCAGATTAAGGCCTCAATCGCGTATGGGCTCTTTGTTGTTATCTGATCTAGCGCATATCTGCTCTTCAATTCTTTGAAGATGAGTTCGACTTCCCATCTCCCAGAATAAACCGCTGCAACCTCTGAAGCATTTAATATATCTGATGAAATATTAGTTAGATAAAAGTGATGTTCTTCTGCTTCGGTATTATAAATGGCGACTAATCTAAATATCTTATTATCTTTTTTGCTCTCGCCGCGATAGGATCTTCGGTCAAATGATACTTCCACATTTACATCAAAAATATCATCGGATTTTTCTAGTTTAATATCTTTCAAATGTTTCCCGTTTAGATCAACGCCACGGGTATTGCGTACCTGATTTGTTCCTACTATTAAGGGATTTGCATTGCTCTTGAGGCGAGAGACAAAGGATCCGCCGTTTTCAACTATCCTGCTGAACAGTTGATATTTGTAAAATCCTAGATCTATTAATAATATTATATCTTTTACCCAGGGACCTATTTTTAAGGTCTTTACATCGTTGGTATTCTCAGGCAGTATCGAAATGCTTTTTGGACTATTGGCTATGGCACTTGTTAAAAATGCCACTTTTACTCCTGCAGCCACTTTTCGGGAACGAGTGGCTGGCCACTTATCAGCAAGGCTTTTATGAAGCCGAATAATAGTGCTATCTTGAATCATTACATCCCGAAAGCTAGCTAGACGGTCACCCAAAATCCTACTGGGTTCTTCAGAAATGTGCTCTATGCCGTGAATCACACATTCTCTGAGAAATTTTACCAGTTCTGGAGTGAAACGATCATGCCAACTGCTGTCTGAAATTGATACTTTCCCTCTGACTTCGTAAACGCGTTTCAACTCCACTATAGTTCGATACAACTGTGAGCCATAGCCGATAGCGAGAGTCCAAAACATTATCACTGGATCAATCTTTCTTTCTCTTTCGATCAATCCGCTCTCTCTTGCTTTATCTCGAATCCACTTGGATTCAAACATCCTGGTTAGTTCTTGCTCGACTATATCTTTCTCAATTTGTGATACTCCTTTTCGCATGCTAATCCCTTGGATTGAATATAGTATCACATATTCCATATAAATCTTATTAGATGAACTATTCCAGAAGATAAATTAATGTGCATTTATAACGATTGTGCTAGGAATGATCTGCTAACCGAAGACGCATGCAGTTATTTCAATACTCCATGCAGGACGGGAAGTAGGTGTTGAATGAATGACTCAAATTGAGGTTCTGCAGGAGATCTCTGATACCCTCATTTCCATCAATGATTGCCTGGAAGGGATTGGTGAAGAGCTTGAGGAAATCAGCATGGCCAGCAAGATGATGATATTCTTCAAGCTGATCGAATTGAAGCCGGAGATGAAGGACAAGCTCGGGCCTTTGATCAATGAACTGGCAGAATCTATGGATTTCACGATGGATGAGGCAGCAGGAGAGGAATAGCGAAAAAGCCCTCACTGAAAGGGCCGCCTGAGAAATTCAGGGAGGAGGTGGGCCCCGAATCTCTCGCGCATCTGATGATTTGATTTACTTAACAAAAACATCATAGATGTTTATTTTATTTAGCCCTTTCCATTTGAGAATGCTCGCCCTCCCATTTTTCTTGAGCCCTACTTTCAGCGAAGATCTTTTGATCTAAGCGATTCTGCAGTTGAGGACATGGATGAGCATGTCCTGACCAGGTTACGCCAAGAGCTGATTGAGGGAATCGATGAGAAGACCAGAGACGGAGCATCACGTTTTTTCAAGGAGGAGGTCAGGTTTTACGGTGTCAAATCCAGCCTGGTCAGGAAGATCGCGACCAAATACTTCCGGGAGATAAAAGGGAGGGACAAAGGGAAGATCTTCACCCTGTGCGAAGAGCTCCTCTGCTCAGACTATGGGGAGGAGGCGTTCATCGCTTTTGAGTGGGCCTATTCCCTGCGCAGCCAATATGAGCCCTCCGATTTCTTCATCTTTGAGGGCTGGCTTGAGAGGTATGTGAACAACTGGGCGAAGTGCGATACCCTATGCAACCATACCCTGGGAAGCTTCATTGAATTGTATCCTCAATACATGGAGAAGCTCTTTGGCTGGGCCCGGTCAGACAACCGATGGGTGCGGCGGGCCTCAGCTGTGACCCTCATCCTACCCGCTCGCAGGGGCGACTTTCTGCCGGAGGCATTCATGATCGCTGACATCCTCCTTCTGGATAAGGACGACATGGTGCAGAAGGGATATGGCTGGCTTTTAAAAGAAGCGAGCCGGGCTCATCAGGCTGAGGTCTTCGACTATGTGATGAAAAACAAGGCCGTCATGCCCAGAACGTCTCTGCGCTATGCCATAGAGAAGATGCCCGCGGAATTGAGAAGAAAAGCGATGGAGAGATGATATCCTCTGGAACTATCCGCAGTACTTGCACCCAGGAACTGTCTCCCCATTTCCTAGATAGAGCACCTGGCTTCGGCTTCCATATCTGAATACCGTTACTCCCTTACACCCTAAGTCGTAAGCCAGTCTGTAAACCTGGAGCACATCGCTTACCGTTGCCTCTGCAGGCAGGTTCACCGTCTTGGATACTGCATTGTCCGTATATTTTTGGAAGGCGGCCTGAATGCGCACATGCTGCTGAGCAGAGATGTCAAGAGCAGTGCGGAACAGCTCCTTTAGATCCTGGGGCAGGCCAGCGATCTCCTGCACACTGCCCCTCCAGGCCAGCTCCACCTTGAGATCTGGGGTATAAATCCCCCTTTCCATCGCCATCTTCTCAAAGAGCGGTGAGACCTCCAGCAGCCGCGCCCCCTCCAGCACCCGGCGCACGAATGCCAATGCAAAGAGCGGCTCAATGCCGCTGCTCGTCCCGGCGATGATGCTGATGGTGCCAGTGGGGGCGATGGTGGTCACCGTGGCGTTTCTCATTGCGCTCCACCCCCGCAGGCGCGAGCTATCAAACAGGGGGAACGATCCCCTCTCCTCACCCAGGCGCGCCGACTGGGCACGAGCGTGCTCGCTGATGAATCCCATCAGCTTCTCTGCCAGGGCCACAGCCTGGGGCGAGGCATAGGAGATGTTCATCTGGATGAGCATATCGGCAAAGCCCATCACACCCAGGCCGATCTTGCGGCGGCTCAGTGTGGCCTCTTCTATTTGCGGCAGGGGGAAGCGGTTCATATCGATGACATCATCCAGAAACCTCACCGCCAGGCTGACCAGCTCAGCCAAACGATCCCAGTCCAGCTCTCCTTTTCTTACCAGCCGGGAGAGGTTGATCGAGCCCAGGTTGCAGGACTCATACGGCAGCAAGGGCTGCTCCCCGCAGGGGTTTGTGGCCTCGATCTCCCCGGGGAGGGGGTGGGCGGCATTGATGCGATCGATGAAGATGATCCCCGGGTCGCCACCCCTCCAGGCGGAGGTGGCGATAAGGCCCAAAAGCTCCGCTGCCTTCAGCCGGCCCCCCGCCAGGCCCGTGCGCGGATTGATCAGGTCGATCTCGCCCTCACCCCGCGATTTTTCCATAAATTCGTCTGTCGCCGCCACAGAGAGGTTGAAGTTCTCCAGGAATCCCGGCCGCTCCTTGGCCTCGATGAACTCCATGATATCGGGATGGTCGACCCTCAATATCCCCATGTTCGCTCCCCGGCGACGCCCGCCTTGCTTGATCACATCGGTCGCTGTATCGAAGATGCGCATGAAGGAGACCGGTCCGCTGGCCACTCCCCCAGTGGCCCGGACGACATCGTCCTTGGGCCGCAGTCGAGAGAAGGAGAATCCTGTGCCTCCGCCGCTCTGGTGGATGAGGGCCATGTTCTTCAGAGCGTCGAATATGCCTGGCAGCGAATCCGTCACTGGAAGGACGAAGCATGCCGATAGCTGCCCCAGCTCCAGCCTGGAGTTCATCAGGGTGGGGGAGTTGGGCAGAAACTCCAGGTTCCTCATCATCTGCAGGAAAAGAGATCGATAGCTTTCAACATCGCCGCCATATTTGGACTCAGCCTTGGAGATATGATCGGCCACCCGTCCAAACATCTCACCCGGGGTCTCCACCACATCTCCCCGCTCGTCCCTTAAGAGATACCTCTTCTTCAACACCTCCGCAGCATTGACCGAGAGCTTCAGGTCATCTGCCACTCCTAGATAGCGTTTGGCTTCTCTGATCTCCGTTCTTTTTTGGCGGTAGAGGATATAGGCCTTGGCCACATCGGCGTAGCCAGCGGATATGAGCGCTCTTTCCACCAGGTCCTGGATCTCCTCCACTCCGGGAATGGTGCGGGAGAATCGTTCTTCTGCCTCTTTAGCCACCCTCTCTGCCAGCCTGAAAGGAGCATCTTCCTCCTCTCTGCCCACGGCTCGAAAGGCTTTGGATATGGCCAGAGCAATCTTCTCGGTCTGGAACTCGACCACCCTTCCCTCCCGTTTTCTGATGCGCTCGATCATCCCTGTTCATCCTGCGGATTCGAAATCCATCAGCTCTATTAAATCCGGATTATCCCGCATCCTATACCTATCATGCATAATCGATATAAACCTGCATCTCTCTTGCCCGAGCCGTTAAATTTCTATGGCTTGACCGCTGACTTACTACAATTACAGAGGTTAAATGAAATGAAAATTGCCATCTCAGGAAAAGGAGGCGTGGGCAAGACCACCCTCGCCGGAACCCTGGCCCGTTTATTTGCGCGCGACGGCTACAACGTCCTGGCGATCGACGCCGACCCGAGCATGAACCTGGGCTCGGCTCTGGGCATTCCTGATCTGCCCAAGCCGGTCACTGAACACAAGGACCTGGTTGAGGAGCGAGCGGGCATGCCCATGGGCATGTTCAAGATGAACCCCAAGGTCGACGATGTTGTAGGCATGTGCGGCTGCACCGGGCCGGACAACGTCAAGCTGGTGGTCATGGGCACCATCGACTCCGGAGGATCGGGCTGCATGTGTCCTGCCAATGCCTTCGTCAAAGCCCTCCTTCGACATGTGATAACCCGGGAGAAGGATCTGGTGATCCTGGATATGGAAGCGGGCATAGAGCATCTGGGCCGGGCTACTGCCAGAGGCGTAGACGCCATGATCGCAGTGGTGGAGCCGGGGATGAGGTCCATTGAGACCGTGGAGAGGATAATGCAGCTGGGCAAAGAGATAGGCATCTCCAGGTACTTTGCTGTCATTAACAAGGCGGACGACCCCGGTCCTGTGGCGGACAAGCTCTCGGCAATGGGAATTCCAGTCCTCGGAACCATACCCTTCGATCGCTGCCTGGTGGAGGCGGACCTGGCAGGCACCCCTCCTATAGATGCCGACTGCCCTTCGGTCCAGTCCATCAAGAGGATAAAAGAGAAGCTTGAAGAGATGTTCGGCGAGAATAAAATAGAGAAGAATGAATAGATCGAGAAATAGATGAAACAGGCAGGCCTAGAAGGCCAGATGGCCTGCTCTTAATCCCTCTCCTACCACCGACCCTATGACCCGAGAGCCAGGTCCCATGATCCGGCAGGCTTCCTGGGCCTCTTCCTCCGCCAGCACCACTAAAAAGCCCATTCCCATGTTGAACGTCTGGTACATCTCCAGATCCTCCACCCTGCCCTGCTCTTGCAGGAAATGGAATATGGGCTGGGGTTCCAGCGGATCGGTGATCTCGAATCCGAGATTGCTGATCCGGCGCAGCTTTAGTAGTCCCGAGCCGGTGATGTGCGCGAGGCCGTGGACATCGCACCTTCCCACCAGCTCTACCACTTCATGATATATTCTGGTGGGAACTAAAAGCTCCTCTCCTATGCTTTTTTCCCCTCCGGGCAGGCGATCGAAGTAAGTGTATCCGGATTGGGCCACTATGGCCCTGGCCAGAGTGTAGCCGTTGCTGTGCAGGCCGCTGCTGGGGACCCCAACCAGCACATCCCCCTTCTTGATCTTCTCCCCGGTCACCACCTTATCCTTGTCCACGACGCCGATAGCGGTTCCGGCCAGGTCGAATCCCCGGATGATCTCCGGCAGGGAGGCGGTCTCTCCTCCCACGATGGTCATATTGGAGAGTTCAGCACCCCGGGCGAGACCTATGGCTATCTGCTCAGCGCGTTCGGGATCGACCTTCTCCACCGCCAGGTAGTCGACAAAGGCTATGGGCTCCGCGCCGATGGCATACAGGTCGTTCACATTCATGGCTATGCAGTCAATTCCCACGGTATCCCACTTGGAGATGGCATTGGCGATCAGAACCTTTGAACCCACCCCGTCTGTGGTCATGGCCAGGGCAAAGCTTCCCATATCCAGGAGGCCTGCATAATGGCCTATATCGGTCAATGGCGCCCCGAACCCTTTGCGCCTGGTGGTGAGAACGGACTTCATGGCCTCGATGGACCTATTCTCCAGGCTGATGTCCACTCCTGCCTGGGCATAGGTGAGCTTCTTCATGCTTCACCACCCAGACCGAACTCGCGATGAAGCTCCCGGACTGCTCTTTCCCCATCCGCCGATGCCACCACAAAGGAGATGTTATGCTGGCCAGATGCCTGGCTGATCATGACCACATTGATCTTAGCCTGACCCATGGCCTTGAACACCCGGGCGGCTACCCCAGGAGTCCCGGCCATTCCCGAGCCTGTCACCGCTACTGTGCAGACATCATGGTCATGGGAGATCTCCTTGACCACATCTCTGGGGAACTCGGATCGCAGAGCCTCATCCGCTCGATCTGCCTGTCCCTCCTCTATGACCATTGATATGTTGGCCTCAGAGGAGCCCTGGCTGATCATCACGATATTGATCCCCGCTTCGGCCAGAGCGGTGAAGGCGCGAGCAGCAACGCCCAGTGTCCCTATCATCCCAGCGCCGGAGATGTTCAGAAGCTCGACTTTCTGATGCAGTGTGACCGCCTTGATCACATCCTCTTTGGGAACATCGTCCCTCACGATCTGAGTTCCTGGGTCCTCGGGATCGAAGGTGCACTTAACCCTCACAGGGATACCCTTTTTTATGGCTGGCTCGATGGCTCTGGGATGGAGGACCTTAGCCCCGAAGTAGGAGAGCTCCATCGCCTCCCGGTAGGAGATGGTGGGTATCGTCTTGGCCTCTGGCACTATCTTGGGATCAGTGGTCATGATGCCGGAGGTCTCCTTCCAGAACCAGATCTCATCCGCATTGATCGCCGCACCGATCAGTGATGCGGAAAGGTCGGAGCCACCACGGCCAAGGGTGGTATTCGTCCCCTTCTCGTCCTGGGCTATGAATCCGGTGACCACTGGGACGCCCTTCAACGGCAGTAGCTTCTGGGGGATAAGGCCATAGGTCTTCTCCAGGGGTCTGGCATCCCCGTAATTGCTGTCGGTGATGATTCCCGCCTCTCTTCCGGTATAATGCTGGGATTCGATTCCCATATCCCGCAGCACCCCGGATAGAATGGGTGCAGCCAGCTGCTCGCCATAGCCGGAGATATAGTCGAGCGAGCGTCTGGTTAGCTCTCCCAGATAGCAGATGCCGATGTAGGCCTTCTCGAGCAATGAGAGCTTCTCAGATATTATACCCTGTACCTCTTTGGCGATTGCAGGATTCTGGATTGCATCTGCTATCGCTTGGTTGTGTCTATCTGTGATCCTCTCCATGAAGTCCATCACATCTGAGACATTGCCTTCGCTGGCCGCCCTTCTGGCACAGGCCAGAAGCTCATCCGTTACCCCTTGAAGGGCAGAGGTGACGAGGACTATCTCATTGTCGCGATGGAAATGCGCGACAAGATCGCCCACATGCCTCAGCCGGTTTCCGTCAGCAACGGAAACACCACCAAACTTCATTACCAAGCGCGCCATCTTAAAAACCGAACCACAGCTATCTTCGCATCGATTTAAGCTTTGTCCAGCGATGGTTCAAGAGGGCGGTCTGCCAATATGAAGGATCGTATATTTCCCTTTACAAACCGCCCGAAGAAGGGGCCGAAGGCTTAAATACATTGAGCCCGAGGAGTCTCAGTCCTAGTCAGGATTATATGATTTATCTCAAACTTCGCGAGGCGTATTATGGGCAAGAGGAAGAAGATAGCAGAACGCGTAACCACTCTGATGGATAAACCCCAGTTTATCAGGAACATCGGAATCGTAGCACATATCGATCACGGCAAGACAACCCTTTCTGATAACCTGTTGGGCGGGGCAGGCATGATCTCCATGGATCTGGCAGGAAAGCAGCTATTCATGGATTTCGATCCCCTGGAGCAGGCCCGAGGAATCACCATCGATGCCGCCAATGTCTCCATGGTCCATGAGGTGGACGGCAAAGAGTATCTGATCAATATGATTGACACTCCCGGCCACGTGGACTTCGGGGGCGACGTCACAAGAGCCATGCGCGCTGTGGACGGTGCTGTGGTGGTCGTGGACGCGGTAGAGGGCGCCATGCCCCAGACGGAGACCGTGCTCAGACAGGCTCTGAAGGAGGGCGTTCGGCCGGTCCTTTTCGTCAATAAAGTGGACCGGATGATCAACGAGCTCAAGGTGGAGAAGAAGGACATGGCCGCTCGCCTGGGCAAGGTCATTGACAATGTCAACAAGCTCATCTTAGGAATGGATGAGGAGAAATATAAAGCCGGCTGGAAGCTGGATGCCGCCAAGGGAAATATCGCCTTCGGGTCAGCCCTCTATAATTGGGCAATAAGCGTTCCCCAGATGAAGAAGACGGGGATCGGCTTTGATCAGGTGGTAGACTACTGCCATGAAGGAAAGATGAAGGAGCTGGCAGAGAAGGTTCCCCTGTACATTGCAGTCAACGATATGGTGGTCAAGTTCCTGCCCAGTCCCATCGAGGCCCAGAAGGAGCGGGTCGGGGTCATCTGGCACGGCGATTGGGACAGCCCGGTGGGGAAGGCCATGGCTTCATGCGATCCGAATGGGCCGGTGGCTTTCATGATCAACAAGGTCAAGGTCGACCCTCATGCTGGCGAGGTGGCCACAGGAAGGCTCTTCTCCGGGACACTCAGGCGGGGCATGGAGCTTTATGTATCTGGCTTCGGTGGAACCAACCGCATTCAGCAGACCGGCGTGGTAATGGGTGCGGAGAGGGTAGAGGTAGAGGAGATCCCGGCAGGGAACATCGCAGCGGTTACCGGCCTTAGGGATGCGATCGTCGGATCCACTATATCCTCAGAGGAGAATATGACCCCCTTCGAGCAGATCAAGCATGTCTCCGAACCGGTCATGACCGTGGCGGTCGAGGCCAAGAACACCCGCGACCTGCCCAAGGTGGTCGAGGTATTGAGGCAGATCGCCAAGGAGGACCCAACTTTGCAGGTCACCATCAATGAGGAGACCGGAGAGCATCTCATGGCAGGCATGGGTGAGCTGCATTTGGATGTCACCGTCACCAGGCTCCAGCGCGATCGCGGTGTAGAGCTGAAGACCTCTCCGCCCATTGTGGTATACCGGGAGTCCATAGCCGGCCATGCGGGGCCAGTAGAAGGAAAGTCGCCCAACCATCATAACCGCTTCTATATCGAGTTTGAGCCTCTGGAAGAAGGAGTGATCCAGTCCCTGAAAGAGGGCAAGATCAGCATGAAGATGGAGGAGATTGAGCGCAGAAAGCTGCTCATCGAAAATGGCATGGATAAGGATGAGGCCCGGAACATATCCGGCTACTACGGGACCAATATCCTTCTTAATATGACCAAAGGCATTCAGTACCTGAGAGAGACCATGGAGCTCATACTGGAAGGCTTCGAGGAGGCCTTGAAGAACGGCCCCATCTGCAGGGAACCGGTCCAGGGGATAAAGGCCAAGATCATGGATGTGAAGCTGCACGAGGATGCAGTGCACCGCGGCCCGGCTCAGGTCATTCCCGCAGTCAGGCAGGCAGTGCAGGCAGGGATCCTAATGGCAGATCCCGTGCTGCTCGAGCCCTTCCAGAACGTCTATATACAGGTGCCTCAGGATCAAATGGGTGGAGCCATGTCTGAGATCCAGGGGAGAAGAGGCGTCATCCTAAACATGGACAGCCAGGGCGATATGGTGATCCTTAAATCCAAGATGCCTGTGGCTCAGATGTTCGGTTTCTCCGGGGCGATAAGATCGGCCACCGAAGGGAGAGCCCTCTGGTCGACGGAGTTCGCAGGATTCGAGCCCCTGCCCGCAAACCTGCTCTTAGAGACTGTCAAGCAGATCAGGACCAGAAAGGGCTTGAAGCCGGAGATGCCCAAACCCAGTGATTACCTGAAGGTCGTATAAGCGAACCCTTCGAAAGGATTAAAAGCAGAAATACCGAAAAATATGGATAGTGCCAGTTGGAGGAGATAAGTTATGGCAGATACTAAGCCGCATCTCAATCTAGCATTCATTGGACACGTCGACCACGGAAAGTCGACAACCGTAGGCAGATTGATGTTCGAGACAGGGGCTGTAGACCCCCACGTCATTGATGAGTATAAAAAAGAAGCAGCAAGCAAAGGTAAGGCAACCTTCGAGTTCGCCTGGGTCATGGACAGCCTGAAGGAAGAGCGCGAGAGGGGCGTTACCATCGACATCGCCCATCATCGCTTCGATACCGCCAAGTACTACTTTACCGTGGTGGACTGCCCTGGCCACAGGGACTTCGTGAAGAACATGATCACCGGGGCCAGCCAGGCAGATGCTGCCGTATTGATCGTGGCCGTCCCGGACGGAGTCATGGCTCAGACCAAGGAGCACGTCTTCCTGTCCAGGACCCTGGGAGTCAACCAGCTGGTTGTGGCTATGAACAAGATCGATGCCACCACCCCACCCTACGACGAGAAGAGGTACAACGAGGTCAAGGAAGAGGTAGGCAAGCTCCTCAAGATGGTTGGATACAAGGTAGATGATATACCATTCATACCCCTCTCCGGTCTGATGGGAGATAACCTGGCCAAAGCCAGCACCAATACGCCCTGGTACAAGGGCCCAACCCTACTCGAGGCCTTAAACAACCTCAAGGTCCCGGATAAGCCCACCAACCTGCCTCTGCGCGTACCGGTGCAGGACGTCTATACCATCTCAGGTGTCGGCACTGTGCCCGTGGGCAGAGTAGAGACCGGTGTCATGAGAAAGAACGATAAGATAGTCTTCCAGCCCGCAAATGTGACCGGCGAGGTCAAGTCCATTGAGATGCATCATGAGGAGGTGCCTGAGGCATTCCCCGGAGATAACATCGGATGGAATGTGCGTGGCGTCTCCAAGAAGGACATTCGCCGGGGAGATGTCTGCGGATCGGTGGAGAAGCCCCCGACCGTTGCCAAGGAGTTCAAGGCCCAGATAGTGGTGCTGCAGCATCCAAGCGCCATATCCGCTGGATATACTCCAGTATTCCACTGCCATACAGCTCAGATCGCCTGCACCCTGACAGCCATTCTGGCCAAGCTGGACCCGAGGTCCGGTGCAGTTAAGGAAGAGAATCCCGCCTTCATCAAGGCTGGAGATGCGGCCATCATCATGGTCACTCCCTCCAAGCCCATGGTCATTGAGCCGGTGAAGGAGATTCCCCAGCTGGGCAGGTTCGCCATTAGAGACATGGGCACGACCGTCGCAGCCGGCATGTGCATGAGCGTGGTACCACGCTGAACCAACTTTTTTTGGTGTAAACATGCAAAAGGCTAGAATTCGGCTCTCTGGCACCAATCCCTTGATGCTGGACGATATCTGCAATCAGGTCAAAGGGATTGCCCAGAGGACGGGCGTCCATATGGCGGGCCCCATCCCTCTTCCCACTAAGAGAATGGTTGTACCATGCAGAAAGAGCCCTGATGGAGAGGGAACAGCGACCTGGGACCACTGGGAGATGAGGGTGCACAAGAGGCTTATCGATCTAGATGCCGATGAGCGCGCTCTTCGGCAGCTCATGAGGATTCAGGTTCCTAAAAACGTGAATATAGAAATCGTTCTGGAAAGCTGAGATCAGTAGGTGGGGGTGCTTCCCGGGAAGAGAGCCCGCTGCCTATATCATTCTAAATTTTCAGAGGAATGTTCCAGTATCATAGGATTATTTGCATAAGATGCTGGATTGAATGAGATTAAAGGGGATGTGGACTCGTAGTATAGTCTGGATAGAATAGAGGCCTCCGGAGCCTCGGGCCCGGGTTCGAATCCCGGCGGGTCCGTAACATTTTTGCAGTTGATTCTAAATTTTGGGCTTTCTGGGATTTACTGAGTCTCGCTAAAGATTTCCAGAAGTGACCGCTGTGGCAGTACACTCTCCGGAAATTTCTTAAGTTAATTAAGCAGGATCGCCGATCGGTAGATTCCGGTTGATCTTCTCTCCGCTATCAGCTGCTGGATGCCTTTTCTGCCCTGGCATTTGACCTGTCTGCTCCTTTTAGAGTAACCCCATCATCGATCTTTTTGAGAATGATGGTCCCATCGCCCAAATGGTCTATGGCAATCCTGTCTCCAGTGCATAGGTCAAGGCCATATCTGATGGCTAGGGGAAGCTGAACCCTGCCGTTAGCATCGATATTGGTAATCAATCCACTCACCTAGGCCATCCATCCCTCTTGTTTATAAAAGGCTTATTCTGAGATGAGGTTCATATGAAGGCAATGCGATAAGATGTCTGATCTAGAAGATGGCAAAACCGTGAATTTCTTGTCGATCCATCGGGGAAGCAGGCTGCCGGCAAGGAGGCGGTCGCAAGAGCTGCCCTGCTCGCTGGCATGGCCGGAGAGCATGACTTTTCATCGAATGAACTCTCTAGCAGTCTATGCCCTCGCATCCCGCCTCTCGCTTCTCCTTAGCTGGATCGTCCCGGAAGACCAGCCTCTTTTCCACATCGAACGTGCCGGTAAAGGACTCGTGCACCTTGACATCCTTGGAGAACATCTTGTGCAGATGGGCATCGGTCTGCCAGGTTCCATTAAACGAGTTCCTGGTCGATATGCCTACCGAGTCAACCGGGCTGGTGCTGAGGAGCCGTGCGATCTCATTCGGGTCAGCGGTATAAGAGGAAGGATTTGTGGAGGCGAAGAATGTGCTTCCTTCCCTCTCCATCTCGGTGACGGAGAAGGACTCCTGAACCTCAGCTCCTATTCCTCCCCAGAAGGATTTGGAGTTGATGTACTTGGTTCCCACCATTGGGGTGGTGCCGGAGTAGGTGATCCGAGTGTTCTCCCAGAGGTTCAGGGGAATAGTTGAGTCATTGCTCATGCCCGGCATCCGCCCAGCTCTCTGGGATTCAACGGTTCCCGTATCCATCTCCAGGTCGCCGTCACCGGTCATGAAGCTGTTATACTCCAAAGCCAGGTTTCTGTCCTTTACTGAGACGCCAACCTCGAAATAGCCCGTTCCTGCCACCTTCAGGCCGTTGGTGAACTCCCCCTCCTGGACCTGCCCGGATAGAGCAGATGCTATGCCAGTTTGCTCCAGGGTGAAGAGGAATATCAGCAACAAAGCCAACGCTACTCCCCTCGTAATCCTACCCCATTTTTCTTACTGGAGATCTATTTGGATCTTCTAGATAAAAAAGTTATTGCACTGGGGGGGGCGATAGTTTGATCTCATTCCTTTGCCCAAACTCATGGCTGATGTCAGGGGATCTCGCTGTGGTCATGGATGTAGCAGGGACCATTATGAGGATGTATCGCGTGGCCAAGGACATACCAGGAGATATTATCCTGGAGAAGGTCGTCACCTGGGAGCTTATCATGGAGAAGAGTGGCCGGGCACTGGTAGTGCCTCAGATCGATCCGGATATGATAATATCCTGCAATCCCGACCATCCCATCAGAGTGCTGGTCTTGGGTCGCGAGGATTGCATCAAGATCAGCTGCTCATCCTCTCAGATCTCCCCAGATGAGGTCTTGAGGATTCTGAAGAGCTCTCCGGTCAAGATGCGCGAGCTGCAGGAGGCCTGTGCAATAGTGAAAGCGAAATGCCCGGGGAACTATCGCACTGCAGGATTCATCGTTGACCATGATCATGGAGAGATCGCCTATGCAATCAGCACTGGTGGCATTCCATTTCCTGGATTGGAGAGGGTACTGCTTGATTTAAAGGCTATGGGCGCAGATGTTTATCTAGCCTCAGGAGATAGCAGAAGGAGCCTGAACAGCCTGGACGATCTGGGCATAGATCCATCGCGAATGAATCCAGTAGCCAACCCCTGGCGGAAGAAGGAGATTGTAGCAGAGCTCAAGGAAAGGTATGGCCATGTGGTCATGGTTGGCGATGGCTTGAATGATATCTATGCCTTGAAGGCGGCAGACCTGGGAGTTTTGACGGTGGAGCAGCACACTCGCCCCTCTCCCAGGTTGCTGGATTCCGCTAGTGTCATCATCAAGAGCATCCGTGACCTTCCCCGAGTCATTAAAGAATCTGGATCTATCGGCCAGAACGAATCTACTCCTTCCCGACAAGGCGAACTACAAGAAAAGTATTATATACCTTGACAGTTGACCCTCTGTCCGGCAACCTTTTAATTCGCTTCGAAATGAGATTGAACTAGAAGATACTAGGAGTAGCCAATAAATGTTCGAAGAGCTTTTAGAGCTATACAAAACAAAGGCCGAAGAGATTGAAAGAGATCGTCGAGAAGCACAGGCTATGATAATGCTCGTCTCCGCTATCGACAAGATGTCCCAGGACATGGACTCTAAGAAGAGCGATGTCGAGCTTTTGGGCAGGCTGATCGATCAGGTTGACCGCTTATCCAAAGAGGTATCCGACCTGAAGAGCCAGTTTCGCACCAGGCAGGCCCGGCCTTCTGCTGCAGTGGAGTCAGGCGCAGGCGATGGTAAGGCCCTGGATAATCATGCCCGATCTCTGATCGATATCATGGCGGAGAAGCCGGGCAGATACACCACCAGCGAGCTGGTGGACATGCTAGGTCTGAATAAGACAACGGTCATAAGCGTGATGAAGCGCGCTTTGGAGCTTGATCCCAAGCACGTCAAGATGAGCCAGGGCAAGAGGCGTAAGCTCTATTTGTCCTATGTCTCCGATGAGGATACGCAAAAGGTAGAATCCTCATCTGGGACTGGTGAATCTGACCGGATGAAGCTTGAGCTCATGGCCATGACCTGAGGGTGAAGCTCATATAAGCTGCAAAATTTGATACGATCGAGGCCGAACAGCCGGAAAACATCCGGCAGCCTTTCGCTTTGCGGGTTGCCCTTATGCCGGACTTTCAGAGATGTTTTCTCCCCAAATCGCCCTAATTCTATTTAGTCATTTAATGTCGACCTGCATATTAACAGTGGATCTTGGGTATCTTGCTACTTATATATAGCAATCTTGACTTATTATGATATTCGGTTATGACATCCGCAGCAGATGATTATGATCCTGACCGGCAATATAGAATCTCGAAATGATGGGAATCATTTCAGCTCTCCTCTGGACGGATGAGCCGGAAGGCTTTGAATATTCCGGCAATTGCATTCTTCACTAGCTCTCTTCTCAATTCCATGCGGTAGATCAGCACCACAAATACGGTGAAGGTGGTGGCCAGGGCGAAGACTATGGCCAGAACGGTCACCATGCCGAAGTTATTGGTGATCAGAAATGGGGATGATATCAAGGCGGCAAATCCGAATATGGTGGTAAGCCCTGAGGCGATCAATGCCGAGCCTATGGCCCTGGTGGCTGTGGAGAGGGCCTTTCTAGGTTCGCCGATCTTCTCCAGCTCTTCATAGAACCGCTCCATCATCAGGATGGCGTACTCTGATCCTACTCCCAGGATCAGGGCTCCCAGGCACGCAGTAAGAGGGGTGTATTTCATGCCTGATATGTACATCACACCACCCATCCAGCCTATCACCACCAGCATGGGAAGCACAGGAAGCAAGGCCTTTATCAGATCCCGGTAAATCGCCAAGAGCACAATGAATATCAGCAAGAGTCCGAAGAGAGTCATCTCTGTTCTTCCTTTGGTCAGGGCGGTTATGACCGTGGTCATCACCACTGCGTCTCCAGTCATTCTCACCGAGACCCCTGCGGGAGGAGGATTCCAGGCGATGTCTTTATCGATCTCTTTCATCAGCCGGTCTGAGCCCTCGGTGCCCAGGTTGGTTATGGTCTGGCCTACATTGAGGTCGATTATGGCGGTGTTGTGTCCATCCAGGTATATATCCCGCCAATTGGCAGGAAGGGCCTCGATTAGCGTGCGGATGATTGTCCTATCCGTGGGGAGAGTTCCCTGGTTTGCCTCTTTTGTCAGGCTGGCAATGCTCGTATATCCCAATATCTGATCTCTGGAGCCTTTCAGATAGATGGAGAACTCCTCCATCCACTCCAGCACCCGCGGATCGGTGACATCATCGGCCTGCACCAGCAGCTGGATGCTGTCAGTGCCCCCGAAGGTCTCGCTCATATGCCAGTAATCTATCAGAGGAGGCAGATCCTGGGGCACATAGTTCTTGAAGTCGGTGTCCACGGGGACCTGGGTATCTGAATATATGCCGGCCAGGGAAAGAAGTAGGGCTAAAGCCAAAACGAGCTGCCACCTCTCAATGCAAAAGCCTGAGATTCCATCCAGCATCCTCTCAAAGATCGTCTCCTCTTCCCTCCGGCTGCCTTCTCCCCGGTCGCCTGCATTCGTATCTTGGGTCGAATGCTTATCTATTGGCTGGTGGTTCAAGCGCTTTCCCACGGCAATGTAGAGGATGGTCACCCCCACGAAGAGGGCAGAGAGGAAGCAGAGGATCAGTCCGATCAAGCAGAGCAATCCGAAGTCCCTGATCATGGGGATGGAGGATGTGAGCAGAGAGATAAAGCCAATGGAGGTTATGATCAGGGCGATGATCACCGGTTTGGTGACGTGTTTGACCGTTTCTACCACCGCTTTTTGCGGCTGGCCGGTGCGAGTGAACTCCTCATTTATCCGGTTTTGGAACTGGATGGCATAGTCGATGCCTATGCCTATCAGGACTGGAAATGCGGACATCGACACCATGGTGAATGGTATATGCAAGAGGCCCATGGCACCGAAGGTCCAGCCAACTCCCAGGAAGACGATTGGTATAGGAAGTAGGGACCACTTCACCTGGTTGAAGGTGATCAGCAATGCCACGATCATCAGAAAAGCTGCCAGGAGAAGAATGGGACCGTTGCTCTCGGCCATCTCTGCAGTTATCGAATTCATCAGGGCAGGATCGCCGGTGACCGTCAGCCTGGTGTCAGCAGGAAAGCTGGCCAACAGCAGCTGGCCTTTTGTCTCCTGGTACAGCTCCCCTTGCTCGCTTTCCGTGAGGGAGACCGGCAGCTCTATGGAGAGCATGGTATGGCTGCGATCGGGCAATATAGCCGCCAATATGAGATCGTCCGCGGACAGGATCTCATCTATCCTCTCCTGATCGGGAATGGCTCTTATTCCGCTGCTCTCTTTCTCTGTATCGGCCACTATATCGGCTATGCTGGTGACGGAGAGGACATCCGGAGCCTCTTTCATCTTATCGGAGAAGGTGAGCATCGACCGGAGGACCTCTGGCTTTGCCACATCATCCGCCTCGATCAATACGGCGATGGATGCGGTTCCAAAGTTCTGCACATAGAGATGGTCATAGACCTGATAAAGGGCGGAGTCCTTGCCCACCATGCTTTCGGTGGTCAGCCCTTGCATCTCGATCTGTTGGGCATAGTGGACGGCGCTGAGGGTGATGAGCAGTGTGGCAAAGATGATAATAATGGGATTGTCTGAGATCCACCGGCCGAGCTGTTCTGAGCCGTTCATTGCATATGCCTCGTTTCCTCTTTGAACTGCCATAGCCCGGGATCTTCCCGAGCCAGCATGGCAAAAGTTCGGATATTATCGACCAATCGAAACATGCGAAAGATAGATAAAAGTTGTGGTCTTCTCTATATTGATGGAGCAAGAGGCAAGAGCCGTCTTGAAGAGGCATATGATAGATGCCTGTGTCAAAGGGGCCAATAACCGCGGCTGCTGTGATGCAGTTGGGGTTTTGCAGGGCACACTCTTTCTGACGGGTGTTCCCCTGTCCATGGACCAGCTGGTGGAGGAGACTGGCTACAGCAAGTCCACGGTTAGCACCAATATGGGCATCTTAGAGAGGATAGGCCTGGTCAAGAGGGTGGTCATACCGGGCGATAAGAGATATCACTATATTCCCGTCACAGATGCCGATTCATTGAGGGGAGATATGATAGCCAACATCCGCCAGAATCTGCAATGCATACTGAATGCACTTGACCGAACGGAGGCAGATCTGAGGGCCTGGGAGAGTCCAGACCCATCGGTCATGCAGAGGATTGAGGAAATTAGGCATTTTTATCGGCAGAACGATAAGTTGTTGGATCTGATATCAAGGCACAATACCGAGGATTTGATCCAGCTGCTAGAGACGTCCTTCTGAGGGTATGAATTTTTTTAAATGGAATGAAATAAACATTTTTCTACTATGATTAGCTCGAAGCTTAGACCAGAGGGCTTCATCGATTTTGAATACGTTATAAGGTGCATTCAATACATTGATTAAGGAGTTGATATGTTAATGAACTGAAGAGCTGAAATATAATGGATTTTAATTGGAGAGGAGCTTTGGGCATTGGGATCTTGAAGAGATGATCGGTCAGATGCAGTGGCGCATAGATAGTTGCACGAATGGCGAGGGTGATGATCAGTCGCGGATCGCCCTCTTTAAGAGCGATCTGGATAGGATCTCTGCCCGTTTATGTGAGCCAAATAGCAGTAATCTTGGCAATACCCTCCTAGATGATCTGATTTCAGATAATCCTTGCTGCCTCTTTTTGCAGGATCGAGGTCTTCGCTACACCTGGCTTTCATTTGAGAGGCCTCCTGGAATGGATGGCTTGCTGGCCCTGGGAAAGACGGATGAGGACATTTTTTCGCCAGCGGAGGCAGATCGGCAAAGGAGGATCAAAGAGAGGGTGATAGAGACTGGGAATCCCGCCCGGGGCGAGGTCCATATCTCGAAGGATGGGATGGAGCAATATCTTGATTACGTCTACTATCCCTGGCAAGACGAAGACGGAAGGACTCTGGGTGTGGCAGGCTGCATCAAGGATGTAACCGAGCGAAGGATAGCCCAGATCCAGCTGCAAAGAATGGTGCAGTCGGTGGAAAGCTCTCCAACAGCGATCGTTTTATTTGATTTCGAGGGCAGGATCGAGTATGTAAATCCCCTCCTCCTTCAAAGCTGTGGATATGATGATGCCTCTCCTGTGATGGGCTGGTCAATATTCGATTTCACCAATGAGGATGGCAAAAGCAAGCTGCGAGAGGTGATCATTCCTGTCCTTCTATCCCAAGGGAATTGGCAGGGAGAGCTGCCCATACAGGGGACTGACGGACAATATTATACTGCAGAGATGATCTGCACCAGGATCGCGGCGTACTCTGGAGGTTCAGTCTATTTCCTGGCCAACTTCTGCCATTTATCCGATAGCATGAGGGCTGAAGAGGCACTGCTTTTAGATGAGTCGGGGCTGGGGGCATTGCTCCAGCTTAATCCGATGGATGAAGCCTTCCTCAAGGAGCTTGCCGACTATGCTATTCAAGCGGGTGCAAAGCTCACTGGCTCGAGATTTGGCTATCTCACCTTTATGGATGAAAGCGAGGGCATCATTTTCATGAGCCACTGGTCCAAAGATCCCCTGCCTGAGGATGGCGCGGATCGGAGCAAGATGGCATATCATCTGGGTGAGCCCTGCCTCTGGGGCGAGTCCCTGAAAAGGCGTCGAGCGGTGATCGTCAATGACAATTCCATTTATTGCGGCAAATCTCACCTCTCGCCGGATGAGGCTTGGGTCCTGCGATATATCAGCGTTCCCATCATGGATAAGGGAAAGATCGCCATCGTAGCTGCAGTCGGCAATAAGGAGGAGGAATATAATGATGCCGATGTGCGCCAGCTCACATTGCTCATGAGCGGCATGCACAAGCTCATTCAGAAGCGCAGGACCGAGGAGGAGCTGCGCCAGCGGGACCTGCTGCTCAGGAGGGTGGCCACCGCCACCACAAATCATCTTCTTGCCACCGATCCTGATGCTATCAAGAAAGCTCTGGGAATTCTGGGGATTTCAATAGGCTCTGATCGGATTACGATCCTGGAGAGCGCTGAATGGACGGGCACCGAGTCCGTATTTGAGGAGTCGATCCAGTGGCTTAGGGAGCCTGCAGAGCCATTCCGGGGAAGGATCTCCTGGGACCAATTCATCGGATGGCAGGATGCTCTCTCCCGCGGCAATCCCATTCAGGGCATAACATCCAAGGTCATCGATCCGGGACGGAAGCTCCTGGAGGATAACGGTATCATCTCCTTTCTCCTTCTGCCTGTATTCATCGAGAGGCGTTTTTGCGCCGTCATCTCCATTGATGACTGCCATTTTGAGCGGCGGTGGACGGAGAACGAGGTAGCAATTCTACAGGCGGCAGCGGAAAGCATAGGAAATGCTTTGCTGCGCCGGCGGACTGAGGTGGCCCTGAGGGAGAGCAAGAGAATGCTCACCACCCTTATGAGCAATCTGCCTGGGATGGCTTATCGCTGCAGGAACGATCGCCAAAGGACCATGGAGTTTGTAAGCGATGGATGCCTGGAGCTGACCGGCCGCCCATCACCCGAGCTTCTTCATAATAGCGCAATTTCGTATGCCGATCTGATCCATCCTGATGACCGGGATCGCGTCTGGAGTGAAATCCAGCAGGAAACGGAAAAGGGAACTCCGTTCCGTCTCACCTACCGGATTAATGCAGGCTCAGAAACGAAATGGGTCTGGGAACATGGTCAGGGGATCTTTGACGCCTCTGGAAAGCTTCTCGCCCTTGAGGGCTTCATCCATGATATCACTGAGAGGAAGCTGGCAGAGGATGTGCGGAAAAGGACCCAGGAAGAGCTGGAGATGAGGGTATCAGAGAGGACTGCCTGGCTTTTGAGGATCAACAGGGCCCTCAACGAGGAGATGTTAGAGCATAAGGAGACGGAAAAGAAGCTTCTTCAGGCTCAGCAGGCAGCGGATGCAGCATCCCGCTCGATGGGGGAATTTTTGGCCTACATGAGCCATGAGATACGCACTCCCATGAACTCTGTTATCGGTCTTGCCGGCTTGCTGCTGGAAACCAATCTGTCGCCTGAGCAGCGCGATTACGTGCAGACCATTCACAGCAGCGGCGATGCCTTGCTGAGCATCATCAATGATATCCTCGACTTCTCCAAGATCAACGAGGGAAAGATGAAGCTGGAGCTCGAGCCCTTCTCCCTGCGCAAGTGCATTGATAGATCTATCAACATGGTGGCGGCAAAGGCGGCTGAGAAGGGTCTGGAGATGGGGTTCTATCTGGATGATCTCGTCCCTCAGACCGTAGTTGGAGACTCAGTCCGGCTGCAGCAGATCCTGGTCAATCTCCTGGGCAATGCGGTCAAGTTCACAGAAAGGGGCATGGTATCCCTTGAGGTGAAGATGGGTGACGAACCAGGAATGCTACACTTCTCAGTGACCGATACCGGCATCGGCATCTCCAAAAGCGACATGAAAAAGCTGTTTCACTCCTTCAGCCAGGTAGATGCCTCCACCAGCAGAAAATACGGTGGCACTGGCCTGGGCCTGGCCATCAGTCGCATGCTGGTGGAGCAGATGGGGGGAAGGATATGGGTGGAGAGCGAGATGGGGAGCGGCTCCACATTCCATTTCCAAATAAAGGTTGAGGAATCATCCGGGGATGATGCATCCAATCGAATCCTGGCGGGCAAGAGGATAAGCGCGATAAAACCCGGCTATCAGGAGGTTGATCACCGGGATTTGAAAATTCTGCTGGCTGAGGATAATCCGGTCAACATGAAAGTTGCTCTCCTCATGCTCAATAAGCTGGGATACAAGGCAGATGTGGTCTCCAACGGGGAAGAGGCGGTTCAGGCTCTGAGCCATAAGCATTATGATGTGGTTTTAATGGATGTGCAGATGCCTAAGATGGATGGCCTGGAGGCGACAAGGGCTATATTGGATATGGATCTAGTTGATCGCCCCCGAATCCTGGCAATGACCGCTTATGCTCTGGAGGGGGATCGGAAGAGATGTCTGGACGCCGGCATGGATGGCTATATCTCCAAGCCTGTGCAGATCGATGAACTCCGGGCCGCCCTTCAGGCATTAAATATCGGCCGCCAGAGGGCGGATTGAGCGGGGGAGGATCCCCTCACCGGAGCATCACCTTGCTCATGGTCACCAGGAAGAGGGCCATTAGCAGCCATCCGGCCAGGGTCTCAAAAACGGTCAGGAACTCGAAGCCCTCAATGATGCTGATGTTCTGGGGGGCCCGGCCAAGAAACCACATGCTGCTGAAGTAGAAGGCATCGTTTATCGATATGCTGCTACCGGGGCTTGCAGAAGCAGAAGGTTGCAGGGCGTGTGCTCCCCAGAAGATCGCTGTGAAGAGGATGATCAGAGACAGGCTGAGGATCACGGTGTGGGATGGACGGACTCCATAGCCGCAGGAGAGCCAGGCCAGGCGGTCGATGATTCTGGGAAATGCCTTCGTGGTCCGGGCATGCTTCTCCTTTCGATACTGATAGTAACAGTCGTCCTCGTCCTCGAACTGCTCCAAGTTTCTGAAGTTCTTTATCAGGGTGAGATAGACTGAGCCGTTGTAGGGCAGATGTTCGCGGATGGTGTTCCAGCGGACCACAATGCGGTTGTAGTTCAGGTCCTTTAGGTGGATGCTGGCGTCCTCTTCGAAGATGGCGTCGGAGAGCCGCAGGGTGTACACCCTGGCATTGGAGAGGTGAAAGCTGCGATGGAATTTCGCCCGGCCGAAGTCACCATCGTTGAACCTGGCTCGGGAGAAGTTGGCCTCGGTAGTGAAATGAGCGCGGGAGAAGTTGGCTTCCCCGTGAAACTGGGCCTGGGAGAAACCGGCGTCTTCCTGGAAGAAGGAGTCAGAGAAGTTGGCCGCCTGAGAGAATACGGTGCCGTCAAAATCCACCAGCCCCTGAAAGGCGGAGTGGTCGAAGAACACATTTCCCTTGATCACAGAGTACTCTATCTTGATTATCGATTCTACGATCTTCCGCTTGTTTCTGTTCAAAGGTAGGTCCAGATTGTGCAGGTCCAGGTCACCGTAGATGATGACATTCTCATACTCAACCGGCTTGCCCTCTTCTATCCTTTTGTGGATCTCCTCTGCCTTGATCATCAGAAGGCTATCGACCATAAGCGTAATGAGTATTCGATAAATGCAGATATGCCTTTCGCTCGACCGGTCTATGCCTCGCCTCTTCCCAGGAGCATCTCCTCGATCCAGTCCCAGTCGTGCTCATAGATGTGGGCAGAGGAGCTGGTGGTGGAGATGGAGCCCGGCTGGGCACCCACTTCTCGTGCTGCATATTCCAGCAGCCTGGCCAGACCGTAGAGGTTGGCGGGATAGGCCCCGGCGAAGTCATGGCTGCGAAAGAAGATGGCCAGGTGCAGCCTGCCGCCGCGTAATTTGAAATCATCAACGATCATGCAGGGGACTTCATTCCTCTCCCCATCCACCGGGGGGATCCAGGTCACTGACGTGGCCCGGCGGGTGGCAGGAGATTCCTTCAGCCGTTGAATGGCCATATCGATCTGATCCAGGGGTGGGGTGCCTGGCAGGCGCCAGGCGCGCAGCCTCTCGCCATAAGTATACTCAAATCCGGGATTGTCGCCGCAGAGCAGTTGATGGGCATACTCCTCCAGCCGCTCCTCATTCCAGGAGTACTCCTCCGGAATCATCTCTTGATATGGATTCTCCACCACTACCTGCAAGGATAGAAGCTCTCGTATCTTGGTCCCTCTCTCATCCGAGATCTCTTCACCCTGTCTCCAGATGAGGTTCAGACCTCGATGCCAGGCATCGGAGATGGAGCGGGCGCGTATAAACCTGCCCAGCCCATTGCTCTTCAGCTCTGATGATGCCGTATGCGGCAAGATCTGTCCACCCCTCCGTCCATGTGTTGTTAATCCACTTTTCAACATATCAAGATAACCCTCTTCGCCAGATGACTGGTGAGATGGTGGATCGCCAAGCCCAGTTCGCTGTAGCTGAACTCTATCTCGATCAATCCTGAGTATGCCATTAACAATATGATTATCAATATTAACTCAATAAATATTAGCAAAGCTATGAGAAATAAGCCGAATCCCGGCGTGCGAATGACCTCAAATGCAAAGTCCCACAGAGTCCTTCCCACAACCATATGAATCCTCACAGAGAGCAACAGGAAGTGTTACTGTCCAAAGGCTATAAAGTGTAGCAATGAGGGAAGGGCGAAAGTGAGTTACACGGGAAAAGATACTTTAATAAGGGCTTTGAAATATCTTTGCTGATGGGTGACTTTGAGTGGGCAATGGTCAATTCTCTAAACTCCTTCTTCGAGAGGGAAGGCATTAAAGCCATAGCCTACCGGCTCCGACAGTCGCGGTTTGCCACCCAGCTGGCCGATATCCTGGTGGACTCTAAAATTGCCGAGTACTACCTGGCAATCGAATGCAAAAGCCTTGATGCCCGCAAGACCCGGTCGCTTTATTTCAAACAGCACTTCAGCGAGGCCTCCGGCGGCCATCAGATAGAGAGGGAGACGGATTTCATCACCCGTTCTGGCCGTCAGGGCATACTGGCGGTGGAGCTGCGTTATGGGGTGGGGAAGAGCAGAACTGCCCATCTCGTCCCCTGGGGGCAGATATTCGACCGCTACAATGAGGGTGAGGCGGGGATAACATTGCAGGAGGTCCAGGTCAATCCTCCACTGGAGAGAAGGGGTGGAGCTTATGAGATATCCCGTCTGGACATACTCAGGATCACCGGATACTATGATCTGGCAGGTAACGGTCTCTTGCATGAGGTCGATCTTTACCCCGAGGACCTCAGTTTGGAGGAGTAAGCGGTGCGGGACAGATCTGAAGGCCCGGAAATCAGTGGCTGGATTCCAAGCCAGCAATTTTCAAAAGCTTTATCTCACTAAAAAAACCGAATCAAATATCGACAGAATCATGCACAGGAGTGAAAGGATATGACCCGAACAGAGGATTTCTTGAGGGAGGCGTTTGCCGGCGAATCTGGAGCGAACAGGAAGTACAGCATATTTGCCGCTCAGGCGGATAAGGAGGGCTACGCTCAGGCCGCCAGGCTCTTTCGGGCCGCTGCCGAGGCGGAAGCGGTGCACGCAGCCAACCACCTGCGCGCCCTAAAGGCCATCAAGACCACCAAAGAGAATTTGCGTGAGGCGATCGCCGGAGAGACGCATGAGTTCAAGGATATGTATCCAGAGATGATAGCTATAGCAAAGGAGGAGGGCGCCCGGGATGCTGAGAGGTCGTTTAACTATGCCAATGCGGTGGAAGAGCATCATGCCTGGCTATATCATGATATGCTCGAGGGGCTGGATATCCAGAAGGAGCCATTCCCCTATTACGTCTGCCCGGTATGCGGCATGACTGTGGATCACAAGGCTCCCGACAAGTGTCCGGTCTGCGGGGTCAAAGGAAGCATGTTCAAGAAGATCGAATAGAGCAAAACGGATTTATCCTGCACCCCCATAATCATCCATATGAGATATCTAATGATTCTGGCAATGGCCCTGCTGCTTTCAAGCTCTTGCGCTTTATGCCAGTCAACTGACCGCTCCCTGGATGATCCGGTATCAACCATTTTGAGGGAGCTGGTGGTCGCATCATCGGACGACCTGAAATCCTACACCTTCTCCATGGAGATGGAGCAGGATATGACGCTTGAGAACCTCTCTTCTGGCCAGTCTCAGCAGGTTCAAACCCGGTCCATCGGCTTTGGCCTGGTAAATGTGACCGATCAGGCCCTAAAGCTCGTCATGGCCACTCTGACTTTTATTCCCGGTGATGAAGGCAACTCCACGGCATCAGCCCTGGAAGAGTATCTGCAAAACGACACCATTTATATGAAGATGGATGGCAACTGGACCGCTATGGAGCTATCCGGATTGGGTGATGCATGGTCCCAACAGAATTCCCTGGACCAGCAGATCGATATGCTCAATCAGTCCCGGCTCACTTTAGTCGGCTCGGAGATGGTGGGGGACGAGGACTGCTATAAGGTGCGAGCAGAGATTGACATTGCCTCTTATGCTGATCCCCTTTCCCAGGAGGTGGCTTCCATTGTGCCATTCATCCCCCTGAATTTCTCCGATATCCTGCGTAATATGACCATGGAGGTCCATTACTGGATATCCAAAGAGAGTCAGCTCTTAAAGAGGGCGGATGTGTTTGAGACCCTTTATATGACTCCCCAGTCACTGGGATTGCAGCCATCAGAGGAGGAGAACATGGCGGTTCGCATGAGCTCCACCACTTCCGTGGTCTTCGATGGATTCAATGAGAGCGTAAATATCGTTCTGCCGCCCGAGGCCAGCGCTGCTCAGCTCTTCAATATGTCATCTTATCCTGAGAGCGAGGCGGTTGCAGTCTCTTTATTGGATCAGGACGGACTGAACGAGACTGCGGTCATCGAGGCGCTCCCCGCAACGGTGTCCGATGATGCTCTGCCCCAGGATGAGGCAAGCGTTGTTCTGCCGGAAAACCAGTCCCTCTCGGCCTGAGGGCTCACAATAGGACGATTGCGCCATCCGAATCGAGCCTTCACCTGTTCGATCAGCGCAGCTGATCATCCTGGGTGGGCTCAACCATACCTTTTCCGAGAAAAAACTCACAAGCTGCAGAGCCCTTGCAGCTCTATCGAATAGTTATTATATGCCATACTCCGTATCGACCTTTCAACGCTCAGCAAGCACTGATGGTGCGACAGATGGCAACCTTGGACAGAGATAAAGTATCAACGGCCGGCGATAACTGTGACCAGCAAACAGATCCTGAAATAGACAAGGACTTTGCCCACCAGGTCATGGCAACTGTAGGGCAGGGAATAGTGGTAAGCAGTGAAGGATGGCGCTTTGAATACGTAAATCCTGCCTTTGCCCGCATGGTAGGCAGGATGCCAAAAGAGCTTATTGGCAGATCCATGGATGAGCTCATCCACCCCCATGACCGCCCTATCCTGATCCAGGCAAGGTCAAGGCGGCAGGCGGGAGAGACATCTTCCTACGAGGCCAGACTGATACGGTCCGATGGATGTGTGTTCCCCGTTCAGGTAACCGGCACGCCGCGCTGGCAGGATGGCAAATTTTTTGGATCCATTGTCGCAGTCACAGACTTAACAGAGCGCAAAAGGTTTGAGGACGAACTCAAGAAGAGCGAAGCCGAGAACAGGTTGCTCCTCGATTCAATTCCCGATTCCATCTTTCTCCTCGACAAAGAGGGCAACTTCCTTGATTATAGAACCCCCAATTCTTCAATCCTTTACGCCCCTGCGGAGCTGTTCATGGGGAAGAATATACACAGTATAATGCCGCAGGATCTGGTAGAGTTAACGATGAATAATATCGAGATGGCAAGGCAAAGCGGAAAAATGCAGGTCTTCGAATATCAGCTGCCGGCAAATGGTGAGATAAAACATTTTGAGGCGCGCATTAACCTCTGCGAAGGGGGGGATTTCCTGGCACTGGTACGGGACGTGACAGAGCGCAAAAGGTCTGATGAGATGCTCTGGAAGGCCAAAGAAGAGGCTGAGGCTGCTGCCAAAGCCAAAAGCGAGTTTTTGGCCAACATGAGCCATGAGATAAGAACCCCTTTAAACGCCGTCATAGGCCTGACAGGGCTTCTCCTTGATACCGATCTGACTCCTGAACAAAGGAATTACTTGGAGATCGTCAGGAACAGCAGTGATTCATTGCTCAGCGTCATAAACGACATACTGGACTTCTCCAAGATCGACGGAGGCATGATGGAGCTTGAACATAGCCCCTTCGATCTGCGCAGATGCATAGAGTCTACAATGGACCTGATGGTGACAAGAGTGGCGGAAAAGGGGCTGGTGCTAAAAGTTGTCCTGGACGACCAATTGCCGACGATGCTGGTGGGCGATGCCAGCCGGCTCCGCCAAGTGCTAGCAAACCTATTGAGCAATGCCGTCAAGTTCACAGATAAAGGATTTGTAGAGGTCTCAGTTAGAGGAAATGCCATTCCGGAAGGATTTGAGCTTCGCTTCGATGTGTTGGATACTGGCATTGGCATGCCCCAGGATAAGCTGGACCGCCTGTTCATGCCGTTCAGTCAGATCGATTCATCAATAACTCGAAGATATGGTGGCACGGGCCTGGGACTTGCCATCTCAAAGCGCCTTGTGGGGATGATGGGGGGAAGGATCTGGGCTAAAAGCAATCCAGGAGTGGGCAGCACATTCACATTTACAATAAAAGTCAAACTGCCATGCATGCAGCCGGTGCAACATGAGGTCAAGGACTTAAAACCTGATATAAAGCCTCCAATCGAGGGACATTTTCAACAGGCCCTACCTTTGAGCATACTTCTTGCCGAGGATAACGCCGTCAACCAGATGGTTTTGCTGCAGATGTTGCGCAAGATCGGCTACCAGGCAGATCTTGCTTCCAATGGTTTCGACGTCCTGGCGGCCCTGGATAGGCAGGCCTACGACGTTGTTCTGATGGATATACAGATGCCCGACATGGACGGCTTTGAGGCAACCAGGAGGATTTTGGCGCGTTTCCCCAAGATGAAGCGCCCCAGGATCATCGCACTCACTGCTCATGCTTTAAATGGAGATAGGGAGAGATGTCTGGAAGCAGGCATGGACGGCTATCTCAGCAAGCCTGTAAAGATAGAGGATCTGCAGTCAGCGCTGCGGCCCACAGGGCATTGAAACAAGTCTTTCCCCAATCAGGCTTGCCTATGATCCGCCTGGTTTTTCATCTTTTGGGCATGATCCCTGCCTGAGGATCATGTTTTTTTTTTGGCTTTTCGCTGAATTAAGTGGGTGGGCCCAGCAGAGATTATAGCCTCTGTTTCTCTGTGTCTCTGCGGTTGGGTCAGAGCATAGCGTTTCACCACGAAGGCGAAAAGATACAGAGAATTTCCAATTCAAGTTCACCCATGCCAAGTGGCGAGGGGCCGCTCAATGTCCCGGGTAGCCAGCCGAGCCGCCCTCGATGGGGCCAGCGTCCTCGTAGCCCTGCCGCTGTCCAGTTCCTGCCAGGCGAGTGAGTGTCTGGGGATGAAACACCAGACTGAGAGCGTTCAAGGCGTGCTCTGCCGTCCTCTTCTCCGCCAACCAGGCGAGCGTCTTCTCGTCCTTGGCCTCATCCTCATGCACGAATACCTCCAGGATATGCTTGTTGGTCATGAGCTGGGCCATGATCAGGCCGCTGGATGCCTCATGGGCGCACATCTTGTCCTTATCTGCGGGGCCGGGCATCCCTAAAGCGATGACGATATCGCAATCATCTTCCTCCAGCAGCCTTTTGGCTGCCACAGGCAGGTCTTTGATTCCGGGGACGGTGTAGCGGACGATCTGGACTGATGCCTCCTTCTTGATGGTGCTCACTGCCGCCCGGGCCATATCGACCCGGGCGAAGGTGGTGTCGGCAATGCCGATGCGTTTCATAAAAGTACAGTTAGATGGGTTGGCTTTTAGGTTTATCGGCATCGTCTGGACCGCAGAGCACTCTTGAGTGCCTGCTGGCTGCTAGATGAGAGGCGGCAGCATAAGCGTGAACTGAGCGAAAGAATTAATTAGTATTAATATCTTCGCTACAGTTCCGTGGCCAGGGGCGGCTTTTCCTAACAATCTTCCTCCTTTACCTTTCGCCGCTCTCGGCCCTCTTCTCATTATTTTCATTGTCAGGATGACTGGATTTGCGGTCATGTGGCTATTATGGATAGATTATGGATGTGGACCAAAAGATTGAAGCATATTTGTGGTTGGGTGAGCTTTGGCGCGTCAAATATCAGCCCGATTTTTTAGTGCCGCACTGAAATTTGTTGGATGAACGCTCCCCGGGCAGAGGGCGGGAGGCAAAAGGGCTGCTAATTCTCCCGCCCCCTGAGCGTTCTTCCGGCCCGAAATTGACTCTCTCCAGGCGTCCAGACATATAGGGCCGATGAGATCGTTCATCCTGCTCTCTCTGCAGACAAGATTGCGGTCATATCTCTGGCCGCAGAGTCGAACAGTGCTCTTTCTGAGCTTTTGCTTCCCTCTCATCTCATTCTGGATAGACGAAGGCTCCATTTTCAGTCGGATCGTAGTCCAGTTTCATCAGATCGCTGAGGAACTCTCTATGGACCTGGACCGGATCGACATCCTGGAACTGCTCCGGGTAGAGCCACTTGGCCACGGTCAATGCACCCACCACCAGCTGGGGGCCGATGGAGAAGTCTCCGGAGATGATATGGACCCGTCCATCCCTCACTGCGGATATATTTCCGAATCCCTCGGTTTTCATGATCTCATCGTAGTAGGCCTTCATCGATTCGGGGTCGCTTGACTTGTAGCCGCCCTTATAGGAGAGGCCGATGATGACCTGAGGATCCTTATCGATGACGAACTCCGTCTCCAGATCTTTGTTGCCTTCCATATAGCCGCTGGCGATGTTTATGCCGCCTGCCAAATCCACCAGATCGGTAAAGCCGGTGCCGCTGGCATAGGCCCATCGGGCAGTAGGACCGGTATCGGCGCTCCTCTCCCTCTCCATTAGGACCCTCGCCCTGTCTTCGTCCTCTATTCTTGCTGCCTTATCCTGAATCTCTCCGATGTAGCGATCATACCAATCCAGATATCTTTGGGTTGAATCGGGATCGTCCAGCAGGAATCCCAGGACTGCCATCTCCTCTCTTAAGCTGGATGATCGGGATAGGTCGAATCTGAGCACCGCCATTCCTTCTGGCAGCTTGTCCTCAAGCGCATCGGTCGATGGAGCATTGGTAAAGGTGACCACCAGATCGGGCTGCAATGAGATTATGCTCTCGATATCCGGCTCGCTTGTGGTGCCCACAGCGGGAAGCTGGCTCAGCCTGGGAAAGAGCTCCACTCTCTCTCCTACGGTATTGTCCACTCCTACCGCCTTCTCCTCCCCGCCCAGCACGGCCAATGCAATGGCATGGCGCATGTTAAGGGTCAGGATACGCTCCAGGGGCAGCTCCAGGGTCAGGTTCTGCTTGTTGCCATCGATCAGGCTGATCCTCTCCGCTCTGTCTTCTATGAGCTCCTCTGCCAGCTGAAGGTCGGACAAATCCACAGTGCCATCCAGGTTAACATCGGATAGCATGGTGGCCTCCTTTGAGCCATTGATGATCTCCTGGATGTAGTCGATATCTGTTTGGTCTATTCTGTCGTCCATATTGGCATTGCCGAAGATATTCAGGGTGAAATCGGAGCCGATCGCTATGCCAGCCATTGATGCGGTCAAGGCGATCAGCAGTGTTGAGGCGATACATATTGGTCTATTCATGAAATTCCTCCTGAGGTTCATTTAATTATACCAAACATTTGCTTCTTATTATCTTATACGAATCAAATCAGGCATTTATAGCTATCTGCGATGAATAATCCGGGCTATGTCTGTTCTCATGCCCGCAGAGCAAAAAATAGATTTTAGCGATTGAAGCTGGATTTAGATCTTGAAATTCTCCTCCCCACTGATCGCTTCCATCTGCCTCTGACAGGCTTTCAGCTCCTCGGGGCTGCCCTGCACTGCCAGCCAGACCGCTCCCTCTGCCCCTCCTACCCCGCCTGCGGCCAGGATCTCCGCTTTGGCTCCAGATAACAGCCTTATGGCCTCGATCTCGGTGAAGACCTCACCTGGCAGGGGCAGAAGCCTGTGGCCATTGCTGCCGGGGGCGTTCAATCGCGCCGCCAGATCGATCAGATCTCCTGGTATACGTTTTTCCAGCCCCACGGGAAGGATCAGACTCACCCTGCGGCCCACTGCCGCCTGCAGGGCGGCGATTGCCGTGCCCCCCTGGGGATGGCCGATTAAAACTCCTGCCTGATGGCGGACGAGATCCAGAGCATTGGCCCCCTTGAGGATGACATCCCCCTCCTTCAGTCTGGCGGAGACATCGAATATGGTAGCGCCCTTCATCCAGATCCCCTCCTCTATCACCACGTCTCCAGGAAAATGGCTCTGGTCGGCCAGCCTGCCTTCAATTGTGGTCCTTCCCGGCAGGAGGGTGACCCCGCGGAAGAACCGATTCTTAGAGAAGCCCTTCTCCTGGCCCAGTGCCTTTAAAATCTCCTCTGCAACGTAGCCGTTGGTAGTGCCGGCGATGATGACTATGGTATGGGAACGCATCGCTTCTAAAATGGCAGGGTGGGAGGCCAATGCTTTAGCAATCAGCCTTTTTCCTGCCGCCGGGGTGAGGACGAACTGGTACATACCATTAGTGTGGCATCTTGATCAAGATAAATCCAATGACCAGAGATCTGGGGGGAATTGCACTCTCTCCCTTCAACCGATAGAATTAATAAGCATAATAGCACCGCTACTGGTTTGTGGCCAGGGGCGGCTTTTCCTTACAATCTCTTCCTTTACCTTTTGCCGCTCCCGGCCCTCTCCTCATTGCATCCAACCATCCGAACGGCTGGACCGAGGAATCTTATGGCAATTATGAGAAGATCAATTTGTCGGACGAATCCCCCAGGGGCAAAAGGCTTTCATCTGATATCTTCGAGCATAAAGGAGCCTGTTCTGCTGCAAAAATGATGCCCCTGAGGCCAAAGACCAAGGTCACCGCATTCGCCACTCCAGAATCCTTCCATCCTCCTCCGGGTCTCGGCTGCGTCCTTCTATCTGGCGGCCGCAGTAAGGGCAGACCAATCCCGGCGAATGTTCTGCTTCCTTTCTCTGGGCCTGCACCTGGACAAATCCCATGGCCAATAGCCCTGCTGGCAGGGCAAACAGGCCAATTCCCAGGATGACCACCACCGAGCCGATCAGCCTGCCCCAGGGAGTGATTGGATAGATATCTCCATACCCTACAGTGGCTAGTGTCACAATGCCCCACCACATGGCATCAGGAATGGAGGCGAAGGCCTCGGGCTGGGCGTCATGCTCCGCCTCGTACATCAAGCCGGCGGATGTGATAAGCAGAACGATTATGGTGAAGAGCATAAGGCCGAGCTCCTCCTTCTTCAGCCGGAGGACGTCATCGAATGTCTGCAGGGCGCGCGAGTAATGGGCCAGCTTCAAAATCCGGAAGAGACGGAAGAGGCGCATGGCTCGAACGAACCTCAGATCGGCGATGACGAATGGAAGATAGAAGGGAAGCACAGCTATAAGGTCCACCATAGCCAGGGGAGTTATCGCAAAGCGCAGTCTGTTGCCCTGAGGAGCGCGGTATATTGGATCTTCAATGCAGCTCCAGATGCGCAGGATATACTCGATGGTGAATATTCCTATGGAAAATACATTGAATGCTTCAAAAATGGGTCCGTAGGCGGAGTAGAGCCATTGCACCGTCTCCATGATCACCGCTACGACATTGAGAACCACTAAAAGCATGAGTGCGAGGTTGACCCGATTCGGCCAGCCGTTTGCATGGTTCTCCTCTTCCAGGATCTCATATATCCAGCGCCTATAGCTCTTGGGCATCCAGGCCTAGCTTATGTTCATCTTAATATATACGAACTTGCCTCTTTTTCAGCATGCGTGCTGCTCTCCTTCAGCAGACCGTCCTGCCCTGCCAGGATCTGAAAAACCTTTCTCAAGCCCTCTATTTGGCCAGCTCCGCTCTTGAGATGGGTGCAGAGATACTGGTCTATCCGGAGCTCTTCCTATCCGGATTTTGCTATGAGCCCATAGATCGCTTCTGGGAAAGAGGGACCCGCGCATTTGAGGAGCTCGATCCCTTCCGTGCTCTGGCAAAAGATTCTGACTGCCTGATCATCGGCTCGGTGCGCGGCGGCCGGTCAAACCTCGGCTTCTGCCTGGACCGCACCGGCCTGAAGCTGCGCCCCAAAATCCATCCCTTCGGCGAGGAGAAGAAGCACTTCGATGGGGGGGATTCGATCTCCCCCATAGCCACCAGGTGGGGCCGGGTGGGGCTGGAGATCTGCTACGACCTGCGCTTTCCCGAGGTGGCCCGCTCCCTTGCCCTGCAGGATGCTGACTTCCTGGTGACCGTGGCCCAGTTTCCCGCGCAGCGGGAGGAGCAGTGGCGGGCGCTAAGCCTAGCCCGGGCGATAGAGAACCAGATCCCTCACCTGGCCTGCAACTGGGCAGAAGGAGGCGGCTCCATGATCATCAGCGCCCGGGGCACTGTGCTGGCAGAGGCGGAGAGCGGCGAAGAGATCATATTCGGCGAGGTCGATCTATCCGAGAGGGACCAGGTACGAGGTGAGATCCCCTGCTTTTCCGACCGCCGGCCCGAGGTGTATTGAGGTGATGGCATAAACCCCCTGACCATGAACTTCCTCATATCGAAGTTCCGGGAGTATTATATCCAGGCCACCCTGGATGCCCCTCCAGGCCTCCAGTCCAGGGAATGGGGTTTTCTCTTCTTCGATGACTCAGGCATGCGCCGGCACAAGTCCTTCTTCAGCCGGGGGGAGCTGGTGGACTATGTGCGCTCCATGATTCCTCGCCATGTCTATCATTCCGCCGCCTATTACCAGCGGCCCGGTGCGCCGACGATGAAAGAGAAGATATGGCAGGGAGCGGACCTAATATTCGATTTGGATGCCGATCACCTGCGCGGTGCAGCCAGTAGCTATGCCGGGATGCTGGAGCAGGTCAAGAGGGAGACCCTAAAGCTCCTCTCCTTTTTGCTATCCGATTTCGGTTTTGCGGAAAGTAAAATTAGCGTCGTCTTCTCCGGCGGCCGGGGATATCACATCCATGTCCGGGACCCGCGGATCTATAGCTTCGGGGGGGATGAGCGCCGGGAGGTGGTAGACTACTTATCAGGCAGGGGCTTGGTTTTGGACCGATTCATTCACGAGGCTCCGGTTGAAGGATGGGGGCGGGAGGGGGGCAGGCGTCTTATAGCTCCTGCTCGGGATTCGCCTGGCTGGGGGGGGAGGATCAACCGCTCGATCATCTCCTTTGTGGAAGGGCTGCGCACCCTCGACGAGCCCGGAGCGGTAGCCGTCCTCACCAGGGTCCGAGGCATCGGCCCCAAGAAAGCCTCCAGCTTCTACCGCAGCCTAGAGGGTGAGGGGGTGATAGAGGAGATCCGCCGGGGGAACCTGGACCTCTTTCGGGGCAGTGCAGGCATCTGGAAGCTTCTCTTGAAGGAATGCCTGGACAGCGAAGGAGTGGTAGTGGGACTGAACCTGAACCAGGAACGGGGGGAGACCGACGAGCCGGTGACCGCTGATGTCCGTCGGCTGATTCGATGCCCTGGGAGCCTGCACGGCGGCTCGGGGCTGAGGGTGACTCCCTTATCGATTAGCGGCCTGGAGGAGTTCAACCCCCTGGAGGATGCGGTGGTCTTCGGGGATGAACCGGTTTTTCTAGAGATCTCAAAGCCCTTCAGCACTCAGATGAAGGGGAACAGCTACAGCCTGAAGGAGGGCACCGAGGAACTGCCAAGTTGCGTGGCCGTATTCCTCATGGCCAGAGGGGTGGCAGAGGCTAGGACAAGACACTAGAACGATGAAAAGCTATTATACTATCCAGCCACTTAAGATCAGTCCGCATAAATTTGATGATGAGGTGGTGAAATGGATCTGGCCAATGCGCTCCGGGAAGAGCGCAAGTCCGCGGAGCTTCAGCCGTTGGATGAGGATTTCTATCAGCAGGTTGGCACTTATCTGACCGGCATGGGCCAGGAGCTCTCTCAAATCATAGATCCCTTCAGCGTTGAGGCTCAAATCCTGCAGGATACCCTCAAGAGTGAGAGAAGCAGTCTGAACAAGCTCATCGACCAGAGGATAAAGAAGATCGTCCGCCGGGCGCTCCGCAATGCGAGATCAGCTTCTCGGGAGGAGGTCTTCTCCGGCATGACTGCAGAGGAGACGGAGATCTACCGGCAGATGCTCTCGACCATTGCCCTCGGCCGGGAGTCCATCCTCTCCCATATGACTCCCACCGAAAGGCCTTTAACGGGCAAAAAAGATATATTGCGGGAATACGAAGTCGTGCGGTTGCTGGATGATGTTCCTATGTTTGCGGGAGTTGACGGGAAGAATTACCTTCTCGCCAGGGACGACGTGGTCGTCCTCCCTGCCGTCCATGCCAGAAATCTGCGCAACAAAAATTTAGCTTCAGAAGTGAAGATCCAGAGATGATAAGAAGTGAAGATGCCAAAGAAGCTTAACGCTTACTGTCCGTTCTGCAAGAAGCACACCGCACAAACGGTGGAAAGGGTGAGAAAAGGCCGGGCTTCAACCTTGACCCGCATTACCAGGCAGAAGCTCAGAGCCAATGGAATAGGGAATCAGGGCAAGTTCTCCAAGGTTCCAGGCGGAGACAAGCCCACGAAGAGACTTAACCTGAGATATCGCTGTGGTGAGTGCAAGAAGGCCCACAACCGCCCTGGATTCAAGGCGGGCAAGTTCGATCTGGTGGAGAGCTAGATATGCCCAGCAAGTTCGTCAAGGTAAAATGCAACGACTGCGAGAATGAGCAGGTGATCTTCGCCCATGCCTCAACTGTGGTGAAATGCCTGGTATGCGGGCGCACATTGGCTGAGCCCACTGGGGGCAAGGCATTGATCAAAACTACCGTAGTAGAAGTGCTCGAGTGATTTCTAATGCAACGTGAGGGCTGGCCAGAGCCCGGATCTCTTGTGGTCTGCACCGTCACTCAGGTGGTGGACTTCGGTGCTTTCGTCTCCATAGACGAGTATGCAGGCAAGCAGGGCCTGATTCATATCTCCGAGGTAGCCAGCGGATGGATCAAGTACATTCGCGACCATGTGCGAGAAGGGCAGAAGATAGTTTGTAAGGTACTGAATGTAGATACCTCCCGCCATCACATCGATCTATCTCTCAAGGATGTGAATGAGCATCAGAGGCGGGAGAAGATCCAGGAGTGGAAGGCGGACCAAAAAGCCTGGAAATGGCTGGAGATGGCCTATAAAGACCGGCCCGAGGATGCCAAGAGGGTGGCTGATTCTCTCATGGCCGCCTACGACAGCCTCTATCTGGCCATGGAGGAGGCGGCGATCAGTGGCGCTGAAGCTCTGAACGAAGCCGATCTCACCGAAGAGGATGTCAAGATCTTAGAGAGCCTATCTCGAGATAATGTCAAGATACCGTCGGTTGACATCAGCGGCTATGTGGATATCACCTCTCCCGCTCCGGATGGTGTAGAGGTTATCCGCAAGGCTTTAAAAC
This sequence comes from Methanothrix soehngenii GP6, assembly GCF_000204415.1. Lineage (NCBI taxonomy): Archaea > Methanobacteriati > Methanobacteriota > Methanomicrobia > Methanotrichales > Methanotrichaceae > Methanothrix > Methanothrix soehngenii. The sequence goes on along the minus strand of NC_015416.1, from coordinate 1,383,063 downwards.
AGGCCAGAAGGACCAAGGACAAGGATGCTACCCTCTCAGTTTCGTATATCGGAGCACCGCGATACCGCATTCATGTAACTGCTCCGGACTATAAGCATGCAGAGTCTGTTCTCAAAAAGGCCGCTCAGGCCATAGTAAGCTACATAGAACAACACGGCGGAGAGGGCGCTTTCCACAGAGAGGCATGAGATCCAAGATCCTGCGGTGCGAGTCCTGCGCTCGATACACCCTGAAGGAGATATGTCCAGCCTGTGGCGGCCGTGCCGCGCCAACCAAACCAGCGAGGTTCTCCCCTGATGATCCTTATGGCAGATACAGGAGAGCCCTAGCCCTGGAGGCAGAATGAAAGAGACCCTGGTTTTTCGCATAAAAGATGTAGATCTCACCGATCCCATTATGATTGAGGGGCTGCCTGGGGTAGGCCACGTGGGAAAACTGGTGGCAGATCACATGGTAGAGGAGCTGCATGCCGAGAAGATCATTGAGATCTACTCTCCCCATTTTCCTCCCCAGGTGATGGTGAAGGAGGATGGAACCATCAAGCAGGTGAAAAATGAGATCTATGCGCGACGGGGGCAGAATGGGGAGCCCGATCTATTGATCATCATCGGCGACTATCAGAGTGCCACCAATGAGGGCCATTACGAGCTGACCAGCATATTTCTGGACATCGCCGAGAGCTACAAGGTTCGGCGAATCTATGCTTTGGGCGGCTATGGTACCGGCCAGTTCGTGGATAAGTCCTCGGTGATGGGCGCGGCCACCAGCATCGAGCTGGTGGAGGAGATGAAAACGCAGGGGGTTCTCTTCCAGGAGAACGAGCCCGGTGGGGGCATTATAGGCGTCTCCGGCCTCTTGCTGGGCCTGGGAGCCCTTCGTGGTTTGGATGTGATCTGTCTGATGGGTGTTACCAGTGGCTATCTGGTCGATCCAAAGGCAGCATCAGAGGTCCTGCGCGTTCTGTCCGGGATCCTGGGCATAGAGGTGGGAATGCATGCTCTTGAGGAGAGGGCGAAGGAGATGGAGAAGATCATAGGCAAGCTCCAGGAGATGGAGCGGGCCCAGTCTCCCTTCGAAGCGGGTGGGGATGAGGATCTCAGGTACATCGGATAGCCTCATTGAATCCGCCCACCGGCTACTATCCCTGGCCTTAAAAGAAGGGGCAGCAGAGGCTGAGGTCTATGGTATGGTGGGACGCTCGGTTGATGTCGACCTCCGCAGGGAATACGTGGAGATGGCGAGCGAGAGCTACCACTGCGGTCTGGGATTGCGCGCGGTAGTGGATGGTGCTGTCGGATTCTCCAGCAGCAGCGACATGGCTCAGCTGAAGTTCGTAGCCATGAGCGCTGTTCGATCGGCCAGGGCACGGGGCAGGGATGACACCTGGATCGCTCTCCCTCAGCCGGAGAGGGTAACAGAGCCCGAGGGGATCTATGACCGGCGGCTGGATAAGATCAGTCCCGAGGAGTGCATCGACATCGCCCATAGCCTCTTGGCGGGCTGCAATGAGGTCGATGGTGCAGAGCCGGTCTCCGGCGGTGTGGCCTGTGTCTCAGGCACAGGATTTGTGCTCAATTCTCAGGGGATAGAGCTGGTGGAGACTTCGACCCTCATGCAGGCCTCAATGGAGGCCATAGCCCGGAGGGAGGACGTGGCCACAGGCAGCGAGTTTTTCAATTCCCGCCACTTAGAGCTATCGATGAAGTCAGTGGGCCGCTTGGCAGGGGAGATGGCCCGTGCCTCGTTGGGTGGAGCTACAGGGGAGGGCGGAAGGTTCGATGTGCTGCTCAGGCCGCTGGCGGTAGCGGAGCTCTTAGAGGGTGCATTCCTGACCTCACTAGAGGCGGATAGCATTCAGAAGGGGCGTTCCTCTCTTCGGGGTCGGCTGGGGGAGATGATAGCCTCCGAGGATCTCATGATCGTAGACGACGGCCTTCTTCCCGGGGGCATAGACTCTTCCGCCTTCGATGGGGAGGGAGTGCCCTCCCAGAGGACGGTCCTGGTCGAGCGTGGGATCCTGAAGGGATTTCTCTACGATAACTATACTGCAGGGAAGGACGGCGTCCGCTCCACAGGAAACTCGGTGCGTTCGGGCTACTCCGATCTCCCTCGGGTGGGATCGAGAAATCTGATCATTGACTCACCCTCAGCCTATGACCTCCAGGCGGAGACAGAGGGCTACCTGGTCCATGGCCTCATCGGCGCTCATACCGCCAACCCCATATCTGGCGACTTCTCAGTCGAGGCGCGCAATGCTTTTCGAATCTCCCCGGGTGGAGAGGCCCAGCCGATCAGATCCTTGATGCTCGCGGGGAACATATTTGAGATCCTGAAGACGATTGAGGTGGGCATTGACCGCCGGTCCATAGGCTCCATAGTCACCCCCACATTGAAGGTTAAAATGATGGTAGTAGGAAGCTAAAGGAGGATAAAGAGTGATCATAGGAGGTCCGGCTTCCCAGCTTTTGGCGGGCAGGGTGGCGGCGATTTTGGGTGAGGTGCTGGCGTTATGCGACTACAAGACCTTTCCCGATGGGGAGTCATATACCCAGGTGACGGCACCGCTCGACGATAAGGTGGCAATAATCCAGTCCACCCCTACTGATAGGGATCTGGTCTATCTGCTCCAGCTCCTGGATATCTGCCAGGAGAGCAGCATCGATCTGGTTATACCCTACTTCGGCTATGCCCGCCAGGATAAGATCTTCAAGCCCGGGGAGCCCATGACCGCCAGGGCGGTGGCCAGAGCTCTGAATCCCTTCTTGAAAGAGGGCCGGGTCCATCTGGTAAACATCCATTCTCCATCCATCCTGAATCATTTCTGCTGTCCGGCGGACAACCTGGATGCAACGCCGCTTTTAGCGGAAAATGTGGCCTCCCTCGGCCTGAAGGACCCGGTGGTCATATCCCCGGACAAGGGAGCAGTGGCCATGGCCAGGACTGCCGCCGCCGCCCTGGGAGCGGATAGCGATTACCTGCAGAAGACCCGCCTCTCCGGCACCGAGGTCCGCATGGCTCCTAAAGAGATCGACGTCCGGGATAGAGACGTGGTGATATTCGATGATATGATCGCCACCGGCGGCACCATGGCCACGGCCATAGAGATGCTGCGTGCACAGGGCGCCGCCCGGGTCTATCTGGCAGCAGTGCATCCCGTCCTCACCGGATCGGCGGTCCTTAAGCTTTACCGCTCCGGGGTTGAGGGCGTCTTGGCCACTGACACCCTGGATAAGGGAGTGAGCACCGTCTCTGTGGCTCCGATAATTGCCCGGGCGCTCGAGTCCTGAATTTTGAGATAACTCGATTTACCCAAAGAACTCCTCCAGCCAGTCCACCTGGCCTGGAGGCATCACCAGTTTTCCCTCGATTATCTTTGCCACCAGATCGGCCACTTCCTGGGGGGTCCGTCCGGTGGCATCTATCTCGTCCACCCGCTGGCAATACTCAACGGCCTCCACTAAGATCACGTCCAGAGCCTCAGCCTCCAGGTTCTCCCTTATCTTTTCGGGCGAGTAACCTCTCTCTTCCAGCCGGGATTCCAGCTTCCGTGGAGCCAGCCGGAGGACTATCGACCATTGGGCGAAGTGATGGGAGAAGTGGCCTTCAAGGATAGAGATCTGGTCAGAATCCATCTCCACCAGGCGCTCAGCCAGTCCATCCATGTCCGCCTCCAGGCAGCCCCTTTTCGGATCGGTGCCGAAGTTCAGGCCCTCCCTAACTAAGGCGTTGATGTCTATCACCCGGTAAGGCAATAGATGAGCAACGGTGGTCTTGCCCGTCCCTGGAGTGCCGGTCAGGGCGATCTGCATATCAGCGCCGGATCTCCCTGAAGGCGGCGAGGAACCGGTCGTTCTCCTCTGCCGTTCCCACTGTTACCCGGACGTGATTTTCTCCCGCTCCCCGGAATGAGCGGCAGTCGCGGATGATGATACCTTTTTGCAGGAACTTCTCTGCAAATGAGTCCGAGGCTTCCTCGGTTTTCAGGTAGAGGAAGTTGGCCTGGGAGGGATAAGACCTGATCTCTTTTTGCAGGCGACTGCGCTCCATTCTTATCTTTCTCACCGATTCGTTCATAAAGTCCAGATCCGCGAGCGCTGCTGCGCCGGCAGCAACTGAGGCGCTGGAGATGCCAAAGAAGGGCGGAGCCGCCCGGCAGAACTCCTGGGCTATCCACTCGGGCATCAGAGCATAGCCCAGGCGCATCCCCGCCAGGCCGAAGGCTTTGGATAGAGTCCGTCCCACCACCAGGTTCTCGTATCTACTCACCAGCTCCGCCAGGCTCCGCTCTGCAAACTCTACATAAGCCTCGTCCAAAAAGACGATGGCTTCCGTCGTCTCCAGCAGACGGCACAGCTCCTCTTCTTTAAGGGCGTTTCCGGTGGGATTGTTCGGCGAGCAGATGAAAGCCATCTTTGCCTCCTTTGGAACCGTCTCCTGAATCCGGAAGTCCGGTCCCAGGGGGGAGAATACCGGCTCTGCCCCTGCCAGAACGGTCAGGATCTCATAGTAGCTGAAGGTGGGGGTGGGGATGAAGGTTCGGTCGCCCTTCTCCAAAAAGAGCCGGGTCAGGGTGTCCATCACCCCGTCCATGCCCGCTCCTATGACCAGCATCTCCTCCGGAGAGCCGGTGTATCTGGCCAGCCCTTCCATCAGCTCCTCGGGCTCCGGATACCTCTCCGGGGAGACATTCTGCAGGGCTTCAAAAACCTTAGGGCTGGGACCGTATGGATTCTCATTGCTTCCCAGCTTTACGATATCCGCCGGGTCGAGACCATAGCGGCGTGAGATCTCAGTGAAACCCTTGCCTGCCACATAGGGGCGCAGCCTCTTCAGGCTCTCCCTGGCGCTTTGCCTAGAGGAGCTCACCTATTACCTCCACCACTCTGTCTATCTCCTCCTTCGTAACCACCAGGGGCGGGATGAGGCGGAGGGTATGCTCTCCAGTGTTGTTGATCAGCACTCCCTTTTGCAGGGCCTTCTCCACCAGCGATTTGCAGTCGCAATTCAGATCCAGGCCGACCATCAACCCCAGGCCGCGAACCTCCCTGGGATTGAGCTTCTCTATCTCTGACTTAAGATATCTGCCCAACTCCTCTGAGCGCTCGACCAGCTTCTCCTCTCGTATGACATCGATCGTTGCCAGGGCGGCAGCACAGATCAGGGGGCCGCCGGCGAATGTCGAGCCGTGGTCTCCTTTCTGGAAGGACTCAGAAGAGCTGCCACGGGCGAGCATCGCTCCCATGGGCAGGCCTCCGGCAATGGCCTTGGCCAGGCAGATGATATCAGGGACAACCCCGGAGTGCTCCTTGGCAAACCACCTGCCGGTCCGTCCAAATCCGGTCTGCACCTCATCCAGGATGAGAAGGGCTCCTTGGTCATCGCATATGTCTCGCGCTGTTCTGAGATAGTCCCCGTCCGGCACATAGACTCCTGCCTCACCCTGTACCGGCTCCAGGAACACCGCTCCGGTCTCGGAGGTGACTGCTGCCTTCATAGCCTCGCTATCGTTGTAGGGGACGAACTCCGCTTCCCTCAGCGGCCGGAACGGCTCCCTATAAGCGGCTTTATGTGTTAGGCCAAGGGACCCCAGGGTGCGACCGTGAAAGGCCCTCTCCGCCGCCACGATCTTCGCCCTGCCCGTTGCCCGGCGGACGAGCTTGAGCGCCGCTTCTATGCTCTCCGCTCCAGAGTTGCAGAAGTATGCCCGGTCCATGCCGGTGAGCCCCTTCAGCTCTTCCGCTAAAAGGACCTGGTTTTCGGTGTAGTAGAGGTTGGAGGTGTGGATGAGAGCTGCAGCCTGGCGGCTGACCGTCTCCACCAACTTCGGATGGCAGTGGCCTATGCTGTTCACCGCTATGCCGGCGACGAAGTCCAGGTATTCCCTGCCTTCGCAGTCCCAAACATGAGCACCGCTTCCCTTGACGAGGAGCACGTCCTGGCGGCCGTAGGTCTGGAATATGGATTCGGATTCCCTTTTCACTAGATCTTTCTTGTCTGTCATGAGATTGACACCCATCCCGCTAGATGCTCTTGGCAAACCTCAGGCTCATTTGAATCTGGCGATTGACATTTTGGCTGGTTATATCCATATGGCCGGGATACATAACCTTGACATCCAGCTCTGTCAGCCTCTGGATGGAGCGGACCAATTCGTCGGTGCTTCCGCCGAACATATCCGTCCGGCCGATGTTACCGTCAGGGAATACTGTATCTCCGGAGAATAGCACCTTTTCCGTTCGCTCATAAAGGCACAGGCTTCCGGTGGAGTGCCCTGGGGTCTCCATGACCTCCAGCTTCCATTCCCCAATATCCAGGACCATCCCCTCTTTCAGGGTCTCGTCCACTTTGTACTCCGGGGCCTGCTGGCCGAAGAGGTATGCAACCGATGCCAGCTCATCTCCTATGCAGCCCACCTCCTTCTCGCTCAGCATCAGGCGTGCTCCTGTCGCCTCCTTAAGGGCGGGAGCGGCACCGGAGTGATCGTGATGGCAGTGAGTGAGGACGATCAGCTCGATCTTGGCTGGATCGATGAATTTCTTGATGTTCTTTAAGGTCGGCCCTGCCATCATGCCCGCGTCCACCAGAATGGGCTTCTCATCCAAGACCAGGTAGACATTGCCATCGAAGGCGGCACCGCTAACCTTATGCACTTCAACCATTGATAAACACCTGCAGCGAGAAAGTTGCTCCTACAATATATTAGTTGGTAACAATGACCCTGATGGAAGAGGCAAGCAGTGGGCGCGTGCCCCAAAGTATCGAACGGGTGGCAAGAAAAGAGGGAATAGATCCGGCAAAGCTGGCCCGGCTGGTGGCCGCGGGCAGGGTGGTCATCCCGGGAAATGTCCGCCGCGAGGGGCTGGATCCGGCAGGCATAGGGGAGATGCTAGCCGTTAAAGTGAATGTCAACCTGGGCACATCCCAGAACCTCGACTCCGCGGAGGTAGAGGTGGAAAAGGCTCTGGCTGCATCTGAGGCGGGAGCGGATGCTGTGATGGACCTGTCCACTGGAGGTGACCTGGACCTGGTGCGCAAGAAGATCTTGGCAGCAGTGAAGGTGCCTCTGGGCACAGTGCCCATCTACCAGGCCGCCGTCAAACAGGAGCTGACCAGCCAGGGGATGTTTGATGCCCTGGAGCGACATGCTCGAGATGGGGTGGACTTCGTCACCGTTCATGCCGGGGTGAACAAGATATCCCTGGAGCGGCTCAGGCAGGACCCTCGACTGATGGGGCTGGTGAGCCGGGGCGGCTCTTTGACCATGAAATATATCGCCGATACTGGAGAGGAGAATCCCTACTATCAGGAGTTCGACTACCTGCTGGAGATAGCTAGGGAGTATGAATTGACCCTCTCGCTGGGCGACGGTCTGCGGCCAGGGTGCATCGAGGATGCATCTGACCGGGCCAAGTACATGGAGTTCATCATGCTCGGTGAGCTGGTTAAAAGGGCGCGAGCTGCGGGAGTGCAGGCCATGGTGGAGGGGCCGGGGCATGTGCCCGCGGATGAGATCGAGACCAGTGTGAGGGCGATGAAGCATTTGACCGGCGGAGCGCCCTTATACCTTCTCGGACCCCTGGTGACGGACGTCGCCCCCGGGTACGACCATATCACCGCTGCCATGGGTGGCGTGATCGCTGGCATGGCGGGAGCGGACTTCCTCTGTGCCACAACCCCCTCCGAGCACCTCGACCTGCCCAATAGAGAGGACGTGATCGAGGGAACCTATGTCACCCGGATCGCTGCCCATGCAGCCGACCTCACCCGGCCGGGGGTGCGAGAAAGAGCTAGATCCTGGGATCTGCAGATGTCCCGGGCGCGAGCCGCTCTGGACTGGGATGGCCAGTTCCAGGCGGCGATAAATCCGGCAAGAGCTAAGCAGATCAGACACAGGCGAGGATTGGAGACCGACACCTGCACCATGTGCTCTGAGCTGTGTGCCATCCGGCTGGCAAAAGAGGCGATGGAGAAAGAGAGGGATAAGGATCCGAAGCGTGCCTGATACAGCCATCCCGGCTCTTGTCGGGACACTGTCGTGATCTTCTGGACCCCTTCTCCCCATAATCTTTAGCGGCCCTTGATCATCTCAGCTTATCTGCTGCTTGGCAAGGGAGCTGGATGATCTGCACCGGCTCGATGATTATGTTGGAGGTGGCGGTGGCCTTCCCACCTTCCACGGTGTTGATGGCGCGAACGGATATTCCTGATACTCTTATGTCCAGGCGGTTTCGAAGCTGGCCCTCAAGGCCTATATCCTGATAGCTGAGATCCGGATCGCTGCAATTGCTGCTGCTCTTCTGGAGGCTGTTGGGAAAAAGCTCCCCTTGCCTCTGGGCGTAGGCTGCGGATAGATTTTCCAGTTTTGCGGTTAAAGCAGCCATATCTGGCATGAGCATCTCTCTGGGTTGTGAGAGCAGAATGGAATCTGTTCTTGGGCCGATGAAGGCATCGGTTGGCGTTTGATCAAGGTGATTTGAGATCTCACATGAGGTGATGGGCCTGTCTTGGCTCTGCCCGGCTAAGACTGGGCCCGATAAGAGAAAAACTATTAGAAGACCCGCTTTTATTGCATCGGCGGGTCTCCTTGAAATCTTCATGTCCAATCCTGTCTGATTCGACTGGCTTGATATCACTGCTGGTTGGCTATCACCTTGACGTTGTTGGTGGCGGAGGCAAATCCGAATGCAAGAGCGTCTCTATTGCCGATCTTGATCTGGTCTATATTGACCTTGATGCAGCAGTCCTGGCATTCTTCCTCGCAGCATTCACAGTCACCAGTGTCTTGGTTCTTTATGACCTCCAGGTTATTGGTAGCTAAAGTTACTGGAGCCCTGTGCCATGGCACTCCAAAGGCCATTGCTCTGTCATTTCCGATTACCATCGTATCCGCATTGGTATCCTGAAATTCCGGGAAAAGGTATGCTGAACCTTCTGTCTGGAATATCACGCCGTTCTTTCCGAAGATATCTATGCTGCCACTGCCGCCCATGCCCTGTGCAAATGCAGGTATTGACAGCATAGCTATGGCCAGCACTAAAATAACACCCTTCTGTCTAATAATTTCACCCCTTTCGTTGTTTGATATCGATACAATTTCTCTCTATAATATTTATCTTTTTTGGTAAGAGATACTAACCGCCATCGATTGTACCTGCAGTTTGAGGAGCACTCATTGCCCGGTGATTTATTCCGCCATATTCGTATTCCTCCTACCTATGATCGTATTCGCCGGATATACTACTCTCTCTATTACTATAAAAATTTTTTTGTTGTGTTTATAAAGATGAATCAGGCGAATATTAGCTTTCGAACCTTTAATGTGGCCAGGTCTACCATTGGCGCCACTGCACAAACCGGCTGAATGTTCATCTTCTTCTGAAAATCAGTCTGCGACTGCCAAGTGCCACTGTTTATCGCTGCCACTCCTTTATAGCGGGCGATTCCCACGGTATGGACGTGCCCGCAATGGAGAATTGCCGGGGGATGGGAGATGACATAATGATCCTCGTTCTCCGGTGCGATAGACACCCGGCTGCCATAGATTGGGGAGAGGTGCCTTCTTCTCAGCATCTCTATCATCGCCTTCTCTGGGTTGGCATAGGCGATTCCGGGCAGGCGGAGGACGAGATCGTCTATGCTCCGGCCATGGTAGATCAACACCGATATGCCGCTCAATGTAACCCAAGCGGGATTGCCCACGAAGAGCATATCAGGTCGGAAGTATTTCTGCACCTCGGGAGGGAGTGCGGGCTGGGGTTCCGCCTGGCGCACTATGTCGTGATTGCCCGGGGAGATGATGATCTTGATGTCGCTTCTTATGGCATTTAGCAGCCCTGCAGCCGCCTCGTACTGGGAATAGATATCCATTATCGCCAGATCGTTCTGCTGGCCAGGATAAATTCCAATCCCATCCACCAGGTCTCCGGCGATCACCAGGTATTCCACCTGGGAGGCAAGCCCACTGGGATCATCCGCTTCTCCGTTCAGCCAGTCGGAGAACCTCTGCCAGGCCTCATCCATGAAATACTTGCTCCCCACATGAAGATCGGATATGAGTATGGCATGGCCGCTACCTTTCTCCAGGGAGGCGGTCTGATTGGGCATATCGGGCCAGAGCAGCGATTTGACGAAGATCCTTCCATTACCGTCTGAAATGCCCGTGACTCCTATGACCTCATCCGGAATTATCTGTCCTGACTCCTCATAGGCCTCCCCATCCTTTTGGATGACCGCCACTATCATCCCGGTGGGATCCTCCAGCTCTATCACCCGGTTGCCTTTGGAGGTATTTCTGATATCCAGGACCATGCCGATTAGAGAGACCTCTCTGCCCGATGTGCTCTTGCTCAAGGACTCTATCGGCCGGGAGTTGATCCGGCGGGAGAGGATCTCTCTGATCTTTGCATATCTGTCCCGAAAGTAGCAGACGAAATCATCGTACTCGCCTACACAGGTCGACCGCCCGGTTATGTCGCAGCTCAATTGAGCAGAGCCCTGGGTATGAGGATCGGAGGGCGCTGAGTCCAAGGTGATCTCAGATGCTGATGGTTCGATCGAGGAGGGCGGGGTCCTGGAGGCGGAAGGGAAGGATGGACGGGAAGGAGTTCTGGATGAAGCTGGCAGGATGTGGGTGCTCCTTCTCTGGATGGGGGTGGTGGATGCGGCATGACCAATTCCATTTTTTGGAGAGGACTGGATGAGGCCGTTGATGTGCTGCATTCCGATCACCGCCAGGGATCTATCTATGCTGCCGATTATGCGCCGGAAGAGCTCTTCCTGGCTGCCCTGATAGCGGCATATGGCCTCAAGGGCCTCCGGCTCCAGCTGGTAGCCCTGTTCGGCGAACCTCTGCACAGTCTCCCTGCCCTGGGCTGGAACGCTCTTGGCCGACTTGGGGGATATCTGCAGCATCGAAAGGAGTATAAGAATGTACCAACTGATAAATGTGGCTGATGAAGATCGGAGAATGGTTTGACAGTCTGCCTATCCCCCAGCTGGCCAAAGATATAATTTTCGTTGTAGTGGTGGTGGGAGCCATATCCCTCCTCTCCCAGATAACTCTGGGCCTCTGGACGCCTATGGTGGCTGTGGAGTCGGGAAGCATGGTGCCCAATCTCAATGTGGGAGATATTATCCTCGTTCAGGGGGCAAGCCGCACCGAGGTGATTCCCTGGGATGAGGGAGAAAAGATGAACTACACTGCATTCAACAATCCTGGGGACGTCATCCTCTATCGGCCTTATGGCAAGGAGAGCCTGAACCTCTTCGACCAGCTCAAAATGGTCCTGGGAATGCCTCCCGGCCAGGGCAAGGCCATACCCATAATCCATCGTGCTCTATATCACGTGGAGGAGAATGAGCCGATGTGGGAGGGAGGGCCTGGAGCGCCGTTTGCTGGCTATATCACCAAAGGGGATCATAATGAGGTCATCGACCAGATGGCAGGCCAGACCCTGGGCATGGCAAATATGTCGTACTTCGATCAGCATCGCGATGATATCATGCGGGTGGGCGATGACGTGTATCTGGACAAGAACACCGGCCTGCTCCTTTACCAGACCGAGAATGGAACCTTTGTGGGAGATGGGATCAGCTATCTGACCCCGGTGAAGGATGAGTGGGTCATAGGGGTGGCCAGGGTGAAGATACCATTGGTGGGCTACGTCAGGCTGCTGCCCAATATAATCTCTGATGAGATTCACAAGATAATCGGTTAAATAAAATAAATATAATATCCGGGTATCAATGGCCCTCTTCTGATGGGCCCGGATTCCACCTGGCCCGCACCGCCCAGTGGTCCAGGTGGAATGGCTCCAGGTTCATGATCTTAATAAGCTCCAGCCCTTCCAGCTTTTTTAGCTCTGACTGGAGAACTGCTTGAGGCGGGGCGGTCGTGTCCACCGAGCGGCTCTTGAGCATGAGACACAGCTCGCCTCCCTGGCCCAGGTACCTCGCGCAGTTGAGAGAGGCGATCTGGGCCTGATTCTTCTGAGCTACATCCTGGTAGACCAGATCCACCGGTTCCAGGAGAGGAGCATACTCCTCCGGCTTTGCCGCATCGGCGAGGATGGGAATGATGTTTTTGCGTCTCTCGCACAGCCGGACCAGGTCGCGCATGGAGCGGGCCGAGAACTCCACCGCATAGACCAGGCCTTCTGAGACAATATCCGCCACGTGGCTGACGGTGGTGCCAGTGGATGCTCCCAGGTAGAGTACCCGGGAGTTGCTCTTCAAGGGGAGAGTCTGCCATTTTCCCTTCAGGATGAGGGCGGCGAGCTTCGAGCGATATGGGTCCCAGAGGCGATATCCATTGTGGATGCGTTCGCCGTAAACGGGCACGGGATCGGACGATCTCGTCGCTAGCCGCGCACCATCCCTTTCATGCAGGATATATATCCCTGGAGCAATCTCTTCCGGTGGCATCGGGATATTGCTTTTCTCTTGGGTGCCAACTTCTCGATGCAGAGCCTACAGCTCCTTTCCCATGGAGGTGGTGGTCAGTTTGACATGCTTCACACCCTTCAGGGACATCATCTTCTCCGCCGCCACTCTCACGTCCTTGCCCTCTCCCCGCAAGACAATCACCTCCAGGCAGTTGTCGTGGTCCAGATGGACATGGAGGCTGGACTGGATGATATCGCCCGAATCATGCTGGATCTCAGTCAGATTCTCCACCAAGCCCCTTTGGGAATGGGAATAGACCAGGGTGATGACCCCTACTCTCTCCCCCTGCACGTCGCTCATCCATTCGTAGTGGACGATGTAGTTTCTGATTGCATCCCTTATACCCTCGGAGCGCGAGGAGTAGCCGCGCTTCAATATTATCTCGTCGAACCTGGAAAGAAGCTTTTCAGGTAGCGAGACGCCTATCCTCATTAATTCCTGTTCCATGTATAATCGCGTTTAAAATACAGGTGATATTTAGTAATAAGCTTTATGGAGCAAAATCATAATTGCAGAGATATTAAACCATGGGAACCATAAAGATTTTCCCCTTGCCTGGCTAAGATAATGGCATATGCCAGACATCGCACTCATCGGCCAGAGGACTCTGCTCTTCGAGAAGCTCTTCCAGGATGTAGGGGCCAGCTACCAGTTCCTGTCGCCAAACATCCTGGGAAGCCCATTTTTGCCCCAGTACAAGATGGTGATGATTCCCTCCGGCTTTGCCAATCCGGATTATTCCCAGATCCTTCCCGGTCTGGAGAGGATGAAATCGAATATAGAACGCTTTGTCATGAATGGCGGGGTGCTGACGGTGTTCGGCCCCCTGGTCCCGGAGCATGACTTTGATTGGCTACCTCTCCCCTTGAAATACAAGTGCGAAATGAGCACTCAGAGTGTCAATCCCTCTGAGGGGGATTGCTCCTGCCTGATCTGCACCACCAACCCGGAGTGCGACGGCTACCTCATTCCAGGAGAGGGCTTCGAGACGGTGATAAAGGACGATAAGGGCAGGGCCATTCTGGTCATGGCCAGGCACGGAGAGGGTCTCATTGTGGTCACCACGGTGCATGAGTTTCCTGCGGCAGAGTACATAAGGTGGGCTTTGGAGTTGGCCAGGCCCGCCCGTATATGAGGGATGCGGCGGCGATGCCAGACTGCAGTCCTGAGAAAGAGCATCTCCTGATCAAAAAGAAGAGCAAGCTGCGCCAGGAGGTCGAGGATTTGCTGGAACAGAAGGGATTCGTCATGGAAAGGAGGATCTCTGTGATAAATTTGGATAGTGGAGAAGCTCATTACTTTGAAGACTATGCGGCATCCATGGAGTTCCTGAAAGGCAAGAAGGGAAGGTGGTATATTACTACACCTGGTTTAAGGCACTCCAGAAAAGATCGCTAATGCCGCAGATAACATTCTTCTATATTTATTCAATAAGATTTATTCTAAGTGATCGCTGCTATATGCAAATGTAGTTCTCCATGTCGGAATCCTCTCGCATCACCTCAAGCGCGCCAAGAGGTCTTTGGTTTTTGAGGTTATTGCAGCTTGCATCCCTTGTTTCCTCCTGGAGGGATAAGTTTCCTCATCGATGCTTAAAGCCAGAGCATCCAGCGCTTCAATAGCCTCTGATTCATCTATTCCCCTGATCCGGCAGACTTCGGGCAACACCTCTTTGGGATCTTTTTGTTTAGATTTGGCGAGTACTATGGTCTCCCTGCATACCGCGGCATATTTGCGAGGAAGCTCCATCCGTCCAGGAAACTCAGGGTCCCAGGATCTGGCCGCCCTAGCGATCAGCTCGTCTTGAGAATGTGAAGTCTTAGACCTCACTAAATGCAAGATCTCCATGCTATTTACTCCAATCATGATCAATAACATTTATTAATTAAGAAGTTTTCGCCAATCTCGTTGAATTTATCAAAAACAAAAAGATAATTATCATGTTGTGCGTTTGGTTGCAGGTGACGTCTGCTGAAATCATCGCCGGAAAGCAGTAGCAAAAGGTATATTTCTTCCAGCAATATTCACCATCTCGTATGTTGGCGGTTTTCAGCCACTCCTGTGCGCGACCAGGGATTCGATAGACTCCGAACTCACATCTACGAGTCGATATGCATTAACTCAGGCGACTTATCAATTACACTGTTATTATCATTAAATCTATATTCCTAAATTCAATATTTACAAGGATCATCATCTCACTGAGCTAGTAAATTAATTTAGTTTCAATTGACACGATAAATTATTGACTAAGTGCAGATAATTGTTCGCAGAGACTCGTCGAATCTATATATATTTCCAATTAAGAATATACATATCGTCGAACACGGCTTCGAAAACTACATATATAAGTATTATCAACATTATCAGTGATGATTATCCCATTTCTTGTCGTTGGAATTATAATAGCGAGCACAATTCTAGTGTGCTCGTACAGAGCTATCTATGGACCGGGGACGTTCAACCGTATCGTTGCTGCGAATGTGATAGGCACGAAGGCGATTGTGCTCTTGATCGTGGTGGGCTATATCATCGAAAGACCGGAATTCATCGACATTGCACTCATGTATGCTGTAATTGCATTTATTGGAACGATAATTATCGCCAAATATGCAGAAAGAGGAGAACTATGCTTGCGATAGACTTGGTAGCTACAATGTTTTTGGCGGCAGGAGCCTTCTTCATGATAATTGGAACAGCGGGGCTGTTGAGGTTTCCTGATTTCTATACCAGGTTGCATGCTACGGGAAAATGCGACACACTTGGACAGATCCTCATAATAGTAGGTTGCATGACCTATGAAGGATTGAGCTTTATCACGATTAAACTGATCTTCGTGTCGGCTTTTTACCTGTTGGTCGGTCCTACAGGTACGCATGCCTTGATGAAAGCTGCATATGCTAGCGGCTTGCCGGTTTGGAGGAAGGGCGACAAGAGGATGTGATGGAGAGATGACAGCTATGAAAAAAGAAAGCATGGCCTTCTCAATTGCCCTGACTTTTTGCGTCATGTTCGCATTCTGGATGCTCCTATCTGCCTGGACCGTTTATCTTCTCGAACCCTACGATCTCTTAAAAGTATCGTCAAGAGGTATATTGGCAGCATTGATTGTCTCATTCCTCACCTACGAGATCTTCGTGCCCAGCCGAGGCGAGAATGTGCTCTTGAAGATACGAAGATTAATTCCTTATATCGGATGGGAGTTATGGCAAATTTATCTGGCCACTATTGATGTGACAAAACGTGTCCTGGGCATTCTGCCGGTAGACCCCAGAATCATAGAATTTGATACAACTCTGAGAAGCGACTTCGCCCTAGTCACATTTGCAAACTCCATCACATTGACTCCAGGGACAATAACCATAGATATCGAGCCTGAGAAAGGGAGATACATAGTGCATGCCATTGCCAAAGAGCCTGCAGAATCTCTTACCGTAGACCAGACCATGCAAAAAAAAGTGGGTCATGTCTTTATGGAGGAATAAAGGAGGCAAAGAAATGATACTTCCTATTGACTTATTGTTACTGTTATTCCTTCTTATTATTGCCGTGGCAGCGTTATGGGTAAAGGACCTTTTGGCTGCCATCGTCCTGATGGGCGCTTATAGCTTTATTATGGCCAATGTTTGGCTGCAGATGGGCTCATGCGATGTAGCATTTACCGAGGCGGCAGTAGGTGCCGGTGCCTCGACTGCCCTAATGATGGCCTGTTTATCGAGAGTGCCGAGGTGGGAGAAGAAATGAAACCATCCGCAATGAAACCACTGACGATATCGGGATTCATTACCGCCATCCTCTTGATTGCCTTGTCGATATATGTGGTCGAGGACCTGCCAGCTTTCGGTGATGAGAATTCTCCTGTTAATAAATATGTGAAGCTTTTCAACGTTGATGCCGATGGCCTGGTGGAGAGCTTAAATGCAGGCATTCTTCCTTTGCAAATCAAAATCAAAATAGAAGATATGGGATTTAATAAAGAGGAGAATTATCCAACCCTGGAAGAGGGGAATTACAGGATCGAGTGGAGCGAAAAGGGATCGTTCGAGGGGGGTCGGCTCTCAGAAGGGGGTTGGGATGTTCTTATCAATGAAGGCGAGATATTTTATAATGAACTTATACGATATTATTTTATTAAAGAAGAAAATAGAAATTTGACCGTCTACAGATATAATTTTCCGGTTAGGATCAATGAACTGACTGAAGAGGAGACGGCCACCATAAACATCGTGACTGCCGGGCTTGCTGATTACAGAGGTTACGATACAATGGGCGAGGAGACCGTCATCCTCACCGGCGCTATTGGCGTTATATTGCTGCTGAGGAGGCGAGGGAGACTATGACCCAGGAGAAGAGGGCATATAAAAGGGATGTCGTAATTGAGGTGACGGCGAGTCTGATGTTCCCTTTTATCTTGTTATTTGGGCTCTATGTTATGATGGGGACGGGTGGGACTGGAGGCGGATTTCAAGGTGGGACAATACTCGCCACAGGATTCATCCTTTACATAACCGTCTTTGGCACGGACAAAGGCAGAGAAAAAATGCCCGAGTCAGTGAATGTTTTCTTCAAGAGCTTCGGCTTGTTCCTGTATAATGGTGCCGGTTGGTTGTGTATCCTTTTCAGCCTCGCCACTGCGCAGTGGCTTAATATGCCCGCATTTTGGCCTGTGACGGAATTTACAGGCATAGCAGGAGCTAGGGGGTTTCTAATAGCATACATGATCTCTGTGGGGATTGGATTGACGGTGATGGCGTCATTCGTCTCTCAATATTTCGACCTGTCTATGAAAGAGGATGATGAGATGGACGGTGATGAAGGATGATGGAATGGCTAATTCAACACGTCCTCGAAAAATATAATTTCTGGATTGCCATGCTCATCATCATCATAGGCCTTACTGCAACGATAGTAAAGGAGAACTTGCTTAAAAAGCTCATCGGCTTAAGCATATTTCAGACGGCTATGTTCCTTTGGTTTGTATCCCTTGGAGATGTGGGGCGGAATATTTTAACCACCTGGGGATTGAAAACGGGAACTCCGCCCATTTTATGGGAACAAGCAGCAGAGAAAGGCTACATATACGTTAATCCGCTGCCTAATGTGCTGATGCTGACGGGAATTGTGGTGAGCGCAGCCACAACCGCAGTCGCCCTAGCCATTGTGATAAGAATATATCAAAAGTATGGGACCATAGAAGAGGACGAGATAATAGAGAAAGAGAAGGAATTTGAGCGAGTGGGGGGGTGATGTGAGAAATGTATCCAGTTGAACATTTCCCCGTGCTCATAGTCGGACTGGCATTGTTTTGTGGCTTTACTATGCTGCTTGCTGGATACACGAGCAGGAGGCTGCCCTTCTTCATGTCTTTGGCCATGAACTCGGTCTTCCTCATCATGTCTCTATTCATATTGGATCATGTCCTTACAGTGGGACCCATCCGCTACTGGCTGGGGGGGTGGAGGCCGCCCTGGGGCATTGAGTACGTTGTAGATGCGATGAATGCCTACCTGCTGATCATAGTTATATCAATAGTTATATTAGGATTAATATATTCTCGTGGTAACGTAACTGTACTTTCCAAGTTTTTCATTTCAACCACCAACTTTATAAACTGAATCCGATTCCCACATAATTGACCAGTGATAGATATCTTTTTTGTGCTAATATCTTGTTATTTAATAACATTTGCTTTACCTCTCGACTGCATTGCGTATGCAAAATCAAAAACTTGGAAACTACAGTAACGTAAGGCATGAGATAGAGGAAAGGAAGCATGTCACCTTCTATACCCTTGTCCAGCTCATGGCTGCCGGGATGTACGGAATAACCGTTACTGGTGACCTGTTCAACATGTTCATATGGTTGGAGATTGCGTCCTTGACCGCATATGCATTGATAGCTGTGGCCGGTGGAAGAGCATTGCGGCCGGCTTATAATTATGTGATAATGGGTTCCATCGGTGCAGTCTTATACATCTTTGGCGTTGGTTGGATTTATTCCGTCACGGGCACCCTCAATTTCGCTGATATGAGGCTTTTGCTTCCACTCGTATATGACAGTAGAGCAGTTCAAATGGGCTTTGCCATGATTGTTGTGGGTGTTATGATAAAGGCATATATTTTCCCTCTTCATTTATGGCAGCCCGATGTGTATACCTATGCGCCGTCCACTATAAGCTCAATGATGGCTTCAGTGCATGTGAAGGTCATGTTTTACATGCTTCTTAGGATGTTTTACTCCGTCTTTACATTGGATTTCATTAGACATTATATCGGTCTAGATTTGTTGATATGCTGGGTTGCGGCGATAGCCATATTGGCCGGTTCAATTTGGGCCATTAAGCAGAGAAATCTGAAGAGAATGCTCGCCTACTCCTCGGTATCACAAATGGGGTATATACTCTTGGGGTTGGGGCTGTCTCCCTTATCTCCTTGGGGGCTGGTTGGCGTTGCGGCTCACATACTAAATCATGCCATCGGGAAAGGCTGTCTCTTCATGTGCGCCGGCGCTATCAGTCAGCAAGAGGGACTGAGGGACATAAGGGACTTTGAGGGCCTCGGGAAAAAGATGCCGCATGTCTGTGCAGCCTTTACTATTGCCGCACTCTCGATGATAGGAATTCCGCTTACTGCGGGGTTCGCATCCAAGCTTTTCTTGATTGTTGCCTCCCTGGATGCCGCACAATACCCCTTCGTGGCCGTATTGCTGCTAAGCGGCCTCCTCAACCTGGTATATTTTTGGAGGGTGATTGATCAAATGTACTTTGTGAAGCACAAGGGGACAGAGAATGCGGCAGAGGTCAGAGAAACGGGCAAATCTCTCCCGCTCTCTATGGTTGCACCGATACTGATCCTGGCGTCTCTTTGTATCATAATGGGCATCATCTGGCTCACAAATATTCCTATGCCTTTGATTAATCACATATTATCGAATCTGAGAATGGGGGTGACGCTCTAATGGAGCTAATGACGCCGCTTTTTGCCATCCTGTGCCCAGCGATCGCGGCCGCTTTAATTCTGCCATCCCGGAATCATCCCAACATAAGAGAGGCTTGGACAATAGCCGCAAGCTTAGCGATGTTCCTGCTCGTTCTGTCCATGGCACCATTGATCGTGAAAGGAGAGACGATAAAACTCATCTTATTCCAGTCGATGTTCAAGGATATCTATATTGGATTCAAGGTTGATGCCTTTGGCGAAATCTTCGCCATAACTGCATCCTCCCTCTGGGTGCTGGTCTCCATTTACTCCATAGGATATATGCGAACGCTCAAGGAGCATGCTCAAACTAGATACTACTTCTCATTCTGCTTTGCCATAATGGGTGCGGTGGGTGTTGCGTTATCGGCAAATTTGGTTACTCTGTTCATATTTTTTGAGATAATAACAGTCTCTACCTACCCACTGGTGATTCATGAGCAGACGCCGGAGGCACTGCGGGCAGGGCATAAGTACCTGGCCTATCTGATGCCAGCAGGCGCCTTCCTCCTTTTCGGCATCATGATCACTTATTACCTGGCAGGCACTAAGGATTTTACCCCCAGCGGGATAAGGCAACTCGCTGATGCCTCACCACTGGTAGTAACCGTGCTATTCTTCGCCTTCCTTCTAGGATTTATGAAGGCGGCGTGGATGCCCTTTCATTCCTGGCTGCCCTCGGCGATGATTGCACCTTCGCCCGTGAGCGCGCTACTGCACGCCGTGGCTGTGGTCAAGGCGGGAGTCTTTGGAATCGTGCGCATAGTAGGCTACGTCATAGGTATGGACCTGATGCAGGAGCTGGGGCTTTGGCTGATCCTGGCAGGCATTGCCGGCTTCACCATGATCGTTGCCTCCTTCTTCGCCATCACCCAGGACAACCTCAAGAGGAGGCTAGCCTACTCCACCATAAGCCAGTTATCCTACATAATCTTGGGTGCGGCATTGCTGACCAGAGACAGCATGCAAGGGGCGATGTTACATATCCCATTCCACGGATACATGAAGATAACCCTCTTCCTTTGTGCCGGTGCCATATTGGTGGCTACAGGTAAGACGAGAATAAGCGAGATGGCGGGAATAGGGAAGAGGATGCCCCTGACCATGCTCGCATTCAGCATAGCTGCCATAGGCATGGCGGGAATTCCCCCCGTTTGCGGATTTATCAGCAAATTGTATCTCTGCCTGGGCGCATGGGCAGTGGGCTCTCCATATGGGATGATATTCTTAGCAGTCATCCTGATAAGCTCTTTGCTGGATATAGTTTATTTCTTTCCTATAATACTGACAGCTTTCTTCAAGAAACCTGCTGAGGATATCAGCGTATTTGGAGAAGAAAAGATGAAGGAGGCACCACCGTTGGTGGTCGTCCCCTTGACAATAACTGCAATTTTTTCCCTAATATTTTTCATATATCCAAATATGTTCTATATATATGATTTGGCAAAAATGGCTATATCAGAGCTGTTCGGAGGTGTATGAAAGAATAATCCAAGACAGCATCAGAATGATAATTATAGGCAGATATATTGGGATTGATGATAGAAAATATGGAGAATGCATCGATTCGGACATAAGGGGGATGCATGATTATAGGGAGATTTGTGATTGTGCTGTGGATGGCGATATGCTTAGCATCAGCCAATCCCGATACTATGACTTCCGGCCAGCTTAACACATCCCTCAGCGGCCCAATTCCTCAAGAGGAATGGAACAGAACCTATGGCGGCTCCAGTGACGATGTGGGCACCTATGGCCAGCAAACCAAGGATGGCGGCTACATCATTACCGGCTATACCTCCTCTTATGGCGCCGATGCACCATTTTCCTGGCTTATCAAAGTCCAGCACAGGGGAGATCTCTGGCTGATAAAAACGGATGCGGAGGGACAAAAGGAATGGGATAGAACATACGGCGGCCTGGGAAAAGATCTGGGCTTTTTCGTCCAGCAAACTAAGGATGAGGGGTACATCATCGTGGGAGGAAAGAAGTCCTTTTGGATTATCGGCAGTTATGACTTATGGATTTTAAAGACCGATGCAAAGGGGAATGTCTTGTGGGATCGAACCTTTGGAGGATCCGGCGAGGATTTGGGGTTCTCAGTGCAACAAACCAATGATGATGGGTACATCATAGCAGGTTACACGTCATTTACCAATGGCAAGAAGGCCTGGATCATCAAGATCGATTCGCAAGGAAACAAGCAGCTGGATATGGCCACGGGCAGAGCGGATTCAGAGGCTGCATCGATCGGGCTGACCAAAGACGGCGGCTATATCATTACAGGTTACACACCGTCTTCTGGATCCGGCAAAGAGGATGTATGGCTGATAAAGACCAATTCGAAGCTGCATTGGGATTGGCTCAAAACCTTCGGTGGACCTAACCGGGATTTGGGTTTGTCAGTGCAGGAAACGGAAGATGGCGGGTATATCATTGCTGGCTTAACAGAGTCCTTTGGTGCGGGAAAAGGAGATGTCTGGCTAATAAAGACCGACTCGAAGGGAGACCGAGAATGGGATAGAACCTTTGGGGGGAGCAATTTTGACTCCGGTGCTTCTGTGCAGCAGACGAGAGATGGCGGGTATATCGTCACCGGTTATAACACCACAACTATCGACAATGTTGGTAGCTATTCCCGGCTGTTCAACTCTGACAATATTGGGCGTGTATGGTTGATAAAAACCGATTCAGAGGGGATTGAGCTGTGGAATGAGACGTTTGGCGGCACCCGCAATGACTGGGGAAATTCCGTGCAGGAGACGCGGGATGGTGGCTATATCATAACCGGCGTCACCGAGTCTTATGGCGCAGGAAAGGAAGATGTCTGGCTGATAAAAGTAAGATAAGAGAGATGATGATGGGATGTCAGGAGAGAGATCGATGGAAAATACCGCAGAAGAAGAGAGGGAAACGAGGGCGAGAAGCGAGTACTTTTGGCATACCTATTACGGCTTTCCCTCGGAGATGCTCGGTTGGGCCTTGCTAGTTGTGACGCTGTTATTCTCTGCATTCGTGATATCAGTAGCTATGGGTATGTTATGATAATTATTGGAAATGAGGGATCAATTATATCCAAGATGAGGAGATGATGAAAGTGGATTTATTACTCGCAGTTCTCGCCATATTGGGCATTATTGGATATGTATTTCTCTTTCTCGGGACCGCTGAGCCACGTCACCGGCACGGGAACCTATTCCTCACAATCGTTGCGTTCTCCCTCATAATAATGGTAATAGCTGGCTTATTTGTTCAGTGGCCCGTCGAGTTCGCATGGCAAGAAGTGACGGCATTTTATGCTATATTCGGTTTCTCTGCATTCACCTTCCTCATCTATGCCGCCAAGGGATTGCGTCTTTGGCTCTCGAAAGATGAGGACTATTATAAGAAGAAGGGGGTGTGAAGCTGATGATCGGCTGGTTGCATCCTGGATTTATACTGATCATAGGAGCGTTGCTCATACCGCTCTTCAAAGGTAAGTGGAAGCAGGCATATTTAATTATTCCTCCCTTAGCAGCGCTAATAGACGTAATACTCATGTATACGGGAGTGTTTGGAGAAATTCCCTTCTCTTCATGGCATCTGCCATTCTTGGGATACGATCTCGTCTTCGGAAGAGTGGATAAACTGAGCTTTCTATTCGCATTGGCATTTAGCCTGGCCTCCGTCCCGGTCATGATCTATTCGCTTCATGTAAAAAGTAGCAGCGAACATATGTGCCAGCTAGTATATGCGGGAAGTGCGCTGGGAGTAGTCTTTGCCGGTGACTTAATAACCTTATATTTCTTCTGGGAGATAATGTCGGTCGCGTCCATGCTCGTTATCTGGCATGGTGCGACGGAGAACGCGCATAGTGCCGGGTTTAGATATATCATGTGGCACATTGCTGGAGGCATAATCCTTCTGGCAGGAATTGTCATATATATAGCCAGCACTGGCTCAATAACCTTTGATGCCATTGGCTGGAATTCGGGCAGTACTTATCTGGCTGCTATGTTAATCTTCTTAGGGTTTATTATAAATGCTGGCGTTCCTCCGCTGCATGCCTGGCTACCTGATGCTTATCCCGAGTCAACTGTTACGGGATCTGTATATTTGAGCATCTTTACAACCAAGTCCGCCGTGTATGTTTTAGCGAGGGGTTTCACTGGTTTTGGGCCTTTGATGTGGCTGGGGGCAATTATGGTTATATATCCTATATTTTATGCCGTCCTGGAGAATAACTTGAGGAGGGTTCTCTCCTATAGCCTCATCAACCAGGTGGGTTTCATGCTATGCGGCATAGGAATGGGCACAGCTCTTTCCCTCAATGGCGCGACTTCTCACGCTTTTGCCCATATCATCTATAAGTCACTGCTCTTTATGAGCGTGGGAAGCGTGCTTTTTAGGACGGGAACTGCAAAGATCACCGACCTTGGCGGATTATATAAGACCATGCCGTTAACTACCATTTTCTGTTTAGTGGGAGCGGCATCAATTTCGGCATTTCCTCTTTTTTCCGGTTTTGTGACCAAAGCCATGGTCGTTCAAGCATCTGCATTTGGGGGTCTGGCAATAGTCTATGTTCTCTTGCAGCTTGCCTCTGCAGGCGTTTTCGAACATGCAGGCATAAAGGTTCCATTCTTCACCTTCTTTGGCCAAGACTCAGGCCTGCGGGTAAAGGATCCACCACTCAATATGCTATTCGGCATGGGGATAATGGCATTCTTATGCATCTTCATAGGCCTGTATCCGTATCCACTATACCAGCTTCTCCCCTACCCTGTTGATTTCGATGCGTACACAGCGCCCCATGTTATAGAATCACTTCAACTGCTGTTATTCGCTTCATTTGCGTTCTTCCTTCTCATAACCTCAGGAATATATCCTCCAGAGGGGAGGACGATTAGTCTCGATACAGACTGGCCTTTGAGACTTGCTGGGGGGAAGTTCATATGGTTCGTAAAGGGGCCTTTAACGAGCTTCTCAAACTGGATGGACGGCAATGTCAAGAGGATAGCGGCTGATTTCTCTCTATTAGGAGGAGAAAAGGAAGAGAGAGTGTTTATTGGAGTATCTGTGATGCTGGCGCTCTTATTCCTGGCGTTCTACTTGATCGTGGAGTTGCTATACCAGTGGATTTTCTCTTAGTCTCAGCGAAGGAGGAATGAGTATGCGATATAGCGGAGATACTACTATAGGATCGATGAAATGAAGGCAGAGCAAAGAAGAGAGCTGAGCCGAAGAGCTATCTAATATAAGTAACTATAAGTTTCAATGGTGATAGTATGCGAGTTCAATCACTTGGTTATATCCTGATGGCACTCATTACCCTGTGGATATATGTAACCACGGTAATAGATGCTGTTATTTAGGGGACTGAGAGGATATGGATGCTGATGAGGGATTAGTGTTTGCAGGAGCATCGCTTGGGTTAAGCATGCTGATTGTTTGGGTTATTTTTATTATCATCCTTTTATGGAATGGGGGGGCAGGATGAAGCAACCGTAATCAGGTGAAGACTCAGGGGAACCTGTTGACCATTCTATTAAATAAGATTCGGATCAAAGACCCCCGGAGACGGCCGCTTGAACTGGCGAGCCCATCAGCTTGAGCGCGGCTATCTGGGAGAGAGGAAAATCCATCGTTGCCAGGGCTGCGCCTATAACTATTGAAATGCATCCGATTATTGCTAAGCTTGTGCGCACCCTGCGTTCAATGGGCAGGAGTCCGACTGCACCAAATAGTGCCAAGAATGCCAATACGGGTGAAATGGTCCATGCAAAGAGCCCTAGCACAGCTACGATTGCAGTGAGCAACGCTTTGAGAGAAGTCCCCTTTAAAAAAGAGCCCTCGGCCCAAATTGAAAACATCCTTCGCATGCCGTCATATCTCCATTACAGGCCAATTCAGCCCAATTTTCGATATCATAGATCAGGCCTTTGTTATACATTCTCCATATTAAATGGTTTTGGTAAACTACTCCGGCCTAAAGACCGGAGCTTTCAGTAGCCCTGAAAGGACTGCCTTGATGCTTGGAAGTCCTTCCGAGCCTCCAGGCCGGTCTACATAGCGGCCCAAGAAAGCTATATTCTTAGCACCATTGAAATCAGCATCGCCCGACCAGCCACACACAGGACACTTGAAGCTCTTGCCGTTCCTGATTCCATGCTCACCGCACTGATGGCACGTCTGGCTGGTGTATGCGGGGTCCACCAGAACCAGAGGAACACCAGCCGCGAGAGCCTTATAGCTAAGGAACTCCTTAAGCTGGTAGAAGGCCCAACCATTGACTCTTCGTCTATGGTTTTTTCCTGCTTTCTGGTTGACGCCTTCTCTAATTCCGGTTAGATCTTCCAGAGCTATCTTTGCAGGAATCTCCTGGGCTCTGGTCACAATGGCTTTGCTGATTTCGTGGTTGATCTGCCGTTGGTAGCGTGCTTCTTTGCCTGATAGTCGTTGCTGAAGCTCTCGGCATCTTCGCCTTGAACTCCTTGTACCTTTCACGGCTTTCTGTTGAAGAACAGCACGCATAGACGCATAATGATTCTTGATTAGCTTGATAGTCTTTCCGCCAAACTTCTGGCCTTCGGAGGTCACAGCTATATCAGTTATACCAAGATCGACACCAAGGACCGTATCAACATGTATCTGCTCCGGTGCTTCGCTTTTAACCTGGATGTTGATATAGTATTCAGATCCTTTCTTACAAAGCGTTGCGCTTGTCGGTTTAGAATCCTTGAGTCTGGTTCGCTGATAGTCGCCTAGAACCAACTTGATTCGTTGTCTCGATCTAAGAAGAGTCACGCTGATTTCTTCGTCTTTCTCTCTGAAAGCAAAGATCCTAGTATCATAATCTATACTGGTTGGTTCAAAGTTCTTAACTGATGAATGATCCTTCATGGCAGTCTTGTGGTTAGATGCAACGCGATTGATAGCCCTGATTGCCAGATTGGCAGAAAGACCAAACTTAGCTCGAACATCTTGGTATACAATGCCCTGAATACGGACCTTATTTCTGAGCTTAGCAGGCGTATTCTGGTTTATCCAATTGCAGGCATCCGCAAAGGCTTTCAGAGTATCCTCCATCTCTTCGGCCTGGGAGTCTGTTGGACTTAACTTGCATCGGACGGTTAACACCTGCTCAGTCATCAGTAGGCAGTATAGTCACTGAGTGATATAAAGGTTTTGGTGGGCTACTTACGGCTTTCCTCCCCGCCCTGAAGAGCGGGGCTTCCAGCCTGTGTTTATGTGATGGAGGTAGAGGAAGTGCTGGCATCGGCAGCTCTACCAGGGCACGATATAGACAGAATCTCCCTCTTTCTTCCCCTTGAGGAGCTGACAGTGTCTGAGGATGGCGAACTGATTGTTGAGCTCGGCTTCCGATAGGTTGAACCTCTTTCCTATATCGGCCATGGTGGCCTTGCCCTGAGACTGGATGTACTCGTAGATCTCCTTTTGCTGATCGGTTAGCCCGTCCGTCCCTTCCAGGCCGTGGCTCTCCCGGTATATCTTCTTCGACCTCTCGCCCCAGGGATCGCAGACCCGGATCCTGTTGTTGACATCGATGTAACAGTCCTCGCAGAAGGTCTTGCCCTCTGTCGCGAAGACCTCATCCTCCGGCACATCTTTGCCGCACTTCTGGCACCTTATGCAATCAGACATTCAATCCACCTGGTAGCCTTATTGCACCTCATGGTTTAAGTCATCATCCTTCCAGACGGGGGACCAAAAACCATCCGCTTGCCTGAATCCAGAACATAGACGATCTCGTATTGAGTGAACTACCGCGTCCTGAAGGGCGCAGCTTCCCACTCCATCGCCAAAACTTGCATCACTGATATGTGATGTTGCGGTTTTGGTTCTATGGGCGTTAGGGGCTGTTCCATCTCTGCGAAGAGTATGTTCCTGGAAGCATTGTAGTCTCGATCACATGAAAATCCGCAATAGGGGCACTCATGCACTCGTACCGACAGATCTTTCTTTACGATGCTTCCACAAGCAGAACACCTTTGAGTGGTATCTCTGGTATCTACTTTTATCAAATTTCGAGCAGCACTTTTAGCCTTGTACGTGCAGCGGACTCCGTCAGCTGCTCCCCTGTACGAAGTCCAGGAGAAAAGCATGAATATGAACTTTGACCAGGATGCATCATGGATGCTGCGATGCATACCAATATTATGGCCTTTCTCTTTCAGACTGATCATGGCAAGGGACTCCGCTTTCATCCTTCGCAATCCTACAAGTTAAACAAATAGCGGTGAGTCTGGTCGGATGCAAGGATTATGAATGGATCTCACCCATCCTGATAGCCTAATCCTTTGCCAAAAGCATAAGGATAGCATATATTCTGGATTCATATTAGTAAGGTATATATATAATAAATATTACTAAAGTATTAGCAATGTAAGGGAGTGGTATGGAGGGAGGTTCCATGAAATCGCAGCGATCTGAGATACAGGGCAGAATGATGAATTTCCTCGATCTGGATAGCGATGGTCTGAGGAGGGTAGTTCTCGAGTCCATGGTCCAGTCTCAGGAGTTTACCGTTTTATCTCTTCATGAAGAGGTGAGCAAGGAGGTCAACGTATCCAGGAAGGTTGTGGCCTCCATGACCGGCTACATAGGCTCCCGCTTGGGGATATTGCACATGAACAAGAAATCGTATCGTACGCCCAGAACCTATGCCCTGAAAGATGAATATGCAGATATAGCCAGAGCAGTACTGGCTAGCTTATGACCAATGTGCTCAAGGCCCCAAGGACTGCCACTACATTAAAGGTCCGCTCCAAATCGGAGTATGCAATCAGCCGATCTCGAGATCCATACCATGAGCTGATGCTGCGCCTTTTCCAGGAGGAGGCAACCGCAGAGAGGGGGCAGAAATTCCTGGTCATTGTTGAGGAAAGGCAGAAGAGAGGAGATCCATTGAAGGCCAGTGAATGGAGGGAGCTTTTGGTCGAACTAAAAGTGAGCCGGTCTGCCTTTTATGCCATGAGAAACAAGCTGCTGGGTGCGGGAATGATCACCAATAAGGGCGGGGAGTACAGACTCTCGGGCATATTCAGCCGAGATCTGATGGATATGGCCCGGTGGTGGTGGACGGCGGTTCTGGGCAATAATCTGGAGAACCTGTAGCTTTGAAACTCCAATGGAAACCGCCCTTAGCCGGTATTCCAAGCCCCGGGTTCATGGGAAAGGCTCATACGCAGGCCTTTAAATCCGTGATCTGCCTTTCTATGGCCTCTACCACTTTTGCGTTCTCCATATACTCCAGGCTACCCTGACAGAAGGGGCAGACGAAGTTGGCATCGCTTGCTTCGTCGAATATGAACCTGGCACAGCCCTCCGTGCAGGCATAAAAGATGTTCTCCTTCTCATAGGCTAGCCTCTCTTCCAGCTTTCGCAACAGCCTTTTGGCCTCCGACTGCAGGGCTTTATCGAAGTTCTCCGGACAGAGCTGCCAAAGGTATGTGAGCCAACCGGAATCGGGATCTCGCTTCCGCCTGTATATGGCAAGCCTGTGCTCATAAAGCAGATAGAGAGTACGCCTTACTGTGTTCAGGCTGATTCCAGTGAGCTCAGCCAGTCGCTCATCGGTTATCTCCTCTTCTGGAATGCATTCTACAATTCTAAGACCCTCTTCACCAACAAGCTTGTTTAAATAAGCCCTGTGGATAACTTCCTCAATGACCGCCAATGAATCACTACCATGGTGTGAGCTGTGTGATATAGGATTATTGCCGACCCCTAAAGCCGCATCCGATCCGACTCTTGGCCCTTCGGGATACGGCTGATCCAATTGCTGCCTCTCATGTTCCTGCATACTTCTCCCTGGAAATTGGAATGCATCGGTCCCTGATACATTTGATTAATATAGGAACCTCCTTCTATATATCCCCATCGTGAAAATGTATCATACATAGTTTCAGGGATTTTAATGAATCGGTCGGATATACGAAGATCTCTTCCAGTTGATCATCTGCGAATATGTGATGACGATAACCGACATCCATAAAATAAAATCAAGTATTTATAAATATTGTATTTTCACATGCGTTCCTCTCAGAAACATTTAGATAATTATGATCCAATTTATTATTTTTTAAAAATGAGAAATAATAAGAATATTAATTTAATAATATACGATTGGATGTTACAGATTTGAAGATCGTGTATTAAAAATTTTTAAAAAAAATTAGAATTTATATCATCTCATATCGATTCAGCTTCGCTGAAGAGGGACTTCAGCCTCTGGATGGACTGCAATGCCTGATTTGCCTCATTCATCTTTTGTTGCTCGTAATGCTGCAGGATCTCTTCGATGGGAGTCTTGAGGCGATAGACCTTCATCGGCCTTCCTGTCCCATCGCTCCTGCACATCTTCTCTTCGATCCAGTTATTCTTGCGCAAGGTGCGAAGGGCGATGCTCACCTCCGGCTGGCGCAGATCTGAGCCCCTCTCTATCTCGCGTGAGGTAGCCTCTGTGCCGCTGGCCAGGAATGCGATCATATTGGATACCTTCCTTGGCACTCCCAGGCTTTTCAGAGTCTCTACGACCTCGATATCTCTCTCGTCAAATCTCATTACAAATGATTCTTTCATTGCTATCTCCTCCCTAATTTTTTTCCCTTGTAATAATTGAGAGAGCTTATGATATAAATAGTTTATTAATGTCAATAAATTTTTACTATTATTATTACATGTGGCAAAGGCTATACAGATAAATAGCTTTATAAAAATTTTCTTAAGTTCACCTCCCTGTCGGCTCCGCCTGAGCACATCTGCTGGAAATACTATTTGGCTCTTCGTTGAATTATGTGGGTGAGTTCAGGCAGAGAATATGGCCCCTGCTACTCTGTGACTGTGTGGTTGGGTTAGAGCATAGCGGTTTATCACAGAGTCACAGAGACACGGAGAATTTCCGATTCAAATTCACCCATAACAAATCGCGGGTAGCCTACCATTTGTTCAGAATCCTTTCTGGCCCCCCCTTATCCTCTCCACAAACCTCTTCTTCTTCTGCACAGCATTTTGGGCTGCCAAATCCACCTTCCTGGTCATCTCCGCCACATCCCGCACCGCCTCCTGGCCGATCGCCTTTTTTATGGGAGTGTAGGCCGCCTCTCGGAAGCGGGGGGAGAAGTCGGACCGCTTGCCTTCGATATCCAGATACGCTCCCTCTCCTTCCTCAACCCTGCCGATCTCGTCCACCTTCACCCCCACATCCCGGATGGCGGCTGCGATCGCCTCCGCCTCCTCCGGTGGGGCGATGATGAGCAGGGCATCGATGGACACCCCGAGATAGTCGATTTTCAGCTCATTGAGCATCTCCAGCACCCGGGGGTTGACCAGCTTGCGCATCCTCTCCTCCTCAAAGACAAGCCTCACCCCGGCAGTATAGGAGATCTCCTTGGCGTCGCCCCGGATGCCCCCGTTGGTCACATCGGTCATAGCATGGATCCGAGCATTAACTTTAAGCAGCGCCTCGCTTGCCTCCAGGAACTTGATGTTCAGGGTTTCATCCACCACCTCATGCCGGTTATAGTACAGAGCAGCAGAGCAGATCGTTCCCCCTCCCGCTCCCTCGGTCATCATGATCACATCTCCAGGCCGGGCGCTCTTTCTGGCGGTGAGATTATCCGAGACGCCAACCGCCCCCACGCACCCGGTTAGTCGGTCCCCGATAACCATGTCCCCACCGATGCGCAGGGTGCTCCCGGTGATGAGAGGAACGCCGATCAATTCCGAGACCGTGGCAATGCCTGCGATATGGTCGAATAGCTTGGAGACATCCCCATCATCGGCCAGATGAACATCCGAGAGAAGGGCCACCGGCTTGGCTCCCATGACATAGACATCGCGCAAGGCCGCTCGGGTTACATGAAATCCGGCCAAAAACGGATAATCGCTCAGTCGGGAGTGCATGCCGTCCACGGTCACCGTTATGTATTTGCCCCCCGCCTGGACCACACCCGAGTCGTCCAGCTGGCGGGAGTCAACAACTGCTTCTGTGCGGCCGATGACCTCGGCGATCTTGGTGTGGGTATAAAAGTCGCCTGAGCCACGTGAGCCCACCCCAAAGTCGCCCATGCTGACCCCCACGCTCTCAAGAGTGAAGACCTCCCCCCGGGGATCAAGGGTCGCTTCCGCCTCCGTCAAGACCGCTTCCGCCAGGGTAGCAGCCCGATCGCTTGGGATCTCCTTTACCTCTCTGATCAGATCGATGAGCTTGGACTTTATCGACCGGTCCCGTCTCCTCAAACCTCGCTTGGCAAATCCTTCCAGATCCATGAGAGGTCATTTGACCTCCCCATAGATATTATCATCTCCTGATTATCTTCTGCCAAATAGCCTCTCCAGCTGGCTCTGGTCCAGGATGACCATCACCGGCCTGCCGTGGGGACAGGTTGTGGGGTTGCTGCATTCCTGCAGATCATGCAGCAGCTGCTCCATCTCTTTTAGGGTGAGTTCCTTTCCCGATTTTATGGAGCCCCGGCAGGCCAAAAGCTTGAGGACCTCATCCCGGCGGCTCGAGTCCGGCCCCGGCTTTCCCCGCAAAAACAGCTCCTTTAAGACGTCATGTACCGATTCTGCGCTCTCGGTCCTCTGGCCGAGTGCTGGAACGGACCGGACGCTGTAGGACCTCCCTCCAAAGGATGAGATCTCAAAGCCGATATCATCCAAGACCTCCTTCCAGGAGGAGAGCATGATCTCCTCGCTGGCCATAAGCTCGATCGTCACCGGACAGGCCAGCTCCTGGCGGATCAACCCTTCCCGATATCGCTCTTCCAGCCCCTCAAAACGAATGCGCTCTGCAGCAGCATGCTGATCGATAAGAACCAGCCCTTGATCGCTCTCCGCCACAATGTAGAGCCTCTTGATCTGGCCCAGGATCTTCAGGCTTGATCTTTTCTCCCTTTCCGGCAGGGCTTGGTCCAAAGCGGTATCCTCCTCTACATCCAGGGGAAGAGTACTCTGCATAGCATTCTGGGCCAAGGTCTCCTCCGAGGCGGTGATCTGATCGCTGGGCTTCAAGCGTTCGGAGGCTACGCTCTTGGCATAAGAAGAGAGGGTAAGGGCAGCTTCCTGGGTGACCGCAGAGCAGATCTCATTCTCATGGAGCAACCGGATCTCCCTTTTAGCCGGATGGACGTTCACGTCCACCAGATCCGGGCTTATCTCTAAGGAGAGGACGGCGATGGGGCTCTTTCCCGGAGGGATGATGTTTCTGTAGGCCTCTCGCAAAGCCCCGGCCATGGGCCGGGAGGAGACTGCCCTGCCATTGACGAAGATGAATATCCTGTCCGGGCTGGCCCTAAGGTTGAAGGCATCGCCGATCATACCCTCTATTCTCCAGCCCCGGCCGGATGCCTGCAGAGGGGCCATACCTGCCACCGCCTTCAATCCGAAGATGCGGGAGAGGATGTCGTCCCAGGAATTGGATCTTGCCGATTTGAAGTGAGTGCGGCTGCCTGAAAATAGCTCAAAAGCGATATCGTAGTGGATGATGGCCAGCTCGGTGATGACATCGATGATATGGACCAGCTTCGCCTCCCTTCCCTTGAGGTGTTTTCTCCTTGCCGGGACATTAGAAAAGAGATTCCAGACGACGATCGATGTACCCACAGGGCTGCCCACCTCCTTTGTCTCCGCCACCTTTCCGTTCTCTATGCGAAGATAGCTGCCAGATAGAGCATCCCTGGTCTTGGTCCGCACCTCGACCGCTTCCGAGACGCTGGCGATGCTGGCCAGGGCCTCGCCCCGAAATCCCAACGTGCCGATCGTTTCCAGGTCCTGAGCCCCGGAGATCTTGGAGGTGGTATGCTTTTGGAAGGCTAGGGGGAGGTCGTCCGGATCTATGCCGCTGCCATCATCTGTCACCTTGATGAAGCTCTTTCCGCCATCTCGGACCTCGATCAACACCTTATGGGCACCGGCATCAATGGAGTTTTCCACCAGCTCCTTTACCACCGAAGCAGGCCTCTCGATCACCTCACCGGCAGCGATCTTATTTACCGTCTCCTCATCCAGGGCCCTGATCCTCTTCATCTCTTATCCTTCCTCTCTCTCCCTTTGCATCCGCTGATATTGGGCGAGGCGGTCCAAAGCCTCCCTGGGGGTCATCATGTCCAGGTCCAGTGATTCGATCTCCTCTAAGATGGGATCCTTCTTATCCCTCTCCACTTCCCCGGCCGTATTCCCGTCCTCATTGCCATCGAAGAATATGAGCTGGGTGTAGCGAGAAGATCTCCTCTGACTTCTCCCGCCCGATCCCGGCTGCATAAGGGCCTCCTTTTCTATCTCTCTCAAGATCTGGTCTGCCCTCTTTGTCACCGTCCTGGGAACCCCGGCCAGGCGGGCGACATGCACTCCATAGCTCTTGTCCGTCGCCCCCGGGACCACCGTTCGCAGGAAGGTGATCGTACCCTTATCCTCCTTTACGGCAATGCTGTAGTTTCTCACTCCGGAGAGGATGCTCTCCAGATCAGTGAGCTGATGGTAGTGGGTGGCGAAGACGGACTTGCATTTGATGCTCTCATGCAGGTACTCGGATATGGCCCAGGCCAGGGACAGGCCGTCGAAGGTGCTTGTCCCCCGGCCCACCTCATCCAGGAGAACCAGGCTCTTTCTGGTGGCAGAAGTGAGGATGTGGGCGATCTCAGTCATCTCCACCATGAACGTGCTCTGTCCTGCGGACAGGTCGTCATATGCCCCCACCCGGGTGAAAACCTGGTCCACCAGTGAGAGGGAGGCATAGGCAGCAGGCACAAAGGACCCGGTCTGGGCCATGATCGCCGTCAGGGCTATCTGGCGCATGAAGGTGGATTTGCCCGCCATGTTCGGGCCGGTGAGGATTATCAGACGGTTGCGATCTGTGTCCAATAGGACGTCATTGGGCACAAAGGCGCCTCGCATCGCCTTATCCAGCACCGGGTGGCGGCTGCTGCGAATCGAGATTCTTCCCTCTTGATTGAACTCCGGCCGGATCATATTGTTCTCCTTAGCGGAGGTGGCCAGGGAGATCAGAACATCGAGCTCTGCCAGTGCCGTGGCCCTCTCCTGGATGACTCCCGCCTTTGAGGCGACTAGATCCCGCACCTTATAAAACAGCTCCTGCTCTAAAGATACCGACCTCTCCTGGGCGGAGAGGACTCGAGACTCCATATCCTTGAGCTCTGGGGTCACAAATCTCTCCCCATTGGCCAGGGTCTGCTTGCGAATATAATTCTGGGGAACCAGGTGCAGGTTTGCCCGCGAGACCTCGATATAGTAGCCGAAGACATTGTTAAAGGCGATTTTGAGGGATTTGATGCCCGTCCTCTCCTTCTCCGAACCCTCCAGGCGGCTGATCCAGCCTCTGCCGTCCCTCAAGAGCTCCCGGAGCTGGTCTATCTCCGGATCGTAGCCCTCCCTGATCACCCCCCCATCCCGAACATGGACGGGCGGATCCTCCATTATCGATCTCTCTATCAGGGAGACGATATCATCCAGGGGAGAGAGCCTGCTTGAAAGATCCTGCAGATATGAGCTTTGAGCCGAGGACTGATCATCCATGAGGATCTCCTGCAGACGGGGCAGCATCTCCAGAGTGCTCTTCAGGACGGACAGCTCTTTAGGGCTGGCGGATTTGCATGATATCCGGCTTAAAAGCCTCTCCAGGTCAGAGGTGCCCTTGAGCTCCTCAGCCAGGCTGCGGTGCAGCAGGGATTTGCTGGCAAGCTCCTCTACTCCATCCAGCCTGCGGGCTATTGCCTGCTCGCTCTGCAGGGGCATTTGCAGCCAGCGGGCAAGGGTTCTCGCCCCCATGGCCGTTCTAGTCTGGTCCAGGAACTCCAGCAAGGTGCCCCTGCGAGAGCGGTCGCGGATGTTTCTGGTGATCTCCAGGTTTCGCACTGTGACCTCATCCAGAACCATATAATCCGATCCCGAGTAGATCTGAACATCCTTCAAGTGACCCAGAAGGTCGAAGCGAGAAGCGTTCAGATAGGAGAGGACTGCTCCGCAGGCTCTCTGGGATAAACCCCTTCCCTCCAGCCGGAGCCTCTCCTTCCAGTCCGGTCCGTAGCGGTCGGCCAGGGCGGCCTCTGCTCTCTCCGCGGAGAAGCAGGGCTCCTCCAGGATCTGCAGGCTTGTGCCCTCCCAGTGGAGGGAAAAGGCTGACAAGCACTCCGCCGGCCGGAAACGGGCCAGCTCGGAGTAGAGGCGGTTATGTGGAACCTCCGTGGTCAGAAACTCGCCAGTGGAAACGTCCACAAAGGCAAGGCCCACATTCTCATCCCCCTTCACTATCGCCGCCAGGAAGTTGTTGCTGGACTCGTCCAGCATGGAGGGCTCGATTATCGTTCCCGGGGTCACCACCCGGGTGATGGCTCTTTTCACCAGACCCCGGGCAAGTTTGGGGTCCTCCACCTGGTCGCAGATGGCCACCTTATGCCCCGCCCGGATGAGCCGGGCGAGGTAGGCATCGAGGGAATGATAAGGGACCCCTGCCAGAGGGATCTTCTCTCCCTGGTCGTCTTTCTGCCGGGAGGTGAGGGTGATGTTCAGATCGCGGGCAACGATGACTGCATCGTCGGCAAAGGTCTCGTAAAAGTCGCCCACCCGAAATAAGAGCAGAGCATCTGGATAGAGCTTCTTATTCTGGTAGTACTGCTCCATCAGGGGAGAGAGCTTAACTGGGGGCATTGTGATCTATTGATCTTCTGTCTGCCAAAAAAGGCTTTGGTTGAGCAAAGAGATTGCGAACGGAAGACAGAAAGGTGGGGAAAGAAGAGTAGTGAGAGGATGCCGAACTTTCGGCATCGTTATCTCCCCTCAGTTATGCTGTCTTCACTCCCTCAAAGTCTCCTGTCCAGGACTTTCCGCTGGCAGAGAGAGCGTCGTAGTCTCCGCTGGCCATTTCACCGTTCAGATTGAGATAAAACATATAAAGATCAATGGGGTTTATGGTGATGATATCCAGCCTCGCGGTTCCATTTCCGTAGACCTGTCCCGATACTGTTGCATCGATGGTGCTGTTTTCCACCCTCATCTTCCCCGCGCCCAAGAGCTGATCATCCTTCTGGAATAGGGTCAAAGCCATGCTCCTCTGGAGGCTGTCGTTCAGGGCAAATGACCAGCTTCCTCCCAAAGAGGGCAGCGCGACCTCGGCCGGAGGAAGCTCTGTAGTCTCTGCCATAGCGGTGGCATTCTCCTCAGAGGTGGCGTTGTCCACGGTGGATGCACTCTCGTTCTCCGCCCCTATACTCGCCGCCTCGGCCTCAGCTCGGGAGGCCTTGGGGTCCTTTGAGGTATCGCTCAGAGTCTTCGGCATGCTCCAGTCCATTGAGCTCTCGTTCTCTCGAAGCGCTCTGGATTGTTGCGGGGTTGTGGGAGCTTTAGAGGTCTTTTCTTCGCCGCTTATCAGCTCATCAGCGCTCAGATACTGCTGGTTGGTCCAATCGGCAGATAGAGCAGTCACTGCCAGAAAGGCAATGAAGAACATGAATAATGCAATTGACAATTTGAATCTCATGGCATCTCGACCTATATTTGATCTTCATGAATGGATCTGGATGCTGGGTATTTAATCTCGGACGGATCTAAGCCCGCTGTGTGCTATCCGGGGCACTCCATTCAGATCCGGCATGAGCTTTATAGTTGATAAGCTTAATGGTTATACGACAAAGAACGTATTTTTTCGATCTATTCAATCTTTCCCATAGCTATGCCCTTCTCGGTAATAAATCTGGCACTATGGACATGATAGTCCCCATAAATGGATTTCCCGTTCATGGTAAGGGAAAGGCGGAATAGCGAGAGGTCTTCTGAGAGGATGTCCAGATCCAGCTTGTTTCCTGAGATTATACCGCTGGCAGAGACGTTCTGCTCTATTCCGTCCGCCATGATCCTGCCCTTGCCGAATAGGGCATCGTTCGATTGGTACATCTCCATTTCCACACTCCTATCAAGGCTATCTTTCAGATCCAGCTCCCATCGGACCATGGGGCTCAAGAGCCGGGATTTTAGCCCGGTAGCCTCCTGGCCTACTTCTGCTTCCTCTACATTCTTTCCCATCAGAACAGGGGTGGCATTGCCTCTCTGGTCCTGCCAGGGTTCGGGATCCTGGGCGCTGGCGTTAAGAGTGAGCACCGCTGCCAGGAAGAGGAGGATGAGGATGCTGACTGGATATCTCATCCATTCCATTCCGATCCCGACCTATGCACCTCTATACTCTCACCCTTTTTCATCTTCTTTATGATCCTCTTGGCCATCTCCGAGGATTTGGCTATGCGGATATCTCCTCTTCGGCCCACAGTGGCGGTGAAGGCGGGCTCATCCCCTACAGAGACATCGACTGACTCACCGGCCATGCCGTCCAGCCAGAGGATGATATGCTTTGCCGTCTCCTCCATCCTCGGCTCAGGAACAGAGGGCTCGTCCCTTGCCCGGACATCGATATGCATCCCCAGGCTCCTCTCGATCTGGTCGATGTTCTTTCCCGCCTTGCCGATCACCCTCGCAGCATCCTCTTGAGGTACATGGATCACTGCGCTGGAGTCGGTGAGCATCTCCACCTTGAAGGGGCCACGTACATGGTGAGAGATCTCCTTCTCAATCTCCCTGCTGGCCAGATTCCAGGAGGGCTTTCTCTCCTCTCTGGTGACGGGCATCACCACGATCTCCTCTCCGTAAGAGTACATCTCGTACTCCGCCTGGCCGCTCTCGAAGTCCTTGACCACGATCACCGGCCGGGCTAAATCAGCCTCCACCATTCCCGAGGGAACCTTGACCACAAACTCCACATCCAAAACCTTAGTGACCTCCCCTCTCTCGATGAAGACCACGGTGTCCACCACCTGAGGTATCATGCCCAGTTCCACCCGGCCAAGGAGCCTCTGCAGGGAATCGATGGGTTTGTTGGCATGGACCACGCCGATCATGCCCACCCCGGCAAGCCTCATATCGGCAAAGACCTGGAAGTCGCGTGTCTTCCTGACCTCATCGTAGATGGTATAGTCGGGCCTGACCAGGAGCAGTATATCTGCCGATGCCTCCATGCTCCCCTCCAGAGGGCCGTACTGGGTGATCTCCGGGGGAACCTGCAGATCGCGAGGAGACTCAAGAGTCTTGACCACATAGTTGCAGTCCAAAAGGTATTCGGCCAATCCTGCTGCGAAGGTGGACTTGCCCGACCCTGGCGGACCGGCGATGAGAATTCCCCTCTGACCTTCCTTGAGGCGGGTCTTGAGCATGCTGCTATGGCGGTAGGAGTCAAAGCTCACCTTGGCCACCGGTCGAACGGCGGTGATCTCCAGGCCGTCGGAGAACGGCGGCTTGGCGATGGCGATCCTCATCGGCCCAATCTGGATTATCGCTGCCCCCATCTTTTCCATCTCCACATAGCCATCTGGATCGGCTTTAGCCCGTTCGTATATCTCCCGGGATAGGTCCCTCAGCTCCCTCTCCGATGAGGGTCTTTCGCCCAGCCGGACCAGGGAGAAGTCCCCTACATGGCCCCTCTTGGCCATGGGTATTGCGCTCTCCTTGAGGTGAATGGATAGGGTATCCTCGGTGAAGTATCTATCCAGGGACAGAGGCTTGATCGCCTCCCTTTGGGGACGGACGTACTCCACATCCAGGCCCATCGCCTCTGCCACCCGGGATTGAACCTGATCGCTGGTGAGGAAGGAGGCGCCCAGCTCCAGGGCAACATCCCTGATCATAGCATCGATCTCTCCACCACCGGCGAGCTTGATCTGATCCAGGTTCGGCCTGATTCCTACATACTCCAGTTCGATCTTGCCGGCTTTGGCAAGCTCGGAGAGCTTTCTCAGCTCCTCCAATCCCTTCAGGCCGATCTCTCGGCCGTGGTTGGCCTGGGCTTCCAGCTCCGCCACCACAGCCTCGGGCACTACAATTCTCCTGCCCTGGAGCTCTCCAGACTTGATCCTAGCAGAGACTCTGCCATCTATTACCACGCTGGTATCTGGCACTAGCGGTTGCGCCATTGTCGAAAACATCCTTTAATTATCAATTATTGTCTAAATCAAAAATAGAGCTAGAGATATACTATATCCATCTTTCGCTTTTTGGCAATCCACTCCAGGACATAGTCAATATCAAGCTGCCTTCTGATCTGTAGGTTGGCCTCAAGCGCCATGACGGGACCTTTCTTCAAAGCCTCGGATATCTTGCGAGAGGCATCCTCTCCAAATCCCGGATCGAGCCTCTTTATGATGTAAAGCCTGATATCGCTGCAGGTGAACCCGCCATCCGTAAGATGCCCAAACTCAATGCAGATATTTCCCGGATTGGAGAGCATGCGGAAGTCTACGCTGTAGCTGGCGAACTTGCTCCTATCATATAGCTTTCTATCGCTAAATCCAGGCCTGAGGTCCTCATCCAGAATATCCTGGCCCAGCTTCATCAGCTCCTCCCTTTCCTGACATGAGTATTGATGGCAGCCGGCCAGCTTCAAGGCATTCAGGTTCTTCAGAGAGGTCTTCTTCTCATGGCAGTGCTCATTTTCGTCGACCGCCCAAAAGTCGTTGCTCAGGGGAAATGAGCCTCGTGCATAGCTATCGCAGTTTTTGCATTTCAATCCAATTATGACCTCTTTATCCAGAAACGGTGCGATGCCTTCCATTGTCTCCATGACATCAGCGATGCGAAAGTCTGATCCTTCTCCGAGATGCTTCTTCGCCTCCCGGATTGCCTGGAGTATCTCGTACTTGTTGTCCATAGGCTGCCAACACCTTCCAGGTCCAAACCTGGACATGTGAACCTAATTAAAGAAGCGTATCACAGATAAATAGATTGCCGCAGCCTTATAGCAGATCGCCTCCATGAGTTGCAGTATGATATTTTCATATCATTTATGCAATAATATCAAATATCCTTTTATTCCCCTGAAAAACAGCTCTAACTGGCAGAGTGCAATTGAGCATTGTCCTCACAATGCTGCATGGCTAGAGGCCGGTGCAGTCTGCCAGCTATGGTGCAGGTGATACAAATATGCCAATAGACAGCGGAGACACAGCCTGGGTCTTGGTCTCAACCGCCATGGTCATGCTCATGACCCCGGGGGTAGGCCTATTCTATGGCGGCCTGGTGCGCAAGAAGACTGTGGTATCGATGATTGGCCTCTCCTTCCTGGCCTTTGCCCTGGCCAGCCTTCAGTGGGTTTTCCTGGGCTACAGCCTCTCATTTGGCCAGGATATAGGCGGAGCAATAGGTGCTCTGGATTACCTTGCCTTGAATGGCATAGGCCTGGGCGAAGCGCCACTGGCGGGAAATCTGCCCCATCTGCTCTACGTCGCCTTCCAGATGGTCTTCGCTGCGGTGACCTTGGCCATCCTCACCTCAGCGGTGGCGGAGAGGGTGCGCCTTGGCTCCTTCATCGTGCTCGCTCTGCTCTGGACCACCCTGGTCTATGATCCCCTGGCCCACTGGGTCTGGGCAGGTGGCTGGCTGGCTCAGATGGGGGCCCTGGACTTTGCCGGTGGGACGGTGGTCCATATAAGCTCCGGCTTCTCCGCCCTGGCCATAGCGATGGTGATTGGAAAGAGGGTGGGCTTCGGCTCCTATGTCATGGAGCCCCATAATATCCCCATGGCCATGCTGGGCGCCGGACTGCTGTGGTTTGGCTGGTTTGGCTTCAATGCCGGCTCCGCTCTGGGAGCGAACGGCCTTGCTGCCTCTGCCCTGGTGGTGACCAATACCTCCGCTGCTGCCGGTGCTCTGACCTGGCTCCTCTCCAGCTGGCTGAAGGGCAAGCCCAGCGCCCTGGGAATGGTGAGCGGCGGCATAGCCGGCCTGGTGGCCATAACCCCTGCCGCTGGCTTTGTGGACGTGCTTGGAGCCCTGGTAATCGGAGCGGTGGCCGGGGTCCTCTGCTATATGTCCCTCCTCTTCCGGGTGAGCCGGGGGCTGGACGAGAGCTGCGATGCCTGGGCGGTCCACGGCATGGGCGGCCTGTGGGGAGCGGTAGCTACGGGCATATTCGCCACCTCCGCAGTCAACAGCTACACCGGCCTATTGCAGGGCAACTTCAATCAGTTCGCTGTGCAGATCATGGCCGCTGGCATATCGGTGGTCTATGCCTTTGTGGTGACATATGCCCTGGCCAAGCTGGTGGACTCGTTCATGGGCTTGCGCGTGACTGAGGACGAAGAGTATGTGGGCCTGGATATATCCCAGCATGGGGAGAAGGCCTATGCCTGAAGGCGGTGAATGATAATGAAAAAGATCGAGGCAATAGTACGACCGGAGAGGCTGGAGAGGGTCAAAGAGGCTCTGGAGGAGATAGGCGTGGTCGCCCTGACCACCACTGAGATCCAGGGCAGAGGTGAGCAGAAAGGAATCAAGCTCCAGTACCGGGGAGGCACAATGGATGTCGACCTCTTAACCAAGCTCAAGCTGGAGCTTTACGTAGCTGACGAATCTGTCGATCCAGTGCTGAAGGCCATCTGCGATGCTGCTCGAACCGGCAAGTTCGGGGACGGCAGGATCTTCGTAAGCCCGGTGGAAAGATCGGTTAAAGTGAGGACAGGTGAGGTCTTCACCTGACATTTTTTTATAGGTTCAACGGGCGGACAAGATCCCCATGGGCAGCCTGGGCACCAGCCAGCGCACAAAATCCTTATAAGACCTTTTGGCAGCAGCAATCTCAATATACCTGTCTAATACCTCATTATGCCGTTCCAGCATCCAGGAGAAGGCTTTGGGATGGCGGTGCATGGCCTGGGATAGGATCAAGGCATATCTGAGCTCCTCGCCAAGCTCCTTGTTGCATCTCTTCTCATAGAGCCGGGCAACATCTCTCTCTTTCTCCTCTCCTATCGCCCTTGCCGCCATCTCTCCCGAACGCAAAGCATAATAGATGCCCTCACCAGAGAAGGAATCCACCAGGCTGGCTGCGTCCCCCGTCAAGAGCACCCTGCCCAGGGAGATCCTCTTCTTCTTTCCTCCTTGCGGTATGGTGTGGCCATGAATTATCTGATCCCGGTCAAAGCCGTTGTTCTCAAGGAAGCCTTTCATTATCATGCGGGGATGGCGAAGCTGGGATGCCAGGCCCCCTATGCCCACGGAGTAGTATCCACGGTGAGGGAAGATCCAGCCATAGCCTCCGCCTGCTATCCCGAAATGAATATCAAGAAAGCTGCCCAGTCTGGCCTCAATATCCCTATCATCCGCCTCGATCTCTGTTACCAGACAGACCCCGATATCATCTCTTGAGGCCTTTCCCGATATCCGGCTTCTTAAAGAATCCTGGCAGCCGGAGGCAACGATCAAAAATCGTGATCTATAGATCTGATCATCTGTCTGAACGGATACATGATCCTCTTTGCTGCTGTAGTTCAGAACACGAGAGAATGAGACACTGGCTCCGGTCTCGATTGCCTTCTGAAGTAGGAACTGGTCAAAGGCGCTCCGGTTGATCAGAGTACTGAGTCTGTAGGCCTTGACCTTGTCTTGAACCCATTCGTGGTAGTGGATCCGAGCTCCGGTTATGGCCTTCTCGCATACGGCCTCGGGAAGGCGAAGGTCCAGCCAGGAGGTCGCCCTCTCCGATAGAGCGCCCCCGCAGGGCTTGTAGCGGGGAAACTTTTCCTTTTCCAGGATTAAGACCTTAAGGCCCATTCCGGCTGCTATCCGAGCAGCAGTCGAGCCAGCCGGCCCAGCGCCCACCACAACTAGGTCAAACACAAGTAATCGTCTCCCTTTGAAGCGAATGCCTCTAAATACGGAGTGATATCGACTTAGGATGTGCTGTATCCTTTGCCATAGGCGGGGCCGTATCCAGTACCATAACCTGCGCCGTAATCAGTGCCATAACCTGTGCCGTATCCTTGGGCATAAACCG
Organism: Methanothrix soehngenii GP6; assembly: GCF_000204415.1. Classification (NCBI taxonomy): domain Archaea; kingdom Methanobacteriati; phylum Methanobacteriota; class Methanomicrobia; order Methanotrichales; family Methanotrichaceae; genus Methanothrix; species Methanothrix soehngenii. Next base: position 1,339,812 of record NC_015416.1, on the reverse strand, counting down.
GCCAGTAATAGGAGCTGCCCAGATCGCTATTCCAGTAGGGATTGGAGAGCTGATTAGCATAAGGATTGGCATAATAGGAATATCCCGTGCCCGGCACATAGTATTGTCCATATGGTGTGAAATCCCCATAAAGGAAAGCATAGGCCTCCAACATCCAAAGGGCATCCTCATAATACTCTTTGCCAGGACAGGTTCCCCGGTAGAAGGACTCCAGATCGCAATAACCGCCGTCCGGGAAATAGCAGTTTCCGTCTTTAGGACATCCTCCATGGTTAACGCAATAGGCCTCCAGAGCGTTTCTCGCAACGCAGCCACTACCGCTGCTCATGCCTATGGCAGCCGCTGGACCCATTATCATCAGGAGCAGCGCTATAAATGCAAGTGCAACTCTTATTCTCATGATCTTCCCCCACTAGTCTGTGATTATATCTTTTGCCCAATCTATGAAAGATTTTTGGTTGAACGCCGAGAAATCTTCAACCTGACCATAGGGATTCCTGCCAGTGGACTGAAAAAAAGAAAAGGGTCTGGCAGACAGCCCAGACCACTGATCTTGGGGTGATGCGGCCCTTGAATAGGCTAAGGCGGCTCAGGATTGGTTATTGGCGAACTCCAGGTGGGTCACGCTCTCGTTTATGACCTCTGCGGTGAACTTGCCATCAGCGGGTGAGATAAGCGTCCAGCCTGCTTGAAGGACCTCTTTGATTGTATATACACCAGGAAGCTGGTTGAGGAAGATGAACTTTCCGTCTGCTGAGGTGTTGACGCTCGTGATAATCACACCCTCAGGTTGCTCCAGGTTGACTGTCCAATTGGCAAGGCCAGATTCGTTGACATTCATTACCCCATTTCCGTCCAGATCCTCGAATACAACGCCCTCAATGGTGTATCCCCGTACCGCTTCAGCGACGGCATCAGTTGCGGCGGTCTCATTCAGAGCTACCGTCTCATTCAGAGCTACCGTCTCATTCAGAGCTACCGTCTCATTCAGAGCTACCGTCTCATTCAGAGCTACCGTCTCATTCAGAGCTACCGTCTCATTCAGAGCTACCGTCTCATTCAGAGCTATCGTCTCATTCAGAGCTACCGTCTCATTCAGAGCTACCGTCTCATTCAGAGCTGCCGTCTCATTCAGAGCTACCGTCTCATTCAGAGCTGCCGTCTCATTCAGAGCTACCGTCTCATTCAGAGCTGCCGTCTCATTCAGAGCTGCCGTCTCATTCAGAGCTGCCGTCTCATTCAAAGCTACAGTCTCATTCAAAGCTACAGTCTCATTCAGAGCTGCCGTCTCATTCAGAGCTACTTCCTGGACCTCTGGTGTCTCGACCGCGGCAACAGACGGGGTTTCGCCTGCCAATGCTACGGCCTCTTTGCGGGCAATGCTGCCCAGCTTCGTTGGCTCGAGCTTCACGGTCTGATAGGTGCCTCGTAGGGTAGCGTTGGTCTCATCCATCAGCTTGATAGAGTACGAAGCATATGATCCCATCTGGATCGAGTAGGGAACGATGGATCCCAGCTTTGACGAGTATGGGACAATGAATCCTTGCTGGATGGAGTAAGGAACCATGGATCCGTCTTTGATGGAGTAGGGAATCCTGATGCCCAGTTCTGGAGAGGCGCTCACAGAATTTACTTCTGTTACCATATCCGAGGTGAGGTTATGAGCGGCAACTCCGGTTGAGAAGCTAAAGCCTTTTCTTCCAGCATTGGCTGCGGTATTGGACAGCACTCCTGCTGATGTGGCGGTATAAGATTGACTTCCTGCAGAGCCTGCAGAATAAGACTGATTCCCTGCCGAGGCCACTGTATAAGACGGATTTTCTGCCATCTCCTCAGAATAACCTAGAGCAGGCATCATAACAATGGCTGCTATCATGATGGCCATGCTGATGGCCAGAATGTTTTTCATATCGAATCCTCCTTTTGCTCTTGCATATGACATTTATGACTATGGCTTGAACATCCTCCCTTTTGAGAAGAATTGTCGTGGATTCTAGTTATTCTTCATATAAATAAACTTTCGTGGGCAAAGGGCACCATAAGGTTGACGCATTGCATTTATGATTTTTTTTAATATCCAGCAAAAGGAATCCGGTAGAAGGGAGAATACCGATTCGAATTAGCCGATTGTCGATATCTATATCTTATACAAACTATTTAATTTATTTTTTATCCACTTCGTTAATTTAGCTGCTGATTACAGAGGCAGGAGATGAGAGCCATCGCAGCTTATGCCCTCCTCAAATGCGAATCCCTCCCTGCAGGTGGAGAAGGTGATGCCAGTCTGATGGGCATGGGATGCTACATCCTCCAGAATGCTCCTTCTCAAATCCGCCGGAAGATAGCTGCTGCCCGAATATCTCCCTCCCCGGGAGAAGAGCGCTTTTAGGGCCGCTCCCTCCTCCGGAAAGGCAGCAGTGATTTTTTTTATGCTATCTGGCCGTGCCTTATATGTGGAGGAGGTTATATGCCTGACCCCAGCGGAATGAAGAGAATAGACCAGGTCCTCGATCCCGCAGTCATTGATTCCCGGGATGATGGGATCGATTCTGGCTGACAGGGGAATTCCCGCTCGAGATAGCTCATTCAGTGCAAAGAGCCTTCTTTTTGGCGATGGCGCCCCCGGCTCCAGCCTCAGGCTTAGGGAATCATCCAATGTGGTGACTGTGACGGCCACCGCCGCCTTCATTGCGGCGAGGAGATCGATATCCCTGGTGACAAGATCGGACTTTGTGACGATCTGCACCCGAAAGTTCCTCTCTTTCAGTATCCTCAGGCATCCCCTGGTCAATCCCAGCTCCTTTTCTATGGGAGGATAAGGATCGGAGCTGTTGGAGATAGCAATAAAGAGTCCGGGGACGACCTTGGCCGCCTCTCGGTCAAGCCTCCTCAATAGATCGACCTTCGGCCGGCAGGAATGGAACCGGGGGATATAAGATGAGGCATAGCAGTAAAGGCAGCCGTGCGGGCAACCGGTATAGGGATTGAGGCTGAGCTTGGCAGGGCAGGTGCACAGCTCGCTCTTCCAGGGGTCAAATGCTCTGAGGATCATCGGCCAGAGGATGAAAAAAGCCTAGTCAGTTCATCCGCATCCTCCCAGGAGGCAAAAAGATCGATCCCTAAAACCTGAGGGCGGACGATGGCATAGCCCTTATCGTTCCTGCGAGCACCCTGGATCTTCAGCTTGAGGAGAACCTGGGGATTGACACAAGCACCAGTATCATCCCATTCTCTGGCTAGGGCTTTCAACTGGCGATCCAGCTCCAGAATATCCTTCTGGCCCGATTGACCCCCTATCCAGCCCACTGGCACGAGGTCGTCCCCTTCTCGCAGGGCGACGAGAAATCGAGAGAAGATCTGATCACTGCTCCTCCGGCCCCACTCCGCCCGGACGATAACGGCTGATATGGACATCTCTCTTCCCACAAAGAAATCGCATCTGCTGCATTCTCCAGGCCGGTAGAGGCCCAGAAGGCTCCGCACCATCAAGCCCACTCCGCCCTCTTCCACCATCTGGTCCAGATGGCTCTGAATAGAGTCCTTCTTTAGCTCCTTCTCCAGGACGATACATTCACGGGTCGCAGATATTCCCTGAAAGGGCATGGACCTGGGCTCGCCCAAAGCTTTCAGCATCCTCTTTCGCCTCTCCTGGAAGGGCAGGGAGATGGTGTTCTCGCCAGAAATGTAGATAAGATCGTAGGCTAGCAGGGCAGGCGATATGCTGCTTCTTCGGGAGAGGCGGCGGCGGTTGATATATCTGAGCATCTCCGATTGAGAGCACATCTTCCCCTCATGAAAGCCGATCAGATCGGCATCGATTATGAATTCATCATCCATGCCGCTCAGCCTTTGGGCCAGGCCGTTTAACGAGGTGGTGATGTTCTTCTGCCGGGAGCTGAAGATATAAGCCCCATCTCCTGTATTATGAACCTGCACCCTCAGGGCATGATACCTGGGTAAAACCGCCCATCCCACTGATTCCTCTCCCGCTTCTCTGACGGTCTTTAGATCCTCTGCCTTCAGGGCGCATAGCGTCATCGGCTTTATGGGAATGCCCGGCTGGATGGACGCTCTTTCCAAATGGTTTCCGGCAGCCATGATGGCGATCTTGCCCGGGTCCGGCAGGAGGCTATAGGCCCTATGAATCTGATCCGGGTCACAGCAGAAGGCCAGAGCAAAAGCAGCAAGCATGGTCTTATCGCCGATTCCGGCGAGCATATTTCCTAGAACTGTGCGAGCGATATACTTTCCCTCAAGGGGACTCGCATCCTGGAAGAGGCCCCGGAGAAGAGCGTTCTTTCTCTGCTCGGAGTCCTTGCCCCGAATCAGAGAGATCCGCCTTAGCTGTTCGTATACGGACATGGACTGTAGAGGCTCACTGGAGAGCGAATGCTGGCCTTTTTCCGCCAGTGCAGCCTCCGCCACCAGCCCCATCTCCCCCATTCGATCTCTGAGCAGGGATATATTCTCTTCCGAGATTTCCTCCAGAGCGGCAGCGACTCCCTCTGGCCCCACCCCCATCTCCCTGCCCTCCCAGGGCGGCCAGAGCTGGCCCAACAGGAGACGGATCGTAGGGCAGAGCAATTCAGGTTTCATCTCAACAATCAGGCGGGAGCACAACTCCGCTTTGCAGCTGCGCGGGGCGGAGGATAGCTCCTCTATAGACTGGGCTATTTGGCGATAGAGCATTTACCTCGCGATCTTGATCTTTTTCAGTTCATCTGCTCTCTTAGAAAGCTCTTCGATCATCGAGTCCAGCTCCTTGAGGAATGGACCGGTCTCGTGGGTTGTGGTCGCGCCGGGAGCGGTTGCCTTGATCAGACCCTCTTGTTCCAGTATTCTTAAGGAATAACGCACCTTATGACTGGGTATGCTCGTCTCCTCTGCCAGCTTGAGAATACCAATGGGCTCGTTCTCTACCACATGCTTGAGTATGAGCAGGTGCCTCTGCAACATCTCAAGCTCCCCGCTCACCTTCTCAGTCAGAATGGATATCACATCCCTTCAATAGATAAACAGATACTGATAGGGGGAGCGCACTTATAATTCCATCGATTGACATGGTGCATGCTAGCACGGCTAAAAGAGATGATCAAGTGCAGCAACGGGCATTGAGGGGGTAATCGAAAGGAAAACGAGAAGAGATGCTAATATGAGCGAGCAAAAGGGGAAGGCAGAGCTATAGGGAGGCAGTGGCACCTCCTATATGAGCTCCATCAATAACGTGCCCGCCGGGATAGGAAGTCTATGCCATGCCTTGAGGTCACCCTCTTGCTCATGTCCTTTCCCAGTATTTGGGGAGACGAGACTCCTGTAACCACCAGCATGGTCCTCAGGGTATGGTCGAGGTTCTGGTCTATTTGTGCTCCCCAGATGATCCGAGCCTCAGGATTTATCTTCTGATAGACCTCATCCACCACGGTCTCGGCATCGGTGATGGTCATGTCAGAACCTCCAACCACGTTAACCAGGGCGGATGTCGCGCAGGATACGTCCACATCCAGGAGGGGACTTCGCAGGGCTTTCGATACCGAGTCCCGCGCCTTCTCCTCTCCCTGTGCCTCACCCATTCCGATCATAGCCACTCCGCCGTTTGTCATCACCGTTCTAACATCGGCGAAATCCAGGTTGATCAGACCGGGACGGGTTATGAGCTCAGTAATCCCCTTGACCGAGCGCATCAGCACCTCATCCGCCACCTTGAAGGCCGCCTGCAGGGGAAGGTTGGGAACGACATCCAAAAGTCGATCGTTTGGCACCACGATCACGGTGTCTGAGACCTCTCGCAGCCTATTTAAGCCCGCTTCTGCATTCTGCATTCTTATCGTCCCCTCTGCGCTGAAGGGAATGGTAACGATGGAGATGGTAAGAGCGCCCGCCTCACGGGCCGCCTCTGCCACCACCGGCGAGGCGCCAGTGCCTGTGCCGCCCCCAAGGCCGCAGGTGACGAAGACCATGTCCGCTCCATCCACTGCCGCTCTGATCTCATCTATATCCTCTTGAGCAGCCTCTTCACCGATGGCAGGCAGGCTGCCCGCGCCCAGGCCGCGAGTTGTACGCCTGCCGATCAGGAAACGGCGATCGGCATTGATATGCAAAAGGTGCTGAGCATCGGTGTTCACCGCAAAGAGCTCTGCCCCCTGGATGCCGCATTCTGCCAGGCGGTCGATGGTGTTCGAGCCTCCTCCACCACAACCAATTACCCTGATGACCGTGGTCAGTTCCTCGAGAACTGACACTAGCTCCTCATCGCTCTTAATCATGCTGGAAGGCTTGACCCTGCTCTCAGCCTCAGCCCTGCCCATGGCATCGTCGATGATGTACTTCATATCCATCCCCTCTTCTTTATTCTGCCATATTCTAGTAATCTATTAGTATATAGATTTTTGCATAGAGTAAATTGGCGCATCTTGAAATATTATATAGATGTTTAGGTGAGTGCATTTGAATTTGGTTATGCATAATCAACTTGAAGTATGTGAAAATCATCTGCATGCATATCAGAAAATTTCATTACTTAATTAATATCAAAATATTAAAAATAAACTTTTGTAATAGCTCCGTATGCCGATTTCACCTCGAGCCAACTCGGGCGCGCCTTATCCTTTGATATATAAAATCAATTCGATTTCAAAGACTTGAGCTTCTCAATCTGCTTCATCACCCTCTCCGCTTCCTTTGCATTCTCCGACTCCAGATACTGGACGATATCAGGAAGGCTGCGGTTCAGCTTATAGATGCGATAAGGTCGACCTTTTCCAGGATTCCTCTCATCCCTCTCTCTAACCCATTCCAGCCTTCTAATCTCTCTCATGGCAATGCTAACTTCAGGCTGGCGCAGATCGGATCCGATCTCAATCTCCCGGCTGGTTGCCTCTGGCACTCCCGCTAGATAGGTCAGGACCTTGGCCACGTTCCTCTTGAGGCCTATCTTCATTAAGATGGATGCAAACTCGTCGCGCTCGGCAGCGATATCAGCGGATGCTGATGTATTCAAAGCTTTCACCAGGCGCATAATGAATGATAACATATATATAAGTTTCGTCAAAAATAATTCGGTTGAGATAGAAAATTTACCTTACATAAATATTATATTTAATCTCAAATATTAGAGAATCATGGAGAAATTGCATTGGCCATGGATAGGCAATGCAAAGAGACAAGAACAGGCAGACAAGGATATAGCCGCTGTAGGCCCTCTTGAGGTGGACGATATGCATAAAATGGAGCTACTGGGAAGATCAGCCATAAAGGTGAGCGAGGAAGAGGTAACGGAAGCCACCGAGCCGGTGATCGAATGGTGTCCTCTTTTCGATAAGGTCCGGGGAATAAAAAAGGTGACAAAGGAGTCCGCGGCTGCCAATATGGAGTTTCGCATTAAGGAGCATGGAATGTTCTCCGCCCGCCGGAAGCTGGAGATGGACACATTCGTCGGCTTTGGGGCATCCGAATCGATGATGACCGGGCTTATGAGGGGTATTATCGATGCTGCCGTTACCGTGTGCGATGGCGCTGGAACGGTCATCACCTCCAATGGATCACTGGTCCAGGGCATGGGCGGATACATCTCCGGACTGGTGGAGACGGACCCCATCCCAGAGGTGATAAAGGGCATAAAATCCAGGGATGGGCATGTCCTCTCTCCCGAGAGTGGCAGGATCGATCAGCTGGAGGGCGCGGCCTATGCCATAAGCGCTGGATACTGCCGGTTCGCGGTGACGGTAGCAGATGCCCAGACTGCAGAGAGGCTGAGGGAGCTGGAGAGATCAACTGGAGTGCGGATAATGATAATCGGGGTCCATCTCACAGGGATCAGCAAGGATGATGCCAGAAGGCTCTTGAAGGCGGCGGATATCGTCACCAGCTGCGCTTCCAGGCATATCCGAGAAGAGGCAGTACCCCTGGTGCAGGTAGGAACCGCGGTGCCTCTCTTCAGCCTGACCCCCTGGGGAAAGGAGCTGCTGGTGGAGAGGGCAAAGGATGTCTCTTCGCCGCTGCTGATAAACACCATGCCCCTTCCCGTCCTCCCGGAGAAAAAGCAGCCCAGGCCTCTGGTCTAGATCTTGGATAATGGAATCCTCAGCAAAGAGACTCTGAAAAATATAGCTGCCTCATGGGCAGGGAAGGGTCATAATGGAGGCGTTGCCGCTCTCCAGCTGCATCCTCATATTTGTATAGCCCTGATAGCTTCCGGTCATGATGTAGGCAGGAGCTGAGCTGGTGCTTCTCTGCACCCGCGCTCCCACCCTTGCCGTTCCATCCGCTTCGGTGTGGATGCTGTACACTGAGTTCTCATTGGTCTGGCTCACGGAGGTGTCTTTGACCAGGTCCCGTATCTCAGAGTAGCTCTCGGAATAGATCGATCCCACCTCGTAGTTCTTGGCGCAGAGGGCGTTTCTCAGGTCGCTCTTGGTGATGGGCTCGCTGTATGAAGATGGCTTGTTCTGGTAGACTCCCCATTCATTGGCCCAGATCTCATTGAATCCATCCTCAAATCCGCCATAGACATGAGCGTCAATGGAGCGGGATATTGTGCCTGTACCTCTGGTCCCAGTGACCAACTTCTGGCCGTGAAAGCCGCTGGTTGTCTGGTAGATGCGCATATCATCCGAGTATCCCTGATTGTAGATCCAGGAGTGCTCAGTCATATTCTGAGCAACTCCCGCTGCTGGGGGAACCAGAAGGCCCAAGCAGGCGATGATGCTAAATACCGATATCATCAGAAACCCGGATTGCCACCATTTCATATGCGCAACTTCATCTCAATCGAATATAAATTTGATCCTGATTCTATCCTTGCTGCTCATTCCTTTCTCCAGCCAATCTGATGCTCTCCTTTCTATTCCCTCCCCTGCGTTTGATGTCATTCAGCCGCCTCTCCAGGGAGGCTGCCAGGTCAGGTGAGGGGCTAGCTCCATAGTAGTCCAGCCGGGCGGCAAGGGCGAGCTTTCCAGCCAGAGCGCGTGCCACCTTTCCCCGCAGCCTTCTTGGGGCTCCCATGACTGCTGGATGGCGGAAGATTATCCCGTGCTTGGGGGAAGGGGCATGGCCGTCAAGATGCTTGAAGAGGGACTTCTCCGCCCCCATGACCTGCACCCGGGAGGAGGGCATCTTTGCCAGCCGGCTCAGGCCTCCTGCCCTGGATATGAGCCTCGCTGCCAGGATCGGTCCGGCAAGAGCGGAAAGGTTTGGGGCGAGTTCCTCTGCTCGAAAGCTCACCTCCTCCTCCATGCTCTTCCTCGATTCCATCAATCGGAGAATGGACCTGGCAAAGGGTCCCATAATCCGATCCTCGCATAGCAACTCCGCCAGATCCTTTCCATGAACGATCCTCTGATGGTGCAGGCGATGCCACTCATAGAGCCTCTCATCCAGTAGATTTATCGCCTCAGTCATATCGTCTATGGCCTCTACCGCCTGGAGGAGGTCCTGTTCTGTGGTAGCCAACTGGGCAAGCTGGCGGCGAACGAGGCCCAGGGCGATCTCTCTGAGGCGGGCGTTATATTCGATATCATCTGCCGCATATCCATGCATTAGGGCCAGGCGGCGCAGGTCGGGCTGAACGGATGGGCCGGCAGGAAGAGGCTTCTTTAAAAGGGCGTCTATCATCCTCTCCCCATCTTCAGCTAAGAATACTGATCCAGTCTCCGAATCAATCCTTCCAAACCAGGTCGCGATCTCCATACAACCATACCTCCCGGCAATAAGCCATTTGTTTTCTCTTGGTCGTCTTTTATCTTCTCTCTAATCTATATTATCCTCTTCCATTTCATCCCGTTTTCTGAAATCTGCAAGGCTTGTTTATGAAATCTCCGGAGATTACTTTCTCTCTGCACAGATCTTCCTTAAATAGTTCAAGAGCCAAGTTACTATCACCTCTCAATGAAAAACAGGGGGCATACGGGTAATGAAAGAAATAATAGATCAGATATCGGCTCGTCTCAGGGAGCAGAACATCCTTGTCCCTGATGAGGAGATTGAGGTTCGCCTAAAGAAGCTAATCGACGATTTTCGCGTGCCGGAAGGAGAAGCAAGAAGATCGGTCTTGAACTACTTCCAAAAGGAGCATGGAATTATGCCTCAAGCCAGGGCCAGCTCGGAGAAGGTCAAGCTCTCCGAGATCAAGGAATCCGGCCGGTGGGTGGATTTGGAGGTTAAGGTTCTGGATCTCTGGGAGCCGGCGACTGAAGCCATCTCTCAGACCGGCCTGGTCGGCGATGGCTCGGGAGCAATGAAGTTTGTTAAATGGAAGAAGTCCGATCTGCCCGATCTGGTCTTAGGCCAGAGCTATTCTCTGAAGAAAGTGATCACGGATGAGTTCCAGGGCCGGTTCAGCATAAAGCTGAATCGCACCAGTCAGATAGAGCCCCTGGAAAATGAGGTGGAGGCAAGATCGGTCAGCAAGGCAGCGCAGGAGATGAAGGTGATCGAGATCAGCGAGCCCGGACTATGGGTCGATCTGAAGGTCAAGGTGGCTCAGCTCTGGGAGCCGAACAGCGATTCCATCTCCCAGTCGGGCCTTATCGGCGATGAGACCGGCTCTATAAAGTTTGTGAAATGGACGAAAGCTGATCTTGCCAACCTGGAGGAGGGGAAGAGCTATCTTCTTCGAAACCTGGTTACAGATGAGTTCCAGGGGAGGTTCAGCGTAAAGCTGAACCGCACCAGCCAAATCGAGCCGTTGGATGTTGACATAGAGATAGGCTCCCAGGCGGCAGAGTTCTCCGGGGCTCTGGTGGATGTGCAGAAGGGCTCGGGATTGATAAAGCGCTGCCCGGTATGCAAACGCTCCTTAGCCAAGGGGGTATGCACCGAGCACGGAAAGGTGGATGGCACATATGATCTGCGCATCAAAGCGGTGCTGGACGATGGCCGCCGGGTGCAGGATGTCCTCATCAACCGGGAGACCACTGAGCGGCTGGTTGGGCTTACCCTGGATGAAGCCAGGATGATGGCCATGGAGGCGCTCGATCACGAGGTGGTGCGCTCCCTCATCGAGAGCAAGCTGGTGGGCAGATACTTTGCCATCGCTGGGCCAAGGGTCGATCGCTATCTATTGGTGGAGACCATAAATGAGCTCATGCCGGTGACAGAATCGAGTGTGGACGAGCTCATGAGCCGGGTGGAGGCGATCTAGGATGGCGGGATTTTCCAGAGAGGTGGCGCGCAGGATATTCGCCGAGGAGCTGAAGAGTTCAAACTACTCCTTCCGGGAAGGTGAGGACCAGCATCAATATGCTCCTCAATACCTTCTCACCCCTACCGGGGCCAAATGCAATCGGGTCTTCTTCGTGGGAACGCTGACCGAGAAGGACGATATCGGTACAGATGTGGAGTACTGGCGGGGGCGAGTGGTGGACCCGACGGGCAGCATCTTGATCTATGCCGGGCAGTACCAGCCAGAGGCCGCTCAGATACTGGCCAGCATGGATGCACCTGCTTTTGTCTCCATCGTGGGAAAGCCCAACCTCTACCAGACGGAGGACGGCAATGTCATCATATCTCTGCGCGCTGAGTCCATCCAGAGGGTGGATGAGGCAACCAGAAACCAGTGGATAATGGATACCGCCAGGCGCACTCTTGAGAGGCTCTCACTCCTCGAGAAGGCTGAACCAGCTCCATTGTCAAGCGACTTTACCACCGCAGACAGCGCTTATCCCTCCACCAATCAGCAGGATGCGTCTCGGGCCCGGGTGCACTATCATACCGATATAGAGCGCTACCGCAAAATGGTCGCTCGGGCCCTTGCCTCTCTGAAGGCGGACCTGGGCAAGACTGTAGGAGATGATTCCGGGTCTCTTGCCTCTTCCGCCGAGTCCGAAAGGATGGGGGAAGAGAATGGAGATGAGCTGCACGAGCCCATTGAAGAGGGGTTCGAGGCGAAGCCGGAAGCAAAGCAAAAGGAAATGCCAGAGGAAAAGCAGCCCAATAAAAAGATCAAGCCCAAGAAGGGTGGATCGCTGGACTCCTGGCCCGAGGCCGGGGGGGACGAAGAAGTGGAGACCTTCAACCTTGGAAAGAAGAGCTGAAAAGTCTTATATAATCTACAGGAGCTCATAGAGCAGAGGTGAGTCAATATGGTAATTGGTGTAACGATGGTCAAGGTGGTGCCAGGACAGGAGAAGACTGTCTACAATGCTCTGCAGGAGATCGACGGCATCAAGGATGTATATCATGTCTTTGGCGAATTCGATTTCGTGGTGATCATTGAGGTCGAGGGCCTGAGCATGCTCAACAAGCTGGTCGATGTTATCAGAGAGATCGACAACGTCAATGCCACCCAGACGGTGGTCGGGGCCGAGCTTTAAGCCCCGTCATCCCCCTCTTATGGAGATCGCTGAGGAGCTGGCTAAACAGCAGAAGGCCATCTCCGTAGCTGAATTTTTTGAGAAGAACCGTCAGATCCTTGGATTCGACTCCGCGCCTCGCGCCTTAATCACCTGTGTGAAAGAGGCGGTGGACAACTCTTTGGACGCCTGCGAGGATGCGGGCATTCTGCCGGACATATTCGTGCAGATAAAGAAGAGCGGCGAATACTTTCAGGTCATAGTGGAGGACAACGGCCCGGGGATTGTGCCGGAGGAGATCCCGCGCGTCTTTGCCAAACTGCTCTATGGTTCTCGATTTCATACTCTGCGCCAGAGCAGAGGCCAGCAGGGCATAGGAATCTCCGCCGGGGTGCTCTACTCCCAGCTCACCAGCGGCAGGCCTACGCGAGTTATATCCAAGATCGCTCCGGACAGGCCTGCATATTACTGTGAGCTCATGATCAACACCTCCAAAAACGAGCCTGAGATCATTAAAGCAGAGGAGGTGGACTGGGAGAGGCCTCGGGGAACGCGGGTGGAGATGGAAATGGAGGGCTCTTATGTCCGCAGCCGCAGGCAGTCTGTCTATGGCTCATTGAAGAGCGCCGCTATCGTCAACCCCCATGCCCGCTTAACCCTGGTGGAGCCGGAGGGAAATGTGGAGGTCTTCGAGCGGGCGACGGAGAGCCTTCCCAAGAAGGCCTATGCCATCCAGCCCCATCCAGAGGGAATAGAGCTTGGGGAGCTGATCAAGCTCTTGCGCTATACCGACAAGAAGAAGCTCCGGGTATTTCTTAAGGAGACCTTCTCCTCCATCGGAACGATCTCCGCCCAGGAGCTGTGCAAAAAAGCGGATCTGGACCCTGAAGCTCCTCCTGCAAGCCTGGACCACGATGAGGCGGTGCGCTTGCTTTTGGCCTTCAAACAGATCCGGGTTAAGTCGCCTCCAGTGGACTGCTTGTCTCCCATCGGCGAGGAGCTGATCCGGGCGGGGCTGGAGAAGGAGTTCCGGCTGGACTTCATCGCCACCACCACCAGGCCGGTATCCGTCTACTCAGGCAATCCCTTCCTGGTTGAGGTGGGACTGGGCTATGGCGGTGAGCTGGCCCGAGAAGGCCGCATAGAGATACTCCGATTCGCCAATCGAGTCCCCCTGGTCTACCAGCAAGGAGCCTGCGCCATAACTCATGCTGTGGAGTCGGTCTCCTGGAAGAACTATTCTCTGAGCCAGTCCGCAGGAAGCGGCATTCCCGTCGGTCCGGCAGTGCTGCTGGTGCACATCGCCTCCACCAATATCCCCTTCACCTCGGAGAGTAAGGATGCGGTGGCCGATATGCCGGAGATTCTCGTTGAGATCGACCTGGGGCTCAAGGAGGTGGCTCGAAAGCTGCGCCGCTACCTGAGCAGGCAGAGCCTGCTATCCGAGAGACGGGAGAAGGAGGAGATCATCAGAAAGATCCTTCCCCGGATAGCAAAGAAGCTCTCCGATGTCCTGGACCGCCCCGAGCCGGACATAGGACCGGTGGTGGCCAAGATCATGGGCAACCTTCTGGTTTACAGGGAGAGCGAACAGCAGGACGGCCGGATCTCGGTCCGGCTGGTGGTTGAGAACCACAGCGACCTTGTAAGATCCTTCAAGCTGCATGAGCTTTTGGGGGAGAAGGCGGAGGCGATCAGTCCCCCTGCCAAGGTAATTTCTCTGGGGGATGGATACGACCACCACTGGAAGCTCTCCGTAGGCCCGGGCCAGAAGGCCATTATCAGCTACCAGATCGGGGCGAATAGCAGCGGGCCAGCTAAGCCGGTGGTAGAGGGTCTGGACCCGGAGATCGTCACCGGCGCCAGAGCGATCTGATAGGGAGATCTGATAGATGACAGGATCCCAGCGATTGGAGTGAGGGCATGGCAGGATCAGATGACAGGAAGAGTTCGGAGAGAGCGTTGAGGGATTCCCGGTCGAAAAAGGCAGAAGAGAACCTTCTCCGTCTGGCCGATTCGCTCTATGGCCAGTTTCAGCGGGGAGTTGTACCTCATATATCTCTGCCCTCCCGGACCAAGGGAAATATCGAGTTCTCCACTAAAGACGATGTCTGGATCTACGGAGACCAGGAGACGATGCGCAGCGTCAAGACGGTTCGGGGAGCCAAGACCATTCTTAAAACCGTCCACCTGACAGAGCTGCTGATAGATGAGCATCTCAAGAACAATCGGGGCTCGACATTAAGAGAGATCTATTACATCTCCGAGAACTGGGATATAGCCAAGTTCCATGAGCAGGCAGAGAGCGACCGGCTGATCGAGGATCTGGAGATTGTAACCGATCTGCACCGGGAGGACTTTCACGTCCGTCCGGAGGAGGACGGAGCGGCTGTCTTCGGGCCGCTTCGCCTGAAAGAGCAGACCCGCCGGGGGGAGAAAGAGATGCACTGCCAGGAGGACGTTGGCGAGGCCGGCTACCAGATACCCTTCAACGTGGATAACATCGAGTTCATCAACCATGATGCCCGGATGGTCATGGCCATTGAGACCGGCGGAATGTACGCCCGGCTGATAGAAAACGGCTTTGATGAGGAGTATAATGCCATCCTGGTGCACATCAAAGGCCAGCCTGCCAGGTCCACCCGGCGGATCATAAAGAGGCTGAACACGGAGCTGAACCTCCCGGTTGTAGTCTTCACCGATGGCGATCCCTGGTCCTATCGCATCTTCGCCAGCATAGCCTATGGAGCGATCAAGAGCGCCCACCTCTCCGATCATCTGGTAACGCCCAAGGCCCGCTTCCTGGGAGTGCAGCCCAGCGATATCGTGGATTATAACCTATCCACGGACAAGCTTACGGACAGAGATCTTCAGGCCCTGAAGAGCGAGCTTTCTGATCCGAGGTTTGCCAATCCCTACTGGGAAAAGCAGATCCACTTGCAAATAGACCTCAAGAAGAAGGCCGAGCAGCAGGCTTTTGCCGGAAAGGGGCTGGACTTTGTAACCAAGACCTATCTGCCGGATAGGCTGACGGAGATGGGGATCATCTGAATGATCATCGACTTTCATGCCCACATCTATCCTCCGCCAGTGGCAGCCAAGATCCTTCCCGCGGCCAGAAGAAAGCTGAAGGTAGAGGTGCCGGGAAGCGGAGCGCCCCAGGACCTCTTGGGGCACATGAGCCGTTCCGGGATCGCGAGATCGGTCCTCCTCCCCCTGGCCAAAGGCAGAGAGGACGTCTCCAGCCTCAACGACTGGATCCTGTCAGTATCAGATGAGGGCCTGATCCCCTTTGGAGCCATCCATCCGTTTATGGAGAACCTGGAGGCGGAGCTGGACCGGCTGGCTGGTTGCGGCGTGCGGGGGGTCAAGATAATGCCTCTGCTGCAGGAGTTCTATCCCGATGATCAGTGCTGCGAGAGGCTTTACGAGGCATTGATCAAAAGAGAGATGATGCTAGTCACTCACACGGGCCGGGATCCTCTGGAGAGGGAGGAGGTCTTCGGGACGCCGGAGCGCTTTGCTAGAGTCGTCCAGTGCTATCCAGAGCTCAAGCTCTTGCTGGCCCATCTGGGCGGGATGCGAATGTGGGATGAGTCGAGAAGGCATCTTCTCCCCGCTGGAGGAAATGCCTATTTTGATACCGCTTATGTCTCCTTTTATCTGGATGAAAAGAATATGGCGGATCTGATCCAGGATATTGGGGCGGATCGGGTGATATTCGGCAGCGACTATCCCTGGGAGATTCCGGGCAGAGCAGTGGAGATAATCCAGAGGCTTGATCTATCAGAGGGAGAGAAGGAGGCCATACTCTGGAAGAATGCCTCCATTTTATTGGAGTGACTGCAGGGGAAAAATAGGTCCATTCCCATCATGTCAGGTCTCCAGGACCGGATGCTTCGGATGTGAGACAAAGATTTATACTTTATAAGAACAGATGTTGCCAGCGATGAAACGCGATCTTCTCGATATTCTGGCTTGCCCTATGTGCAAAGGAGACCTGATACTGGAGGTATTCGAAGAGAACGAGTCGGAGATATTAGCCGGCAAGCTCTGCTGTCGTGCTTGCAATGAGATCTATCCCATTGAGGACGGGATTCCAAATATGCTGCCCCCAGAGCTTCGAGAATGATCATATTCTAGATTGACCAGATGGACGCCTGGCCGAATCCGCGCTAAGAGCCCCAAAATGGTGGATGGGGGCAGAGAAGGGGCTTGGGATTCACAGGCGAAATATTTATACAATATTATGTAACAATAGCGAGTGAGGGGTTTTGGGATTGGATCATATTGTTCGCATCAACGAGGGAAGCGATACCAAGACACCCATCGTCCTCCATCTTCTTCCTGGCGAGGAGACCCTCTTCAACCTCGTGGTCATCAACGATGGAGAGCCTTTAGATGTCTCGCTTCAGGCCAGCGATCCCGTCTTCAAGGCGGTTCGCTTCAGGAGATCGGATGACTATGTGGATGGAAAGCAGATCATACCGATCTTCGCCCGAATGCCCGACGATACAGACCGGCTGGATGGAGAGATCATCCTGAAGAGCAGCATTGGCGATAGCCGGGTTCCCATAACCATCCTGCGGGATTCCCTGGTATCCAAGCCAGATCAGCTCCCCGGCATCCAGTCCGAAGGTCTCGGCCGCCAGGGCCCATCAGATAGATTGGGCAGGGTCCCCTCTCGAGCCTGGATCCGGGATATCGCCCCGGCAGAGGAGGCGCAGACTGAGGATTACCGGGAAGAGGAAAGGAATCCTGACGAGGATGAGATCGGCGCCGATGGGATTGATCCAGAGATAATTGATCCCGAGGGCATGGATGATGGCGGGGAGGATGAGGATCGCAGTCCATACGAGTCCTCCGAGGATCTGGATACGGAATTCGTCCCGGCGAAGGATGGACGCGATGAAGAGGATGAGAGGGAGAGCCGGAATATATCGTTCTCAAAGGATCAGGATCTAGAGAGATATCGATCTGCCCGCCGTTTTCGCAGGATTGAGGATCTCTCGGAGACGGACGGAGATAATCACAGTAAAGAGCGCAATGGCCCGGTGAGGGATAATGAATACTCCAGAGAAGCCGATGATTATTTTGGTGGGGATGATTATCCTGATCGCGATCGGATCGACCGCCCCATCGATCCCCTGACCAGCCAAACGCAGGGCTCAAATGGAGAGTTTGATCCTTTTAAGACCCCCCGAGAGGACCGGCGGTTTCAGAGAGACGAGGCAGCACAGGACCCTGAGAACCGCTTCAGACCAGGGGTAAGGGAGCCACTCGGATCGGTCGAAAGGGAAGAGAATTCCACAGAGCAGTTCGAATCCGATCAGATTCGTTCTGAAGAGGAGGCGGGAGAAGCAGTTGAGGATGAGGACGGCTTGCGAGCGATCGGAGCGATGCAGGTCATTCCCGCAGTCATATTCTTGGGCCTGGTTAGCGCATTGGTTCTGACCTTCATCACCGAGAGCATTCCCGAGTTTCCCGGAGCATTAGTGTCGTCGATTCTGATCGTCACCCTTATCATATACGGAGCGGCTACGCTCCTGAAGGCGTAAAAAATGAGATATATCGTGGTCACTGGCGGGGTTATGAGCGGCCTTGGGAAAGGCATAACCGCGGCTTCCATCGGCAGGCTGCTCATGAACAGGGGCTATAAGGTCACGGCCATAAAGATCGATCCCTACATCAATATCGATGCTGGCCTCATGAGCCCCTTTCAGCATGGAGAGGTCTATGTTCTCAAGGATGGGGGAGAGGTGGACCTAGACCTGGGGAACTATGAGCGATTCCTTGATGTCGAGCTGACCCGAGACCACAACATCACCACCGGCAAGGTCTACAGCACAGTGATTGAGAAGGAACGGCGAGGTGAGTATCTGGGCAAGACGGTGCAGATCATCCCCCACATCACCGAGGAGATTAAGAAGCGCATCCGTCAGGTCTCCCGAGACGGGGGCTGCGAGATATGTCTGGTCGAGGTGGGGGGCACAGTGGGCGACATCGAGTCCATGCCCTTCCTGGAGGCTATGCGCCAGCTCAAGTACGAGGAGTCGGGAAACATATTCTTCGTCCACGTAACCCTGGCCCCCTCCACCACCGATGGAGAGCAGAAGACCAAGCCCACCCAGCATAGCGTGAAGGTGATGAGGGAGCTGGGTCTGCAGCCGGACATGATCGTGGTTCGATGTGAGAATCCCCTGCTCCCAGAGACCAAGCACAAGATCGCCCAGTTCTGCGATGTGCCTGCAGAGGCAGTGATCAGCGCCCACAACTCTGATGACATCTACAAGGTGCCCCTGCAGATGGAAGCCGAGGGCATTGCCAAGTACATAATGAAGGAGATGAGGCTCTTTCCTCTGGAGGAGAAGAAGGACTGGGACCAGTTTGTAGCGAAGATGGAAGAGGTATCAGGATCGGTGAAGGTGGCGATCGTGGGCAAGTACACCGTGGGTCAGCAGTGCGCCGATCCCATGGAGGATGCCTACCTCTCCATTCGGGAGTCTCTGAAGCATGCGGGGATTGAAGCCGGCGTCCGGCCGGAGATCGTCTGGATCGATGCTGAGGATCTGGAGCACGGATCATCTGACCTCATCCTGCGGGAGGCGGACGGCATTCTGGTGCCGGGTGGCTTTGGCTCCCGGGGTACGGAGGGCAAAATCAAGGCGGTGCAGTATGCCCGGGAGATGAAGGTTCCCTATTTGGGTATCTGCTTTGGAATGCA
This sequence comes from Methanothrix soehngenii GP6, assembly GCF_000204415.1. Classification (NCBI taxonomy): domain Archaea; kingdom Methanobacteriati; phylum Methanobacteriota; class Methanomicrobia; order Methanotrichales; family Methanotrichaceae; genus Methanothrix; species Methanothrix soehngenii. The sequence goes on along the minus strand of NC_015416.1, from coordinate 1,320,801 downwards.
GCTGGCGGTGATCGAATATGCCCGGAACGTCTGCGGCCTGGAAGAGGCGGGAAGCACTGAGTTTGGAGAGACCCCCCATCCGGTGATTGCTATTTTGCCCGAGCAGGAGAAGATCAGGCAGATGGGGGCAACCATGCGGCTGGGAAATTATCCCGCTCACCTGTTGGAGGGCAGCCTGGCGCACCAGATCTACGGCAAAACCAATATCGTGGAGAGGCACAGGCACAGATATGAGGTCAATCCCGCTTATATCAAACCCATCGAGGAGAAAGGGATGATCTTCTCCGGCAGGAACGGTGATCTGATGGAGATCTGTGAGATTCCAGAGCATCCATTCTTCTTCGGCTCTCAGTTCCACCCGGAGATGAAGTCCCGGCCGGGCAAGCCATCTCCGCCGTTCCTGGCGTTTGTAGAAGCGATGAAGGAGCGAAAAGCTAAATAGGAATATTTTTCCAGATTTTTATATTTTTATTTTTAAAGAATATCCCGCAGCTTGCTGCAGGGTATTCTTTAAAAATAAGACGATTGAATTGATTGATGTTCTCTGGCTTCAGGGCGAGGCAATAGTCGCAGCTTTCGAGGTGGAGCACACAACAACAATTTATTCGGGCTTATTGAGGATGGCGGACCTGGTGAGCATGCAGCCCAATCTCAAACTCGATCTGTTCATTGTCGCGCCTGATGAGCGGAGAGAAAAGGTGTTCTACGAGATTAACAGGCCTGCATTTGCCAGGCTAAAGCCTCCCCTCCCGAAAATCTGCCGATTTATTCCTTACCTGGAATTGAAGAAGGAAGTCGAGCAGATCGGAAACAGAATTCGTTACATGAGACCGGAGTTCATCTCAGAAATTGCAGAAAGCTGCGAGCCCGACTACACATAATCTACTTGCGGTCCTTCCAGCTCTGCTGCCATCATCCACCAGCCACGCGTCCGCACCCGCAAGCGAGGGAGGATACGGGCAGATGCCATTATTTGGGGAAACGGCTGGATAGGGATGGCACAAGAATCGAAAGAGAAATGGGCTATGATATTTCCCGTCCTGCTCACTTATGGTTTGTATATGCTAATGTCTTCTGCTAGCTGAAAATCGTTGTCATTAGTAGCTATATTGGAAATGCCGTTCATCTTCATGACAGCCAGGTGAGATGCATCTGATATGAAGAGCCCATATCTGCTCGAAAGATCTGTTGCCATATCCATTGTAGCCTTGTCGATGCTGTGGATGACCAAAGGATATGCTCTAATTACAGCGTAGGTCTTCCAGACCCTCGCAAGGCTTGAGATCGTTTCCGACTTGTCTTCTATTAGTTTCCTGGCTTCGCTCTCACTTCGCAGATGATATGTCTTTGTAGTCTCGGCTAGAATTAGCTTGTGGATGATCTCGTTTAAGACTAGGGCAGAAGTGGCTGCAAAATAGGTGCCGGATTCAATATTTTGCAGGAACGCACGACATGTAGCTCGGTATTTTGTATAGTCCAGTGCACCATACAAAAATATGTTCGTATCTATAAATATATTGGATTGGGGCGCAAGCGAATCCAGAGAGCTAATCACAGCTAATCCTCGGATTCGATTATCTCTTCTATAAGTTTTTGGTCATCTAATTTGATTGAGCCAATAAGTTGATCAGTAAGACTCTTGATCGGCTTGATGAGCAATTCTCCGCCTTTCACGCTCAGAGCTACTCGTTTGCCTTCACAAAGGTTAATCTCAGATAATATTGAACTCGGAAGCTCAATTATCCCGCCTTTCTTAACAAGAACCTCCATCTATCTCACCAAAGCATTAACATGTCTCTGCCTCTAAAAAAAGATTTCCAGGAAATAAGGGATTGGTAGGATCTCGCTTTAATGCATTCGCAGCATCATATTCTGAGTGCAGACCATAGGTATGCGTGGCTTCGGCAAGCATTAGTTTATGGAGCACTTCATTGAGCACAAGTGTTGAAGTGAATCCATTATACGCACCTGATTCAATTGCCATAAAAAATTCGTGGCATGGCAGGAACCATTTAGGGCGCCTCATTATATGATATAAAAATATATTGGCGTCGATAAATACATCGGAAGATCTAGGCAGTGCTTCAAGAGAATTTATCACAGCCAATCCTCGGATTCCACAATCTCATCAATAAGATCAACATCATCCAGTGCGATTGAACCTGCCAGCCTTTTTGCAATGTCTTTGGCCGGTTTGATGAGAATTTCTCCATCCTTTACGTTCAGAAACACTTTCTTGCCTTCGCTTAGACCCAACTCAACCATAAAGGAGTTAGGAAGCTCAATTATACTGCCTTTCTTGACAAGAACCTCCATTGATCTCACCACGATCCTATTGATATGCTTGGCTTCTAAAATAGATTTCCTAGATCTAAGACCAGAGCCCAGGCACTCGCGAGCAGCAGGCCATCGGCCATCTCTGACAGAAGGCAATTTTCCTCCTCTAGCTAGGCCCGACCACGCCGCCATCCTCTCAATCCAAATTTACTTCATGCACGAGACAGTGCCGCTATCCTCCAGTCACACGCCCGCCCTCCATCATGCGCACGCGCACTCCTGTGGGTGGGCGGGGCCACCAGGCTATGTACTCCTGAAGCTCCGGTCCACAGTTTTTCTTTATCCGGAACGCGGATCGAAACCAATATCTCCTCGGTCAGTGAAATTGTTCCCTGCCCGAGGGAAGTCCAGTCCAATGGTCGAATTAACTGCAAAGATGATCATCGAGATCCATGACACCATCATCCAGCGCTATGGAGGCTTGCCAGGCATCCTTTGCCAGGGCACCATTGATTATCTCGTCTCCATGATCAATGATGAGCCCGATCACTTCAAGAAGGCCGCTCTTGCTCTTCATCTAATAGCCCTTCATCCCTTTAACGATGGCCAGAAGAAGACTGGATTTCAGCTTGCAGACAACATTCTAAGGATGAACGGCCTTCGCTTGTCTACTAGCAAAGAAAAGATATGCGGGGTTCTCTGCAAAATAGCTGAATACAATTGCATGCTCGATGAAATCGAGAGACGGCTCCGAGAAAACACGCTGGAGACCTGACCTCACAATCTGGCCAGGCATTTCATTAACTCATCGTTCTCTTTCAGGCTCTTCTCCAGATGCCTGCGCTGCTCAGCGGTGAGACCTCTGCCTTTATCATCTTCCTTCCTTGGGCGGGAAATCATCTGCTCTAACATATCTAATGTCTCTATTTATCCGCCTGGATTAAATAGCTTCTTTTGTGGACGATCCGGGCTGGGTGCCAACTGCAATTCGTACTCCAATATGAGCGCGCCTATGGATGAACTGGACCCCCTTGGGCGGCGATTACCGGAGGCAAAAGTTGTATAATCGTGGTATTCTGGTCAAAAATCCCCGCATTTGTCTGGCCATCTCCCATCTTGACTGCATGGATAATGGATTGCTCCGCAATCACCTGGCGGTAGCTGAGGAGTGGAGGATGAGAATGGTGCCTTCAGCCCATTGTTCAGATACATCTCCGGAGAGAACGAGAAAGGGGAGAAGATCGAGATGACTGCACCGGTGGTCACAACCAGTACCGAAAAAGGCCTGTCCATGGCTTTTATTATGCCGGAGCGCTTCGATATTCAGACCATCCCCCGGCCCACATCAAGCAATGTCGAAATCCGGGTGGTCGAGCCCCGAACCCTTGCCACCATCAGGTTCTCAGGCTACATGAATGAAGGCAGTTATAGAGATAATCTGGAGCGATTGAATAAGACCCTGAAGGAAAGGGGGATCCTGACCAAAGGAGAGCCTTTATTGATGCAGTATAACGAGCCCAGGACGCCGCCCTTCTACCGCAGAAATGAGATTGCATTGCTGGTGGCCAATGATACTGTAGAGGAGAAATAGAAAGGAGAAAGGAATCGGAAAGGGCTCAACAGCTGAGAAGGGATATTATACGCCGACCAACATAATTCCAGAGCAGTACGACTTTCCGCATCGAGAGCTATTCCCCTTTCACCTTCTCCAGCACCCGGATCTCCTCAATTTCCGTCTCGGGATAGTTGCCCGTCTCGTCCTTCTCCAGATACTTGACCATATCCCAGATGTTGAGCAGAGCTACGCTCACACCTGTGAGGGCCTCCATCTCCACCCCCGTCCTTCCAACAGAGGTCACTGTGACTGTGGCTCTGATCCTCATCACCTCCAGCTCAAGGCCAACCACCAGGCCGGTTATGGGAATGGGGTGGCAGAGAGGAATCAAACGAGGAGTCTCCTTCACTGCCAGTATGGCCGCCAGCCTGGCGGTAGCCAGTGGATCGCCCTTCTTTATCTCTCCACATCTAATAGCCTGGAGAGTGGACTCCTTCAGCCTTATAGATCCAGTAGCAGTGGCCTTTCTATAGACCAGAGACTTAGAGGTGATATCCACCATGCCCTCCAGTTTTTCTGCCCCGGCCACCTCTCCAAACCAGCCGTCCTCTTCTTTCATCCTCTCGTCCTCAATTCTACTGCCCATTCTCAATTCTGCTCTCTTCCCAATCCCTGCCCACCGTTTCCCGTCTTTCTATCTCAGCTCCATCCTAAAACCTCATGGCCTGAGGGATCATCTCCACCACATCGGTGGCCAGCATGCCGAATCCCTTCTCCAGATAGACCAGATCGCCCGCCCTGCCATTGACGAAGGCTGCTGCGCTCGCTGCCCGCAGGGCAGAGGCGCGGGCATAAAAGGCGGCCGCAATCCCCGCCAGCACGTCCCCTGTCCCGCCAACGGTCATTCCCGGATTCCCGGTGGTATTGGCCCGAACTATCTCTCCATCGGTGATCAGATCGACCTTTCCCTTGAGGAGAATGGTCACGCCCCTCTCCCAGGCATAGCCCCTCACCAGCTCAGTCCTCTCCTTATAGTCCAGGTCGATGAGAGATATGCCGCTGATCCTTTGAAACTCCCCGGCATGAGGGGTGACGAGCCCCTTTAAGGGAAGGCCCGGCAGGAGGGCATCGGCATCGATGACCACCTTCTCAGCCAGAGGAATTATGCTGGCAATGGCATCTCGGGTATCGGGATGCCTTCCCAATCCCATGCCCATGACCACCACATCATGAGCGGCGATCAGATCCTGGAGAGGCTGCAGGTCATTTGCGGAGAGGTGATCCTCTGAAAGCTCTCTCACTATGAGGTTAGGAGAGAAGCAGGAGATGGTCTTTGCCGCCCTTGCCGGCGCAGCCACTGTGACTATATCTGCGCCCGCTCGCAGAGCGGCGAGGGCGGTGAGGGCAGGAGCGCCGGTATAGGGGCCGCCGCCGATGACCAGAATCCTGCCGCTATCCCCTTTATGGCTCTCTGAAGACCTCTTCTTCAACAGCCCCAGATCTCCCGGCCCTACAAAAAGCTCGGCCCCTGGAGGGATGCCGATGTCTGCCACGATAACCCTCTCCCCCAGATCCGGCTTTGGGCGGTGAAATGTGACCACATAATCAGCCCGCACCGCCTTATTGGTCCCAAGGCCGCTGGGAATGTCCACAGATAGCACCTTCTTTCCCGAACGGTTTATAGCATCGATTGCTTCCGCCTCCAGCCCGGACACCCTTCCTCTCACCCCAGTTCCAAAGATGGCATCTACTATCAGGTCGCACTCATCGAGCATAAGGTCCTCTGCATCCTTTATCTCTCGCAAATCCAAGTGCAAGCGCTCCAGGATCTCCCAGTTCCTCCTTGCCTCCTCAGTGGATATATCGCGGGAGCGACCCAAAAGGTAAACGGTAGCATTATAGCCTGATAAATGGCGGGCAGCGACGAAGGCATCGCCGCCATTGTTGCCCCGGCCGGCCACAATTGCGACTCTCTTTCCCGGAGACGATGCGACAACCTCTCTGGCTATGGCAGCACCCGCATTTTCCATCAGCTGGAGAGGAAGCAGACCGAAATACAGGCAGTTGGCGTCCAGGGCCTGCATCTCTTCCCAGGATATAATTCTCATAGATAAGAATTAGTTGGGCTAAGAGCATAAAAGTATTGGCAGAGAAACGAGCAGAGAAATCAAATCGAGGACTAAAAAAGAGGATCAGAGGGAGGTGTATGAATCATTTCGATCGATTCATCTCCTCTAATTGCCTTCTCTCCTCCCTTTCAGCCTTCTGCCAGTCCCTGTAGGTGTACATCTTGGCATCATAGCCGAGCATATCCAGAGAAAACCATATCACAGAGGCTTTGGTCCCTGTAGTGGTAAACACAACCACCGGTTTATTCTTGGTCAGGTTGCTGAATATTCCCTCAAGCTCGCTCTCCGCCCGAATGATCTTTCCATCCAGGGCTTCATCATAGGGAATATTGATGGACCCAGGTATTGTTCCGCGCTCGAATTCCTCCACCGATCTAGCATCCACTATTTGAGCCTTACCGCTCTTTGCATAATCATAATTGGCATACAAATCCTCTCTGAATGCGGGCGAATAGGTGCTCTTAGGCCTGGTTGTAGATGAGTTTTCCACGGGCAATCCCGCCTCCATCCAGGCATCTATCCCACCGTTAAGCACTCTGATATCCTCATGGCCCATGTAGCGAAGCAGCCAGTAGACGTAGGTGGCAGTGGAGGGGCCTCCCCCGCAGGGCTGGCACTCGCCATACACCACCAGAGGATCGGTTCGGGAGATGCCAGCATCACCCAGAATCCTGGCGATATCCGAGATGTTCTTAAGGCAGGCGGTATTGTTGATATCTACGAATTCCCGATATGAGATGTGGACTGCACCCGGTATGAAGGAACCCGGATAATCACTGCCATCCAGTATTATAGCATTCCCAGCGATATTTGAAGGCTTTACAAGCATGTCGATTGAAGGGGCCACCATATCCTCTGAATCCTCAGTTACAGCCGGATTTCCATCCTGATTTGGCTGGCCGGAGGAATTGGCTCTCCCGGCTTCTGAAATGGAATCACTTGATAAGATGCTGGTGATCGTCTCTTTTGCCAGACTATCTAAAAAAGTGCATACATAGCACTCGGCGCTTGCTGATGAGCAGAATAATGCGACTGTCAACAGCATTATTGCAGGTGCTCTCATGCCACCCCAGGCGGCCGGTTTGAGCTCAGACATAGATCATCTTTCCTTCGCTAGGTATCATTTGTGCGGTTGATTGCTGAGTATGATTGCTTCCTGTTAAAAATCCTTTTGTCCAGGACAGGATGCATCCTTAGTTCAGATTATGATAGGAAATAATTCAATATCATCAGATCTTGGCCTTCTGCATCGTTTATACGCCAAAAAGCTCATTGAACACGCAATCAGATCTCTGCTAGACAGAGCCAATCAGAGGATCTTCCATGAGGTTAAAGAATCTGGGCGTTGCGGCGGGATCGATAGGCAAAGGGAATGAAATATGAACATAACAACAGTAGCAATGATCTTAGCAATAGTATTGACCGGAATAGCATTTGGTGAAGATGAATTTACTCAACATTTAGGGAAAAATGTAACTGTAAATGTATGCAATATGACAGTATATCAAGGAAACATGACTGAATGGTGGAACGACTCGATAGTAATTAACGAGTTGTGTGATCCATCGATAGGAAATATTACAATTAAAAAAAGCTGCATAGTGTGGATAAAAAACGGATTTGTATGTGATTAGGCAAGAATATGAAGATCCTAACGATTGTACCAGCACATAATGAGGAACCGACATTAGATTCATGCATAAATGGAATACGAAATCAAACCATCGAGACAGATATCCTAGTAGTGTGCGATAATTGTACGGATAAAACAGAACAATTGGCACAATCGCTAGAAGTAAATACGCTAAAAACTATAAACAATGTACACAAAAAGTCTGGTGCATTAAATCAAGCGTTAGATAAATACTTACTGGATTATGATTTAATTTTAGTACAGGACGCTGACACAATAATTGATCATAGATTGCTGGAAAACGCCGTAAAAGAAATAAATAAAGATAAGAAATTGGGTGCGGTTTGTTCAAAAGCAGGAATAAAAGATATCATGTCATCTAAATGGAGTGAATTGCTCTGGTGGCACCTGCAACGAATAGAATATGCGACATTTGATAGTTCAAGAATCGAAACCGCTGGATCGATAAAAGTAGTACATGGAATGGCCGCGGTTTATCGAACAGCCGCATTACAACAAGTAAAAAATAAGTGGGGCAGAATATATGATGAGAATAACATCACTGAAGACTATGAACTAACAATATGCCTAAAAGAGCTGGGGTGGAAAACAACCGCATGCATGGATATGCGGGCATGGACCGAAGTGCCGGTAACATTAAAAGAATTATGGAAACAACGAGTACGCTGGTTTAGGGGTGGGATTGATGTACTAAGGACTCACGGAATAAATAAAATAACAATAACTGAATATCTCCAACATATATTATTTATTATATTGACTGTGTTGAATGTACTAATAATATACTATCTTTCAGTTGTACTAATATCCGGTGGCCAACTAGGTATCCATCCGTTGTTCTATCTAGTAGTGGCAATTGTAACACTAGATGGATTATATAGATTACGCTATGCAGAAAATGTAAAAACAATAGAAATTGTTATACGATTAGCCATATTACCTTTTAGTATATATATGATGTTATACCAAGCACAACAACTATGGGCATATTGGTTATCAATAACAAATGCAAAAAATGAATGGTGAAAAAATGTATTCAATATCAAACGGAGTCATTAGTGCATCTTGTCTTTGTACATGCGCTTGCGCGGTAGAACCAAGCGGCATGTTTTCAAATGTAGGCATACATACAGTACCTATATTTATAGGAGGATTCATGGTAATTGATACCAGCGTTAAATTACTGAGACTGTGGTACAAAGAAAATCACAGATAGAAATAACCAATTTTTCCTGAAGACCGGTGTTCTCCCAGCGCCTGCACCCCCCATTCCTACAAGTCCGGAGCTCTGAGTCCATGCCCAAAATCTCCATCCAGGCGACGCTTAAGCTGGTTAGATCATTCCTCTGGTTCTTTTTATATAGTCAGTCAATGGGCAAGGTCAGGTCGATTCTACATCTTTTTTGATGCGAAAAGACCATTAGTGCCAGAGCATTAACTGAAACGCCAAGCAGAGATGATATAGAGACCACCATAACAATGAGAACGAGCCGCTTTCTCTGCTGTTCTACGCGCTCTATTAGATCATATACCGCATCTGCCGAGGTATTATCTTCCATTATTCTCACTCGCTCGCCCATTCATTTAGTACAAAGAGCTCATCATTGATGGTCTTGAACCATTCATATCTCGATTTGCCCAGGGGAGTGAGCTCAAATACTATTACCTCTCTTGCCCCCCATGCGAGCCTCTTTTCCTCAATATACCCGGCATCTTTCAGCATATTGATATACTTCTCAGCCGAAGTCGTCTTCAGATTGGCGCACTGAATTATATGGGTCTTCAGCGCCCGGCCTTTTGACTGGCCCTTTGAAATGCACTCAAGGAGCTTGAGGACGATCTTGATTGCAGGCCTGTATTTCGCAACAACCATTAAGTATCCCCATCACAGCTCTTAAAAGGCTTCCATACCTTTAGTACATCACTACTATATCAGAATGTAGCTGCTCTGGTATATCAATCTTTATTGCTCAATATTGATTGAATCTAATTTTTTAACTGTTTAGCTTCTCAAATTCATCTTTATGATGGAAGAAGCCATTAACATTGGATTAACCTGCATTGCAGGGAAGATTGCCGCTATAATGAGGCCCAGACATCTGAGTAATGGGCCCAATTTGCCCGGTTGGACCACCAGAATTATAATTATTGTGATGGTTTTTATTAACCTGCTCGACCTTCAACATCCAAAATTTTTATATAATATTAATATCATCATTAGATATTGATCCTTTAAGACATAAATACCTAGAGAGATTGCATAGAAAAAAAAAGAATGTGGCAAAAACATAAAAAGAGGAAGCAGTCAAAAAAAGGTTGCTATTTCATTAGCATAATTGCCATTAGAATCGCGAATACGTATATTCGTAGACAATTGAGATCCAAGCCATGATTGGATCCGCAGCTCCATTATGATAAATCCTAGCAGTAATCCTGGCATGAATGGTTTTCCCTGGTCTTCCCAGGATGATCAAGCCGCTGAATGGGATGGACCCACGTTTCATTCTTGCTATACACCAGACCTATATGATCTATATACCTGATATAGACCTATATAGTATAATGGGACAAGGAATATATTGGGTGGATTCAATCGCTGATTGGTGCCTAAGGATTTGACAGATAACTCAGGATGCAGTGTCTGCACCAATTCTCTTGCAGGCAAGATTGCCGAATCGCTGTTATGCATAAATTCCGATCGATTCTCATCTAATCCGATTTTCATCTTCTATGGGAGGTTAATGAATGATTAATGCAATTGGTTATTGTGACATACGTTATGTTGATAGCCTCTCTGGCCTTCTCAAGTATTACGAAGCACTAATGCAGCGGGGTGGTCTGGTAGCAAGAGCTGGTGAGGTGAGATCTCTTAAGCTCGGCCTGATTCTGGATTTATTGAAGGCGGTGGGAATTCCAGAGGGCCACAAGTCCGGCCTGATCTCTGCCGTTCTGAGGGGCTGGGATATGAACTGCAGGAACAGGAGCATCGTGCAAGTGGAAGAGGAGCTGCAGGCAATTTCGATCAGCATCAATGCCCTTCAGAATGAGCTGGCAGCAGCAAAGAGCCAGTGGGGGCCCAAGGCCAGGCTGAGGCTGGATACAGCAGTGCTGGTCGCCCTTCCTCTTATGCCAACCGACCTGAAAAGCGATGAGGTGGGGACGATCCAGGACCTTCTTCGTCGAACAATGAACTGCCTTAAGGCAAAAATGGATGGATGATCGCTCTTTTTCCATAAACTATTATCTTGCAGATCAATTTGTTTTTTGTCTCATGAGCCATTTACCAGGAGATCTTCTTGCGGTAGTAATTTCTCACCACAATGGCCAGAAGGTTGGTGCTTAAAACCAGCGATATCAGCACCAGAGCCGTACCCCAGGCCCGAGCCTCCACATCCCAGGCCCCCAGGAAATAGATCAGGTTCAGGAGATGGTAGTTCAAGTTGTTCACCGGCTGAAATAGATCGGGGATCACCCCATAGATCATCTGCACTGGAGAGGCAGTGAAGGTAACCGCCGTCCACATGATGGGCGCAGTCTCGCCCGATGCCTTGGCCACTCCCATGATCACCCCGGTGAGAATGCCGGGCATGGCAGAGGGCAAAACCACCTTTCTTATGGTCTGCCACTTCGTAGCTCCTAAAGCCATACTCCCCTCTCGCAGAGAGTTGGGAACGCTCTTTAATGCCTCCTGGCTGGTCAGAATTATGGTGGGGATGTTTATAAGGCCCAGGATGATCGATCCGGAGATCAATGATACTCCGAACAGGCTCACCAGAAATGCCAGTCCGAAGAGGCCATAGACCACGGAGGGAACTCCATTCAAGCAACTCACCGCAATGGTGATCAGCCGGTTGAGCCTCTCGCTCTTGGAGTACTCATGCAGGTAGATGGCCGCTCCAATTCCAAGAGGAGAAGAGATGAGCATAGCCCCCAGAACCATCCATAAGGATCCCAGTATGGCAGTGCTGATACCCCCCGCCTGCCCCAACCTCCTGTGGGGTGAAGTCAGAAACTCCCAGTTTATGACCCATATGCCTTTGTAGATGATGATGAACAGGATTCCGCCCAGCAGGATAATGGAGAGCATCGCCGACATCCTGATTCCCAGAAACACCAGCGCCTCTCTTCCCCTGGCGGTATAGCCATAAACTATATTGAGGGCATCCTTGATGCATAGCAGGCTGGCGACCAGGACCAGCAGAGGAAGCAGGAATGAATACTCGAAGGATGCCCCGACACCAAGCGGTCTTTTAATGATAAAATCCGGATTAAGAGCGCCTGAATAGGACAGGTAGAAAACCGACCCGCAAAAAAGAATATCCAGTATGAACAAAAGCGCTGTTCTTACGCTGGCGCCTTTCATTGTCAGATATGAGCCCAGAATTAAGAGAGGACAGAGGATGAGACTGGCCTCCCAAATCGGTTTTATCCGATCGAGTTCCGGCTGGAGGATGAGGCAGATTAGGGAAGAGACGAATAAGAATGCTGATATGACCACTGAGGCTGCTAGTGCAGGCTTCAGCTTCAACTCAATATCCTCCGAACTTCTTTCTGATCCGCGCCCTGGCAAAATCCGCAATCAAGCTCAGTATGGAGACCACAAGCAATAGAATGAGACCCACGGCAAAGAGGGCGTGATAGTGGGTCGATCCCCTGGCAACTTCACCCATCTCTCCGGCAATGACGGAGGTGAATGTCGCCCCCTGGTCGAAGATATCATAGTAGGGAGAGGCTATCCTGGCCACGTTGCCCACCACCAGCAGCACTGCCATGGTCTCGCCTATTATGCTTCCTATATTGAGGAGCACGGCAGCGGTGATTCCGGATGATGCCGCGGGTATGGTGACATTTCTTATTGTCTGCCACCGGTTCGCCCCCAGGGCGAGGGATCCCTCTTTGAACTCCCCCGGCACCGCCCTTAGAGCGTCCTCGCAGATGGTGGTGAGGTAAGGGATGAACATCACTCCCAAAAGTATTGATCCGGCCAGAATTGACCTTCCGGTGAGCATATCAAAGCTATCCTGCAGGTAGGATACGAGGATGATCACTCCTAAAAAACCATAGACAATGGATGGAACCCCTGCCAGGAGCTCTATAGCCGGCTTGAGGATCGCCTTGCTCCTGGGGCCAGCCAGCTCGGCGAGGTAGATGGCCAGAGGAAATCCGATGGCGATGTTGATGAAAAGGGCCAGAATGGTGATGGTGAGGGATGCGGTGATAAGGGGCAGAAAGCCGTAGATATCACCAGAAGGATGCCATTTCATACCCGCTAAAAGAGAGATGATGCCAAGCTCCGAAAATGCGGGAATGCTCTCGTGAATGAGAAAATAGAATATTAAAAGCATGACCAGAATCGATGTGATGGCGGACACAAATAAAAGCGTCTCTACGAAAAGCTCGCTATACCTGCGGGGCATCATCATTCGTGGCCGATTCATTGAAGGTCAATTGAATCCACCGGTTAAAGTCCTTATGCATTGTATCTATATAGATGCATTACTCAGGACGGAGCATATGGGCACAACTTTTTTCAAAAATTCATTGATTCAATCTGCTGAGGATCTCCTCAGCCTCATAGCGCACCCTAATTATGCGGCTTCGTCCTCGTTCACCCTGCCCGGTAAAATCGGCATTGATTAGCCGGATCGCATCCAGCTTATTCAGGATCTCATGAAATCGGGTGTATCCCGCACCCGTCTTCTCATGGAAGAGGCGGAATAGCTCCCCTGCGCGCCAGCTCTCCTGGAGGGTCGCCATGCGCAAGACCTCCTTCTCATCCGCCTTCAGAGATTTCAAGGCATAGGTGAGGTGGACCAGACGGGAGCGCTCCAGCGAGCTGGCCACGTCCTCAGGGGATATGCTCTTAGAAGCGCGTTTTTCCGCATTCAGGCCAGCCCTCTTCAGAAGGTCGATTCCCACCCTCAGATCCCCGGACTTCTCCGTATGGTCGACAACAGTCTCCAGGATATCATCAGCAATCACCCCCGGATAGAAGCCCATCTGCGACCGGCGGCTGAGAATATCCTTGATCTCATTGCGGCTGTAAAGAGGAAATATCACCTCTTCCGCCTGAAATACCGAGACCACCCTGGGATCGAGAACATAGTTCAAAGCCAGCTCGCTCATGATGCCTATCACTCCCATCCTGGCCCCGGGACAGGTCTCGTGCGCCCGGAGAAGGGAGTATAGGACATGGTCCACCTCCTTTTCTGGGAAGAGGTAGTTGATGTCGTCCAGGGCCACTATCAGCACCTTATCCTCATCTGCCGAATGCTGGGCCACCTTCTCGAAGACCCGCTTGAAGGAGATGCCGCTGGATGGAGGGGCATGCTCGAAGATCTTCTTGTAAAGCTGGTAGAAGACCGCATATCTGGTGGAATCCATCTGACAGTTGACATGCACCGGGACGATCCGAGTGGAATGGGCCTCGATCTCCTCGAAGAGCTTGAAGATGGCCGTTGTCTTTCCCGTTCCCGGCGGGCCGAGACAGAGGGCATTTACCGGCCGCCCCCCCTGCAGAGCTGGCCGGATGCAAAACTTGAGGCTGTCCAGCTGCCTTTCTCTATGGAGGAACTGATCGGGCAGGTGATCTAGCTCGAAGATGTCCCTGTCCTTGAAGAGGGTCTCCTCCCAGAGGAGCATATCCGGTTTTTTAGGTCTTTCTGGATTCACTCGCTCAGTATATTATTTATTTCCTTCTTCAATATGGCGCTCACCAGGGCGCCATCGGCCTTGCCTCTCAGCTCCTTCATCACCAGGCCCATGAGCGGGGCGGCTGCCCTCTCCCCTTTTGAACGCACTAGATCCATTTTATCCGCTACAATGGCCTGGACGATCTTGGCCACCTCCACCTCGTCCACCCCTGCCAGCCCGGAAGCAGCGGCTGCATCAGCTGCCGATCTGTCCGGACGCTCGGCAAGGGCGCGAAATAGTTCGGCCAGCCCTTCCTTGGCGATCCGTCCCTCCGCCACCAGCCCCAGGGCGTCCTTGAAATGATTATCTGAGAGCGCTGATATGTCCACCCCATCTCTGGCCAGCTCGATTGGAATCGTCTCCAGGGCCCGGACTGCAATGGATGGTGAGAGCTGGATATGGGATACGATCTCCTCAAAGAGCTGATAGTTGGGAGAGGCGGCCATCACCCTGGCCAGCTCGGAGTTCAAGCCATAATCGCGACCAAAGCGCTCTGATCGGGCCCTGAAGAGCTCGGGAAGCTCAAGGCCTTCCAGCGTCTGCTCGTTGATCGCCACGGAGGGCACATCCGTCTCCGGATACATCCGGGCCGAGCCTGGCAGGGGCCGCATATACTCCGAGCAGCCATCGGGAAGAGCGCGGCGCGTCTCCTCAGGCACCAATTCCATGGCTTCCCTCGCCCGGACCAGGACCGCATCCATGGCCTTTCTGGCCCGGTCCTCGGGTCCTGTGACCATGATCACTGCGTATTCCTTCCCTGCTTGGAGTTGAACTCTTACCGACTCGACCTCTGCAGCGGTCACGCCATAAGCGGGCAGCTCATCGCTATGGAAGATCCCCCCCACCCCCGCTCTCTTGGCCCGATCGGACATCTCTGAGCCAAGCCTTCTGCCTGGCTGGACCTCCCTTCCCACCAATCCGGCAAATCCCGCCAGCCTGCAGGCCAAGACCACGCCGCCTTTCTTGATGGATCTGGCTAAAACCTTGGAATCGGTCTGGGAGAAGAGCGATGTGACATCAAATACGGTATCATCGACTGCTGCCCCCCGCCTTATAAGCTCCTCTTTGATCTGCAGCAGCCCATGCTGGCGGAGTGCCTCCAATTCCACAATCTTGTCCACCAGGTTCAGGGCCTGTACCCCTTTGATCTCCACCCGGGCCCCGCCTTTTATGGAGACATTCACATCCTGGCGAATGGTGCCCAATCCCCTTTTCACCCGGCCAGTGGAGCGCAGAATCATGCCCAGGTACGAGGCCACCTCCCGGGCATGAGCAGGAGAGATGATATCAGGCGCCGTCCCAATCTCCACCAAAGGAATGCCCAAGCGATCGAGGGAGTAGACCAGGCTGTCTCCCCGGTCCTCGATGATCCTCGCAGCCTCCTCCTCCAGGCAGAGTATGTCTATGCCCACCGGTCCCTGGTTGGTCTGAATGCTCCCCTTAGAGCCGATGTAGGCCGTGCGTTGGAATCCAGAGGTGTTGGAGCCGTCTATCACCATCTTCCTCATGGTGCAGACCTCATCCACGATCTGCATGCTCAATAGACGGGCGATGACTAATGATATCTCCAGGGCCTCGGGATTGATCTGGGACGGCGGCTCCTCGTCCGCTTCCACCAGGCAGGTGGTGTCATAGCACTTGTAATGGAACTTGCGCGAGACCAGTACTTCCTCCAAGGCAGCGCGATCGATCTCCCCAAGCTCGCTTCTCGATGGGCGGAGATAGCGGAAGAACTCAAAATTGGAGTCCTCTACCTCTCGATGAGCGGTGGGGCAGCCGCAAAAGAGCTTGCAGGCGGTATCCAGCTGCTGATGAATCTCGATTCCACATATGAGGCCCAATTGGCGGTAGTCCAAACCGGGGGGGTTATCAGTTGCCATCGATCACCTTTCTAAAACCGCAGGAGGTTTAACTCTTTTGACTGCTTCTCTTATGTCCTCCGCTTTGACAGTCTTCCTCTTGGCGTGGTTCGCCCAGCCCGCGGCCTCTCGAGCCACCTCCAGGCCATAGCTCTCCAGAACCTCTGCCAGCGCATCTCTTGCGCCCTCGCTCACTCTTTTAGCCCCTGCTTCGCGAATCAGTCTGCTTACCGGGGCAACAGGAAGTATTGGCATATCTCAAACACCCCATAAATCCGGATAATGAATCCAGAAGAGCCTTAAATTGAACTCCTCTGGACTTAAAAGCCAGAATACCGTCTTTAGTGGCCTTTAATTCCATATATAATTTTTGTTTTGCCAATAGCTTCTATTTATTTGGACGACCAGTTGCATTTGCTTGATTTTTAATTTTTTATTAAAGAACGGCCCGTTTGATCCCATCTTTGCGGATATTATGGATATCATACAGCCGTTTTGGATATAACGCCAGAATAATGCAATTGCCTTTGAAATTGGACGGGAAATGTTATTTAGCTTGCCGCGATACAAGGTTGAGAGGAGAGGACGATGATTCAGTGCATATGTAAAGCTATTATTTATGAGGATTTCGAGGATGTGTATGGCCCCTGCGGCTGCGGTATGACCCTGGCCACATTGCCAGTCCTTCTTCCCCGGGACTGGGTGGTGCTGGAACGGCCCCACCAAGCAGAATGCGATGACTTCTGCAAGGGCCTGGATTACCGCAGGATTTCGGGAATGAGCTGCAGCAATATCTTTGAGCATGAGATGGAAGGCGTCGAGTACATGGCCAACTTCTCCTGCTGCCGGGAGTGCGCAGAGAAGGCTGTGGCCCAGGGATATGCGGTCTGGTCCAAGAAATCCTATCCTATGGCACTGCGCTGAAGCCTTTTGTTTTGAAACCACAAATCTAATATTTTACAACATGAAAAACAATGGCCGAGGTTTACAATTGGTCTATAGAGTCTATTCCACCAAATCCTGCCCCAAATGCGAGCAGCTCAAAGCAGCTCTTGTCAAGGCTGGCATCGCTTTTGAGAACATCGATATGGGCACTCCCGAGGCCCTCACCGAGCTGCGCATAAATGGCGTTTTCACCCTCTCCGCTCCAGTGCTCCAGGAGGAAGATAATTTCTATACCTTAGAGGACCTTTTCTCTGGCGATAACCTTCGCGATCTGGCGGGCATCCTCAAGGGCTAGAACTCCCTTCCTCTCACCCGGGCGATATCGAAGACGGCGGTGCTGGCCACATGCATAACGGCAAATGTGCCTGCCTGAATGGGGTCTGTGACCACCATATCCGCCTGACCGGGAACTGAGCCCGCCATCTTCAGGGCGATGACCGGTATTCCCTCCTCCTGAAGCCGGGCCACCTCCTGAGTGATGCGCCCTCCCATGAGAGCTCCTGCTAGGACCAGAATGCTGGCCCTGGGCAGACGGCTCACTGCGCTTACGGCATCGGCTATGGCCACTTCACCAACCAGGGGGATGGTATCCACGCTGATCCTCTCCCCCCGCAGATTGTGCCGATCGGCCTCATTGACCGCTCCTACTGCCACCTGGGCTACCTGGGCCCCGCCCCCTATTATTATCACCCTGGATCCGTAGATCTTCTCGAATGGATCATGGACTGAGACCTCGGTGATGGAGTCAAACCCATCCAGCTCCTCGATCATTCTATTGACATCCTGGGTGGAGCAATCGATCTCCATGTAGACCGATGCTTTGTCGCTGTTGATTCCTCTCTCCACCACAAACTGCTGGGTGTAGACTATATTGCCACCCATCTTTGCCACCACGCCGGCAATATCGCGCAGCATTCCCGGGCGGTCCAGGCAGATCACGTTTATCGCTATGCTCATTTCTCGCCTCTGTGCTTTTTTTGCTCTTCACGCCAATAGCGCACCTGGCAAACTTTAATATGACGAGTGTCCACCCTAATCTCAATGGAATTTTGTCCCCAATGCAAGAGCATGATGATGCCCAAAGATGGAATGATGGTCTGTCGCAAGTGCGGCCATAAGCTGCCCAAAGCCAACAGCGAGTCCCTGGTCAGCAAGACTGAGCAGCTCTCTCGCATAGTTCCCGTGCTGGAACAGGAATCTGCTGGCCTTCCCACCACCACCGCCCGCTGCCCGGAATGCGGCAATAATGTCGCATACTGGTGGCTGCGCCAGTTGCGCAGTGCAGATGAGAGCGAGGTTAGGTTCTTCCGATGCACTAAATGCAGCAACACCTGGCGAGAGTACGACTAGGCATCAACTATATTAAATATTAAATTGTCATTCCCCAGGAGGCTCAAGGAATGTTCAAGGCAGTAATCAATGCAGAAACTCTGCGCGATGCAATCGACTCAGTCTCTTCTCTCGTGGATGAGGTTAAGTTCTCCATATCCGAAAATGGTCTGGAGCTGAAGGCAGTAGATCCTGCGAACGTAGCCATGGTGTCTCTCAAGATAGGCAGCGACGCCTTCGAGTACTTCAAGGCCGATCAAGGAGAGATCGGCGTGGACCTGGTTCGCTTAAGCGATGTCTTGAGCATGGCTGACAGGGGTGAGAATGTGCAGCTGGAGCTGGACGAGGAGAGCCACAAGCTGAAGATCGGCGTGGGCTCACTTTCCTACACCCTAAGCCTTATCGATCCCACGGCCATAAGGAAGGAACCACGCATCCCCGATCTGGACCTGCCGGCTCATGTGACGCTTCCCGGCGGGGAGTTGAGAAGAGCAGTAAAAGCAGCGGAAAAGGTGAGCGACCACGTGATCCTGGGCGTCTCTGATGAGGGCTTTTATATGGAAGCCAAGGGGGATATCGACTCCCTCAAGCTCAAGATCCCCAGCACTGAGCTCTTAGGCATGAAGCCAGGCGAGGCCAGGAGCCTCTTCTCTTTAGACTATCTGCAGGATATGTCAAAGTCCATCAGCAAAGCAGGAGAGGTCACGCTGGAGATGGGCATAGACTACCCCCTGCGGGTAACCTTCAAGCTAGGCCAGTCCGTGGACATCAACTATCTCCTCGCTCCCCGAATTGAGCAGGAATGAAGATCTCGGACTATCCTTTTACTCAGGAGGCGGCAGAAGCAGTCCGCAGCCGAAATATCTCCCTGGATAGCCTTCTGGACAAATCCCTTTTCCAGTCGGTGCGATCCAGAGCGGCAGAACGCCTGCGAGGAGCGGTCGGCGGTGAAGCCATTCCCGATGGGCGGGCGAGCAGCGAGTCTGAGCAGCTCTTTGAACTTCTCAGCTATCCACTGGCCAGGGTCATGGTCTCCTGTCTGAACGATCCCATTCTTCTGCGCCGATACGCTCTGGCAGAGGCGAAGCTGGCCTTCCGGAGGATGCAGCATGAAAAGGAAGGGCTGGTCGTCCTGGCCAACGACCTGGGGATCAATCCTCAGGGGCAGGGGCCCTGGAAGATCCATTTTTCTGAATACATCCGGGCAGCACACCGCATGCACAGCCCCAAATGGAAGCTCACCAACCGCGATCTGTCTGAGGGATATCTTACGGTCACCGATGTCGAGCTCAGGCGGTTGTTGGAGGAGGCGATCAGAGAGAAGGTCCTCAAGGGTCTGCCAGTATCTGTGGACGAGAGGATCTGCCAGGGCCTGGAGGAGTATCTTGCCCCGGTCAAGAGAGACCTAGAGGCCCTGGCTGCCAAGCAGAAGATCGATTTGGGAGAGGTCAAAGAGGGCGCTTTTCCCCCCTGCATCAAAAAGATGCTCTCTGAGGTCTCAAAAGGCGCCAACCTAGCTCATAGCGCCCGGTTTGCTCTGGTCAGCTTCCTCTTGCAGATCAATATGACCCCTGATGAGGTGATCGCCCTTTTTGCCACCAGCCCGGACTTCGACCAGGATCGCACCCGCTACCAGGTTGAGCATATCGCTGGAGCGACAGGAACCCGGTACAAGCCGCCTGCATGTGCTACCATGGCCACATATGGCAACTGCCCTGGGGAGGACGATCTCTGCCGGAGGATTCGCCATCCTCTCAGCTACTATGAGAGAAGGTCAATCATGCTCAAACCAGGAGCTATATCGTCTGCAAAGGAAGGGCAGACATAAGCGATTTTATCCGGGGATTTCCCAGGCCCTTGGGCCCTGCCAAGAGGTACAATTCGTCCTCTACTACCGGCTTGAATCCCAGTCCGGCCTGGCTTGCTGCCTCCTTTTCCCCAAATCCAAGGTCCGCCCGGCCGGAGGCAACGATGGCCGCCATGGCAGTGTGGGTCTTGGCCAGGCGCACGTAAACGGGAGCGCCGATGCCCATTTCCGTCAGGGCCTGCTCGAATGCCTCTTTCATAGCGGAATCCCTCGGCCAGCCCACTATCCTCTGACTGGCCGGGTCGACCGGAGCTGAAGGGTCCCGGTAGATCAGCCCCAGCTCTCTTTTGCCGCTCCAGACGACCTTCGCCTCGCCCTTGGGAGCCTCTTCCAATGGGCTTGAAACCGCTGCCAGGTCTGCAATGCCATCCTCCAAATAGATCCGTCCCCGGTACGAACCGGTGTTCAAGAGCATCAGCCTCCAGGGCAGATCCTCTGCCAGCCGCTCGAGGAATAGGGAGTTCTCTCCTGCCACCACCAGACAGGGACCCTGGGCTGGCGAGAAGAGTCGGACCTGGACCGGTGATCCTCCCTCTAAGAACTCCACACCTGCCGGAATCTCTATCACTCCGTCAGCCAGGGCCAGGGTGGTAATCGAGCCGCTGCCCTTGTCCACCGGATAGACCAGATCCCCCGATACGCCCACTGCCAGCATCTGCTGCCTTCCTTCCGTGCGCAGAGGGCCGGCCAGCCTTCCGGCGGTTTTGTTCTCAGAATGCCCACGGCCCAGGACAGAGCGTATGGCGGGGGCGGCCAGCTCGGCAAAGACGGTCAGAGCGCTAGTGGGATAGCCTGGCAGTCCGATACATGGCTTGCCCCGGATTATCCCGAAGATGGTGGGCTTTCCCGGCTTGAAGTTTACCCCGTGAAATATCAGTTCTCCGACCTCCTCTATAACCTGATAGATCATATCCCCTGCCCCGGCTGAGGTGCTGCCGCTCACCAGGATCATATCGCACTCTTCTGCCATCCTCAGCAGGGTTCTCGCCATCTGTTCCTTATCGTCCGGCAGAATGCCATAGCTCCTGGGACGGGCGCCGCAGTCCTCCACTCCCGCAGCTATGGTGTAGCTATTGATATCATAGATCTGGCCGAGCAAGAGCTCCCGGCCGGGGGGAATTAGCTCCGCTCCGGTGGAGGCCAGGCCCACATCCAGGCTTCGTACCCGGACGCTCTCCCTTCCCAGAGCGGCCAGAACGCCTATCTCGCGGGCTGCAATCGGCGTTCCGGGAAAGAGGACTGCCTCCCCAAAGGATATGTCGCTTCCAGCCGCCTGAACGTTCTCCCCCCCAAAGGCCGGCCTGCGGATGTAAACGATGCCCTTCTGGGCCAGGGAGTACTCGATCATGACCACCGCATCTGCACCTTTGGGCATCATGGAACCGGTGGAGACCTCCGCTGCCTCGCCCCGCGAGATCTCAATCTCAGGCCTTCTGCCCATGGGCACCGATCCCGCCAGGCGGAGAGATACAGGCCGGTCCTCTCTCGCTACGATAGTGTCCTGAGAGATGACCGCATAACCGTCCATAGAGGCGCGGCCAAAGCCGGGAACATCCTGGCTTGATATCACCTTCTCCGCCAGGATACAGCCAAGAGACGAGCCCAGGGCAACGGCCTTTTCCCGGGCTGGCGGCAGGTGGTCTGAGATGATCGATTTGGCTTCCTGTAATGAGATGAGGCTGCGAAACTCCTTGGGCATGCCGCCCCAATAAGCCCCGAAAAGATATAAAATCAGAGCCTTGACATTCTCTGACGCAGAAGGTGGTCTGCCAGGACTATTGCGACCATGGCCTCGGCTACCGGTACCATCCTGGGGGGTATGGCCGGATCGTGCCTCCCTTTGATCTCTATCTCCGCATCCATTCCGGCAGCTAGGTCCACGGTATGCTGCTTTTTGGCGATGGACGGGGTGGGCTTGACTGCAATCCGGCAGACTATATCCATTCCCGTGGATATTCCGCCTAAAATGCCACCGGCATTGTTGCCCTCAAAGCCGATCTTCCCTCCCTCCATTCGGAGAGGATCGTTCATCTCGCTTCCCCGCATACCGGCGCAGCCAATACCCGCCCCTATCTCCACCGCCTTTACCGCCCCCAGGCTCATGAGCGCTTTGGCCAGGTCAGCATCCAGCTTGTCGAAGACCGGATCTCCCAGGCCCGGCGGCACCCCCCGGGCGATGATCGTTACCATGCCCCCCAGGCTATCACCCTCCTGCCGGACAAGATCCAATTGCTCCATCATCCTCATTGCAGCATTAGGATCCGGGCAGCGTATGGGGTTGGCCTCCACCCGGGCGCGAAGCTCAGCCAAATCTACCGAATCGGTCCTGGACTTGATCCCTCCAAGCTCGGTCACAAAGGCTGCGACCTCCACCCCAAAATGCTGCAGCAGCTTCTTGGCCACCGCTCCCGCAGCCACCCGGCCAGCCGTCTCTCGAGCGGACGACCTGCCCCCGCCCCGATGGTCGCGCAGGCCATACTTCATCTGATAAGCATAATCGGCATGACCTGGCCGGGGCCTGTTGCGCAAGAGGTCGTAGCTGGCCGAGTCTGCATCCCGGTTCCAGATCAGCATGGATATGGGGGTGCCGGTGGTCTTTCCCTCGAAGATGCCGGAGAGGATCTCCACCCGATCCGCCTCCGTTCTCTGGGTGGATGCCCGGCTCTGGCCCGGACGCCTGCGGTCCAGCTCCTTTTGAATATCATATTCCGTTAATGCCAGTTCTGCTGGGCAGCCGTCTAAAACAACGCCCACCGCTCTGCCATGAGACTCGCCCCAGGTGGTGATGCGAAATAGGGTTCCAAAGGAGCTACCAGGCATATTTCATAACCTCGATCTCGTTTTCGGAGAGAATGGTGGGGGGCTTCTCAGATCGATCCAAAATATATCCGATGCGCAACGATGCTCTTTCCAGAAAATGCAGGCATTCAAGCTCCTCGCAGGCCAGGACCAGCGCCCCCTTCTTCTGCGCTCCGGAGATTATCGGCGCTGATATCCAAGATCCCCTCGATCCATCTTTAACCTCGTGAACCAGAGGCTTGCCGAGAAGGTCGCAGCCTGCCTGGATATCATTGACGAACTCGATCAAGACCTCCACCGATCCATGCAGAGCCCTCAGCACCAGGCCCCTATTCTCCTGGAGGAATATGCCCCCGACATCCGCCCCGCCTGCCCCAGAGACGATAAAGGCCAGGGAATCGGCTAGCACCTTGTCCAGATCTTCCTTGGAGGAAAAACAGATCTCAGATATCCGATCCATTGCTTCCAGTTCCCGGTTGGCCCTGAGGATCTCGATCTCCCTCTCCTTTCTATCCGTTATATCCAGGAGATTTCCCAGGACCGCCCTCTGCCCCTCGTGCTCTATGGGCATCGTCCGGAACTCTATCCAGCGACATGTTCCGTCCTTGCGCAGAACCCTTGATTCATAAATCGGCACGCCGGACTGCCGGTCTTTTTCCAGCCGGATCGCGCACTGAATGTCATCAGGCGTGATCAGCTGCCAGAAGGGCATCCCCAGGAGGCTATCCGCAGAGCAACCGAAGATCTCTCCCAGCCTCGGATTGACCAGCTTGAAGACCCCCTCCTGGAGGATATAAATGCCAGCCAGGGCATTCTCCACAACATTTCTGTGAATTCTCTCCGACCTTTCGATGCACTCCCTCATCTGCCTCTCATTTGCCTTGAACCGTGCCTCTTGTATGAGGTTTTCAAAGACATAGGGGAGGCTCTTGAAGCTCTCCAGGCTCTTGACCACATATTTAGTCGCCCGATTCTCGAAGGCAACCACTGCCATCTCCGTTGTGCCGTGGCCGGAGACCATGACCACGGGGATATCTGGGTCCAGCCTTCTGATCCTCACTAAAACATCCAGGCCTCCAATCCCCGGCAGAACCAAGTCCACAGAGATCAGATCGTATCTATCCTGGGATATCATCTCCAGGCCATTCTCTCCTGTGGCGGCAAAATTCAAGAAGAACTCATCATGCCTTCGGAAGCCCATTTTGATCAGCTCTGCATGCTCTGGATCGTCCTCAATGATGAGAATGCGATAAGGCCCTGCCATTAGAAACCATCCTTGTCAAGAAGAAGGATGCTTTATCTGTATTTTATATCTTTCTGCTAAAGTCTCTGCTGGTTCACTGCATTAGGTTTAATAGGCAACAGGGCATAAACAAGAACGATGAGACCAGTTGCCGCCTTCATTCTTATTTCGATTCTCCTGGCAAGCTCAGTCCAGGCGCGCGTCTTGATCGTCGATCCTGGCGACAGTAGCGATGCTAAGACCATTTCTGCTGCCGTATTTAAAGCCATTCCAGGAGATACAATTCAAATTCAGCCCGGCAGATACCCTGGCGCAATCATCGATCGAAGCCTCAAGATCTATGGACAAGAGGGCGTCTCCATAGAGGGGCCGCTCAGCATCAATGCACCGGGATGCGAGATATACGACCTCAAGATCAACACCAGCAGAAGTGATGCCTCTTTAAGCCTGCTTTCAGGTGACTGTCAGGTCATCCGCTGCACCATATCAGGGGAAAAAGCGGCAGTAAGCTCAGAGGGTAGCAACAATACAATTGCTAATTGCAGCATCAGCTCCCCCGCGGGAATAGAGATCTTCGCCCCGGACAACCGGGTCCTTGGCTGCCACATCCAGGGCAGTGGGATTGGGGTAAGGATAAACCAGACCTCTGGCTGCTGGGTTGAAGATTGCACAATCGCCGCTTTGCAGGGAGTGCTAATCGAGGACTCGGATAGGAATGGGGTGGTTAACAACACCATTCTCACAGACGGACTGGGCCTGGTCCTCACCCGGTCGGATGGAAATGTGGCATCGGGAAATAACCTCAGCGGGGCTTTTGTGAGCGGCATAGATATGCTCAATTCCCGGTTTAACGATATCGCGGCGAATAAGATCGAAGGGGGCAAGGTGGGCATCAGCTTGAGAGTGACGGAACACTGCAATGTGACCTCCAATTGGTGCCTGGGAAATGAGAGGGCAGGGATCTACGGCAACGAGGCAAGCGGATTGATGCTGGCAGAGAATGACCTTATTGAAAACGGCAACGGGATACTCCTCTCTGCCTCAGCCGACAACATCATCCGGTCCAATCTCGCCTCTCATAACGTCTACGGTATTTCATTGCGCGGATCAGCGAAAAACCTCCTCCAGGATAACCTCATGGAATTGAATCGCTACAACCTGCGCATTGACGACGGCGATGGAGCAGATTTGTCTCTTCAAGACTATTATGATCAGGACATAGACAGGAGCAATATGATCGATGGCAGGCCTATCTATTATCTGGTGGGAAAATCGGGGATGAATGTGCCGGAAGACTGTGCCTTTTTGGGATTGATATCATGCCGGGAGATATCTGCTAGGAATCTGACCATATCCAATAGCAGCGTAGGCATGCTGCTGGTGAACTCCTCTGGCTGCCGCATTCAAAACAGCAGCATCGATCTATCCGAGGAGGGCATTCTCCTCCGGGCCAGCAATGACTGCATCATCTCCGACTGTCGGGTCCGGGAGTGCAATGTCGGCTTCGACAGCCGGGACTCTAGAGGAATTCAGTTTGTGGCTGACCATGCCCAAGACTGCGCTGCCGAGGGCTTCAGGGTGGACGGCTCGCTTAACCTGCTTCTGCTCAAGTGCAACTCCACCGCATCTAATAGCGGCATATCCCTTCACAGCTCCCGACTATGCAGAGTGCAAGACTGCAGCGCAGTTCGAAATGCAAAGGAAGGGCTCCTTCTGAGCCTCTCCCATCGGTGCTCTCTGGTGGGCAACCAGGCCGCCTCAAACGACCGAGGCATCGCCCTCACCGGCAGCAACGCCTGCGCTCTTGAGTCCAATTTCGCCATCTCTAATCAGAAAGACGGCATATCAATAGAGCAGCTATCCGATGCAGAGGTTAAAGGCAATAATGCCACCAATAATGGCCAAGGCATCTTTGTCCAGTCGTCCAAGAGATCGAAGATCAGCGGAAACGTCCTCTGTAACAATAGCCGCTACGGCCTGCGCATGAGCACCAGCACTAGCTGCAACATCACCGGAAATGAGATCTGCTCAAATCAGATAGCTGGCATCAATCTGGTCGACTGCACTGACAACTTCCTCTATCATAACATAATCAGAGATAACATCATCCAGAATGCCGCGGACAATGGCAATAACCACTGGGACGCTGGGGCTGAAGCGGGAGGCAACTACTGGAGCGATCATGAGGTGGTGGGCGATCCGGGAAGCGTGCCCCGCACCATTCCCGCCCAGGGCCAGGATCGTTATCCATTCCAGCATCCAGGAGGCTGGGGTTGATGGACGAGTTGGACCTAGAGCTTCTCAAGGTCGCTCAGGATGGATTGGATCTGACGGAGAGGCCGTACCGGGTTTGGGGTGAGGTCTTGGGGATGGGGGAGGATGAGATCATATCCCGTCTCCGCGCTATGGAGGGGGAGGGCATCATCCGCCGTTTTGCTGCCACCATAGGGCACAGAGCCCTGGGAATTCTGGCCAACGCCCTTATCGCCTGGAGGGTGCCGCCAGAGAAGGTGGATGAGGCAGGAGCGATCTTTGCTGCAGCTGAGGAGGTCACTCACTGCTATGAACGGGCAACCGCCCAGGACTGGCCTTATAACATTTACACCATGGTCCATTCTCGCAGCAGAGAAGAATGCCTCCAGATTGCAGAACGGCTCTCTTCGCGGTCCGGCATAAGCGACTATATCGTCCTTTTCAGCGAGAAGGAGTACAAGAAGATAAGCGCCAGGATATGATGCCTAATATGATACGGGAGTCTTATGGTTGCACCGGATGACTGCTCTTATAGGCCCCTCCTCCCCCTTTTTCTGGATATGAGCCAGAGGCTGGTGGTGATCTTCGGTGGGGGAAAGGTGGCGGAGAGAAAGGCCCTCCTCTTTTCCGATTACGGGCCGGTGCAGGTGGTCAGCCAGAGTTTCACCCCTAAACTCCTGGCATCAAAGGATCGGTGGGAGCTGACAGAGTGCGATCTTAGGGTTGATTTCAAGAGATATCTGCAGGGCGCATTCATCGCCATTCCCGCCACCAGCAACTCCCAGTTGAACCGGTCGATAGAGGAGGAGGCGATCCGGGTGGGAATTCTGGTTAACCGGGTGGAGGGCAGAGGGGAGGTGGTGGTTCCTTCCATTATCAGAAAGGGCCAGATCTCCATCGCCATTTCTACCGAGTCCCCCGGCTTGACCCGGTACCTCCGCCTCCGGCTGGAGGAGGAGCTGACCGAGGACTACCAGGGTATGGCAAAGCTTCTTGGTCGGTTGAGGCCTGAACTGAAGGAGCTCATACCCGGACAGGAGGATCGCGCCCGGGCAATCAGGAACATCCTGGAGGACAAAGAGGTCTGGAGGCTTTTGGGCCACTCCTATGAAAAGGCCTATATGAGAGCCCGCTCACATGCATGCCAGGATGAGCGAGATAGCCTCGATGCTGGTTACTCACCGCACCGCCTCCATAGACGAGATTGAGAGAGCCTGGCACGGTGACGTAGAGACCATTCTTAAATGGGTGATGTCTCAGGACAGGGTAGAGGAATGCGCTGTTCTCAAGACCTGCAACCGAGTCGAGGTTTATGTGGTGGCACCGCGAGGGGAGAAGGTGCTCTTCGACCTGGCCAAGAAAGCGCGCGTATCATCTCGAATCATCGATTTTCATGATCACGACGAATCCCTGCTCCATCTTCTCCGCCTGGCCTCGGGCTTGGAGTCCATGATCATCGGAGAGGACCAGATCCTGGGACAGATGAAGGAGTTGACCCAAATCGCGATGAAGGCGGGAACAACTGGCTGGATGCTGGAGACTGCTTTTAAGAAGGCCATTCAGGTGGGCAAGAGGGTGCGCAAAGAGACCCGCATCAACGAGCGCTCGGTGTCGGTAGGCTCTGCAGCTGTCGACCTGGCTGAGGAGATCCTGGGTGACCTGAAGGGCAAATCAGTGCTGGTAATAGGCGCTGGCGAGACTGGGGAGCTAATATCCCGGGCACTGCTCAGCCGGGAGATCGGATCGCTGGCAGTCACCAATCGGACCCTTAGCTCAGCGGTCTGTCTGGCGGAGAGCCTGGGGGGAGAGGCAGTTCCATTTGATGATATGCCCCGCCGCCTTCATACTGCAGATGTGGTGATCAGCGCCACCTCTGCCCCCCATTACATCCTCCTCAAGAGCGACATAGAGATGGCCATGGCCGATAGAAGCAACAAGCTTCTCATAATCGATATCGCTAACCCCAGGGACGTGGACCAGGCTGCTGCCGAGGTTTCAGGGGTCGAGCTGCATAACATCGACAGCCTCAAGAACATCAGCCGGGAGAACATGATGCAGAGGATGGCAGAGGCGACACGGGTGGAGGAGATCATAACAGAAGAGCTGCAGCTTCTCCGGGCCAAGTACAAGAGGAAGGAGGCGGAAGAGCTGCTGGCTCGGCTTTACTCTCAGGCGGAGCTGATCAAGGACCAGGAGGTCAGAAAGGCCATGAACAAGCTCTCAGCCAGGCATACCCTGGGCGAGATCGAGCAGCAGGTCCTGTGCGATATGAGCCGCTCCATTGTGAATAAAATATTATCGGAGCCGACCAAATCGCTGAAGAGCGCTGCGGAGAGGGGAGACCTGGAGATACTGAAGTCATTGTGCGAGCTGTTCCGGCTGGAGGAGAAGATATGAGGAGAATGAGGCGGCTGAGAGTGCCGGGGATCAGAGAGATGGTTTCCGAGACGGATCTGGGCATCCAGAACCTGGTCCAGCCCATATTTGTAGATGAGAGGATAACCGAGCCGAGGATGATCGAATCCATGCCCGGCCAGTATCATCAGAGCATAGAGAGCGTGGCAGCAGAGGCAGGAGCGCTGGAGGATCTGGGGGTGCCAGCAGTGCTGCTATTCGGCCTGCCCTCCACCAAGGATGAGATGGGCTCGGCTGCAGCCGATCCCGATGGCGTGATCCAGAAGGCGGTGCGGGCAATCAAGGAATGCACCAGTCTTTTGGTCATAACCGACCTGTGTCTGTGCGAGTACACCAGCCACGGCCACTGCGGCCTGGTCCGGGGAGAGCGAGTACTGAACGATGAGACCCTTCCCCTGCTGGGTGAGGTGGCAGTGAGCCAGGCCCAGGCGGGAGCGGATATAGTCGCCCCCAGCGGAATGATGGATCATATGGTGCGAGCCATTCGCACCTCTTTGGACTGGGAGGGATTCGCCGATACCCCCATTCTCTCTTATTCCGCCAAGTATGCCTCCACATTCTACGGTCCCTTCCGGGAGGCGGCCCAGTCGGGCTTCGCATTCGGCGATCGCCGGGGATACCAGATGGATCCGGCCAACTTTGCCGAAGCCCTGTGGGAGGTGCAGCTGGACATCGAGGAAGGGGCGGATATGGTGATGGTCAAGCCGGCCATGCCCTATTTGGATGTGCTCCGGGCAGTAAAGGAGATGTTCGGCATGCCCACTGCTGCCTATCAGGTATCTGGAGAGTACTCCATGATCCAGGCCGCCGCTGAGCGGGGCTGGCTGGATGAGCGGGCCGCCTTTCTGGAGTCGTTGATGTGTATTAAGAGGGCGGGGGCGGATATGATCATCACCTACTGGGCGAAGGAGTATGCCAGGCAATGCGAAGGATGATCCTGCAGATAATCGATACGGCTCCTCGCTATTTAGTATGGGTAAACTCTAATCGTATATTCTCTGTGTCTCCGCGCCTGTGGTGAAGGGCTATGCACTAACCCAACCTCAGAAAGCAGAGGTGCAAAGGCAATAGTTTCAGCTGGACCTCACCCACACAATTCGGCGAGGAGCCACAATAAGGCTATTGAAGTCTTTGCCAAAGCCAAAGAGCTGGGGCTATACGAGCTGATTCCAGCCCTCATGAGTACGTGTAAGCTACAAGATCCCATCTCTGGCGGAGGTATCACGGCCAGTTATAGTAGTTCTGACGAGAAGTCTGAGTAGTAAATGTGATTAAATGGCCCCTAACGAATGATTCACTGGAAGAGGTTGTAGAGCCCCTCATTTCTGAACTCAGGTGCCCAGAGGACTTCCGAAATCTGGTTCAAGCTCGAGACTCAGGCCAGATCGTCATGGCATTGAATGGCAGCGTATCATTTGTATACAAAGCCGTAGACAGCACGATCATTGGCCGCATGGAGTTCAGGCTACCCCCAGAAGTTCTGAAACTTCTGCAGCTGACACCCAACCGGCCGATGGCATTGCAGGGGAACGCTCGGGAGCTGGCCAGGATGATGAAAGCAGAGGTGTTGGGGATCCAAGGAGATAGGACGAGTGCAGAGACGAAGGTTACTATAACCAGTAAATGTTATGGGCAGATAATGAGGTCATATGTCCCCAATGCAGAGCCTTGTCTCACATTACTTATGATGCTTGAGGAGACGATGATGCCATGAAGAAAGCCTTCCGAATGAGAGAAGAACAGGACCCTGCTGGCAAAATAGCAGAATCGGAAGAGAATGAGGTATCCGTTGCCTCCGAAGAGCTTGTCGGCAGCATCCGGCCACTCATAGAGCAGGCAAAGGCCCGTGTCGCTCAATCAGTAAACTCCGAGCTTGTGCTCCTCTACTGGCAAATCGGCAAGCGCATCCGCTATGATCTGCCAGCCGAGAGCCGGGCTGAGTATGGGGCGAAAGTTGTCGAGCTGGTGAGCGAGAGGCTGGCTGCAGAGTACGGGAAGGGCTTTCGCCGCAGCAATGTCTTTCACATGATCCATTTTGCCGAGGTCTTCGATGATGCCAAGATAGTCCAGACACTGTCTGGACAATTATCATGGTCCCATTTCATTGAGATCATCTACCTCAAGGATCCTCTGCAGCGACAGTTCTACACCGAGATGGCCAGGGTGGAGCGCTGGAGCGTGCGAACCTTGAGAAAGAAGATCCAGGGCATGCTTTATGAGCGCACCGCCATCTCCCGTAAGCCGGAGGAGCTGGCCAGACAGGAGCTGGTGGCTCTGCAGGATGATGACCGCATGACCCCCGATCTGGTCTTCCGGGATCCCTATCTACTGGACTTCCTGGGGCTGGAGGACATCTACAGCGAGCGGGATCTGGAGGCAGCCATCCTCCGGGAGCTGGAGAGGTTCCTGCTGGAGTTGGGTACGGACTTCAGCTTCATCGCCCGGCAGAAGCGTATGACCATCGGAGACAGGGACTTCTACCTCGACCTGCTCTTCTATCACCGCAGCCTGCATCGTCTGGTGGCCATAGAGCTCAAGCTGGGCAGCTTCGATGCTGCCTACAAGGGCCAGATGGAGCTTTATCTGCGCTGGCTGGACAGATACGAGCGTCGGCCGGGTGAGGAGCCGCCCATAGGGCTGATCCTGTGCGGCGAGAAGAACCGGGAGCAGATTGAACTTTTGCAGCTCGACCGGGGCGAGATCAGGGTGGCTGAATATCTGGTGGAGCTACCACCGAGGGAGATGCTGGAGGCCAAGTTGCATGAGGCCATACGGCTGGCTAAGGGGCAGGTGGAAGCAAGAGAAGAAAAGCCTCCTGGATGGGATCGCCACAATAGCGGTTCTTCAGGATGAACGCCCGGTCCTGAAGAGAAATCGGAAACGCATAAAACCGCATCTACTAAGGCATAGTGCTGCTTCATGGTGGCTGGATGCCGGGATTCATATCGGGGATGTAGCCGGGCATCTCGGACATGCCAGCCAAGCTTTTTGACAATGAACTCCTTATAGGCAATACTGCGCCCGTTACGGTGTGTATCTTTTCTGTCCTTATCCAAAGGATCGCTCTGCAACTCAATTTATCACTCAGCTTCTAAGCCAAGCAAAAGGCACAAGCGGCATCAATTAGCAGATACCGAATCAGAGCCGCTCTTTTTCCTTCGCACATAGCTCTCATACGCCACCCGTGAGAGCCGGTCTGCCTCTTCGTTCTTCTCTCGCGGAACCCATTGAAAGCTCACCTCCTTTCCCACCAGAAGCTCCTTGATCTGGGGGACATACCTCTTGGAGGTGGCCGAGTTCACCCGGTACTCCCCTTTCATCTGCTTGATCACCAGCTCCGAGTCCCCCCGGATCTGTATCTTCTCATCGATCTCCTCGTCATTCAGCCACCGGGCTGCGGCCAAGAGGCCCTCGTACTCCGCCACGTTGTTGGTCATCCCCCGGCCCTCCCCTACAGCGCCAAAGCCCTTCCAGATCGGCTCCTTGTCGCGGCAGATCAGATAGCCATAGGCCGCCACTCCACCGGGATTTTTGGGATAGCAGAGGCCGTCGAAGTAAACAGTGATCATCTCAAGAGTCAGACTGCATGTGCCATTATAAAAATTGTATGCAACTGTTCCTGTCCCATTAAAAAAACATTTTTATTCTTTTAAGACATCCCGGATGAGATTATCTATATCAGCCTTCTTTTGCGGGTTCAATGACACATGAAGGCCATAACCAGTTTGCTTGGGAAGCAAGAACTCCCCTATGATAAGCTCTTCTGCTGCGTCTTTCGCTTGGCCGCGAAGATGTTTCGGGATGCCCTTTGTGAGATCGTCGTATGCGGTATGACGACCGCCCCAATACCCATGCCTGCGGAGCTTCTTTAAGATCTGCGCTTTTAAGATCAAATTTATATCTTCGCTCAGCCATTCAACCCCTAAATATTCAGTTATATTTTATTTGTGTTCACTTTTTAAAACAATACTAGCAAAGTATTTAAACCTTATTGCATACTAGTACATACTAGTACATATTAGTATCTACTACTTATCCGTACACCCATGTGCATTGATATGGGGAAAACGGAAGAGGAGGAGGAAGAAAATGGATGAGTCCTTATTCATAAGAGTACTTGGAATTAAAAGCCCAGTGCTAAAGGTACTGGACTTTTTAATGGATAACGAGTGCTTTGATTATTCAAAAACAGATATAGCAGAAGGTGCAAATCTAAGTAGAGCCACACTATTCAAGGCGTGGCCTAAATTAGAGGCGTTGGACCTGATTACCGCCACCAGGTCAGTAGGCCAAGCGAAGATGTACAGGTTGAATAAAAAGAACCCCATCGTAAAGAAGCTCATGGAGCTGGATGACACGATCTCCGAGTATTTTGCTCTGAAATACTGCGACTCTAGGGCATGTTCCTGCAATGACATTTCAGATGTAGTAGGGCCGGGCCAGGATTTGATAAAAGAGATCATCAAGTATGAGAGCGATTCGCCCAGTGATGAAAGAGACCGGAATGAACAGCTGCTGTTAGCTAATGAATGAATATTGATCCAGCTTCTAATTTCACCGGGACCGTCAACTTCATAGTTCTGGCCTTCTGCCTAGCCGTCTCCGAATCAATTTTCCTAGTGCTTCCCAGGTGCTCATTTTGAGTCTTATCACCCTCGCCCCAGGAGGCACTCCAGTAGTGTAGATCTGAATTCCCTTTTGCTTTCCCTGGCCTAATGAAAATACATCATCGATAGGCTTAAAAGAGGTCTTCAGATTCGATGCATTTATAACCGACGTGTCCAATCAGAGAAATCGACGATTCACAGCCACGGGTCTGAGAGGTTCAAAAGATCATGAAGGTAGCGGTTATTGGCGGAGGCATTGCCGGCGCAGAGCTGATAAGAGTGGCGGCACCCTGCCCACTGGAGTTCACCCTGATCGAGCCCAAAAAGCAGATAGAGATGCAAGCCCTCTATCCCGAGTATCTGGGAGGGGTCGCCAGGCTGCAGGACCTGGCCGCCCCCCTCAAACCATTTTGCGAGCGGGTGGGAGCCCATCACATCCAGGAGAAGGCCCTCCGCCTGGAGGGAAGCACCGTGGTCTGCGAGAGGTCACAGGTGGAGTTCGACTATGCAGTCATCGCCACCGGTGCCGCTCAGAACTACTTCGGCATCCGGGGCGTCGAGAACACCTTCTCCATCAACACCCTGGAGGAGACCAAGAGGGCCCGACGATTCGTGGAGGATAACTATCCGGAGAGGATCATGATCATGGGCTCGGGCCTCACCGGGGTGGAGGCGGCATCCATCCTGGCGGAGAGCCTTGATGCCAGCATATATGTCATTGAGGCGAGGGAGCGCGTCCTGCCCCAGTTCTCAGCTCAAACGTCCGAGCTGGTGGAGAGGGCCCTGTCCAAGAGGGGGGTGAACATCCTCACCTCCACCCAGGTGGCTGAGGTCAAGAAGGACTGCATAATGTTCACCGACGATACCTGCCTGGACTGCGATATGGCCATATGGACGGCAGGAGTGAAGCCCTCCCAGTTTATCCAGGATCTGGACCTGCCCAAGAAGAACGGCTGGCTGCTGGTGGACCCCTACCTCAATTTAAAGAGCAATCTGTTTGCTATAGGCGATTGCGCCTGGGTGGAGATCGATGGCCGTCTGGCCACCAAGACCGGTCTGGAGGCGGAGAGGCAGGCCAAGTACCTCGCTCGCCATCTCTCTCATCTGATAAAAGGTAGGGCCCTGGAGAGGTATTCGGTCCGGGCCAGCACCGACAGCCAGGTAGCGCTCATATCCCTGGGCTCGGACTGCGCAGTGGGTGTGGTGGGGAAGACCTGCATTGGAGTGCCCACCAGGCTGATCTACTCTCTGAAGAGCTGGATCGATAAGTCATTTATCAAGAGATTTAAGTAGAATATAGGGTTTCGATCCGTCTTCAGCCAACTAAGACCCGACCATGCCGGTCGATCTTCCCCTCAGATACCCTGGTGGAGCTAATCCGGACCTTATCCTGGGCCATCTGATACTCTATCTCTGATATCTGCAGGGGCGGCAGGTTCTTCTTGGCCCGGAGGCGGTTTATCTTCTCCGCCATAGGCAGGGTCTCAGGGGATACCACAATAAAATCGAAGCACTCATAGATCGATGGACCGCATTGGTCTGTGATCTTCGTGATATGAACATCGTCAATCCCAAAGCATTTCTTGATTACCGCGCGCAGGTTCTTCTCTCGTACCTCATAGTTGCGCACCGATCTGGTCCTGCTCGACCTGGCCATCTCGTCTGAGGTTAGGCCTATAACCACCTCCCCATCTCCACTCAACTCAAAAGCGCGCCGGAGCAGGGCTAAATGACCGTCATGAATGGGATCGAAGGTGCCTCCTACCGCGACTCTGGCCATACAGGCCCGCAAACTATCAGTGCCGTATAAGTACTTGGCGGCTAGATACGACGACCCCGGAATCGTTCAAGGATCTTGTTGACGATACGCCTGGAGCTGCACAGCTCACAGGGCTCCTGCTCTTCTATTCTCACAATCCTGGGATGCAGGCCGCGACGGAAGAGATCATGCTCCAGGCGTAAGGGATCGAAGTGCTGGTCAAAGCCCAGGGTGATTATGTCCGGCCGGAGGTCCTCTATGGTCCGGAAGATATCGCCCACCTCGCCCAGAATCGCTCTATCCACCGGCTTTAAGGATTCTATCATCCTCCGCCTCTGCTCCTCGGGCAGGATGGGTTTGGCCTTATGGCGCACATTTACATCCCTGGCGACTATCACCACCAGCTCATCTCCCAGGGCTTTTGATCGCTCCAGATAAAGGACATGCCCGGGATGGAGAAGGTCGAAGGTGCCGGTGGCAACTACCAGCGTCACTGCTCAATCTCCGTTCCCGGCTTGTGCCGCCTCTTCAATCGAGATCATCATCAAAGTCATCGTCATCGAACTTTACATCCAGGATAGGAAGGTCTCGCCTCACTCCTGATGCATTATAGCAGACCCAGCTCTGCTCATCGAACGGCGGGCCGACGATGATATGGTAGTCGCCGGTGCGAGAGAAGAACAGGAGATCCGGCTCTGAGGGGCGGAGCGCTCCTGAGGGATGGCTGTGAACAGAACCCGCAACCTGCATATTGGGAAGCATATAGAGCCGGACCAGAGCGCTCATGCGGGAGCTCTCTGTGCCAGGCAGTATCAGAACCTCGGTTATGATCTCACCATCCGCCTGGAGAAGTCCGGCGAACTCCGACGGGGCTGTGGACCGCGATGCCTCCAGTATAAAATTCAGAGTGTCTCTGGCAATGCCAGCTATCCGCTTCCTTCTCATAGTCCTCCCATTCCCCGCAGATGGATACAGTCCCCTGCCAGAACTCGAACCAGCTCGTCATCCCTCCTCAACAATAAGGCCCCATCTTCCGCCAGGTCCTCCACCTCACCCACCAGCTCTCCAGAGTTTGCAGAGATGCGCACCATCCTGCCAATGGTTACGGAGCGGCGGCGCCACTCATCATAGATCTCCATCGATCCCAAATTCTCATATGCCCTCTCTATCTCCAGGAGAGTTCTCTGGATCAGAGCAGTGCGAGAGACCTCAGATCCACCCTCTCGGGACAAAGATGTCGCCATCCAGTCATCTGGGAAAGCGGACGGATCGATATTGGCGTTGATGCCCACACCCACAACGGCATATTCCAGCCGTTCCCCCTCTGCCTGAACTTCCATCAATATGCCTCCCACCTTCCTCTCCCCGATCAGAAGGTCGTTGGGCCACTTGATTCCCGGATTGAGGCCGAGCAAATTGGATATGGCTCTGCAGACGGCAACGCAGATTGCCATATTGATCTGATAGGCGAGAGCTATGGGGATATCCGGCCTCAGAATGAGGCTCATCCAGATTCCTCCTGATGGCGATTCCCAGTGTCTGGAGAGCCTGCCCCGCCCCCTGGTCTGAACCTCAGCCAAGATGACTGTGCCACTCTCGCCTTTTTGAGCCAGCGAAATGGCCAATTCATTGGTGGAGGCAAGCTGGGCAAAGAGGCGCATGTCCCTTCCCAGCCACCTGGTACCGAGGCAGGAGAGGATCCGATCTTTGTCCAGTGGAGCCAACTCTCTATCCCTGTGATGGGGACCGGCGCTCAGCTTGGACCTCCGGCGAGCCTCAGCGGATGATGCATCACCCCCGTAAGCAGCCACTATCAGCTCTTCTCCTCCAGCTTCTGCTGGCTCAGGTATGAACCCACTGCAGCTGCGATCGCTGCCACTTTGCGGTTATCAGCCCCAAGAGCAGACGCTAAAGACTCGTTCTTGTCATGATCCTCTGCTGCTACCCTCTTCACCGCTTCGGCGATGTTCTCCTCCTTGATGAAGCCGGTATTGAAGTCACCACTTCTGAACCTGGCATTCCTGAGCACTGCCTTATGGAAGATGAGGTTGGTCTTAACCCCCACGATGATATACTCATAGAGGGCCCGCTCCATTCTGGCAATTGCTTCTCTACGGTCCTTGCCATGGGCGACGAGCTTGGAGATCAAGGAATCGTAGTAAGGAGGAATCAGGTAGCCGGAATATACCCCGCTGTCCACCCTGATCCCCGGACCGCCGGGACTCCTGTATCCCTTGATCCTCCCAGGAGCAGGAGAGAAATCGTTTAACGGGTCTTCTGCATTTATTCGGCACTCTATTGCCCAGCCCCGTATTTGCATGTCGCTCTGATCGTAGTTCAGGGGCTGGCCGGCGGCGATGAGGATCTGCTCTTTGGCCAGGTCCACCCCGGTCACCATCTCGGTGATGGGATGCTCAACCTGCAAGCGGGTGTTCATCTCCAGGAAGTAGAAGTCTCCCCGGGAGTACATGAACTCCACCGTCCCGGCGCTGGCGTATCCAATGGCTTTGGCCGCTTTGACGGCGATGGAGCCCATCCTCTCGCGCAGCTCATCGCTCATCACCGGCGAGGGTGACTCCTCTATAAGCTTTTGGTGGCGGCGCTGGATGGAGCACTCCCGGTCGGAGACATATATCGTCTTTCCCATCTCATCCGCCAGGATCTGGAACTCGATATGTCTGGGCTCGGTGAGATACTTCTCGATGTATATCGTATCGTCGCCGAAGGCATTGCGGGCTACGGACTGAGATGAGGTCAGAGCGGGCAGCATCTCCTCCCGGCTTCCCACGATCTTCATGCCGATTCCCCCACCGCCTGCCGCCGGCTTGAGGATGATCGGGTAGCCGATGCCGTCCGCCAGGTCCATCGCTTCATCCGGATCGTTGATCCCCTCTTCAATGCCCGGAACGATTGGCACCCCTGCCTCCTTCATGGTCTGACGGGCGGTGATCTTCGAGCCCATAGCGTCAATGGCAGTGGATGGTGGTCCAATGAACACGATGCCATTTTCCTTGCAGGTGGAGGCGAAGACGGTGTTCTCGGATAAAAAGCCATATCCAGGATGGATAGCCTCTGCACCGGTCTCCAGGGCGGCCTTGATTATGTTGTCTATCTTCAGGTAGCTCTGGCTGGATGGAGATGGGCCTATGAAGACTGCTTCATCAGCGTACTTGGCGAAGAGGGCATTTTTGTCCGCTTCGGAGTAGACGGCCACGCTCGGGATGCCCAGCTCCCGGCAGGCTCGCATAACCCGGATGGCGATCTCTCCCCGGTTGGCTATCAGGATCTTGTTGAACATCCGCATATGAAAGTCTCTGCCAGGGTAAAACCTTTTTGGCAAAAGATAAAAACCTGGAGGACCAAATGCAGATCATGAAACCCAGGGAGCTATCAGATGATGAATGCATAGCACTCCTCTCCTCAGCCAGATACGGCAGGCTAGGACTATCCAGAGAAGACCAGCCTTATGTGGTTCCAATGTCCTTTGTGTACCACGAGGGCAAAATCTACCTTCATTCCCGTGGGATGGGAAGAAAGGTCCAGTATGCTGCTGAAAATCCGCGGATCTGCTTTCAGGTAGACCATCTGGAGAAGGGAAAATGGACGAGCGTCAATGCCTTCGGCAGGGCAGAGCTATCGGATGACATAGAAGCCAAGCAGAGGATGTTCGATGTCTTCACCAGAAAGGGTTTGGGCGGCCATGGAGGCAAGAGCTTTCAACGCCAGGACCTGGAGAGGATGGATATGACCATATGGGAGATTGTCATCGATGAGCTGACGGGAAGAGAGGGCGTCTGGTAGATGCCCGCACCTTTAAAGTGGACGGAGAAGTATCGTCCAGCCACCCTCAAGCAGGTTCTTGGCAATGGCAAGGCGATAGACGACCTGCGGGAGTGGGCTCTCTCCTGGGAGAGAAGCGAGCCCATCACCGGCGCGGTCATTCTATACGGCCCGGCGGGAACGGGAAAGACTTCGGCGGCTTTAGCCCTGGCACATGATTTCGATTGGGATTACATTGAGATGAATGCCTCAGATGCTCGCACCGCAGGCATGATCGAGAAGATTGCCGTTCCAGCATCGCGAAGTCAGACGTTCTCCGGAAAACCGAGGCTGGTTATTTTAGATGAAGCAGACAACCTCCATGGCACTGCCGACCGAGGCGGAGCAGCGGCCATGCTCCGCCTGGTCAGGAATACTCTCCAGCCAGTGATACTGATTGCCAATGAGTACTATGAGATCGATAAGTCACTCCGAGATGCGACCCGGGGAATTCAGTTCCGGTCGGTGCGCTCCACCACCATCGCCCAGGCATTGAGGGCGATCTGCCAGGCTGAGGGCATAGACTGCAATCCCGATCTGCTGGTTACGATCGCCGAGAGGGCAGGGGGAGACATGCGCTCCGGGATCAACGATCTGCAGGCAGCCGCCGAAGGCCAGGAGACGCTCAGGGAAGAGGATCTGGCCACTGCCCAGAGGGATGTCAAATCCTCCATCTTCCGGGTGCTGGAGGTGATCTACAAGGGCAATAACGCCAAGGAGGCCCTGGAAGCGTCCTATAATCTGGACGAGAGCCCGGAGGATCTGATCAACTGGGTGGATGAGAACCTGCCCCTGGCATACTCCGGCCAGGATCTCCTCCGGGGCTTCGAGACCCTGGCTCGAAGCGACATATTTCTGGGCAGGGTACGGCGGAGGCAGAACTACGGCCTGTGGCGCTATGCCAGCTATCTCATGACCGGCGGAGTGCAGGCGGCAAAGAAGGAGCGCAGGCATGGTTATGTGGCCTTCCGTCCACCCAGCCTGTGGCGAAGGATGGGCCAGACCCGCAAAGTCAGATCGATAAGGGACTCTGCCGCCAGAAAGATCGGCAGGCACTGCCATGTATCGCTCGCCTTCGCCCGCTCGGAGCTGATGGACTTTGTGGGAATGCTGCTCAAAGACAAGAAAGGCGCTCCCCAACTGGCCGCCCGGTTGGATCTGACCGCAGAGGAGATCGCTCTGCTCATGGGAAGCTCTCCTGGCACAAAGAAGGTGCAGAACATCTTCGAGGAAGCGATGAGAATTCAAAGCAGAGAACAGATCGAGGAGATAGAGCTGGCATGGCGGAAGAGCAGCCAACCCACCCTCAATAAGAGATCTGATGGCCTTCTCCAGACGCTCTCTGTGGAGGGCCTGCCAGATGATGAGACTCGTCACCCTGCAAGGGCGCCGGCAGGGCAGGACAGCCAGTCTGCTGCCCCTTCCGTTCACCGCCCGGAAACAGGGCTGAATGGACCGGAGGCGAAAGAGCCTGGGAGAAGAGGCAGGCCAAGGAAGACAGAGGGTGAGGCTAATGAAGGCAAAAAGGATATCAAGGAATCCACCTTCAAGTCAGGGAAAAGGCAGAAGTCCCTATTCGACTTTTGATCTCTGGCGGGAGCCTAAAGCTTCTTGAGCAGTGATCTGTCTGAAGATTCCCATATTTTCAGACGGAATAACCAGCAAGCTTAACCGAAAGGGCTAACTAGCATAATTGAGAAAATAAACTGCAGCGGGCGCTGCAAACTAAAGCGCAAGAGCTGCAAGGGGTGTTAATTATGGCAGTACAAGGCAGCAAATTTCCTAGAATGAAATCCGGCATACCTGGTTTTGATGAAATGGTAGGTGGCGGATTTCATCAAGGAACTGTAAATACCATAACCGGTTCCTCAGGCACCGGCAAGACTGTTTTCGCCAGCCAGTTCATTCACCATGGCATAGGACAGGGGGAGAAGGGAATGATCATCACACCCTCTGAGAGCGCAGAATACATGAGACGGGAGATGATGTCCTCCTTTGGCTGGGACTTTGGCGCATTGGAAAATGATGGGAAGCTGAGCCTCATAGACGTTACAGACCCAGTTCTCAGGCTGCAGAAGAGCATCGATGTCGATCCGGTGGATTTTCTCATCAACTTCAGAAAGCTTGTGGAGAGAAAGCTGCAGGAAGAAAAGCCTAAAAGGCTATTCATCGACGATCTGACTGCATTTTTTATGGCGGTAGAAGCGCCCTTCAAGATCCGTTCGCTGACGGATGACCTCTTCGGCACCATCCGTTCCAGCGGAGTGACCTGCTTGGTCACCATAGGCACCGCTTTTGGCACCAATCAGTTCCTGGAGTATGGAGCAGACTCCGCCACCATGCTGAACCGGGAGAGAATAGGCAATACGCTCATCAGATCGATCTATGTAATGAAGATGAGGGGCTCGAAGATCGCTAATAGCATCCGGGTGCTGGACATATCGGACGATGGCATCTCCGTATCAACGCTCTCCCCTTATCCATGAGGTTAGAATGATAGAAAGGTGGATCATCCTGGCAGCAGAGGAAGCGGGCCCCGTCTCCAATAAAATGGGAGGCATATGGAATGTGGTGGATGCCGAGGCCACGACCCTCGCCCGTCTGGTGGCTAAAGGGGAATTAGATAGCGAATTTCGTATCCTGGTGGTCGGCCCCAACTATCCCACTGCCGGATCGGATTGGAATACCGGCCGAAACCGGGTGACGGACATATCGGCACTCAACCGGCTGGACATGGGTGAGGAGCTCGCCCTAACCCTGGCGGAGTTGAACTCCCTGGGAATGGAGAGCGTCACCGGCCAACGGGTCGAGGAAAGCGTTCCCATCGGCTATGTTCTGTTTAATACCAATTACTATCAGTCTCGATTGGTGCGCTGGAAGGACCGAGAGATGACATTGAATAATGCCATTAAGACAGAGGCCTTCGATCTATTGGGACTGGACTCAATGAGATTTGAGAAGGAGCACTATGGCTGGGAGTATAATCACTATTTAAACCTCTCCTATGCGGTCTCGGAGCTGGTGCGTATCCTCGCTCAGTCACCTGAGGAGAGCACAAAGAAGTATGCAGATAAGGCGGTGGTCGAGTTTGCCCGGTCGGTTATGCCCAGGGTGAGGGCCTCACTGCACTGCCATGAGTTTGGGATCTTCTATGCCGCCGCCAGGCTGGAGAAGCTGGGCATTCCGGTAAGAACTCTCTGCACCTTCCATGCAACCGTTCCCGGCAGGACGGCAGGCTACCGGTCGCTGGAGAAGATCAGAAAGAATGACTCAAAAATGGAACCTGGAACCCCTCTGGGCTTTGCCGCTCTGGAGGCGCTGGCCCGCTATGCCGATGGGGTCACATTCGTGGGCGACTCGACGATGAAGGAGGCAATGCTCTTTTACCGCATGAAAGGGGTCGTCATTCGCAATGGAATCGATGTTAGGGTCGATCGAATCGATTGGAATAAGAAGGAGCGCTGCCGGGCACGGATTCAGGATTTCATCATCAATAACCTCTATAAGAACTGCGAGGGCAGCTGCCCGGAGAGGGAAAATATCATTCCCGTATTCTCCATTTCCAGGATAGAGATAGAGAACAAAGGTTATCCTCAGCTTCTCGATGCCCTGGTGCTTCAGGATCATCTCCTGCGGCACAGAATGATGGGACAGCGACATGCAGATCAGACTCGGGTGGTGTGCTTCCTCATCGCCTCCCATGGGCCCAAATCCAAGGATAAGCTTCCCGAGGGCTTTCCCATCAACCTTCCCATAGAGGTTCTGTTGGGCGATGAGATCCGCCTGGAGAATATGATCAATGATCGACGGCTCAACAAGGATGAGCTGATCTCCGGCCGGAGATCGGTGGCTGCCGTTCTGTATCCCCAATGGCTGGGACCGAATGACGGCGGCCTGGGAATGAGAACGGACGAGGTCATGGCCGGCTGCGTCGCTGGCATCTTCCCCTCACAGTACGAACCCTTTCTTCTCACCGCATTGGAGGCGGGAAGGGAAGGAACCCCCAGCATCGTCAGCCGGAGCGCAGGATTCAGCGATGCCCTGAAAAAGGTCGAGCATCGGGTGCCAGGGCTGGGTGGGGTTGTAGTTGTGGACAACATCGAACTGCAGCCTCAGGAGACGGTTATGGACTATGCCCTAGCTCTGGATTACTTCTCCCGGACCTATCTGGAGGACGATGTGAAATACCGGCTGCTGTGCGAGGAGTCGTTCTCCCTGGCCAGGCAGTTCAGTTGGGACCAGCCCGTAATGGAGTATTATAAAAATCTGACCGTCTGACCTCGGATAAAATTCCGGTCTGAATTAAAATAAACCATCATCAGGAGTGACATCGATTGAAGTCAATGCGAATCGCCTATTTCAGCACCGAGTACCCCCCCCTAGTCTATGGTGGGCTGGGGGTCTATGCAGATAACATATCTCGCTCTTTGGTTGCCCTTGGCCAGAAGGTCACCGTCTTCTCCTGGGGTTCGAAGGAGTCTCCCAGGCATGAGATGCTGGTCGGGGTGGATGTCTTCCGAGAGATGCCCCTTGCGATGAGGGACGGAATGGAGATCTTTCTCTCCCCCCAGACCTTGCGGTGGGGTCAGGGCTTGGATTATCTGCTCAACCTGTTCAGCTACAACCAGCTCGCTCTTGACCATCTGAAAGAAGAGGATCGTTTTGATCTGCTCGTCTCCCATGACTGGCTGGCCCTCCCTGGTGGCATGGCTGCCAGGAGAGAAGGGACTCCACTGATTTATCATGTCCATGGCCTGGAGACCGGCCGGTCCTCAAATCCTAACCCGCAAATCGTGGCTCTAGAGCACAAGGGCCTAGAGGTAGCAGACCTGGTGATAACCGTATCCGAGGCCATGAAAAGGGAGCTGGCCGGTCAGGGGATTTCTGAGGACAAAATCCGGGTCTGCTATCATGGAGTGGACTGCGAGTTCTTCGATCCTGAAAAGGTAGATCGAGAATCCCTGGTTGCTTTGAGAGAGAGATACGGCTTTGATGAGGATGATATCGTAATTCTCTTCGTAGGACGGCTGGAGCCGGTCAAAGGTATCAGAGAGCTCTTCTCCGCCCTGCCCAGTGTTCAGTCGGAGTACAATAGGGTTAAGCTCCTGGTGCTGGGGGTCGGCAGCCTGGATGGATGGGCTAAAGTAGAGGCTGAGCGGCAGGGCAATATAACTCTCGTCACCGATTTCGTCGATGCCGAGGAGAAGAGGCTTCACTATGCCCTTGCCGACCTATGCGTATTTCCCAGCCTGTATGAGCCGTTCGGAATAGTGGCCCTTGAGGCAGCGGCCATGGGCAAGGCGGCTGTGGTAGGGGCGGCAGGCACCAGCGGCCTGGCGGAGATCGTCAAGAATCCGGCTGAAGATGAGCCGACGGGGGTTCATGTCAATGCCCGCGATCCAGCCGATCTGGCCTGGGGAATCAACCTCGCCCTGGAGGATAAAGAACGTCTCCTGTCCTGGGGAAAAAACGCCAGAAAGAGAGCCCAAACCAACTTCAGCTGGCAGAAGGCAG
Organism: Methanothrix soehngenii GP6; assembly: GCF_000204415.1. NCBI lineage: Archaea > Methanobacteriati > Methanobacteriota > Methanomicrobia > Methanotrichales > Methanotrichaceae > Methanothrix > Methanothrix soehngenii. The sequence goes on along the minus strand of NC_015416.1, from coordinate 1,276,084 downwards.
CGGAGAGCACCCTGGCCATCTACGAGGAGGCAATCGCGTTTTTCAGAAAGAGATCAGAGGGATTATAGGCATGCCCGAGATCAGACGGCACTATTTTCTGGAAGAGTACTGCATCATCGCCGCCGAACGCAACAAAAGGCCCTCAGATTTCCTGGTGGCTAAGGCGGTCCCAGGAGACGAAAAGGACTGCCCTTTTTGCCCGGGCCACGAGGATAGGACTCCGCCCACCATCGCCGCCTACACCGACGATGGCATCCTGCTCCAGGATGAAACTGGATCAGATCTCTGGCAGATCAGAGTGTTTCTCAATGCTTATCCCACCATGATCCCCAGGCCCGAGCCTCCGGCGGCAGAATGGATATCCCTGCCCGGCCAGGGATATCACGAGGTGATTGTGGATTCAAGAGACCACCGCAAAAATCCGAGGGATTTCGGCAAAAAACACCTGGAGATGCTCGTTTCGGCCTACACCGATCGTTACCGACGCTATTCCACCCATGAGGATGTGAAATATATCACCATCTTTAAAAACTGGGGCAAAGAATCGGGGGCCTCGCTATCCCACAGCCATTCTCAGCTCATCACCCTTCCCTTTCTACCCCCGCAGATGAAGAGAGAGGAGGAGGCCATATCCAGGTCATCCTTCTGCCCTTACTGCAATATCGTGGACCGAGAGAGTGCGTCATGCCGGCTCGTCGCCGAGAACAATCACTGGATCCTATTTGCCCCCTTCTACTCTCTTATGCCCTATGAGACCTGGATTCTACCTAAAAGGCATTTGGGAAACCTGGCGGATTTGAGGGACGAAGAACAAAAAAGCCTGGCCAGTATGCTGGCAGAGATCCTTCGGATCCTCTATTCCACCCTGGACGATCCCCCCTACAACCTGATGATCTTCCAGCTTCCAAAAGAGTATCACTTCAACATCAGGATCCAGCCCATAGTCTCCAGGATAGCAGGCTTTGAGAGGAGTTCAGGTATATATGTGAATCCCGTTCCCCCGGAATTGGCAGCAGCAGAATTGAGAAATTTTTGCCTGCCGCCGAAAGATTAATGAATTATCGGACTTAAGTGATTTAAGGATTTGATCAGCTTGAAATGCTTTTAAACAGGCAAACAATAAGAAACGATAGCAAAAAAATGGTCGTACTGATAATAATTTGGCATCCTTTCAGCAATACGCTCAGCAGAACGACCTGCGCACAATCTGCAACATGCTCGGCAGCATGCGCTGGATGCCTTTAGGGATGAATGGTGAATAGATGCGAATTGGAATGCTCTCCTGGGAGAGTCTGTATTCAATAAAAGTAGGTGGCGTTGCCCCTCATGTCTCAGAGCTATCGGAAGCGCTGGCCAGGCGGGGCCATGAGGTCCATATTTTTACCCGAAGAGGGGACTTTGAGTCCTATGACAAGATAAACGGGGTGCACTACCAGCGGGCTGATGTAGACGACCATGGCGATATCGTCGATCAGATGAACCGGATGTGCGATGCCCTCTATCATCGTTTCGGTGCGGTGCAGCAGCTCTTCGGCAACTTCGATGTAGTGCACGGCCATGACTGGCATCCCGTCCTAGCCCTGACCCGAATAAAGAGCGACTATCATCTGCCCTTCCTGCTGACCATGCATAGCACTGAATGGGGTAGGAACGGGAACACCTTTGGATACGGCATATCCGAGGAGATATCTCATCGAGAGTGGCAGGGATGCTATGAGGCGGCTAAGGTTATTGTGACCACCAGGAGGATGCAGGACGAGCTGATGCAGATCTACAGCCTGCCCAAGGACAAGATTCCCATCATTCCCAATGGCATTATCGTGGGCAAGATGCGGAGAGGCGTAGACGCCGGCCGGATCAAGGAGAAGTACGGCATCCATCCCCTGGCCCCTGTGGTGCTCTTCTGCGGCAGGATGAGCGTCCAGAAGGGGCCGGACCTGCTGGTGGAGGCCATACCTCAGGTGCTGAGAAATAGACCAGATGTCTGTTTCGTCTTCATCGGCGAGGGGGGCATGAGATCGGAATGCGAGCAAAAGGCTCGCTATCTAGGCATCGCAGATTCCTGCCGGTTCCTGGGGTACACATCCAGTGCGGAGAAGCAGATGCTGATCAATGCCTGCGATATGATGTGCGTTCCCTCTCGCAACGAGCCCTTTGGAGTGGTCGTGCTGGAGGCATGGGACGCCTGCAAGCCGGTGGTGGCCACTGATGCGGTGAGCATAATCAACAACTTCCAGGATGGGCTGCTGGCTTATATCCAGCCCGAGTCCATAGCCTGGTGCATAAACCGGATTATCAGCAATCCGAAAGAGATGAAACACCTGGCCCGGGCCGGTTGGACCAGGATAGAGAGCGAGTTCTCCTGGGATCACATAGCTGAGAGTACGGAAAAGGTCTATGAGCAGGCTATTGAGCAAAGCCACTGAGCAAAACCGTTGAGCAAGGGTCGCCATGGGTCGTGGTTTGCTTGCCAATTTTGCTGAAAACCTTATCCCACCTCTTTTTCCTCATTCAGACCGAAAGGTTCATGAAGGGCGAGCACAAGGGGCTCTTGGCGCCTCGATAGCTTAGCCCGGTATAGCGCGTCCTTGGTAAGGACGAGGTCGCGGGTTCGAATCCCGTCCGAGGCTTAAAATCTCATTTTTTTAAAAACCTGTCCTAGGAACTCAGAAAGTTATTTGATGTTTGCGGTCCAGCATATATGCAAGGTGAATATCATGGCAGGTCAGGTTGAATTGGAGGTCAACGGTCCGGAGCAGATGGAATACCAAGGAATAGGAATTAGATTGGTATCGCTGGTGATAGACAGCATAATTTTTGGCCTTATATTTGGTGCTCTGGGAAATATTTTGGGAGCTGGAGGTATGCAGGGGGATATGTTTCCCTGGTATTGGGGGGTGCTTTACTTTGCGATATACATAGCATACTTCACCCTACTGGAGGGATCGAAAGGCCAGACCGTGGGCAAGATGATCACCAAAATAAAGGTGGTCAGAGAGGATGGCAGCCCCATAGACATGAGCCAGGCGTTCACAAGAAACATCCTGCGCATAATTGATGGCCTATTTGCCTACCTCATTGGCGCAATATTGATCTGGCGATCCGATAAACAGCAGAGATTGGGCGATAGCGTGGCCAGAACGGTGGTGGTGAAGGCTAGATAGATCATCAATGGATCGCTAGATCAGCAGATCATTTAATGCATCAGAGACCGGCTCCGGGCAGGGCTGGATCTGCCTGCCCGGGAGCACCTGAGATGGATCTGGTTTGGCCTTCAACTATGCCAGGGATCTGAGGAGACCTCCTCAGTCTCCTCCTCCTGCTGGATGCGGCGGCGAAGTAGTCTTTTAGCAAGCCAAGTGAAGGCCATCAGGCTGATGAACAATTTTAATAGACCTTTGATCATGATTTATATCACCTGATACTAGTATTGGCTTTTGAACCTATAAAAATACTGGTATTCGTTCAGTCGCTAATAAGCATAAATGAGATGATCCAGAGGCATATCTTGGATTTTGCGGAAATATCAGAGTAGCGGAATGCCCGAGCGCCATAATCTCAGCAACTGATGGATCATGGCGCATCAGTAATGGGCCTAGGAGAAGTCCAATACCTTCTCCGAGATTACTCCTGGAGAGTTTACGATGGGCTCAACCCCGCCAAGATCATTCAAATTCTCCCGATAGAGCTCATTTGAGGGATCGAGCTGGATCGCCCTCTGGAAGCAATCGAGTGCCTCCTCATTCCGTTCCAGTTTCCTCAAAACCACGCCCTTATCATTCCATGCCTCTGCGTTCTCGGGGTTGAATTCGACCGCCTTATCCAGGGAAGCGAGAGACTCATCGAATCTCTGGACTATCAGGAGGACATGGCCCTGACGGTACCAGGCTCGATCTAGATCCCCATCCAGATCAATCGCCTTTCTGTAGGCTTCCAGTGACTCATTGTACCGTTCCATCTTCTCCAGAACCATTCCTTTGTTGTACCAGGCGTTAGCATTAAGGGCATCGATCTGCAGGGCCGCTTCCAGAGAAGCCAGTGCCTCTTCATCCTGGTTCAGCCCACCTGAGAGGACGAGAGCGCGATCATTGTAGGCTTTTGCATTGGATTGGTCCAGAGAAATGATCCTGTCAAAGCTCTCCAGCGCCTCTTCGTATCTTTCCATCTTCAGCAGGAGATTGGCCCTGAAGCTCCAGGCCCAGGTGTCGCTCTGATTGATCTTCAGATATTGATCGATATCATCCAAGGCAAGTGGGTATGAGCCGTTATAATAATCGCTTTTCGTCTTGGCGATCCAGTGCTCAGCATCCTGGCCCATTGCAGCAGGGATGGCAAGCATCAAAATGGCAAGAAGAAAGGGAGCTATGAGCTTCATGCTTCCTAATGTATTCGAATAAGTGGATATAGGTTGCGGTCGATTTGGCTGTCATCGAGCAGACGGATCAATTCAGAGTTTTATAGTCATGATATAAAAATTATTAGAAGGAAGGCCCGCCTTAGAGGGTGACCTTCTCCGCCTCATCCGGGGTATATCCCTCGTGGACTACCTTGCACAGCCTTCTTACAAGGAGAGTTGGATTCTCTGCCTGGAAGACATTGCGGCCGAAGGCCACCCCTGCTCCGCCCACCTGAACCGCATAGTAGACCATCTGCAATAGATCCCGTTCAGTGTCCATCTTCGGTCCGCCGGCGATGACAACAGGCACGCTGCAGCCTCTTACCACCTCCTGGAAGGTGTCAGGCGAGCCGGTGTAATTCGTCTTGACTATATCCGCCCCCAACTCCGAGCCTATGCGTGCGGCCAGCTTCACATGTTCTACATTATGCTCAGACTTCACCTTTGGCCCGCGTGGATACATCATGGCGATCAGGGGTATGCCCCATTGGTCGCAGCTTCGTGCCACCCTTCCCAGGTCATGGAGCATCTCCGCCTCATCGTCGGCGCCGACGTTAACGTGGATGCTCACGGCATCCGCTCCCACTCTTATGGCGTCCTCGACGTCCGTCACCAAAACCTTGTGATTTGGATCAGGACCTAGTGAGCTGGATGCAGAGAGATGAATGATCAATCCCACATCCCTTCCATATCCCCGGTGGCCATGCAATGGCAGGCCCATATGTCCCAGGACGGCGTTGGCCCCGCCTTCTGCCACTTTGTCTACCGTGGCCGGCATATCTATCAGTCCGGCAATGGGTCCTACAGATATTCCATGGTCCATGGGAATGATGATGGTCCTGTGCGTCTTGCGATCCAGGATGCGCTCCAGCCTGATCGCCTTTCCGATCTTGCTCATGAAGGTGGTGGATGTTTATTCTGAAATTAAAGATGGTGGTCGAATGAAGAAGAGGAGAATGAAATGACAGGAGTGGATGGAACGGGTCTCTGATGGGCAACGAGACCAGCAGAGCGCTTAAATATCTTCGAGTATTTCCATAGATGGGGATTAATATGAAGTGGTCGGTTGTCTTATTCTGCGTTATAATATGGAACGCGCTCTTTGGAGCTGCAGTGGGTGACGTCTACCCTCTGACGGTTGAGGGGGTGGGAACGGTGACCGTTCCTGCAGATATAGTCACTATCTCCGTCTCGGTTGAGAGCAGCAATGAAAATATTACTCAAGCCCAGTATGAGGTCGGAGAGGAGATGAACCGGGTGATATCCGCCTTGAAGAAAGCGGGGGTCAAGGACGAGGAGATCCTGCCCGGCCAGGGAAGCGGCATATCCAGCTTCCAGTCATCGAGCAAAGTCTGCAAGACGGTGAATAACACCACTGTATGCGAGAATGTCACAGAGAGCGCATCCACTCTGCAAAGGTCCACAGTCATCCGTCTCCAGGCCAAAGATGAGTCCGGGATCGATAAGGTGCTGGATGCCGCTCGATCGGCAGGGGCCAACGCCTATGTGGCGGGATACTACCTGAAGGACTCAAGCGACGCCCGGGCAGAAGCCCGCAAGAAAGCTCTGGCCGATGCCAGAAAGAATGCAGCTGCCATAGCCGCGGATGCTGGGGGAAGCCTGGGAAAGGCCATGGATATCTTCGCTTATCCCGATCTGGGAATAGACTATTCCTATGGCGGAGGCTCGGGCGAGGGCAGGATGATGGATGTCAACTCCAGGGTCATGGTGACCTATGAGTTTATCTTATAAGACACTTCAATGACATCGGTATAAAGGGGTTAGTCTATGAAAAAGATATGCAGTGTATTAATGGGGATGCTGCTATTGTCATTGGTCATACCTGCAATGGCGGCGGATAATGGAACAGATGTATCTAAGCTGAGAGTGGATGGCGAGGGCAAGGTGAAAGCTGCCCCGGATATGGCAACGATAGTTCTTGGGGTTGAGACCCGGAGCACAAGCGCAGCAGAAGCAGCTGAAGAGAATGCTATCCTGATGAACCAAACCATCAATGCCCTGCTCGATGCGGGCATCAATGAGAGCCAGATGCAGACCAGCAGGTTCAGCCTGACCACAATGCCTCAGGACGAGCCCCGGGGCGCTGATGCAACGCAAGAGCCTCCGACCTTCCTGGCCACGAACCAGGTAACAGTGAGGCTGGAGAATACTGCGGACGTGGGCCGGGTCTTGGATGCGGCGGTAAGCGCGGGCTCAAACAGCATCCAGGAAGTCAAGTTCGACCTCAAGGATCCAACCCCTCAGAATGATGAGGCCATGACTATTGCCATCAAGGATGCGCAAAGGAAGGCTCAGGTTGCCGCCAGCGCCGCCGGATTGGAGCTGGGAAAGATCCTGGAGATAACAGTAGGCTATGGATATGTCATGGAGGCTTCCAGAAGCTATTCATATGCAATGGATGCTACCCCGATCCAGCCAGGAGAGATGGAAGTGACGGCCAGCGTGAATCTGGTTTATGAGATCTCTTGAGATGTCCTCAAGAGGCCTCATGCCTCTATTTTCTATCCACCAGATCCATATCGGCTAGATATACATCGGTTCAGGCGGCTTTGAGTCCTTTGCTGCTGATCCCTCGCCAAACAGCTCCTGGAATTTCCAGACCACGTAAAGCTCACACTTGAAGTTCTCTCTTATCGCTTCCATCAGCCTGTCCTTGGTCAGGCCGTCGTAGTAGATCTCCCGGGTGAAACGAATGCTCCGCATATCCTCTCCTGCAGGCTCGATCTCGAAGCTGGACTGGCGGAACAGGAGGTCGTAGCGTATCTGCCACATGAGCCTCTCTTTCTGCTGAGGCAAAAGATGCATGATGGCCTTTTGATGGACATCAGCCAGCATTATCCGGCTGAAGATCACAACCATATCCTCGTGGCCCTGGGGCTGAATGATGCTCAAATGCCTGCCTGACCGGGCAGGATATTCAGCAGCGATCTGATAGTATAGGCTCTCGCTGGGGCACCTCTTCCTTGAATATGTCCTCCTGTACAAGCCAGGTCTTAATTCGATCCCGAACATCGGCTATTTCTGGGGCGACCATCACGAGCTATCAACTCCTATGATTCAAATATTTTAATAAAAACTAAAAAAAAGAATGTGTCTGGGTCTTGCTCTACTCCAGCACGCTATGCAGCGGGAAATGATGAATGCCCAGCTTCCCCTCGTAATTGGCTGCGGTTATCTTCAGAATGCCAGGCACTTGACAGGCAGCATGGATTCCCGCCCGCATGGCGTTCTCTATGGCCTCCCGGTCAACGCCATTGATCACTATCTCAAAGACGCAAGAGACATCCTCCGCCAGAACGCAGACACCATCCTCCCGGAGCGATGTGCAGAAGGCGGAGTTGGTGGAGGCCTTGAGGAACTTGTACTTTGAGCCCACCTTCGATCCGCTGGAGACGACACCTCCCGGGAAGGGGGTGATAGCGCCCTTGACCTTGCGAATGGAGTCTATCGCCGCCTCGGCTGCCATCAGGCCGGACATCTGATTCTGGCCCAGTATCAGGAAATTGCCTCCAGCGATTCCTTCGACCGCTCCAAAGCTGTTCTCGATGATGAAGTCGCCGGACATGAGAAGTATCTTCCAGATGTTTCGTCCAAACATCTCCTCTGTCTTCTGGTAGCCATCCCCGAAGAAGCTCAGCTTCTTGCCGGTATCAAACTGTTTTTCCGCATCATGCATGCCGCTAAAAGCAGCAGCAGTGGGCGCAGTGAGCACGCACTGGCCCAGCCTCATGAGCAATGAGTTCTCCAGGTTCTTGAAGCCCATGTTGCATAAGAGGATGTTCACACCAGGCCGGCCGTCGACGGTCTCTCTTCCATCCACGAGGCATTCTATGCCCGCCTCGGCAGGACATCCAATCACTGAGGTTCCAAATCCCGTGGCTTCCCTCGCCGCCTCCAGTGCCCACCTCTCTGTCACTGCTGTGATCTGCACCCTTGCCATCTTAATGGGAAAAGCTTCAGCAAAGGTATCATCAATTTGCACACCATTGATCTCCATAAACAACACCTCAAAGTTCACTTCCGGTGCCTTTCAATCCGGATTATATGCCGCGAGAATAAATCCCCCATTAGGCTCAGCAGAGCAAGCCAGGGCAGCAGCCGCGCAGACCGGCCTCTCAAAGGAGAGATCATAGGCTTTGCGGGCTATCCCGGCCACATCCCAGGCCGACATCGAGACATCCTCGAAATTGGTCTTCTCATATGTCGCCACCATTAAGGCCTGGTCCTCATCCAACCTGAACTGCTGCACCCGGAGCTCGTCCTTCCTGGCGATCCCCAGCCATGCCCTGTTCCCGCGCACAGCCCCAGCGATGCGGGGTGTGTCCAGCTCATCCCTCTCGTGGCCGTAAGCGAGCAGGCTCAAGGCCATGGAATCTCCCGGACTCTGCCCGTCCTCTATCCTCTCTGTGATCATATCGGTATGAGTGCCATTGGTGACCACTGCCACATCATCTGCCACCCGAATGCAGTTGTAGGAGATGTAAGGGTTCCGCGCCAGGTCCGCAGGATCCAAAGGCATAACTGTTATCGATTTATCATGGACCTCTGCCCTCCGGTTGGGAAAAGAGCGGGAGGAGACTCTGTAGGCGACAAAGCTCCTTCCCTGGGCACGGCCTGCGACCACGATCCGGCCTACATACATCTTCAATCAACCAGATTATACCTGGCGATGTTTCCATCTGCCAGTGCTTTGATATGCTTCAACATATCCGCGCCATTGGGCTTCTTGAAGAGATGCTTGTAGCGGCCCTGCAGGCGGAGATACTCCTCGACAGGTTTGGGTCGGCGGATCTTCTTCACCCCCACCAGCTTTCCATCGACATACTCCGTGAGGGGCCACAGGCCAGTCTCCACTGCGAGACGAGCTAGCTCAATCATGGTTCCAGCATCGAATGTCCAGCCAGTGATGCAGGGAGCGTTGACCTGGATATAGGATGGTCCATTGGCCTTTAGAGCCTCCTTGACCTTCCTTCTCAGGTCCACCGGATAGGCCACTGAGGCGGTAGCCACATAGGGCACACCATGAGCCAGGGCGATGGCCGGCATATCCTTCTTGGGCCGGGGATTGCCCATCGATTCTGATCCTGATGGGGTGGTGGTTGTGTGAACGCAGAAGGGCGTGGAGCCGCTGCGCTGCACTCCGGTGTTCATATAAGCCTCGTTGTCATAGCAGACATAAAGCACCTTATGGCCGCGCTCGAACATGCCGGAGTTCGAGCCCATACCGATATCGAATGTGCTCCCGTCTCCTCCTATCACCACAACATTGGTATCCTGGCCCCGGCGCTTGAGCATGACCTCCACGCCAGAGGCCACTGCAGCTGGGTTTTCGAACAGGGAGTGAATCCAGGGAACGCACCAGGCGCTCTCCGGGAAGGGGGTGGTGACAACCTCCAGGCAGCCGGTGGGCGAGACCACAATGGTATTCGGCCCGGCCGCATCCAAGACCAGCCTGATGGTGGTGGGCATGGCGCATCCCGCACAGGCCCGGTGGCCCGGTGCCAGCAAAGATCTTTCCATTTTTAGAAGCCTCCTAAAGAATCTCCTTTCTCAGATCCAGGAACTCGAACTCGCACTCGATTCCCTTCTCGGCGGCAAGGGCTTTCTCTACTATCTTTCTTATGTCCTTGAGAGTGATGTCCCGGCCTCCCAGACCGGCGGCAAAGCCGATAATAGGCGTTCTGATCTGGGTGTTATAGAATGCTGCCTTGAGATCCGTCAGCAGACCAGCCTCGCTTCCTATGGCGACGTCCTTCTCCAACACCGCGATCACCTTGGCGCCGGACAGGGCCTTGCGCAGGGCTGCAACCGGGAAAGGCCGATAGCATCTGATCTTGATCAGGCCCACCTTGAGGCCCTCCGCCCTCAATTCATCGATGGCATCCTTGACGGTGCCGATGACTGAGCCCAAAGTGACTAAAACCACCTCTGCATCATCGGCGTAATAGCTGTCTATGAGCCCACCGTAATATCGGCCAAAGGCCTTCTCGAAGTCCCTGGCCACCTGCTCTATCTTTTCCAGCGCCTTTTGATGGGCCTCGAACTGCTGATAGCGGAACTCCGTATAGGTGGATGGATCGGCGAAGGCTCCAAAGGTAAGGGGATTGTTCGGGTCCAGGATGTTTGCCGGCTTGAAATCAGGCAGAAATTCCCTTGCCTTCTCTTTGTCCAGGAGCTCCACCGGCTCGTAGACATGGGTGAGGATGAACCCGTCCATGCAGACCATGATCGGAGTTCGGATCTCCGGATCTTCGGCGATCTTATAGGCCTGAAGGGTGGCATCCACTGCTTCCTGCACATTCTCCACATAGATCTGCAGCCATCCCACGTCGCGAGCGCCAATGGAATCCTGCTGGTCGTTCCAGATGTTCAGGGGAGCCCCAATGGCGCGGTTGGCCACGGTCATCACAATGGGAAGCCTCATGCCTGAGACGTTGTAGAGGACCTCGTACATCAGAGCCAATCCCTGGCTGGTGGTCGAGGAGTAGCCTCTGCCGCCGCATGCGGTGGAGCCGACCAGGAGGGAGAGCGCCGAGAACTCGGAGTCAACCGTCAGGAATGCGCTGTCCAGCTCGCCATCAGCCACCAACTGGGAGAGGTTTTCCACAATATGGGTCTGAGGGGTAATGGGATAGGCGGAGATCACATCCGGCCGGCAACACATGACCGCATGGGCCACTGCATAGGAGCCCTCAACCACTCTCATATTTGCAGTATTCTGGGGCATACTGCTATCGCTTCCTTTGCTCATCACTTATCCTCCAAGACCATGGTAATCGCCATGCGTGGGCATTCATTGGCACACACGCTGCAGCCTTTGCAGTAATCCAGGTCAGGGACAAACTGCCCATCTACCTGGTGGATGCAGCCCTCTGGACAGTAGATCGCACAGAGGCTGCATTTTATACATGCCTTATGATCGACAACGGGCACAAAAGTCCGCCAGGCACCGGTCTTCGTTATTCTGGTGCTGCACGGATCTACCAGTTTACCAGCCTTAATTTCCATCAAGAAACCCTCTCGTAGGCTGTTTTAATGGCCAGCAGGTTTTTCTTCCCCAATTCTCCCCGGAAACGCTCGGATATGGCTTTGTTCAGGCTCTCCAGCCCCACCTCTCCGCTGGCACCGCAGAATGCGCCCAGCATTGTGGTGTTCACAATGGGCCTTCCCAAAACCTCCATGGCGATCTTGGTGGCATCGATGGTGATGACCTCGGCCTTTGTGTCAAGCTTGAGCTGCTCACCTGAACGGTCGGTGTTGATTATTATCTTGCCGTCCGGTTTGAGTCCACTGGCCACATCGACCACGTCCAAAAGGGTCACGTCCTGGACGATGACATAGTCTGGTTCGTATATCTGGCTCCTCACTCGGATGGGTTTATCGGCTATTCGGGCAAAGGCCATAACCGGCGCACCCCTCCGTTCTACTCCAAAGGCAGGAAATGCCTGAGAGAACCTCTTATCCTCAAAGGCGGCAACGGCTATTATCTCAGCTGCCGTGACCGATCCCTGACCTCCACGGCCGTGTAATCGTATCTCTTTCAAGGGCTGACCTCCTGTATCTTGCGCACTGATCTCCTCAACTGCTGCGAAAGAGAGATGAGCAAATATATCTCTTTCGGAGCCATATCTATGGCGCCACCTAAGAGGATCTAACTATTGTTCCGCAGATGGCGATGAATAACAATATGGAAAACAACGCTCCGAGCAGCCTCTCAAAAATGAAAGCCCATTTTGTCCAGAATCTGGATCTTCCTTGTATTAGAGGCAGGAGAGGGGGATCGATAAATAACCGAGTACCGGACAGGAAGACTGTGAAGCTGAAGCCCAGGATATCTAAGATATCATTATCAATCCACTCTTCGCCCCCCGGCAGAACGGATGGCGTCATATCGTTGGGACCGCCAAGCCCCTGTCTCCACCAGAATAAGGCATAGACCAGAACAATGGCGATCGAGAAGAGAAGCGCATTGAACGGCTTTGTGCCATATCCATAAAACCATTCCAGCGGATAGTCTATGAGCTTCCTGAGCCATTCTTCTCCCGCATTTGCCGCGGGCCAAGGCTCTGCTCTATGCTCCTTCCGGTACTGGAAGTAGCAGCTATCATGATCCTCGAAATAGCCCAGGCCGTTAAAGTTCTTCATCAAAGACATATAAGCAGCATCGTCATAGACAAGGTGCCCTGCAATGTCATGCCATCTGACAAAGAGCTCATCATATCTCGTCCTTGTCAGCGAGAGCTTGCGATGAAAGGTGGCATTCTCGAAGATCAAATCTTCCTTAAACAGACTGCCATTGAAACGCCCATGAGCCCAGGCAGGGGCTCACACGTGACGGATGGAAAACCAGATATTTTAATCCGTCCATGTTAAGTCTGATATGGGCAGTGAAGGCTGACAAGTTTATGGGACGCTTGATCCCGCGATTGAAACCAGCCAATATCCCTCGAATACGGGACTGCGTCATAGAACGCGTATGGGAAATTATCCCATATAAGGGAATGATCATCTGCCCATATCAGGCAGAGACATATATGAAAAAACGAAGAGAAAGAGTTTGCGGTGCAGATGTCCATAAAGATCTGATCGTTGCCACAATAACTGGCGACGAAGTGCCGTCGATTCGAGAGAATTTTGGGACAACAAAATCCGAGCTTGATAGATTCAGAAACTGGCTTGCAGACAACAAATGCGAACAGGTTGCATTTGAAGCTACAGGAGTCTATTGGATCCCGATTTATGATGTTCTGAGCCGAACCATAGATACCATTGTTGCCAATCCGCTGCAGATAAAGTCCATTCCAAACGATAAATCAGATTCAAAAGATTCAAAGCGTATTGCAACTCTGTGCTTGAATAATCAAATCAAGAGATCTCGGGTTTTTTCCGATGAAGACCGAGAGCTCAGGAACCTAACGCGAGCCAGGTCAGGATATGTCAAGACACGAACTCAGTTCAAGAATCGGATACACAAATATCTCTCATCAAACGGCATTAAACTCAGCTCTTCTATGGACGACATATTCTGCAAATCAGGAACACATATCATAAGAGGTCTGGCTGAAGACAAGCCCGTCGAAGAGATCCTGAAAGGCATACCCTCCGGAAAGATCAGGAAAAAGCAAGACGAGATCAGATCAGCACTTGCCAATGAACTGAGCGAGACAAATCGAATGCTGATCAGCGATTCTCTTGAAATCATGGACAATGTCGAATCCAAAATAGAGAAGACAAGCCTAAACATTCTGAAAAAGATTCAAAATAAGAGCAAGGATCTGGCTATCGTTATGTCCATTCCTGGAATCGCATTTATCTCAGGTTCGGTCATCCTGTCAGAGATCGGAAATTACAGAGATTTTCAGACCCCTGAACAGCTGGCGAAATGGTGTGGCCTCAATCCTGGAGAAAATGAATCTGCCGGCAAAAAGAGGAAATGCGGGATCACAAAGCGCGGTTCCAAGTATATCCGAGTTGTACTTGTCGAGGCTGCCCAGACAATAGCTAATATGAAAAATACAGGGCTGTCCAGATTCTACAAGAGGCTGAGCAAAAAGAAGGAGCACAATGTGGCAATCGTTGCCGTAGCCAGGAAACTCATCTGTCTGATTTATCATCTTCTGATCAACCAGGAGTTCTATCAAGAGGTTGATTGCAGAAAGAGGAAAAAAGGTCGAAATGAGTCCTGCCATGAACCTTCTTTGAAGGATGAGCATCTGACGGATAAGGTAGCTGCAATTGTAGATGCCTTTTATGGAATGAGCGATAGTAGCCGGAAGAAGGCTCTCTTGCGAGCGCTTGAAGATATTTCTGTGAACAAGCCCGACCAGAAAAGGTCATCTGATGGAGGTGGATAGCTAGCCTCTTGCATTTGATTTTTTTTGGTTTTCCATGGGAAACTGGCATCTTTATTGAACACCACATCGCTAAAGTAGGTATCTCTATAAAATCGATCATTAATGAATCCGGCATCGCCGTTGAATTTCGAGCCCCAAAAGTAGGCAGATCCGTTGAATTCCGAGAGCATGAAGCTCGCAGGGCCGTTGAACTCAGAGAAAATGAAGTTCGCATTATCTTTGAATTCTGAGTCTCCGAAGTAGGCATGGCCATTGAATTTTGAGCGCATGAAGTTGGCATCTTTATGGAATTCCGAGTGCCCGAAGTGGACATCTCCATTAAAGATGGTTGAGTCAAAATCTACTGAATCCCGAAAGACTGCCTGATCAAAATAGACTGGCGGCTCAATCGTCATTCCCTTGAGGCTCAAATCACCTTCAATAGTGCAATTTTTAAATTCCGCGGGCTTGCCAGACTTGATGACCTCTAAAACATCTTCCGCCGGAATGATTCTATCATCAGGCATCCCTGCCGATAATCCGATTATAAAAAAAAGAAAAGCCAGGACCAAACCATGAATTCGACTCAGAAGCTCTGCCTCCTGGGAGAAAATGGACAGTTTAGCTAGATAAATTTTAGGCTCCACATAATTCAGCGAAGAGCCAAATTTTATCTGAATGGATGGTCGAATCGGTTTGTTCTACCACAAAATCGGGATAAAAGAAAAAACGTGAGGCCTCAGGCCTCGTCCTCGGGGTACTGGGAGACCATGTTGCCCTCGGGATCCAACAGGACGGCCAGATCGCCGCTGTTGTTCCAGATGGATGTGCTCCGGTCCCAAAAGAGGTTCTCTGTATCGTCGTCTCCCTCGCCCGTGTGCACGACAACTTTAGCCCCGGCAGCAAGGGCGAAGTCGGGGAAGGTATAGGTGTGGTTCTGCGCATCGGCTAGAGTCCATCCGGCCATGTTCACGTCTGAAGAGCCTTTGTTGGTGATCTCTACCCACTCATCATCCAGGTTCTCCTTCTCCGGACTGGTGGCCACGAAGTTGGCGGAGGTTATGGCGATCTGGAGATCTGTCGTGCTGGCGTTCTCCTCTTCGGCAAGGGCTGTGCCGAGGAATGTGATGGCAAGAAAGATGCCAAAAATCCCTGCAAGTAGTTGTTTTTTCATTTTTTATTCTCCTTAATGTCAATTCCCTGATTTAAGGTGTGGATCAGAATTCTCTTAAGTTATATAAATTTTTCTACAGTAATACAGCATAATAATTAGGCTTTGCCCAGTTATATTGCACTACCTCAAACCATGGCTGTTTAAGCGCCTGAGCGTTCTGGATTTTGATATTGAGAGGCGATAGCATGCATCTGTGCTGTCAATCCGCCAGCGCCTGCGAGCTCATCATACTGCCAGACATCGAGATGGAGACCGGAGACGAAAAGTGGATATCTCTCCAGGCAGAGAGGATTTTTGTGACAGAATCACCGGCTGTCTGGCCATAGCTGCATCCCTTCTCCTTCCAGGGGACTCATTCATATGCCTTATGTGCCGGCCCCCCTCATCCTTTCATACTCCGCCAAGACCCCCTCAGTCTCCCCCAAGGCCACTACCTGGCCGCGGTTCATGAGCATGCAGCGGCTGCATAGCGAACGCACCGTGGCCAAAGAGTGAGAGACCAGGAGGATGGTCTTGCCCGCTTTGCGAATCTCATCTATTTTATCGCTGCATTTCTTCTGGAAGGACTCATCCCCCACCGATAAGACCTCATCCACCAGCATGACATCCGGATTGGTCTGGATGGCAGTGGCAAAGGCCAGCCGCACATACATCCCCGAGGAGAAGTTGCGCAGCTTCATGTTCTCGAAGCGTTGCAGCTCAGAGAACTCCATTATCTCATCGTATCTCTGGTCTACCTCTTTATGAGTCAGGCCCATTATCGCCCCGTATAAGTAGACGTTATCCCGGGCGGAGAGCTCCGGCTGAAAGCCAACTCCCAATTCCAGAAAAGGCGCGATTTTTCCGTTTATCTCCACTCTGCCGCTATCCGGATAGAGAACTCCCGCCAGAACCTTAAGCAGAGTGCTCTTGCCGCAGCCGTTGGGCCCGATCACCCCAAAGGTCTCGCCATGTTTTACAGCGAAGCTGACATCCTGCAGGGCCATGAACTCATCATAAGAGCTGGTGCCTCTCCCCACCAGCCCGGCCAGGTGCTCGAAGACGGTGAGCTTCTTCTCTTTCGGTATTCTAAAATTCTTGGAGATGCCCTCCACCACTATTGCATTGCCGTTAGTCCCCCGGCCTATGCCGCCCTTCACCAGGTTCAACTTATCCAGGCCCTTATTGATCTCGGCGAGAGGCAGAGACATATTCAGATCTCCTCCGCAAACCTACGCTCCAGCTTCTTGAAGACTAAAGTGCCAACAACCATGATGAACAGACCAGCTGCAATTGTTACGGCCACATCCTGCGGTGCAGGCAGTTGATGGTAGAGCAGCACATCCCTATACATCTGTATCAATGCGGTCATGGGATTGAGCATATAATAGTCCAGATACTTCGGCGGCACAGTGCTGAGGGGATAGACTATCGGCGAGAGGAAAAATCCGATCTGAATGAGCACATCCCATATCTGGTTAAGATCACGGTAATAGACATAAAGAGCTGCCAGGATTAAGCTTATTCCATATACGATAAGGAAATAAATCATATGTATAAAAGGGAAGAGCAGGATATAAGGCGAGATTCCCGCGCCAAGGATAATGAGCAGGGGCACAAGCACCAGGAACTCCAGAATTGAGCTTATCAGGTTGGACAGAACCACGCTCGTCACCAGAACCTGGCGTGGGATATAGATCTTGTTCACCAGGCTGGGTTTGCCCACGATAGCCCCCATGGCAGCTGAGCTTCCTATGGCCATGAATCGCCAGCTTACGATGCCGATCAGCAGGTAAAGAGCGAAATTGTCCTGATTAGCATTGAACACATTACTGAATACCAGATAGAGGACCAGCATCATAAGAAGCGGATTCAAGAGCGACCAGGCAAAGCCCAAAACGGAGCTCTGGTATTTTACCTTAAGGTCGCTGATGGTGAGAATCTTGATCAGCTCCCTATATTCAAAGATCCACATCTTAATACCTCTTTATCCTAATGCCCCTTCATCCTGCCCCAGATCTCAACGAATCTCTTGATCTGGGAATAATCTGCCCGGCACACGACATCCTTTCGCTTTTCCATCATCTTTACGACGCCCTTCAGAGCATCGAGCTTCGATTTAAGGATGACCCCACCCTGGCCGCGCAGAGCATAGTAGGGGATAACTGCCAAATTTCTGGCCACTATAAAAGGCAGAGAGGTGATCAGAAGCCTGAACGGAAAATCCTTGATCGGATACCATACAATATTCCTGTTGCCATAATAGACGGCCAGATCCGATCCCACTCCGGCAGTTCCTCCATGGTGGTGAATTACCCTGGCACCAGGCACATATAAGCACTTCCAGCCGGCCAGACGGGCCCGAAAGGCCAGATCCACATCCTCCAGGTATAGAAAGAAATCCTCATCGAAAAGACCGATCTCATCCAGCATCTCCCTTCTGTAGAGCGCCGCTCCCGCACAGGCTCCAAATACCTCTTCCACGAATTCATACTGCCCTCGATCCGGCTCGAACATCCCCCGGTCCCAGGCAGCTCCGCTCCTGGAGATGCATATCCCGGCAGAGTTGATGCGCCCATCGGGAAACAGCATCTTTGCAGCACAGACTCCGACCTCGGGATCGGCCATGGGCTTGATCAGCTCCTCTATGAATCGGCTGTCCGCCCTGGAA
Source organism: Methanothrix soehngenii GP6 (assembly GCF_000204415.1). NCBI lineage: Archaea > Methanobacteriati > Methanobacteriota > Methanomicrobia > Methanotrichales > Methanotrichaceae > Methanothrix > Methanothrix soehngenii. The sequence continues at coordinate 1,258,010 of NC_015416.1, read as the reverse complement.
TCGTTGTTCAGGGTGATGACGAATTCCCCTTTCGCTGCCCTTATTCCGACATTGGTTCCACCGGCAAACCCCAGGTTCTCATCGTTTTTGGCCAGCCTGACCCAGGGATAATTTTCCTTAACATACTCAGGACTGCCGTCCCTCGATCCATTATCCACCACTATCACTTCAAAATCTGAATAGGTCTGGGAGGCAAGGGAGGAGAGGCAGCCATCCAAGAATCCTTTGCCATTATAATTCAGCACGATTACGCTAATCAATTCCATCTCTAGAGCAATTCCCGGTAGACCCTTTCAATCTGCTCTGCTGCTCTTCGCCAGCTATACTTTCCAATTGCGAGCTTCCTGCCTTCGGCTCCCATCCTTCCTGCCAGGTCATCATCCTTCAGGATGGCGAGCATGGACGATGCCAGAGCCTCTTTATCATTGCATCTCACCACCATTCCTGCCCCACATTCATTAATGTCTCTGGCCATGCCCATGATCTCGGTGACAACCACCGGCCTTTCGCAGGCCATAGCCTCCAGGGGAACGATCCCAAAACCCTCTCTACTGGGATCGGTGGAGGGGAGGGCAAAAAGCTTGCATCCATTGTAGTACTCGATGAGCTTCTCGGAGGGGATAAAGCCAGCGAAGCTTACGTTATCACCGATGCCCAGAGAGTCGGCCATACGCCTATAATGGTCGAACATGCAGCCCCTCCCTCCCACCACCAGTCGCACATCGGGCAATTCTTGCTTCATGATCTTCAAGGCAGCAAAGAGGACCTCCAGCCCTTTGTACCTATGGAACTCATCCAGGACGCTGAGGAAAAATATATCGCCTTTCGGGGGAGCCTCCTTGGGCCTGAAGGCATCAACATCTATGCCCAGGGGTACGAAGAAGACCTTGCTGGCATAATCCTTAAGATATGGCGATACATACCGGTTTCGGGTCACAATGATGCCGCCGGCGGACTTCAAGAGCAGCTTCAGAGCGGTTTTATTGTAGATCCAGGCGATCTGGCCTGCCCATCCTTCACCCACTATGTCATTATGATATGTCAGGACAAGAGGCCTTTTCTTTAACCGTGAGATCAGGCCGCTCCAGTCAGCGCTCCAGGGAGTGGGAAGATGAGTGTGAAGGATATCGAAATCCTCCCTATACAAGGCCAATGGCAAATACGGGTTGATGCTGGTATTGGCTATTTTCCCCCTGCTTTTCAGTGTTTTTGTGTGAATACGCTGATCAATATCGTTTTCCCCCGGCCCGTCCGCGCATATCACCCCCACATCATGCCCCATCCCGATGAGTTCTCTGGAGAGGTTGCGAACATAGCTCTCCACTCCGCCGGTGGCAAAGATCCTCGCCGGGGTCTGTAGTATTTTCATGTCTACTGCCTTATGTTAGATCATTTTTGCCGCTTTGCGCACTTTCATAGTCAGATAGACGGAATGAATCCTATCCAGCCTCGAGAGAACAGAGGCCAGCGGACCGGGAAAGGGATAATACCCCACTCCAATCAGTTGCTCCACATCAAATCCATGGTAGCTGAACAGCTCTCGCAGAGATTCTGGGGTGAAGATCCTCAAATGAACCTCACCCCTGCTCGCATGAAGCATTCCGCATTTAGGGTCCAGAGAGTTGCCCACAATCACCTCATTGCTCACATGGGCAGTGAACGGCTGCTTGCCAAAAACTAAGGATAATATGTTATGCAGACCGGCGAGATTGGGTGTAGATATGACAGCATAACCACCGGGCTTGAGAATTCTGTGAACCTCTTTGATGAACCGATCTGTCTCGGACAGGTGCTCAAGCACCTGATTGGCATGAACGACATCAAAGCTCTCTGCTGCCAGGGGCAGGATTTCGTTCAGATCCGCCTGGCAGACTCTGATTCCTCGGCTCCTGGCCCGCTGCGCAGCCTCCTTTAAAAACTCGACTCCGAAGATGTTCAACGTTTTCGCCTTCTGGGCAATCCTCAGGGCAAACTCGCCATCAGAGCACCCCAAATCCATTATCTTCGCCCTCTCGTTCACCTCGATCAGGTCCAGTACAGTCTTGCGGTTCTCCAGATCGACGTTATGGTATAAAGATAACAGATTCATGGCGGCAGAAAATTCCTGATTCGCGAATATTATCTGACATCAGTAGAACCGGATCAGCTCTCCGATTCCCTCTTTCAGGCCGAACCTCGACCGGAATCCAATCGTGCTTTTCGCTTTGGCGGTATCAGCCAGGGTTTGCAGGACATAGTTTTTTATGGGATTTTCGGTGTACTGAGCTTCCAGGGACAGATCCATCATCCGGTTCAAGAGCTCTATCACCTCATTGAAGCTCCAGGCCTCGCCCGTTCCCACATTCAGTATCCCATGGTAGTCCGAATCCATGGCCAGCCGCATTGCCCGCACTACATCCAGAACATAGGTGAAATCCCTGGTCTGAGTGCCATCTCCGTATACAAGCGGCCTTTTGCCCGCTTTCATATCCCAGAGGAACTGAGTGACCATGTTCGCATACTGCTTTTTTGCCTCCTCCCGGGGACCGTAAACGGAAAAGAACCTCAAGCCCACCGAGGCTATGCCGTAAAGCCTCTGATAAAGCTCTGCCATGCGCTCCATGGCCAGCCGGGCCTCGGTGTAGTAGTCGGCCACCCCAATGGCCATATCCTCGCGGTGGGGAGGAAGAATACCATTGTAAAGAGAGGAGGATGAGGCATAGACCACCCTCGATCCTGACCTCCGGGCCAGCTCATAGATCGAGATAAAGCCGTTAATGGCCTCCCCCACCAGGTATGGATTCCTCTTGTACATGGGCGAGGATGAGGGTATTCCCAGATGGTAGATCTTCTGGGGATGAATATCCAGGGTGGACAGATCGTTGCAGCTCTTCTGGATCAGCTCCAGGCGGCCCTCCAAACCCGCCAGGTTCTCAGCGCTTCCGGTGTGCATATTATCCAGTACAAGCACATCCTCTCCTGCCCGCAAGAGATCCTCAACCAGATTCGAGCCGATAAAACCCGCGCCACCTGTCACCAGTGTGCTCATAATCATCAATCTCCTTTCAAGTCCCTTAGGATATCCGACCGCCCTATGGCCCGCAGAACCTCAATCGCTCCGTCCACTCGACTTCGCATTCCGGCCAGATTCTTTTCCTCCTCTGCGATCAGTCTCATCCTCTCTTCAATCATCCTTGCAGTCTCCTCCGGAGCAGGGCCGCCGGCGTTCGCTCGCAGAGCCACATTGCTCACCGGGTCCAACGCCCTCAATAGATGGTCATTGGAGAAGCCCCGTTCGCTGGCAGGAGACCCCCAGATCTCCAGACTGATCTCATCTAAGGTCCTCATTGTGGGCTCACCCTTTCCGGCCGCGATCCGGCCCACGATACTATGAGCGGTGCGAAATGGCATTCCTGTGATTCTCACCAGTGAGTCGGCCAGCTCGGTGGCGGTGGAAAAACCCAAGACTGAACTCTCTTTCAGATGCTCAAGGTTGAACCTCGATGAGGATAGGCATCCATCCAGGATCCTAACTGTGCTCAGCGTCCAGTCCAGGCTTCGCCATAGATGGGGCGTCACCTCCTGGAGGTCCCGGTTATAGCTCATTGGCAGAGCCTTGCAGATGGATAAAGCGGCCACTAGAGATCCTATCACCGAGCCGGTCTTGGCGCGGGCCAGCTCCGCAGTATCCGGATTTTTCTTCTGGGGCATGATGGAGCTGGTGGTAGCATAGAGGTTGTCCAATTCCAGATAGCCGAACTCGGATGAGGACCAGAGGATCAACTCCTCTGCCAGGCGGCTGCAATTGACCATGGCAATGGAGAGTGCCGCCAGGACCTCCAGGACGAAATCCCGGCTGGAGACGGCATCCATGCTGTTCTCCACCAGGCTGTCAAATCCCAGGAGATCAGCAGTCCGGGCACGATCGATATCAAATCCAGTGGATGCGAAGGCAGCTGCGCCCAGGGGGCTCTTATTGACCCTCCTATAGGCATCCTTTAGCCTATCCAGATCCCGAAGGGCAGCATCGGCATGGGCCAGTAGATGATGGGCCAGGGTGGTGGGCTGAGCATGCTGGGTGTGAGTGAACCCAGGGATGACGGATTCCCTGTGATTCGCCGCCAGGCGGACGAGCGTCTTGATGAAAGAGAGCTCCCCGTCCATCAGATCGAGCAGATCATCCCTCAGTGCGATGCGAATGCATGTCGCCACCTCATCGTTACGAGAGCGGCCGGTATGCATTCGCCCCCCTTCAGGACCCACCAGAGCAATGACTGCCGCCTCAATGGCCTCATGAACATCCTCTCCAGCCCCAAGGGCAGATCCCTCTTCGATCTCATCCAGAGCAGCAATGATCTTCGATGCGACCTCTTCGGATATCTGGCCCATCTCTTTCAGCATCACCAGGTGGGCCCTGTCCACCAGCAGATCGGCCAGGAATATCCTCTGATCAGCCTTACGGCTGGACAGATAATCGAGAATGTCCTCGCTGATCTCCCCCAAACGCTGATCCCGGAACATATCAGGTGGTATAGTTGGCGTTCACATTCACATACTCATGGGTCAAGTCGCAGCCAAAGCTGCGCGCGCTCCCCATTCCCAGGCCCAGGTCGATGTTTATTATGATCTCCTCCCCGGACATGATCTCTCGGGCCTTGTCCAGAACCTCCTCTGCGATCCGGCCCTTCCAGACGAGATCGACCTTCAGCCCCGAGCCTTCCAGCCCCAAGGTGACCAGGTCCGGATTCATCTCCGCCCCGGAGTAGCCCACAGCGCAGATGATCCTTCCCCAGTTGGGATCCGCCCCATAGACTGCAGTCTTAACCAGACTGCTCTTTGCCACCGCTTTGGCCGCCAGCCGGGCATCAGCCTCATTGCGGGCCCCGGTAACCAGGGTCTCGAAGAATTTGCTCGCCCCCTCCCCGTCCCTGGCCATCTGGCGGGCGAGATCCACGCAGACGTACCGCAAAGCCTGCTGGAAGTCCTCTATCCTGCCCTGCGCCCGACCGGTCGCGGTGAGGAGGACTATATCATTGGTGCTTGTATCTCCATCCACGGTGAGCATATTGAAGCTATCCCGGACGGCATCAGCCAGGCAGCTCTTGAGCACTTCCGGGGAGAAGTCGGCATCGGTAAATAGAAAGCATAGCATAGTAGCCATATTAGGCTCGATCATGCCCGCACCCTTGACTATTCCTGCCACCCGGAGTCCCTGGTGCTCTACAGCTACCTCCTTCTCCCTGGTGTCGGTGGTCATGATCGCCCTCTCCGCCTCCAGGCCGGCCTCCCCATCAGACCTCAAGCGCCCTCTTGCCTCCTCGAAGAGGCGGCCGATGATATCCATATCCATATAACGGCCTATGACCCCAGTCGAGGCCACGGCGATCCGCTCCTCATCGCTCTTCAGAAATCCGGCCAATAGAGAGGCCATCATCCTCGCATCTTCGACCCCCTGCGGCCCGGTGTAGGCGTTCGCGCAGCCACTATTAGCGATTATGCCATCCAGATGGCCTTTGGCCAGATGCTCTGCGGTGACAGCCAGCGGAGCAGCCTTTACCCGGTTGGTGGTGAACATGCCGGCTGCTGTTCCAGAAGCAGCAATTAGAGCCAGGCCGTACTTGCCCGCCCGCACTCCGCAGGCGCGCACCCCGTCAATGGCGCATATCCCGCCCTTAATCCTCTGCATGGGCCATCCCCAGACCGGATATGATATCGCCACGGGTCACTATCCCTACCAACCGACCGTCCTCGACCACCGGAAGGCGGTTGATCCGGTGGCGGGTCATAATGCTTGCTGCCTCCTCTATGGAGTCGTCCGGCCCGATCTCATGCAGGTTCCGGCTCATCACATCAGCAACCTCCTTTTCGGGGATCTCTTTCAAACTGGACCGCATCCGCTCCCATTTCACCAGGTCCCGAAAGGGGACCTCGAATATCTCGAAGGGGCTGGGGAGCCACAGACTCCCCTCAGACTCGTCCTCCACCGATAAGAGACGGAGAAGGTCCGACTCTGATACAATTCCCACCAGCCTCTCACCATCTAAAACCGGCATCCCGCTGATCTTGTTTTCCTTGAGGAGCCTGGCTGCCTCGCTCACGTTCGCCGATGCCTGCACCGAAACCGGCATGACGTTCATCACATCTCTGACCTTCATTTGTATCCACCTCTTCTACGTTTGCCTCTTTTAAGGCGCCATTCCCGGGAACCACAACCCAGTCCTCTGATCCAGTCCCGCCATGAGGTTCATGTTCTGGATGGCCTGGCCGGATGCGCCCTTCACCAGGTTGTCTATGGCGGATACTACCACGATTCTGTCGCTGCCCTTCTCCGGCTCGAAGCTTATATCGCAGAAGTTGGATCCCCGGACAGCGCCAAGGCGGGGAACGACATCTGCCATGCGGACGAAGGGGGCATCTTTATAGAAATCCCGGTATATCCGGGCCACAGCCTCACGATCCTGCAGGGTGGTCTCTGCCCCCTCTTTGGCAAATACGTGAGCAGTGGTCAGAATACCGCGGACTGAGGGAATGACATGGGGGGTGAAGTTCACCTTGATCCCAGGCGAGAGAAGCCCAAGCTCCTGCTTTATCTCTGGGACATGCCTGTGGGTAGTGATCTTATAGGGAATAACATTCTGGGACATATTGGGATAGTGGCTGGTCTCCGTAGGCTCAATGCCTGCACCAGAGATCCCCGATTTGGAGTCATAGACCACCCGATCCACCAGCCCAGCATGGGCGAGAGGTGCCAAGGCCAGGATGGCTCCCGTAGGATAGCAACCAGGGTTACCGATAAGCTTTGCCTCTGCCACCTCAGAATGAAGCTCCGGCAGGCCAAAGATAGCATCCCTTGGAGCGCGGTGTTTCATGCCATAGGTCTTCTCGAACACATCCACTGGCAGGCGGTAATCGGAGGATAGATCGATCACCCTCGTCCCGGCATCCAGGAGATCGGGCACCCAATCCATTGCCGTCCCATGGGGAACCCCAGTGAAGATTATATCGCAGCGCTCAGCCGCCTCTTTCGCGTTGAGCGCCTCGAAATTCAAAGCGTAAATGCTCTTAAGATGAGGATGAACCAGGCTCACAGGCTTTCCCGAGAGCTTGCGGGAGGTGACAAGCTTCACATCGACCTCGGGATGGTTTGCAAGGAGACGCAAGAGCTCCCCACCGGTGTAGCCCGATCCACCGATAATTCCTACATCTATCATGAAGGTTCCCAGAGAGCTACTGATATAAATTCGCCGCGCCTATTGGGGACAGCAGGATTCACATAGATGGAAAAGCTCCTTTGCGATGCCTTCAATCCTCTCCTTCTGCTCGAGGCTCACGAGCCAGCGCTGCGGTATCCATCTGGTTCCATAAGCTGCGCCAAATAGGTTTCCAGCGATGGAGGCGATAGAATCGGTGTCACCTCCGCCGCTGGCTGCAGCAATCAGCCCCTCCTCCGGCCGGAATCGCAAAAAGCAGTAAAAAGCAGATACCACCGTCTCTTTAGACAGAGGAGAAGTTCTGATCCGGCCCATGGCCTCCTCCGGCGGAAGATCGAGAAGGGATTGGACCCAAATGAGCCGCTCTGCCAGTTCCCGATCCACCCGGCCAGCCTGGCGGGCGGCACTCTCAAGGATTGTCTCCTTGGGGAGGTCGATAAGACAGAGGGCGACGCCCACTGCTACAGCGACCGCTCCTGCCCGAGAGGCGGGTGCGGAATGGGTGGGCAGGCTCTGCAGATCGGCATAGCTTCTTACCAGGTCCAGGTCGGAATGATATAATAGACCGATGGGAGCCGCGCGCATGGCTGATCCGCATGTGGGGATGCTGATGCCCGACTCCTGCCAGGGGGTGCCAGCGATCATGCTCATTATTGCAGAACGGGTGGCAAATCCCACTCCGCTCCAGAGCCGCTCGTTCAGGCACCAGCTAGATCCCCAACTGGCGAGCTTGCTGGAAAAACCGTCTGCTGAGAAGCCGGAGTGCTCAATGAGCGACTCGGCAAGGATCAGAGTCTCTTCTGTATCATCGGTGAACTGGCCGGCCCGGAGGCCAGCATGAAAATGCCCCACCGGAGGGGGCATCATATCCACCATCCGACCGAAAATGGATTGGATCTCTCCTGCTGTATACCCTTCTGTAGGCATCCCCAGTGCGTCCCCTGCTGCACCCCCCAACAGACAGCCTCGAAAGCGATCCAGCTTATCCATACCCAGAAGAGCCATTATGCGGCCAGCATTCGGACTAGAGCGGTTGCATCGACCCTGCCATATCCACCCTGCTCCGCCGACTGCTCATCAAAGCGGTCTAAGCCGTCCGGCTCGATGCCCCGTCCCATGATGACAAAAGGAACCGGATCCCGGCTATGGGTCCTGATGGATATGGGGGTGGCATGATCTGGCAGGAGGAGAATGCGCCAGTCCTCTCCGCTCTTTTCCAGCCCCTCGATCACCGGTCCCACCACCATCTGGTCCAGAAGCTCAATAGCCCGGATCTTCCCCTCCAGGTCGCCCTCGTGGCTGGCCTCGTCCGGGGCCTCGACATGCAGATAGGCGAAGTCGTGACGGGAGAGAGCCTCAAGAGCTCCCTTCACCTTACCGGAGTAGTTGGTGTCAATCGTTCCCGTGGCTCCGGGAACCTCTATCACCTCCAATCCGGCATAAACGGCGATGCCCCGGAGGAGATCCACGGCAGAGATCATGGCCCCGGTCAGGCCATACAGGCTCAGGAAGGAGGGCATCGATGGCCCTGGACCCTGGCCCCATAGCCAGATGGCATTGGCTGGCCTCTTATTCTCTTGGATCCTTTTCCGGTTCACCGGATGGCCGGACAGCACCGATTTTGCCGACTCCATAAGCTCTAAAAGCACCTCTGCGTCCTCTCCCTGGGGCAGATAGTCAGCCACCGGCTGGTCGCTGATGTCATGAGGCGGGGTGCAGACTGCTCCCGCCCCCTTTTGCAGGACCAGGAGATGTCGGTAGCTAACACCGGCATACAATCTCTCATTCGGCATCAGGGGCTTTATTGCCTCGATCAGCTCACTGGCCTCTCCGGTGCTGATGTGCCCGGCACTGTAATCTCTCATTATGCCATCTTCTATGGTGACCAGGTTGCAGCGAAAAGCGATATCACTCTCACCTAGATGCACTCCCATGGAGGCCGCCTCCAGAGGAGCGCGGCCGGTATAATACCTGCGAGGATCGTAACCGACCACTGAGAGGTTGGCTACGTCGCTGCCCGGTGGAAATCCATCCGGGACTGTCAATGCCAGTCCGCTTCTCCCCAGCCGTGCCAGTAGGTCCATATTGGGCTTTTTTGCCACCTTTAGGGGAGTTTTTCCCTGCAGCTCCCCCAGGGGGAGATCGGCCATACCGTCCCCTAAAATCACCATCAGCTTCATTCGCGCCATCCCTATGAAAAAATAGTATTAAAATCCATTCATCGCTTCTGCTTTTTGGCCAGTTCTCGCGCTTCGCGCTCGCTTATCTCTGCCAGATGCTTGTTTAAAACCTTGGCCAGCTGGTTGAGCTTGACCCGATTGCAGGTCGCCCCCCTGGTGATGCCGGTGACAAGATCCACCACCTCCCCAAGGGTCTGCGTCTTCTGGCGGGAGGGCTTGACCAACCTGGTCTTCACCCCCTCTTTAGCGAAGTCCTCCAGGTCCATGGGACACTGGGCCACCACCACCGCGGGAATGTCCACCTGAGAGAGGATCTCCTTCGCCTTAAAGATCACATGGGATCGCACGTTTCCCAGATGGAAGACGGCGATCTTATGGCGCGCTATCTGCTCTACCTCTTTCTCGGAAAGGCCGAAGGTCGGGCCGTAACCTCGCGACCCCTGAGGAAAGCTCTCCGGAACCCCGGTCCCTGCCTCTAAAACCAGAACGCTGGTCTGGATCCCCTCCCTGCGCAGGCCATATGTCATCTCGCAGACGGGCTTGGTAATATGTCGCCGCCCCGGTGACATGGCTATAGCGATTACATCCGGTTTTGTCGCCTCAGAGAGTGTGCCCCTCTGGGCCAGTCCGCCCCCCTTGGCCAGGCCCATGCTCTCCCGGCAATCGACTACTTGAGTTGTCCTGCCAATCATACCTCCATCTCTACAGGGATGGAATATAGATCTGACGAACTGCCTCCAGAGGGAGTTTTTTAAACCGGCGACCCCAGGAATAACCATGCTCCACTTTGTTGGTCTCGGGCTTTATGATGAAAGAGATATATCTCTCAAAGGCCTGGAGGCGGTCCGCGCCGCAGACTGCATCTACGCCGAGTTCTATACCTCCCGGCTGATGGGAACCACATTGGAGAAGATGGAAGCGCTCTATGGGCGAAAGATCCATCCCCTCTCGCGACAGGAGGTAGAGGTGGACCCATCCTGGCTGGAGGAAGGCCGAAATAAGGATATAGTCTTTCTCTCCGGGGGCGACGCCATGGTCTCCACCACCCACCTGGACCTGAGGCTCAGAGCGATCAAGATGGGAATTGAGACTCGCGTGATTCATTCCAGCTCCATTGTCACAGCCGTGTCCGGCCTGTGCGGACTGCAAAACTACCGTTTCGGCCGATCAACCACCATTCCCTTCCCCTACGTCTCCCGTGGCCGCAGGATCATTCCTCAGACACCATACCAGGTGTTGAGGGAGAACCAGAAGCGCAATCTCCATACCATGCTATTCCTCGACATCCAGATGGAGCCGGTTGAGAGGTACATGACGGCGAATGAGGGGACAGCTCTGCTCATGGAGATGGAGGCCAATGCAGGAGAAAGCGGTCTTATGGAGGCGATTGCTGTGGGCATCGCCAGGGCAGGAGCCCCTGACGCCTCAGTGAAGGCTGACCTCCTCCCCCGTCTGCAGGGCTATAGCCTGGGCGGTCCGTTACATATCCTGATCATCCCTGCAAGACTGCACTTCATGGAGGCAGAGGCTCTGCGGATTCTGGCGGATGCACCCGCAGATGCCGTCCAGTGCTAAGGGGATGTGGATACGAAGCGATGAGCCCATTAATCGGGATCTTATCTGCTGCTATGAAAAGCTATTAATAAGCCCGGAGTATTCTTTGGGCCATGCTGCAAGAAGGCGCCTTGCCAGCTTGCGCCCAAGATCGATTTCCATAGAGAGGATTTATGCCCAAGGTCACAGTGGAGATACCCCAGCACATCTTCGATGATGTTCAGGCCCATGTAGGAGAGAGAAAGAAGTTCGTGAGCTTCTCAGATGCAGTTAGATCTGCTCTGCGAAAGATGCTCGATCAACTGGATGAGATAGACAGAAGGCGGGGGCGCGCTCAGGAATGAAGCTAGGCCTGACCACAGAGTTCGATGCCGCCCACAGCCTTCCCGGCTATCAGGGCAAATGCGCCTGCATGCACGGGCATACCTACCAGGTGGAGATGGTGGTGGAAGGGGAGGTAGGAGAAGACGGCTTTGTCATCGACTTCTATCAGCTCAAGAAGATAATTGGGGCCACCTTGCAGGAGCTGGATCATAGCTGCCTGAATGATACTCTTCCAAATCCCACCGCTGAGAGCATCGCTTTGTGGATTGCAGAGCGGCTGAAAAAAGAGATGGAGACCACATCGATCAAGCTCTATTCCCTGAAGCTCTGGGAGGGAAAGAACAAATGGGTATTGATAGATTGATTCTTGATAGAAATCGCCATCAATCGGAAGTAAGCTCCCAGTTGCTGACTGCATCTGGATTATCCTTTACCTCCTTCAACCTCAGACGGGACTGCTCCTCATAGTACTTCTTATATTTCTCTTCTTTATCAGTGCTATTCCATTCTGCAATCTTCCTGTCCAGGGCCTCGAACATGTACTTCTCGACCGCTTTAACAGTCTCCAGGTCCCCCCTAAGCACCAGTATCTCTCTGTCCATCACCTCGCCGGTCATATCCATCTTACCCGGCCGCAATACAGGCTCGACATCGAACTTCTCCACCAGCTCGCGTATAACGGTAATCGGCATGCTCAAGGGTATAGCCAGATCGTAAAGGCCTTCGAGATCTCCCCTATTCTCCCTGTCCTCTCTAATCTCTTTAGCATCATCATTTTCAATATTGGTAGAGTCCATAAGCACCAGTACTTAATCAATCTGCATCGATTTAAGGCTGTCGAAGAGCTGAAGATCTGCCCCCACCCGCCATCGCTAAGCAGACGCCGCCTCTGCGAATCTTATCGATCCGCAACCCCTTGAAGGCAGTCAAATCCAGCCTAGGTTCGCCTGACAGCATTTATCCGGGCTCCCTTCAAGCGATCGGGAGCTCTGGCAGGGAAACAGTTATTAATGGGTCCATCAATGCAGAGTGCGGACCGGGCCCGTAGCTTAGCCAGGTTGAGCGCACGGCTGATAACCGTGAGGTCACGCGTTCAAATCGCGTCGGGCCCATAATTTTTTTTGCATATCTCTGCTTTTGGCTACCGGTGATTCAAAACGTTTATGAGGATAGAATGGTCTTGTGGGCTCTGATGTCTAAGAGATCCGTAGGAAAGGGTGATGATGGCAAAAAAACCGCCGCTGGCGTTCAGGAGGCCAAGCCGCAGGATTTGCCGCCTACCCCTTTGGAAAAGAAGGCAAAATCAAAAAGCGCAGCGTGCTTGTGGCAGAACAACGATATCCTGATTTACGCAGGATTAATTGTTGCTGCAGCAGTCTCGCTCTTTTTGCGCACCTATTACAATTGGAAATTGGTATTCACAGATAACGGCGTCGTCTTCAGCAGCGAAACTGATGCATGGTACCACATGATGCTGGCCAGAGGAGTGGTGATCAACCATCAGAGGCTGTGGTTCGATCCCATGACCAACTTCCCCAATGGAACGACATTGCATTTCGGCCCATTTCACAGCTGGGCAATCGCCCTGGTCTCTGAAATACTGGGCCTGGGCAACCCCAGCATGCATCTGGTGGATACGGTTGGAGCCATTATGCCTGCTGTTCTGGGAGCGCTTCTGGTCTTCCCCATCTACTTCATTGGAAGGGAATTGGCAGGCAAGAACTGTGGACTGATATCGGCATTAATCATCGCCGTCATTCCCGGCCAGGTATTCAGCCGCACCACATTGGGATTCACTGATCACCATGCGGCCGAGATCCTGCTCAGCACCATAGCCATGATGTTCCTGCTCATGGCACTCCGCTCCGGAAGACGCATGACCTTCGATTCCCTCAAAGATGACTGGTCCAAGTTCAAGAGCCCACTCATCTTCTCCGCCCTGTCAGGGCTTTTCTTGGGGCTGTACATCGATGCCTGGTCGTCTGGATTCCTGTTTGTAGGCGTGATACTCTTCTTCGTCTTCTGGCAGAGCATCTTCGATCATATGAAGGGGAAGAGCATCGATTACCTGGGCATCATCGCAGCCATCGCCTTCATAGTGGCGATCATTCCCATTCTTCCCTTCGTCAAGCCCTACTACGGATTCAACCATTATTACTACAGTCTCTTCCAGCCGACCAGCCTTCTCATAGGCGCGGCAGCGGCGTTGGTCTTCGCCCTTCTGTCCCGATATCTCAACCAGAAAGGCCTCAAGAGGTACTATTATCCTGGATCGATCGCTGCTGCGACGCTGATCGGCACAGGCATACTCTATATCGCCATCCCCCAGTTCACCCGTCCCCTGCTGGCGGGACTGTCCATCTTCCAGCAGAAGACAGGAGGAGCTGCCACCATCGGCGAGGCATCGCCATTATTTGCCAATGTCAACAATGTTCTAACCTGGTTCCCAGGCATCGGCTGGATAGAAGGCATCTTTTCCTTCCATACCAATAGCATGATCGCCCTTCTCCTGTCGACATTCACCTTCGCCCTGGTGGCTCTTCTCCTGCTTGCATTCAGGAATATCTGGAGGCAGAGGCCTGTGGATATAGCGATATTATCATGGTCACTGATCATGCTGGTCATGATCCTCGCCCAGAACAGATTTGGCTATTACTATGGGGTTAATGTGGCCGTGCTAACGGCATTTCTGGTGGTATATATCCTCCAAAAGCTGGGCATCGAGGATATGGACCTGGATATTGGTAACCTGAAGGATCCCTCCAGGCTTGTAAGGTCAAACCTCAAGACAATTGCCGCTGCGATATTCATCTTCGCTTTGATCATACTGCCCAGCATGAGCTGGAGCACAGTCTACGCTCGAGGCGCAAGCGGCCCGGAATCTGACTGGCTGACCTCCACCACCTGGCTAAAGGACAATACCCCCAGCCCGGGAATGGAGCTCTATGAGAAGTACCAATACCCTGCCAGCGGCAAGTACGAGTATAATGATTCTGCTTACGGCATTATGTCCTGGTGGGATTACGGCCACCTGATAGAGGTCGTTGGCCACAGAATTCCCAATGCCAATCCCTTCCAGCAGGGAATAGGCAGCGTCACCCAGAACACGCCGGGATCATCTCCCTTCTTCCTGGCGGAGAACGAGAGCCAGGCGGAGAAGGTGCTGGCTGAGCTGGACCAGAATAGATCTAAGTATATGAATACCAAGTACGTCATGGTCGATCAGCAGATGGCCACCGGAAAGTTCCATGCCATGGCCGCATGGAGCGGCATATCTAATTCGAATTATGTCGGCGGATTTTTGCAGGAACAAGGTGGAGAATATGGCCAGTTCCAGATCTGGCGAGAGCCCTACTTTAAATCCATGACTGCGCGAATGTTCTTCTTCGATGGATCGGAGATGGCAGGAAATCAGGGAATAGGATTGTCCTATAAGGGAGTGGAGATGGAAGAGGGAGTGATAGTTCCCGTCCTCACCGAAGCGCCTAAGATAAGCAGCAACTTCACCGAACTGGAGGAGTTCGTCCGAACCAGCAAAGAGAAAGGATATATGGCAGAGATCGGTTCCACCAGCCCGGCAGTTTCCCCCGTACCCTTAGAGGCCCTGCAGCACTTCCGCCTGGTGCATGAGTCAGAGACGCCAGTCACCTCCAGCGGCCAGAAGTGGGTCAAGATCTTCGAGAATGTGCCGGGTGCAGTGGTCAAAGGGAGTGCTCCGGCAGGAACTCCGGTTATGGCCTCCATAGACATCCAGACCAATCAGAACAGGATGTTCGAGTACAGACAATCAAATGTGAGCAATTCAGATGGCCAGTTTGTCCTGGTGCTGCCATATTCGACTGAAGGCCCTATATCCGGTGGGACGCAATTTGACACCAAGGCGGGGGGGAACTACACCCTATACGTAGGCAATGTCGTCTACGGTCTGAGGGTCCCAGAGGAGTATGTTCTGGCAGGAGCGAGCATCAACATATGAAGCTCTTGGAGGAGATGAGCTGGCCGGAGATCGAAGAGGGGCTGAAGGTAACCAGAACGGTGATCCTGCCCGTGGGAGCGACCGAGGAGCATGGCCCTCATCTCCCCACGATCACCGATACCATCCAGGCCATGGAGACGGCACGCACTGTTGCCCAGAAGCGAGAGGTATTCCTGGCTCCGCCCATCCACTACGGGGTCTGTCGCAGCACCCGAGGCTTTCCCGGCACCATCACTGTGGGGCATGATGCCCTGCGCTCATATGTGAAAGAGGTGCTGATATCATTTACAGATAGCGGATTCGAAAATGTCCTGATCCTAACCGGCCATGCCGGGAGCCAGCATATGTCCGCCCTAAAAGAGGCCTGCCAGATGGCATTGGAGGAACGCGAATTCCGGGTCAGCCTGGTATCTCTGTTCGATCTGATCGATCCTCAGGCAGCAGAGACGCCACATGACGGGCATGCCGGAGAGATAGAGACCTCGATGATGATGGTCATTCGCAAAGACCTGGTCAAGGGACTGCCAGAGGAGCATTTTCCCCCAAGGCCCAGATTCCTGATAATGAAGGATGTCCGCCACCTGATGGGAAATGGGATCATGGGAAATCCCGCCCCAGCCACCATAAAGAAGGGACAGAACTTCCTGGCAATGGCGGCGGAAGGGCTCATAGAGGCTCTGGAGGAGCTGGAGTCCGACTGCTGGAAAGGGCGATAGAATGGTGAGATAGGCCCCGATTTGGGGCATTTCGACTGCATCTATCGTTCCTTATTTTCCTTTTTATCTTTAAGCTCGCAGCTGGAATGAGTTGCTCACCTATCGCAATATTCATATAGAAGTTTAAACACCGGATATCACGCTTTGAACTAATTCAACGGAGGAGATTAAATGGCAGCAGGACAACTGGGCGGACAGCCCATAATTATTCTTAAAGAAGGAAGCCAGAGAACTGCAGGTCGTGAGGCACAGAAGTCAAACATCATGGCTGCAAAGGCAGTCGCAGGTGCCGTGAGAACCACACTCGGCCCCAAGGGCATGGACAAGATGATGGTCGACAACTTGGGAGATGTGGTAATAACCAATGACGGCGTCACCATTCTAAAGGAGATGGACATCGAGCATCCGGCAGCCAAAATGATGGTAGAGATCGCCAAGACCCAGGATGCTGAGGTCGGAGACGGCACAACCACTGCCGTAGTCCTGGCAGGAGAGCTCCTCAAGCAGGCAGAAGGACTGCTGGACCAGGAGATTCATCCCACAGTCATCGCCGCGGGCTACAGGGCAGCAGCAGACAAAGCCATGGAGATCCTAAATAAGATTGCCGTCAGCGTCACTGTCAATGATGCCGATTTTCTCAAGAAGATTGCCATCACCTCCATGACGGGCAAGGGATCAGGGACCGCCAGAGAGGAGCTTGCCGCGCTGGCCGTGGAGGCAGTTAAGGCCGTGGTGGATGAGGACGGCTCTGTGGACACCGATAACATCACCGTGGAGAAGAAGGTAGGAGGAGGGATAACTGACTCCGAGCTGGTTCACGGCATGGTCATCGACAAGGATAGGCTCCACCCCAATATGCCAAAGAAGGTAACCGGGGCCAAGATCGCCCTGCTCAATGCTGCCATCGAGATCGAGAAGACCGAGGTCGATGCCAAAATAGAGATCACATCCCCAGATCAGCTTCAGGCCTTCCTGGATCAGGAAGAGAGCATGCTCAAGGGCATGGTGGACAACGTAATCAAGACCGGGGCCAATGTGGTATTCTGCCAGAAGGGCATCGATGATCTGGCCCAGCACTTCCTGGCCAAAGAAGGGATCTACACTGTGCGCCGGGTCAAGAAGAGCGACATGGAGAAGCTGGCTCGCGCCACTGGCGGCAGGGTTGTCACCAGCATCCATGACCTGACGGAGAAGGATCTGGGAAGAGCAGGCCTGGTCGAGGAGAGAAAGATCGGCGACGAGAAGATGACCTTTGTCGAGGAATGCGAGAATCCCAAGTCGGTCTCTATCATCCTGAGAGGAGGCACTGAGCACGTAGTGGATGAGCTGAACAGAGCGATGGAGGATGCCCTGCGAGTGGTGGGGGTCGTAGTGGAGGACAAGATGCTCGTTCCCGGCGGCGGCGCTCCAGAGGTAGAGCTGGCGCTTCGTCTCAGAGAGTATGCAGCAACCGTCGGTGGCAGGGAGCAGCTGGCCATCGAGGCCTTCGCCGACTCCATGGAGGTCATACCCAAGACCCTGGCCGAGAACGCCGGTCTGGACCAGATCGACTCTCTGGTTGCCCTGCGCAGCCAGCATGAGAAGGGTATCAAGAGCTCCGGCCTGGACATGGATACCGGCGTTCCTGTAGACATGATGAAGCTGGGTGTGGTCGAGCCCCTGCGGGTCAAGACCCAGGCCATCAACTCAGCTGCCGAGGCAGCAGTCATGATACTCAGGATCGACGATGTCATCGCCTCCAAGGCAGGCGGGCCTGCGGGCGGACCAGGCGGAATGCCCGGCGGCATGGGTGGAGAGGACTTCGAATAAACCTCTCCGATCATCCCCTTTTTTTAAGTCTGCGAGACATAATAGCAAAAGTGTTATCTTCTTGCCAGGTTCATCTCCGGCAATGGAACGCACGCTTCTATTGAAAGGCAAGGTTAAAGAGGCATACGACCTGGGAGACCGACTGGAGTTTCAATTCACTGACAATATCTCCGTCTTCGACAAGGTAATTCCGAGCACCATTCCCTTTAAAGGCGAGACCCTCAGCCGGGAGGGGGTCTACTGGTTTGAAAGGGCAGATGAAATGGGCATCAGGACACACTTTTTGCAGTATCTGCCGCCGGCCGGTATGCTCTGCAAAAAGGTGGATATCCTTCCCACGAATAGGATCACACCCCAATCCAGAAACTATCTGATTCCCCTGGAATGGATATGCCGCTGGTATGTGGCTGGATCCCTCTTCGACCGGGTAAAAGCCGGTGAGATAGCAGCTCAAGATCTAGGCTTTGCATCAGGGCATGTGGTGAAACCTGGAGAAGAGCTGCCCGAACCATTCCTGGAGGTCTCCACGAAGCTGGAGAAGACCGACCGACTTATTGCAAAGGAAGAGGCACTGCAGATATCCGGCCTCTCCCCTCAGGAGTACGAGGATGCCCGGGATATTGTTCTCAAGATCGATGAGGATATCAACCGCAGCGTCGCCAGTCGTGGCTTGATCCACGCAGACGGCAAAAAAGAGCTGGCCTTCGATATGGATCGACAGATAATGATCGTCGATGTCTATGGAACCGCAGACGAGGACCGTTTCTGGGATAGGAAGCGCTACGATGAGGGAGAGCTCGTTGATCTCTCCAAGGAGTATGTGCGCCAGTACTACCGTCAGACGGGCTACAAGGACCGGCTATACCAGGCCCGAGAAGAGGGAAAAGCGGAACCTGCTATACCCGCCCTTCCGAATGATGTGGTTGGGGAGACAAGCCGGATCTACATCAAGCTGTTCGAGATGATCACAGGGGAAAAGTTCAAGGCTAAGGGATGAGGTTAAGGCTAATTTTGAATAAGCGAAAATTTAAAGGAAATCTATCAAGGGATGATGATATGAAGAGAGTGCTATTGGTAATTCTGATACTTGCTGCCCTGGCTATATCCGGTTGTACCGAGAACCAGGATACGCCGGAAAAGAGCGTGGAAGACTTAAAGGCTTTATCCCTGTCCGCGGCAGAGAACCTGACCAGCTACAGTCTCAAGAGCACAATATCCAACATCAGAACGCTCAATGACAGAGGGGAAAATGCCACTGCAGAGAACGCAACCATAATAAAAGAGAGTGCGGAAACCACGGCCACTGTAAACCTTGCCGGCAAGCAGGCCCATGCCAGAGGCTCAACCACTATTGAGGTGGAGCATCGTGGATCGGAGAGGAACACCACCACCAATGAAGCAGATCTCTACCAAATGGGCAACTCGACCTACATTAGGGATAACGGCAACTGGACCCATCTCCAGGATCCGATGACAGCAGAGGAGATCTGGAAAGATGGCAGAAATAACCAGATAAAGGCCATGGCCGAGACCTTCAATATCTCTCAGGCGGAATTGGCTGGCTCGGAGAACATAAACGGCACCGACGCCTATAAGCTGCGAATCATAAACGGTGCGGCTGAGAGCGATGCCCTATATGAAACCGCTTTTAGCATGGCCGCCAATCTGGTCTCCTACCCCATGTTCATGCCCTCGGTCAACCGAACGGAGTTGAACGAGACAGGCAGGATGGAGAAGACCATCTGGATCTCAAAGAACACCTATATCCCCGTCAAGTACGAGAGCAAGACGAGCTTTAAAATGACTCCAATAATCGTAGCTGGCCTTGACATGAACACCAGCCAGATGACCATGTTCAACGAATCGATTGAGCTGGGAACAGTCGAGGTCAGCATGGAGTCGAGCGACATGTATTATGACTTCGACAAGCCAGGGACCATAGCCCCACCGACTGAAGCTCTAGAGGCGGTCATTGTTCGTCCGGTTTCGATTCGGCCAGAGGATAGCCAGCAGGCAGAGTGAGAAGGGCCGATAGACCGATAGCATCCAATATGAAGGATCCATTGCAGCGGCTTTTCCTCAGGGAAAAGCCCTCCCTCGCCGTCCTGGCCTTAAGCGAGATGGAGCCGGCCTATGCCGCCCAGATTGCCAAGCACATAGACTCCACCTTTCCCCATACCTCCAGCATCCTGGGCGAGCTGGAGGAGCAAGGGCTTATAATCTCCCGGCCAGAGGGTAGGGTCAGATTCCTGGTGCTGACCGACCGGGGAAGGCAGGTGGCAGGAGCATTGAGGGAACTGTCCGATCTATTGCATAAACCGGATGCTATGATGCAAAGATTGGAGAGGCTAAAAGAGCTGGCATCTTCTGCCGATGGGTCAAAGGATTATCTCATCCTGGGGCCCCTGCGCAGAGATCTGGCAAAGCTGATGACCCTTGAGGACCCTAAGCTGCGACAGGGGGCAGAAGAGCTTGACCGCAAGATCCTCGCTATCCTGTCCCGATGACTATCTTCGGGTGATTTAAATCTGTTTTTTTGTTTTCATGTGACCTCGTTCATAGCCAGTTTTCTATCCAGCTATATTACAGAACCTATTGATATCGATTCAGTATTCAGTAACAAAAGTACAAAAGGTTTATCAGTATTCAAATCCAGCTATAGTAGGATATTTTTTTAGAGGGAAAAAGATGGCAAGGAGAACCAGGCTGGAGGTACTGAGCAGCATTCTGGAAATATGCAGTGGAGAAGGAGCGAGTAAGACCAGGATAGTCTATCAAATAAACCTCAATTTTAAGAATGCAGGAGTTTATCTGAAATGGCTGACCGATAAGGGCTATCTGGTTAAGGAGGGTAAAATGTATAAAATCACACCCGCAGGCAAGGAGATGCTGCTGGGCCTCAAAGAGATCTGCAGCATACTGAACATTGAGGAGCACATGACAGAGGACAAAGTTTAGCTGTGCCATGGATGGCAGAGGAATGCGGCGGAAAAGCGCTAACCATTTCCCAATGACTTAATCAAGTTCGGATAATTGGAGAGGGAGTTCAATTTATCATTATCCTTCAGAGAATCTCTCGTTATCACCAGGAACAGCATTTGATCTCCGACCTGCTTCCGGCATCTACTTTTGCCAGGGATTGATACAGAGCGCTATCACCGCATGGCAGCCATTGCATAGACTGCAACGATTCTATATTTGATGCCCGGGGAGGCTTGCCTACTACAACAAGGGCGGAGGAACTGGTAGATATGCTTTCGTTGCCCTCGGTGGAGCTACCAGATACCAGTGCTTTGACCTCGAAAAGGCCCTCCCTTTCCGCCCCTGCCATGAAGCTCACCGTCCTTCTTCGTCCGGCGTCGATCCTTCGAATGCTCCATTTGACCACACCAGAATCATTCTCCAGGGTAGCAGTGGTGGAGTTGATGAAGCTCATGCCCTCAGGCAATAGAGCAGTGATGTTCGCGCTCATAGTATAATCAGCGGTGTTATTCAATATCAACCGGTAGCTTACAATCTTCTCGTCTACTGGGGAGAGAGTAGCAGTGAAGTCCAAGGGCAGCAATTCGGCAGGACAGCCGCTCCAATCCAAATCCAGGGTGGTGCTGTTGCTCACCCTGAGCTTGCGCTCTCTGGGCGTTCCCCGAGAGGAATAGACATAGATAGTGTTAGCCCTCGCCCGATTCGTATAGTTCTCTTTTCTGGTGATAACCTTGAACTGCATATCGATCGTGAACGAATCCCCCGAGCCTAGGGCTGGTATCGACCAGTTGCCATAGGTCCGGGCGAGCTCCATCGGCTCAACAGAGGAGCCTATGAAGCGGGTTCCCGAGGGAAATGTATCACGGACATATATAGGCGCAAACGTCCGATTCCCGTCATTGACCACAGTGACGGCGAATCTGAGGACATCACAGCGATCTGGATCGACATAACCCTGCTTGTACACAGACATATGGGGCGAGTCATACTTGGGAAGGATGAAGATCGTCCTGTCGATCTTGTAGTCACCAATATAATCATCCTCCAGCAGGGCAAGATCGGTGCTGTTGTTCCCTCGTCTGAAGACGGACTTCAAGCTGGCTTGGCCTATGAAGCTGGAGGATGTCCTCACCTCATTGGGCCATTTGACCTCGACCTCTTTCTCCAATTTCGCCAGGTTGGTATAGTGCTCCTCTGCATAGAGGCCATTGGTGGCATTCAGCCCGAACCCCTCTTCCCACATATGAGATCGATTTGCCACTGAGTCATTAGAGTATGAATAGCCGGCTGGCATGTAGTCTAAGATGACATTCTTTCGGGCATAATCTCCCGCCTCGATGATTTCCTCCGCCTGATAGAGTCCGCTTCCCCTCTCATAGCTGGAATAGTCCTCACCCACCTTCTTGTATACATCCACATAGCCCGATTCGTCTGTGGAGTTCACTGCCCTCTGATATTCACCCTTGGTGATGGTTTCCTCAATATGGAATCCGCCCAAGTACTCCTCGGAGAGCTTAAGCTTATCTGAGCAGTATTCTACATTGGTCCTGCCGACCGAGTCTGAGCTGAGTTTCATCTTAAGAGATCCATATTTGGATTGGACCGCAACGTCCTTTGATATCGAGTTTCCATAAGTGGTGGACTGAGATGCCATTGATCCATCTTCGCCCCCCTCATTCATGCTCTTGATCGAGGACGATTCTGCCCATAAAGAGTCATAATATACAGTCCTATTGCCAGGCAGACCATTGAAGGTGCGGTTGTAGCGCATGGAAAGGGCATCCTTTTTCAGATCAATTCTGCTGACATTTATGACATCGTTTATATCCATCCGGAAAGAGGAATCGGCACTGTAATCGCCTGATCCATGCTCATGAGAGATAAAACTGCCGCCAACCGGATCGCCGCCTCGGTTCTGCAGGTTCAAATAGCCTCTGCCGGATACGCTGCCATCCATATTGAATATGACCGCCTTGCTCGCCGTCACATCGCATTGAACGCCGGAATTGGGAGCGCCTGGTGTGGATTCCATGAACATCCATTCAGAAGCGCCATCTGGATATTTGCCCCAGGCGCAGCCATCCTCCTGGCTATCATATATGCTGATAGTGCGATCAACCCCATGATCAAAATCGTCCTCCAGGATTATGACTGCACCATAGTTGCTCAGCCATTTCTCCCCAAAGTACATCAGATAAAAATCTCCAGGAGAAAGTATAGTTCCCTCATCAATGAACTCCTTTCTGGATCGATCATCACTGGACATGATCGCCCAGCCGCTCACATCAACCTCCTCCTCGCCATTATTATATATTTCAACCCACTGGATCTCAGCATCATCCTCGATATAATCCAGCTCCACCTCGTTTATCACTACGGATCCAGAAGCAGAGGCAAAAGAGCATGCATTCAGAGCCAGCAGGATCAAAATATACATGAGCCTCATAATTCATGCTCGGATATCATCTCTCAGAATAAAAGAGCATACCTACCAATTGTAAGGATTTGTGGGCAGAATAATGCAATTTTATTTATCTCACCAATCCCCCGGGCGGACCGATGGGATCTGAAGAATTATGTTAGTCGCAAGATTGGTGAACCGATATGCTCAGACACAACCACAGAGACGCCGAGTAGCAGAGGCGATTATCTCTGCAGGACTTCATCTATATAATTCAGAGAAGAGCAAAAAAAATTGTCAAGCAAACCTGCCAGACGGACCCTGTCGCCAGGATATGACTTGCCTTTATATGCGCCGATCGGGATTCGAACCCGAGTTTAGGCGTTGGCAACGCCTAGTGATAACCGCTACACTATCGGCGCGGCGCTTGCTGGAAGCATCCCCATCAACAACCTTCTAGTCTAAAAACATTGCGGGCAGATAGAACCCCGAAAGCCTACCACATTACTGAACACTTTATCTACCTTGAAGGGGTGCTGATTTATGGTGAATTCGCTTGTATGATGTGGTCATAGTAGGAGCAGGCCCGGCAGGGCTGACCGCTGCCATGTACTGCGCCAGAGGAGGGAAGAAGACTCTGGTTTTGGGGAGCATTTACGGCTCTCAGACCGCCATGGGTGGCCTCTATGAGAACTATCCCGGCTTTCCGGAGGGCATTAACGGCATTGAGCTCTCGGAAAGGATGCTGGCCCAGGCCCAGAGGTTTGGAGCGGAGAACCAGACGGAACTGGTGGAGAAGATCGTGAACCTGGGAGACTTCTTCCGCCTGAAGACTGAGAACTGGCAGTACGAGTCCAAGACGATCATCCTGGCCATGGGGGCCAGCCATCGCCCGATAGGGGTTCCAGGCGAAAAGGAGCTGACAGCCAGAGGGGTCTCCTATTGCGTCCATTGCGATGGTGCCTTATTCCGGAACAAATCAGTAGCGTTGGTAGGCTACGGCAATGGCGCAGCCAGAGCAATTCTCTATCTGGCCAATATCGCGAGCCGAGTCCACCTCATATCACCCAAAGAGAAGCTGGTTGCAGAGCCGGTGTATCTGGAAAGGATCAAGTCGCTCACCAACTATGCCGCCACCTTTGGCGCGCAGATTGCCGAGATCCGAGGGGAAGAGTTCGTGGAAAGCGTGGAGTTCAATGTGGGGGGAACCCCCCGTTCCCTGAAGGTGGAAGGGGTCTTCGTGGAGATGGGCATGAAGCCCAATGTGGAATTGGCAGAGAACCTTGGCCTGGATATGACCTCTGGAGGCTTTGTGAAGATCAACCGGCTCAACCAGGAGACGAGCATGCCCGGTGTCTTCGCCGCCGGGGACATGACCGGCGGACGGATGCAGGCGGCAACTGCTGTGGGTGCGGGCGCCTCCGCCGGCATCAGCGCACTGCAGTATCTCGGGTAGACGATGACAAGATCTGAGGAAAGAAGGGACCCAAGAAGGCCGGTCAGCGTATGGCGATCCCAGGATCTGGTGGATGGACGCCCTGCCCAGGCTCTGACCATGATCCTGCGCACGGTGGGATGCAGGTGGAACCGCTGCACCATGTGTGGCTATGCCGGCGAGGGCGCACCCGCTTCGGCAGACGACCTGATAATCCAGTTCGAGAGCGCCATGGAAAAGTGCTCTCCAGAGGTGACAGTGGTCAAGATCTACACCAGCGGCAGCTTCCTGGACTCTGAGGAGATGCCCGCGGGGGCCAGGATCGAGATACTGCGCCGCTTGGAGAATGCGGGGATCGAGAAGCTGATCATTGAGACCCGGCCGGAGTACGTGAACCCTGATGCGGTGGAGGAGTGCCTCTCCCACCTGCAGACCGAGTTCGCCATGGGCCTTGAGAGTGCAAACGACCTGATCAGAGAGCACCTCATCCGCAAGGGTTTTCTCTTCCAGGACTTCGTCCGCGCCTCGGAGATGGTGCACGGCCAGGGAGGAGGGGTTAAGGCCTATCTGCTCCTGAAGCCGCCCTTTCTCACCGAAGGGCAGGCTATGCGTGATGCCATATCCTCCGCCCGGGCAGCACGCCCTTATGCAGACATCATCTCCCTGAACCTGTGCAATGTGCAGCGCAATACAGTGGTGGAGAGGATGTGGGAGAAGGGCGAGTATCGGCCACCATGGCTCTGGTCCGCCCTTGAGGTGCTGAAAAGCTCCCCAGGCCCCATCATCTGCGATCCGGTGGGTGCAGGCACCAGGCGGGGGCCCCATAACTGCGGCCAGTGCGATGCCGCCCTGGCGGAGGCGATCAGGAAGCACGATCTTACCCAGGATGCGAGGCCCTTCGATGATCTGCACTGCCAGTGCAAGGAAGCATGGCAGAAGCTGATGGAGCTGGAAGAGCAATCCTTCGGCACCCCACTCTGCTGAAATAGATTGAAATATCAGGAAATGGAACTAATTCATTAAGGTGAGCTAGAAATGTTTGAAAAGGTGTTGATCGCCACAGATTTCTCCAAACATGCCAAGAAAGTGATCGAATGCATCGGCGAAATGCCGGGATTGAAAGAGGTACTACTTCTCAATGTCATTTCTAGAGATCCGCTCGCCCGTGTCTGGGATCCGGTATCGGAGATAAAGGATATCGAGAAGAAGCTGGAAGAGGAGAAGAACGCCATTAAATCCCCCGGGGTAACGGTTAATGTAAAGGCGGTATCCGTTTTAGAGGGCGAGGTGGCAAGCGCCATCAATAAAGTGGCAATGGAAGAGAACGTCTCCCTGGTGGCCATGGGAGCGCGGGGAAGGAGCCTGATCATGAGCACTCTGCTGGGAAGCTCTTCACGTAATGTGCTTCGCTTCGGCAGGACGCACCTCTTGATCATGCGCTACAAGACCCTGGATGATAATACCATGGAGAAGTATTGCGCCCGAGTCTTTGCCAGAATTCTCTTCCCAACCGACCTCTCCCAGACTTCTGAGGTCGCCCTGTCCTTCCTGAAAAGCCTGAAGGGAATTGGAGAGATAGTGCTGCTCAATGTCGTCTCCAAGGGGGAGACCGACGAGGAGATCGAGGCCAATGTCGCATTGGCCAAAGAAAGGATCGAGGAGATCGCCCAGAATCTGAAGATGGCAGGCATGCAGGTATCATCCAAGGTGGTTGTGGGCCAGCCTACCGAGGTTATCAGATCGGAGGCTGAGAAAGAGGATGTCTCCTTGATTGCCATCAGCTCTCAGGGAGCCTCGGCCATAAAGAAGGGCAGAATAGGAAGCACCGCTTATGACGTGGCCAACTCCGCTTCCAGGCCGGTCCTGATATTGAGGCAGGAGAAGATGGCTGCTTATTAGCCATTTTTCTTTTTTATCAAATTTTTATTGGTCCAATTCAGCTTTTTGAATTCTTGTATCAATTACCACATTTTCTAGATGCTTTATTTTTCAGATATATAACTCGATCCAGGCTTTTTTTGGGTGTCAGATCCGTTTGAGCTCCCAAAACAAAAAACCAAAAGCATTTAATATTGGGTTGAGCATCCAAATAAGAGACTCTCCGAATGAGGGAGCCTGTCTATGCAGGGATAGAAGGAGTGGTCGTATGGTTTCGCTATATAGTGAGCTTGAGTGGAGTTGGGGCAAATGGATACACATTGCCATACCACCGGAGCCATGAGCCCCATTGACAGCCTCTGGCCTGCAGAGACAGAGACCATTGATGCTGAAGATTTTATAAATATTGGAGGGAATATTTGTGCAATTTGACCCGCTGGACATTGGCCTATTTGTCATTGTACTAATTGTTCTTCTCGGACCTTTCCTGGTCAAGAAGATAGAACATAATCTGGAAGCCTTTCTGTTCGTCATGGGCGTACTGGCAGTAACCATATCAAGCTTCTACAGCAAGCCCGATCTCATGGCGACGCTGGGATACACAGAGCATCAGGTTGAGCTCATTGGCTGGAATATGGAGATTGTGATGGAAGCCCTCGAAGAGCCCATAATAAAGGGAATAGTTCCCGCAGTTCTCGTGGCCGGCATTCTCTTCCACTATGGTCGTTCCTATGCTCAGATGGCGATGAGTAAGATCACTAAGGTGATCCCAATAAAGATTATCGTATTTCTGATCGTAGTCATTCTGGGATTGTCCTCCAGCATAATAACCGCAATCATAGCCTCGCTCCTCCTGGTGGAGCTCTTGAACTGCATGCCATTTGACCGCCAGACCAAGATCAATCTGGTCATCATCGCCTGCTTCTCCATCGGCTTGGGAGCAGTTCTCACGCCAGTTGGCGAGCCCCTTTCCACCATCGCCATCACCAAGCTGCAGGGTGAGCCCTATAACGCCGGATTCTTCTTCCTGTTCAATCAGCTGGCCGTATATATCATACCGGGCTGCCTGGCCTTCGGCCTTCTGGCCATGTTCTTCACCGGCAAAGCCAAGCTCTCTGAGTGCATGGTCGCTGAGGAGGAGGACGGCGGCTTAAGAGAGGTAGTGGTCAGAGCAGGCAAGGTCTACATCTTCGTCATGGCCCTCCTGCTCCTCGGCTCGGGAATGAAGGTAGTGATAGATAAGTACCTACTCGGCATATCCCCACAGATCATCTACTGGGTCAACATGATCTCGGCCATATTGGACAATGCCACACTGACTGCGGCTGAGCTCAGCCCGGCCATGGACATGGTCCAAATCCAGGCGGTTCTGATGGGCCTTCTCGTATCAGGCGGCATGCTGATTCCCGGCAACATCCCCAACATCATCTCTGCAGGAAAGCTGGGAATCACCAGCAAGGAGTGGGCGAAGCTTGGTGTGCCTCTGGGCCTAATCGCCATGCTGATCTACTTCGTGTGGATCTTCTACATACCTTTCCACGTTGAGTTTGCCCTTTAGAAGTGATGCTAGCATCACTTCTTTTTTTTGTGAGGAGCATGTGATTGCTCCAGAAAGTCTCCCTTGAAAACGTTTGGCAAATTGCCAGTGGATTGCATTTTCGAGTTTCATCTGATCCAGATATCTCCCCTTCTAATGCGCCCTCTTGAAGGCAAGCATTTAACTAGTTCATTATTAATTGTTATAGTCGATGAATTGAAATATCATAATGATGAATTAATTCCGGAGATGGTTGATATGTTTGAAAAGGTTTTATTCCCCACGGATTTTTCCAAGTACTCCCAGAAGGTCCTGGAGTGCGTAAAAGAGCTTCCGGGCGTGAACGAAGTGGTGCTCCTGCATGTGATCGGCCCTGCAGATCCTCTCGCCAAGGTATGGAACCCAGGAGGGCGGATCGATGAATCTAAAGCAAACCTAACGGAACAGAGCAAGATTCTGAGCAGCCGAGGCCTCAGCGTCAAGACGAGAACAGAGGCCATAATGGAGGGGGATATCTCCAGAGTGATCCAGAAGGTAGCGGATGAAGAAGAGAGTTCCGTTATCGTCATGGGCGCGAGAGGCAAGGGTGTCGTGGAGGGCATATTTTTGGGAAACGTCGCCAAGAACGTTCTTCGCTATGGGAACACAAATATTCTTCTTATGCGCTACAAGATCCTGGAAGGCAGGAGCGGCCCAAGCTTAGAGCAATTCTGCTCGCATCCCTTTTCAAGAATACTCTGTCCCACCGACTTATCGAAGCCGGCCGAAGAGGCGATTGCTTTCATCAAGAGGACTAAAGGGGTAGGAGAGATATTGCTCCAGCATGTAGTCTATCGGGGAGAGACCTGGAGAGAGATCGAAGCCCAAACAGAGGAGACAACCAGGAAGCTCAATGTCATCCGGGATGAGCTTGAGGAGGCCAGAATAAAGGTCAAAATCCACACAAGCGTGGGAAATCCCGCTGAGGAGATAATCTCCCTGGCCGAGAAGGAGAATGTGTCGCTGATTGCGATGAGCTCCCATGGAACGGGCTGGTTGAAGCAGTTGGGTGTGGGGAGCACGACCTACGATGTGGCGAAGATTGGCGATCGGCCGGTCTTAGTGATCAGAGCAAGAGCTGAATGCACGACCTAGAAAAGATTCTATTATAAGAATCTGTGCAGGATTCGACAATGCAATAAGAAAAGCATAAATACTAAAATTGTTAATGTTTATTAATGGTTAATTTGGTCTGGATAGGAGATGAAATGAGCGATAAAATACCTGCAATAGCCTTCCTCGTTGCAACGCTGTGCCTGGCAATTCTAGTTACCATAATGTTTCCAGATTTGCCTGGACTGCCTTAGGCTTCAATACGAAGCTTCCGACCCGAGATTATTCAAAAACTCAGCAGAAATTTATCTAATATAACTAATGCAATGCGTTTCATAAGTATGTCGAGTTGAGCACCTAGCAAGCCATTTGCCCAGGATTAGGACTGCAATACCCCCTCCTTCGTGGCTTCGAGGATATCTCCAGAGAATCCCTCGACGAGGCATGCTTTTTCTGCGTAATTAGCCAAGTCAATTCGGAGCGCCGATGATAAGAGGAAGATCTGCAGCTACAGCCACGGGGTGGCTCTTGTTGATGCTTGGTGGAGCGATGGCATTGATCACTGGCAAGGGTGATATTACAGTGATCACTGCGGGTTTGCTGATCGTATTTAGTGGTGTATATGTGCTAAGCTTGGTCAAACCAGCTTCCAAGCAATTCATAGGGGCGGGATGGCCAGAGAAATTCTGCAGGATCTCGGCAGTTGCCATTGGATTGATAATGGTGGCCAGCGGATTCATCAGCTCAACAAGCGGTATTAGAGATATTTTGATCTTTTATGACTTTGCAGGGATCTACTTCGTGCTAATCGGCCTTCTGCCATTTGGTTGGGGGCTTTACATATTGAAACTAGCCATTTATGGTGTCCGATCTTGATGTCTCTTCCTGCCACCCCCAGCCCGAGTCTTGGATTCTTATGCATTGCTGAAACATCTCAGGCGCTCAGTCCATTATTTGACTCGTTGCTGAATTATGTGGGTGAGTTCAGGCAGAGAATATGGCCTCTGTTCCTCTGCGCCTCTGTGGTTGAGTTGGAGCATAGCGGTTCACCACAGAGGCAAAAAGATACAGAGAATTTGCGATCCAAGTTCTCCCATACCAAATAGCGAGGAGCCCATTATTTGTCTAAGATGAGCTGAAACCCTCTTTTGTTCCACAAATTTCCAGAACAAGGACTCCCTGTGTGGAGACGGAAAAATGAGGACGAAAAAGTGGATCAAGATCGGCTAGATTTACTTAACTATTAATAATTATCATGTATTGCCAGAATAAAGACCAAAACATTAAATATGATCAGGAGACCAATATGACTTTTGCGAGAAACTAAGATAGAAACCATCAAACTAGACAATCCTTATTTCCGGATATCCTATATAAGATAAGCATCATGAATAATAATTAGCAATTGATCCCACACAGGGTATCAAAATGCTTTAATATGAGAATATCACTAATTTCAATTATAGTTTGAATTGAAGCTAAAAGACGTATTCGTCAACAGGTGATCTCAAGATGGTGTTAATCCCAGTTGAAACAGGATTGATTGCGATATTTTTGGCTGTGCTCTTAGGTCCCCTGTTGATCAAGAGGATCGAACGCAATCTTGAAGCATTCTTGTTTCTGATAGGTGCCTGCGCCATTGTATTGTCAAGATCCTGGCACATAGACCTGGTTGAGGAAGCGGTCCAGGAACCAGTAGTAATTGGCATACTGCTTTCTGTCTTAGTGGCTGGATTGATAGTGCACTACCGAAGGCCGCGCTTTTTGCAGGGCATAAACGACATTCTCCTGGATGGGATCACCATGAAAGTGATATTCCTGGAGATTGTAGTTGTGTTGGGACTATCCGCGGCCATTATCACACCGATAATTCCATTCTTCGTGCTCGTGGAAGCGGTGAACTGTCTGTCCCTCCCACGCGGGTCAAGAGCGATCATCACGGCATTGGGATGCATTTCCATCATTCTAGGGGCTGCTCTGCCTTATGTAGAAGGGCTTTCATCGGAGATTGCTGTTACGAAAATGCAGGGAGAACTTCCTTCAGCAGGCATCTTGCCATTGGAGCTGCAAAGCCTATACATACTACTGATTATTCTAGTACTTGGCTTGATAAGCATATTCTTCTCGGAGGAGAAGGTAAAAGCCATGGAGATGCAGGCTTTTGAAGGAATAGCAGCTCATGAGAAAATGGCAATTTGGGGTGTTAGATTATTCATGTTTGCAGGAGCCCTTCTTCTTGTTGGTGTGGCATTCGGAGTCGATATCTAAGGATAACAACATGGGCAGCGAGTTCAAGAAAGCAAGGGTCAACTACCCCTCCCTGAAGGGATGGGCTTGTAGCTCCGCAAAAAGTCGGGCCACGATGGGCATATTGACTGATACCCTTGCAGCAATATTCCGTGCTGCGATTGTGTCAGCCGGACCAGAGAAGCCGCAGCAGACACACGAAAATTCGTCCCTTGTAGGACGGTTGGATCGAGATATAAGATGACAGATAGGGCATTCCTGGGAAGTATAAGCAGGATCAATGCAGATCAAGGGCACACCAGCTATGGCGGCCTTGTAGTCGATATACTGCCTGAGTTGATAGAAGCTCCAGTTATGCTGTTTGCGCCTCTGAGCCTTTGGAACCGTTATCCTCTCTCTTATGCCAGAAAGATCTTCCAACACGATAGCAGACGAGGTGTCTATGGCCTTCGCAACCAGCTTCTTAGAGATGCAATGATTAACGTCTCTATGGAACCTAGCTTCTTTACCGGAAAGCTTCTTCAGATGACGTTTTGCGCTATCTGTTCCACAGCTCTGAAGATCGGCTTTGAGGTTATCGATTTTGGATCTAACCTTTTCAATCTTCTCACCAGAGAACTCTTCACCCGAAGAATCTACTGCAATATTCTTGATTCCATGATCAACACCAAGAACATTTTGAGGAACAGACTTCTTTGGCTCGGGAACATCGACCACAACACAAAGATAGAATGTCCCATTCTGGAAGATGAGATCCGCCTGACCTCGGATTCTATCAAGCCTTGGAGCATGGTAATCACAGATCACGACAGGCAGCTTAATTCTGCCATCGAGCGTCAGCAAGGATACCCTATCGAGTCCCTTCCAGGACATGATTCTCTGATCATAGATAACAGCTCCATTGGGATCAAATTTGGGCTTAATGGACTTATCTCTCTTGTAGGCTTCGCAGGACTTGGATATGGCCCTAACAGCCATCTGAGCAGAGATGCCAAACATTTCCCGAATATCACGATAAACAATCTTCTGCAATTCGATTTTGTTGGCTGTATGGAGTTCAAAAGCCTTTTCCCCCACGTAATTGCAGGCGGCGTTGAACTGATGCATAGTCTCAAGGAGCGCACGGTTATCTTCAGCCGAGGTATCCAGTTTGACTTTGAGGGTTTGCATCATTGCATAGATAATAACGATCCATATACATATAGAACTTTCGGCATTCCTCCCCACCCTGAAGGACGGGGCCTCCTGCCGAATTGAGGTGAACGAATATGTATGCAGGGATAGAAACCGCAAGCATAATAGCCTCGATTGCAGCATTGACGAGCTGGGGCTTATCTTTCGCGGCGATCAATAAATACCTTAGATCGCACGCCACCCATGACGACAATGGGTTTTACATGCTCTTCTCCATATTTGCAAGTCTCGCAGTGGCAATAGCAGTTGCAGCCGGAAGTAAGCTGTTAATGGTACAGACTGCTCCCTCCGGCATGCGTTTGATGACAACGGCAGACATCATTTTGGCAATAGCGGTGGTGTTAATCTGGGGCATATCCTTTGTAGGCATAACCAGGCACTTGAAATTGCATTCCACTCAAGCTGACAATGGGTTTATAATGCTCCTCTCCACTGCGACGAGTCTGGCTGTAGCGATAGCGTCTGCCGCAGCCGGAAGGGAGCTATTGAAGATGCAGACCACTCCCCGTGCCATGGATTTGATGACAACGACGAATATCGCTGTAGCCATGGCAATAGTTGCGACCTGGGCCGTGTCATTCGTGGCCATAACCAGGCACTTGAGATCGCATTCTACCCAAGCTGACAATGGATTTTATATGCTCCTATCGGCTGCGGCGAGTCTGGCTGTGGCCATAGCGTCTGCCGCCGCAGCAAGCAGAATCTCGATGCTCCAGACTGCAACGGTCAATCTGGGCTATGGCATAACAGCGGTCGATATTGGTTTGGGATTGGTAGCCCTGGCAGTGCTGATTGGACCCTTCACCGTGAAGAAGATCGAGCATAACCTCGAGGCATTCTTATTTGTGATGGGAGTGCTCTCCGTCACCATAGCCGGCGTCTGGGAGATGAGGCTGGTGGAAGAGGCGGTTATGGAACCGGTGGTAAAGGGCATCGTGCCTGCGGTGCTGGTGGCAGGGATGGCCTTCCACTACGGCCGTAGCCGAGCTCAGAGCGCAATGAGCTATGTATTGGATAATACCTCAATCAAAGCGGTGGCCTTTGTGATGATCGTCGGCCTGGGATTGATATCCAGCGTCATCACGGCTATCATCGCTGCCCTTCTGCTGGTGGAGCTGGTCAATTGCATGCCTCTGGAGCGCAAGGACAAGATCAACCTGGTGATCATCACCTGTTTCGCCATAGGACTGGGAGCTGTGCTCACACCGCTGGGCGAGCCGCTCTCAACCATTGCCATATCCAAGCTGCAGGGGCCACCATATAACGCCGGATTCTTCTTCCTCTTCGAGAAGCTGGCTTTATACGTAATTCCGGGGGTTCTGGCCCTGGGAGTGCTGGGCGTATTATTCACCGGTAAGGCGACCAAGCAGAAGTGCGTTACAATGGTGGAGGACACTGAGACTCTGAGAGATGTGGGCGCGAGGGCTGCCAAGGTTTACGTATTCGTGATGGCCCTCCTCCTATTAGGCGCCGGCATGAAGATCATCATCGATAAGTACTTCACAGCCATACCGTCCGAGGTTCTCTATTGGGTGAACATGTTATCGGCGATCCTTGATAACGCCACATTGACTGCAGCGGAGATTGCTCCCAGCCTGACCATAGGTCAGATCACCGCGGCGCTGATGGGGCTATTGATCGCTGGGGGCATGCTGGTTCCAGGAAACATACCCAATATCATCGCCGCGAACAAGCTGGGAATAACATCAAAGGAGTGGGCTCGCCTGGGAGTGCCTGTGGGATTAGTACTGATGCTGGTCTACTTCGTGTGGATCTTCTACATACCCTTCGGCCCGTTAGCGGGCTGAAATTTTTCGTACATTTATGTCTTTAATGCATATCCACGAGTCTTATGGGAGACGATCGATGAACGACTTTGATAACCGCAATGGCTAAATCCAGGAAAAGCCAATGGTCATTCCTAGTGGGACAACAAAAATGCTACGGCAGTATTTATCTGAGCTATATTCGGCTGCAATGAAGATTATGGCACCAGCTAAGCCTTTAGTAGATGCATTAGCTCGCCGCAGGGAATTATGGTTCGATGGCAAATTGGGCTCTGCATTGCAGGAAATCCCTTTGAATGTATTACTTGCCACGATCATA
Source organism: Methanothrix soehngenii GP6 (assembly GCF_000204415.1). Taxonomy (NCBI): domain Archaea; kingdom Methanobacteriati; phylum Methanobacteriota; class Methanomicrobia; order Methanotrichales; family Methanotrichaceae; genus Methanothrix; species Methanothrix soehngenii. Next base: position 1,223,389 of record NC_015416.1, on the reverse strand, counting down.
GTCATGCTGGGGCTATTAGCTATCTTCATCACGCCGATACTTCCGCTCTTGGTGCTTTGTGTGGTAGCATTCATGCTTTCCTTCAATCGCAAGGCTACAGCAAGGTTTGTCGTGATGGGAGGGCTCTCGACAGGCTTTGGAGCATTAACCACTGTTGGTTTGCCTCCCTCCCCAATAACGTCCCTAAGACTTGAGGGATCGGCATCTGCTACGAATTTCTTGACAAATCTAGACCCATACACGATATTCGTCATTGCAGCTATCGGAATACTTAGCCTAGGGCTCCAAATAGATTTAACACCAGTTCAGAGAGATACTCTATCCACTTTGGTTAACCTCCACCGTACAGATAGCCGGGCAGTCAAGGCCAAGGAGATCGGAGAGTTGATGGACCGCAATCCAGAAACGATAAGGATCCAAATGCGATCTCTTAAGGCCTTAAACCTTGTAGAGAGCGTCACTGGCCCCAGGGGTGGGTATACGGCCACGGCCACAGCGTACGACGCATTGAGCAGGGGCCACAATGGGGACGGAGACGAAGTTGCAGTGCACATAGTTAAGAATGGCATTGTGGTCGAGGGCGCGAGCGCAACCGAAATTGTCTTCAATAATGCCATGCGCCCACCCTGCCAAAGCTGCATATCCATTCGCGTAAGCGGCAATATCAAAGACTTCAGCGTAGGGGATGAGGTTGAGGTTGGACCTACTCCTATTAGCGAGCTATATATTCGCGGCAAGGTTGCGGCATTAGACATCACCGCGAGCAGGATTGTCCTGGATCTCACTGAAATGATCTCGATTCCCAGACGCTCAGTCAAGACGGTTGCCCGGCGTGCAGTCCGCATCAGTCCTAACACCACTCTGAGAGAAGCATCGAGGATATTGGTCATCAACGGGGCCCAGGAGGCTTTAGTGGAAGATAGATCCCCCGGTCTTGTGAACATGGTAGATATAGCCAAGGCGGTAGCAGAAGGCAGAACTGATAGAGAGGTGCGCGAAATCATGACTCCGGGCTTCCTTACAATCAACTCCGATGCGCCCATCTTCGAGGCGGTAAGGATGATGGGAAAAACGGGTGCAAGGCAGCTCGTAGTCTCGGATAATGGCGCGCTGTGGGGAATTATCACGCCCAGAGATCTGATGGAATCCCTAGCACACGCCTAAGTGCCATCATATTCTCCTGAGCATATTCTTAAACAAGCCAGATATGGTCCATCGCTCAAAGATATCTCTGGAATCCATCTTCACGCTCTCGAAGATCTTGGCCCGGCCCTGGATCACCTGATCCGCCTTGCCCGGCCGGGCATGGAAGCCTTTTCGAAACATCATTCAGGTAAGCAATGAACACAAACTTTTTCATTTATTACATCTAATACATCCGTGCAGGAGTTCTGAGGAGAATGAATACACTTACATATATAATAGTGTTATTTATTGGAGCCGCTGTGGGATACTTTTTGGGCACCCCCGGAATTATTGGGATGATCGCAGGAGCAATTGTTGCAACGGTGATTTTCTTTGATATGAATCGCAAAGGTCTGCCTTCGATGAGTGATAAGATAGAGTAGATAAAAAAGACCACCCTCGTTGGGTTTCGAAGCCCTGGTGGAAATCATATTAAAGCTTAACGCTTTCTGCCGTCGTGTTTTGGGCGGCTCCATATTGAAGTTAGCTGTAAGCGTTGTTTGAGTGCGATAGCAGTCCCTTCCGTCCCAGATAAAGCCGGGGCCAATCTCCTGCTGCTCCATCCTGTATTCATGGAATTCGCGACGATATCAAGAAAAAAATTCGGAGTGAAGATCTTTAGCAAAAGCATTTCAAATGGGATTATCATTGGAAAAAGATTCAATTTTTAGCGGCATCAAATTTTTTTATGATGATTTATTAAAATCTATCGAACAGTTGCAGAAAAAAACGAATAGATCCAGTTAATGGTTAATTATTATGATTATTTGTAAAATTGTTTATAAACTCAAAAAATCGTTAACATTAGTTAATAAAATTAGCACTAATTTTCGTTATATATTTTAATAGGCTTTATGCCATCGATTTATGCGAATCGAGGCGCCAATAATAGCCAATAATAATTGAGCTTTTCTAGAAAGGATGAGCCTATTTTCATTAATAATATCATGAATAATAATTTGCAAACATTGGTATTTGTGCCCCAAAAATGTTAAATATGGGTAAATATGAATTCTCGATTAATAGAAATCGGAAAGATTTGAGAATGAATTGTGATTTGGAGGTATTAAGGTGGTTTCACCTACACTGGTAGATATTGGGTTGTTTGCCATAGTTCTGGTTGTGCTGGTAGGACCCTTTATGGTTAAGAAGATCGAGCACAATTTGGAGGCATTCCTATTTGTTATGGGTGTATTGGCGGTTACGATAGCCGGTTTTGAAAGCAGGGCAGTTCTGGAGGCCATAGGCTACAATCATGAACAGATAGCCGAAGTCGGCTGGAACATGAAGCTGATAATGGAAGCTGCTATGGAGCCAGTGGTAAAGGGCATCGTGCCTGCGGTTCTGGTTGCCGGTCTGCTCTTCCACTATGGCCGCTCTTACGCTCAGAACGCCATGGCCGCTATCCTGGACAAAGTCTCCATCAAGCTCGTCGTGTTCCTAATGGTAGTCATCCTGGGACTGGCATCCAGCGTCATCACGGCCATAATCTCTGCCCTGCTGCTGGTAGAGCTTGTAAACTGTATGCCCATCGACCGCCAGACCAAGATCAATCTGGTCATCATCGCCTGCTTCTCTATCGGCCTGGGTGCAGTCCTTACTCCGGTAGGCGAGCCACTGTCCACCATCGCCGTTACAAAGCTGCAGGGAGCGCCCTATAATGCCGGATTCTTCTTCCTCTTCAATCAACTTGCCATCTATATCATCCCCGGCGTACTGGCCATGGGCGCATTGGCCGTGGCCTTCACGGGCAAGAAGAGCCAAGAGGCCTGCCACGTCGCCGCTGAGGAGACGGAGACTCTCAGAGATGTGGTCATAAGAGGCGCCAAGGTTTATCTCTTCGTGGCAGCCCTGTTGCTCCTGGGTGGCGGCATGAAGATCGCGATCGACAAGTATCTTTTGACTGTGCCGCCTCAGATCCTTTACTGGGTGAACTCGATCTCGGCCATATTGGACAACGCTACTATGACTGCAGCTGAACTCAGCCCAGCCATGGAGATAACCCAGATTCAGGCGGTTCTCATGGGGCTTCTCATCGCCGGTGGTATGCTGATCCCAGGAAACATCCCCAACATCATATCCGCCCAGAAGCTGAACATCAGCAGTAAAGATTGGGCAAAGCTTGGCGTCCCCCTGGGACTGGTGATGATGCTGGTCTACTATGTGTGGGTATTCTACATACCTTTCCACATTGAGTTTGCCCTTTAGAGGTGATGCTTGCATCACCTCTGTTTTCAATAGTTAAGGCGGCGTACTGAGTCAACTTCTGGAAAAGAATCAGAAATATGAATTATGGATTAGAAAGGTGAACGAAAATGTATGCAGGAGTCGAAATAGGGTTGATTCCCATATTTTTGGCCGTGCTCTTGGGTCCTCTATTGATCAAAAGGATTGAACAAAACCTTGAGATGTTCTTATTACTAATGAGCATATGCGCCGTTGCTATCTCAAGATCCTGGCATATAGGCATAGTTGAAGAAGCGATCCAAGAACCATTAGTAGTCGGCATAGTGCTAACTGTATTGCTGGCTGGATTGATAGCACACTATATCAGGCCCGACTTCTTGCACAACATAAACGCCATCCTCTTAGATAGGATCACAATGAAAGTGATCTTCCTGGAGATTGTCATTGTGCTGGGACTATTGGCTGCTATTATTACACCAATACTCTCATTCTTTATGCTAGTGGAAGCAGTGAATCATCTGCCACTCATGCGGAAGACGAGGGCAAAAATTACCATATTGGGATGTCTTTCCATTTCTCTAGGAGCCGCTCTGGCTCTGGTAGATGGATCATCCTCGGCAATAGCTATTACAAGAATGCAAGGTGAGCTTCCTTCAGCAGGCTTCTTGCCGCCGGAACTGCAAAGCCTGTACATATTCCTGAGCATATTGGCCCTTGGCTTGATATCTATGTTCTTCGCCGAGGAGAATATGAACTCGATAAGGAAGCAGGCTCATGGAAGAGCGTCCGCTCATAAAAGAATAGCAATTTGGAGTGCAAGGGTATGCATGTTTGCAGGAGCCCTCCTTCTTATTATTTTTTTGCCGCAATACCCCGATGCTTGCATCGGGGATAAAGGGCATCCGTGTCCAACTTAGGGATTTGATCAGATCCGAGTAGTACTATCTTTATGCGGCGACGCCTCGGATGCCCCGTCTGCTTGCAGCGGGGTGCGTCGCCGCCGTTTCACTGGTGTAGCGTTTGGAGTCAACATCTGAGGAGAATGGACGGGAGAATTAAAAAATCAAAGGTGAACGAAGATGTATGCAGGCATAGAAACCGCAAGCATAATAGCCTCGATTGCAGCATTGACGAGCTGGGGCTTATCTTTCGCGGCGATCAATAAATACCTTAGATCGCACGCCACCCATGACGACAATGGGTTTTACATGCTCTTCTCCATATTTGCAAGTCTCGCAGTGGCAATAGCAGTTGCAGCCGGAAGTAAGCTGTTAATGGTACAGACTGCTCCCACCGGCATGCGTTTGGTGACAACGGCAGATATCATTTTGGCAATAGCGGTGGTATTAATCTGGGGCATATCCTTTGTAGCCATAACCAGGCACTTGAAATCGCATTCCACTCAAGCTGACAATGGTTTTTATATACTCTTCTCCACTGCGACGAGTCTGGCTGTAGCGATAGCGTCTGCCGCAGCCGGAAGCGAGATATTGAAGATGCTGAACTCTCCTTCCACCATTGGTTTGATGACAACGACTAACATCGCTTTGGCCGTGGCAATAGTTGCGACCTGGGCCGTGTCATTCGTGGCCATAACCAGGCACTTGAGATCGCATTCTACCCAAGCTGACAATGGATTTTATATGCTCCTATCGGCTGCGGCGAGTCTGGCTGTGGCCATAGCGTCTGCCGCCGCAGCAAGCAGAATCTCGATGCTCCAGACTGCAACGGTCAATCTGGGCTATGGCATAACAGCGGTCGATATTGGTTTGGGATTGGTAGCCCTGGCAGTGCTGATTGGACCCTTTACCGTGAAGAAGATCGAGCATAACCTCGAGGCATTCTTATTTGTGATGGGAGTGCTCTCCGTCACCATAGCCGGCGTCTGGGAGATGAGGCTGGTGGAAGAGGCGGTTATGGAGCCGGTGGTAAAGGGCATCGTGCCTGCGGTGCTGGTGGCAGGGATGGCCTTCCACTACGGCCGTAGCCGAGCTCAGAGCGCAATGAGCTATGTCCTGGATAATGTATCCATTAAAGCAGTCGCCTTTGTGATGATCGTCGGCCTGGGATTAGTGTCCAGCGTCATCACCGCTATCATCGCTGCCCTTCTGCTGGTGGAGCTGGTCAATTGCATGCCTCTGGAGCGCAAGGACAAGATCAACCTGGTGATCATCACCTGTTTCGCCATAGGACTGGGAGCTGTGCTCACACCGCTGGGCGAGCCGCTCTCAACCATTGCCATATCCAAGCTGCAGGGGCCACCATATAACGCCGGATTCTTCTTCCTCTTCGAGAAGCTGGCTTTATACGTAATTCCGGGGGTTCTGGCCCTGGGAGTGCTGGGCGTATTATTCACCGGTAAGGCGACCAAGCAGGAGTGCGTTACAATGGTGGAGGACACTGAGACTCTGAGAGATGTGGGCGCGAGGGCTGCCAAGGTTTACGTATTCGTGATGGCCCTCCTCCTATTAGGCGCCGGCATGAAGATCATCATCGATAAGTACTTCACAGCCATACCGTCCGAGGTTCTCTATTGGGTGAACATGTTATCGGCGATCCTTGATAACGCCACATTGACTGCGGCGGAGATTGCTCCCAGCCTGACCATAGGTCAGATCACCGCGGCGCTGATGGGGCTATTGATCGCTGGGGGCATGCTGGTTCCAGGAAACATACCCAATATCATCGCCGCGAACAAGCTGGGAATAACATCAAAGGAGTGGGCTCGCCTGGGAGTGCCTGTGGGATTAGTACTGATGCTGGTCTACTTCGTGTGGATCTTCTACATACCCTTCGGCCCGTTAGCGGGCTGAAATTTTTTTTTTGGGGTTTTGTTTATATTTATTTTAGTATGAATTCAATGGCACTCACATAAACACAGGCTGGAAGCCCCGCTCTTCAGGGCGGGGAGGAAAGCCGCAAGTAGCCCACCAAAACCTTTATATCACTTAGTGAATATACTGCCTACTGATGACTGAGCAGGTGTTAACCGTCCAATGCAAGTTAAGTCCAACAGACTCCCAGGCCGAAGAGATGGAGGATACTCTGAAAGCCTTTGCGGATGCCTGCAATTGGATAAACCAGAATACGCCTGCTAAGCTCAGAAATAAGGTCCGTATTCAGGGCATTGTATACCAAGATGTTCGAGCTAAGTTTGGTCTTTCTGCCAATCTGGCAATCAGGGCTATCAATCGCGTTGCATCTAACCGTAAGACTGCCATGAAGGATCATTCATCAGTTAAGAACTTTGAACCAACCAGTATAGATTATGATACTAGGATCTTTGCTTTAAGAGAGAAAGACGAAGAAGTCAGCGTGACTCTTCTTAGATCGAGACAACGAATCAAGTTGGTTCTAGGCGACTATCAGAGAACCAGACTCAAGGATTCTAAACCGACAAGCGCAACGCTTTGTAAGAAAGGATCTGAATACTATATCAGCATCCAGGTTAAAAGCGAAGCACCGGAGCAGATACATGTTGATACAGTTCTAGGTGTCGATCTTGGTATAACTGATATAGCTGTGACCTCCGAAGGCCAGAAGTTTGGCGGAAAGACTATCAAGCTAATCAAGAATCATTATGCGTCTATGCGTGCTGTTCTTCAACAGAAAGCCGTGAAAGGTACAAGGAGTTCAAGGCGAAGATGCCGAGAGCTTCAGCAACGACTATCAGGCAAAGAAGCGCGTTACCAACGGCAGATCAACCACGAAATCAGCAAAGCCATTGTGACCAGAGCCCAGGAGATTCCTGCCAAAATTGCTCTGGAAGATCTAACCGGAATTAGAGAAGGCGTCAACCAGAAAGCAGGAAAAAACCATAGACGAAAAGTCAGTGGTTGGGCCTTATACCAGCTTAAGGAGTTCCTTAGCTATAAGGCTCTCGCGGCGGGTGTTCCTCTGGTTCTGGTGGACCCCGCATACTCCAGCCAGACGTGCCATCAGTGCGGTGAGCATGGAATCAGGAATGGCAAGAGCTTCAAGTGTCCTGTGTGTGGTTGGTCTGGCGATGCTGATTTCAATGGTGCTAAGAATATAGCTTTCTTGGGCCGCTATGTAGACCGGCCTGGAGGCTCGGAAGGACTTCCAAGCATCAAGGCTGTCCTTTCAGGGCTACTGAAAGCTCCGGTCTTTAGGCCGGAGTAGTTTACTGCAAATAGTTCTCGATGCTAATCAGCTTCTCAGCATCGCTTTTGCTGATGCTCGCATCCGCCACCACCCTCTCCCGAACCTCGATCGATGCCTTTGCCCGTAAGGCCAGGGCCAGGCAGTCGCTGGGCCGGGCATCTATCTCATTTTTTTTAGAGTCGCTCTTGATGGTCAGCCGTGCATAGTAGATTCCCCCGTCCAGGTCGTCGATCAGCGCATTGGTGATGCTGGCGGACAGGCTCTCCAGGGTGGAGATGAACAGATCGTGAGTCATAGGCCTGGGGGCCAGCTCTCCAGACAGGGCATGATGGATGGAGATGGCCTCGGACAGCCCCACGAATATGGGCACTATCCGTCCCTTCTCATCCTCCAGCAAAACCACTGGCGCGGGATTGCTCTCATCCGATTCCGCTATGTAAACCCCTTTGACCCTGACCGGGACTGGCGTTTCCATGAGATCCTCATGATCGTTCATCTTATAAAACTCCGACGATCAATATCCATCACGCCCTGTCTATGCCTATGTGCATGCATACGCCCTCGACATCCCAGTCCTTAATCAAAGAGCCCCGTATCTGCAGTCCCAGACCCATCTCCAGTTCTGCCGCCCTAACCTCTCCCGCGATGTGCTCTTTCCCTGAAACAACCAGATCGAGTATGGTCTTGCTCTCGATATCCACCACCGCTCGGATCTGATCCTCTACTCTCAGATCCAGCTCCTTTCTCATATCCTGAATGCGCCGGATGATCTCCCGGGCATAGGCCTCTGCCTCAAGCTCCGGGGTGAGGGCAATGTCCACATATACAAATCCCCGGGAGAACTCCGCGGCCGGCAGGTTCTTCGGAGGAAGCTCCCGGAATTGCACCATCTCTGAGGTGATCGCAAACTCCCGGCCCTGATGCCTTAAGGTCGCCTGGCCGCTGCCGTCCAGATCGGCTTTAACCCCAAAGGGCTCAGCGGCTGCTATGGCCTCTACCACCAGCTTGGCCTCTCCCTTGTACACTGGCCCGATCTTCTTATGAACGGGAGCCATCTCCAGATCCATCCTGGGCTTCTCTCCTGGAGAGAGCACAGTAATCTTTTTGGAGTTGGTCTGCCCCCGGAGGACATCCTCCAGGCCCCCCAGGTCCAAAGCCTCTTTGGAGGGGGCGATTACAATCTCAGAAACCGGCCAGCGTAGCTTTCTCCCGCCCTTCTGCCGGGCATTGGAGGCGGCCATAGACACCTCCCTCACCAGATCCATGCTCTCCTCCAGGCGTACGTCTATCAGTCCCTTATCGCCCTCTAGCCAGTCGCACATATGAACTGAAGGCCTGGCATTCTCGTCCAGACCCCGCACAAGGTTCTGGTAGATGGACTCGGCGATGAAGGGGGTGAACGGAGCCATAAGCCTAGCCAGCTTCGTCAGCACCTCATAGATGGTAGCATATGCAGCAAGCTTATCCGGATCATCCTGCTCAATCCAGGTGCGGGGCCGGACCAGCTGGATGTACCAGCGACTCAGGTCCTCTAAGATGAAGTCGGATATGGAGCGGACGATGCGGTGAAGCTGATAGCCCTCCATCTCCGCGGTGATCTCTTCCGCCAGGCTGTTTACCCGGGAGAGGATCCAGCGATCCTCGGGACGCAGGCTGCTCTTGTAAAGGTCCAGATCCGCCCGTTTCAAGTCGAAATCGTCCAGAACCATATAAGGCAGGGCAAAGCGATAGGCATTCCAGAAGATATTGATCATCCGGCTGGTGTTCTCCACCGCCTCCCAGGAGAAGTGCAGATCCTCCCAGGGGGCATTGGCTCCCAGGACATAGAAACGCAGAATATCGGCACCGAACCGCTCCACCACCTCCTCCGGCTGGACGATGTTCCCAATGCTCTTAGACATCTTCCGACCCTGGTCATCTAAGGTGAAGCCATGCATGAGAACGCTCTTGTAGGGCGCCCTGCCAAATGATACCATTGAAGCCCCCAGCTGGGAGTAAAACCAGCCGCGTGTCTGGTCGTGCCCCTCGGTGATGAAATCCGCCGGCCACCATTCGCCAAACTCCTCCTCGTGGCTGGGGAAACGGAGGGTGGCCCAGGAGGCCACTGCGCTGTCAAACCATACATCGAAGACATCTGGTGAGCGCAACATCTTCCCCCCGCAGGGACAGTCCAAGACAATAGCATCCACATCCGGCCGGTGCAGATCAGCTATCTTTTTGCCTGACCTCTCCTCCAGCTCCGAGGCGGTTCCTATAACTTCCATATGGCCGCAGTCAGGACAGGTCCAGATGGGCAGGGGAATGCCCCAGTACCTCTGCCTGGAGATGCACCAGTCTCTGGCATTGCTTATCCAGTCGGCAAACCTCGCCGAGCCCGCCCACTCCGGATACCATTTCACCCGGGAGATCTCATCGAGCATCTTATCTCGAAGATCGGATATCCGGAGGAACCACTGGCTGGTGGCGATGAATATTATGGGGGTCTTGCAGCGCCAGCAGTGGCCATAGCGGTGGGCGAGCCTCCCCTGAGCCAGCAGCTTATCCCTCTCTTCGAGATCTGCGATGACGTTGCTGTCCGCCTCCTTGACATACTGGCCCAGGTACTTCTCTCCCGCCTCGGCAGTGTACCGTCCGTCCCCGCCTACCGGGCAGAATATCTCCAGATGGTGGTCCAGCCCGAGCTCATAATCCTCAAGGCCGTGCCCGGGAGCGATGTGAACGCATCCTGTGTTCTCAGCGGTGACGAAGTCTGCGGCATAAACGCCATGCTCTATCTCCTTCTGTCTGGGCACCAGATCGAGCAGAGGATGCTCGTACTTCAGTTTCTGCATATCCTTGGCTGAAAGGCCCTGCAAAAGCTCGTAGTCCTGGTAGCGGCCCGTCCTGAGGACTGAATCGACCAATTCTGAGGCCATGATCAGGATCTCGGATTTGCCATCCTTCCAGGCCCTGACCCGAGAGTACTGGAAGGAGGGATTGACTGCCACCGCCACATTGGCGGGAATGGTCCAGGGGGTGGTGGTCCAGATCACTATGTAGGTGTTCTCCTCCCCGATCACCGGGAACTTGACGTAGATCGAGTAGTCGGTCTCATCCCAGTATTCCACCTCGGAGTCAGCGATGGCCGTCTGGCAGCGGGGGCACCAGTTGACCACCCTTGAGCCCCTTTCAAGAAGGTTATGCTCGTGCGCCTTCTTCAGCGTCCACCAGGCAGCCTCCAGATACTCGTTCTTCAGCGTCATGTAGGGGTCGTCCCAGTCCATCCAGGCCCCTAGAATCTTGAACTGGGCTGTCATGTCATCTTTCTGGCGGAGGGCGAACTCTTTGCATCTCTGGATGAACTTGTCCACCCCATAAGCCTCGATATCCTTTTTGTTGCGGAAGCCGAAGGACTCCTCTACCTTAACCTCAATGGGCAGGCCGTGCATATCCCAGCCCGCCCGGTCCTTGACCTCAAAGCCGTTCATAGACCGGTAGCGGAGCACGGCGTCCTTGATCACCTTGTTCCAGGCGGTTCCCAGATGAATGCGGCCTGTGGTATAGGGCGGCCCATCCACAAAGAAGAACTTCTTGCCGCCCAATCTCAATTCCCGAACTTTGCGGTAGCTATCCGCTCGCTCCCACAGCGATCTGACTTCATTCTCAAGATCTTGCGCATTATACTGTCCAGCCACCTCAGAGATCACTTGCAATCCTCCGAAAAACGATTTGCATGCATGTAGCACCTCTATATTTAGCCTTCGTTGTCCCATTATAGAGAGGAGATTTAGGGAGGAATATTGATATACAGATAGCCAAAACCAATAATTGAGGGGTTGTATATCAAAGAGGAGATCTGGATAGAGAAGTACCGGCCGGAGAGGCTGGACGATATTGTGGGCCAGGACGAGATTGTCCGCCGTCTGAAGTCCTATGTGAAGACGCGAAACCTGCCCCATCTTCTATTCTCCGGGCCGCCAGGGGTGGGCAAGACCGCTGCATCCATCTCCATTGTCAAAGAGATCTTCGGCGAGACCTGGAGGAACAACTTCATCGAATTGAATGCCAGCGATGAGCGGGGCATAGATATCATCCGCCACAAAGTCAAGGACTTCGCCCGGATGGCGCCCCTGGGAGAGGCGGATTTCAAGGTTATATTTCTGGATGAGGCCGATGCCCTGACCAACGATGCCCAGAGCGCTCTGCGCCGGACTATGGAGAGATACTCCGCTACCACCAGGTTCATACTCTCCTGCAACTACTCCTCCAAGATCATCGAGCCCATTCAGTCCCGCTGTGCGGTTTACCGCTTCAAGCCCCTCTCTCCTGAAGCGGTGACCAAGAGGATCAAGTTCATTGCCAGTGAGGAGGGACTGCGGGTTTCAGATGGAGGTCTGTCCGCTATAGAGTATGTCGCCGGCGGAGACATGAGAAAGGCAATCAACGCCCTGCAGGCGGCAGCTCTCTTGGGCGACGAGGTGGACGAGGAGACGATCTACCAGATCACATCCACCGCCAAACCGGAGGAGATCAAGAGCTTCATCAAGACCGCAATATCTGGAGATTTTGTGGGAGCGCGCGCAATACTGGATGATCTCCTGCTATCCAAAGGGCTCTCCGGCCAGGATGTGGTGATCCAAATCCACCGGGCTATGCTGGACCTGGATGATATCGCAGACAGGGATCGGGTAAAGCTCATCGACCGTATCGGAGAGATCGATTTTCGCATGACTGAAGGAGCAAACGAGAGAATTCAGCTCGAGGCTCTCCTGGCCTACTTCGCCCTGATGGCTTCAGAGCAGAGATGAGCAGCTGAATTATAATTCTGTAGCATATTGAACCAGTCAGGGGGCTCAGCCATTGAAAACCGGCATTCTGCTATGCATAAGAGCCGCTTTCAGCTCCTCAATTCTCACCGGTTTGGCTATGTAGTCATTCATCCCCGCATCGAGACACACCTCTCGATCCCCTTTCATGGCATGAGCGGTCATGGCGATGATGTAGGGCTGATGGCATGCGGTGCTGCGTATGCTCCTCGTGGCCTCCAGGCCGTCCATCTCCGGCATCTGCACATCCATCAGCACCACATCATAAGGCCTGCTCTCAAGTGCTGCCAGAACCTCCTGGCCATCAGCAGCGATATCAGCCGTATATCCCAGCCGCTCCAGCATTCTTATAGCGACCTTCTGATTGACCAAATTGTCCTCGGCAAGCAGTATTCGCAGGCCTTTTTGGATCTCTTGATCGGACAGATCGAGGGTCAGGTCAGGCCGATCCCCATGGAGCTTCGGATAAGGCTCGATGGAGGCCTCGGCCTGGATGGTGAAATAGAAGCTTGAGCCCTCTCCAGGAACGCTCTCCGCCCAGATTCCACCTCCCATCAGCTCAGCCAGATGCTTGCAGATGGCAAGTCCCAGTCCCGTGCCTCCATACTTGCGGGTGGTGGAGGCGTCTACCTGGCTGAAGGACTGGAACAGCCGGCTCATTCGGTCCTGGGATATGCCGATCCCTGAGTCCGTCACCCGGAACTGGATCTCATGGCCGTCCTCGACTGGAAGAGCGGATACATCCAACCGGACGAAACCCTTATCGGTGAACTTAACGGCATTTCCCAGGAGATTGACCAGTATCTGTCTGAGCCTGGTCATGTCGCCCATCAGATATCTGGGAACCTGCGGCTCGACTTCATAGCTAACGGAGAGGCCCTTGCGAGAAGCGTCCTCTGCCACCAGGTTCAATGAGGTCTCCAGGCATTCAATGAGGTCAATGCGCTCCTTCTCCAGCTCCATCATCCCTCCCTCGATCTTGGAGAAGTCCAGGATATCGCTAATAACCTTAAGCAGAGAGTCACCACTGCTGTGGATGGTCTCAATGTAGTCCCTCTGCACAGAGTCGATGTTGGTATTGAGAAGCAGGCTGGTGAAGCCTATCACCGCATTCATAGGGGTCCGGATCTCATGGCTCATATTGGCCAGGAACTCTGACTTGGCCTTCGTCGCCGATTCCGCCCTTTCTTTGGCATCGCGCAGGTCCTGCTCCACCTTCTTTCGCTCAGTGAGGTCGGTGCTCACAGAGATTATTCCTATCCGCCTTTGCCTATTATCGCATATCGTGCTGAAGATATACGAAGCAGGGAACCGGCTGCCATCCTTTCTTTTAACCAGGTACTCGCATTCCAGGTAGCCTTTGGCCAGGATCTCTTTCGTCACCATCTCCACGTTATATTTCATCTCCGGAGGAAGGATGGTATCTTTAATGGACGCGCCCAGCACCTCCTCCGCCTTCCACTGGTAGAGCGATTCGGCAAACCGGTTCCAGTATATGATCCTGCCATCGAAATCAGTAGCAATAACAGCATTTCTGACCTGGTCGAGCAATGAGGCCTGAAATGCCACCCTTTCCTCTGCCATCTTCCTCTCGGTGATATCCTGGCCCTGAGCAATGGTGGCAATGACACGCCTCCCGGCCTCATCATATATATTGGCCGAGTTCCAAAGGACGGTTCTTACCTCTCCATTCTGGTGGCATATGGGGATCTCCACTGCGTTCCAGCTTTCCCCGGAGAGGGTCCTCTCGATATAAGCGAAAGACTCCGTCCGGCTCTCATCGGGAAAGAGGATTCCCAGCGATCGACCCAAGACCTCATCCGCCCGCCAGCCTGTCAGCCTCTCGAAGGCATGGTTGAACCTGGTGATGCAGAAGTTGGGGTCCCAGACGATGATGGGGGCGTTGGCATGGCTGAGGAGATTATCCAGATAATCCCTGGTTTCCCGCAGGTCGGCTGCCACCCGCTTGAGCTCCTCGGAAGAGCGCTTTTTTTCAGTTATGTCGTTGCCGATGCACAGAACCTCTACAACCTCTCCCCGCTCGTTTTGGACTAGCCGGTGGGCCCAGGCAATCCAGACCAGCTCTCCATTGGATCTTATGTTCTCCGCTATATGAGTGGAGCATTCTTCTGGATTCTCCCTTATATGCCCGATTATCGCCTTGAGGTTGCAACCTATGCCTCCTGGTGGAAAGATGGTCTCGGTTACATTCCGTCCCAGGATATCCTCCTCATTGTAGCCGAAGAAATGCAGGCCGAACTTGTTGATGAACCTGATAGCTCCGCTGGTATCCACTCGGATGATGACGCTGCTTGAGGTCTCCACCAGCTCCCTGTACTTCTCCTCGCTCTCCCTGAGGGCGGATTCCGCTTTGAATCGGCCGATGAATCCTCCTATGGCGCTGGCCATGGTCATCAGTATGAAAGCCACACTCCAGCTCCAATCCCTCTCCAGCCTATAGTCCTCGAAACCGATGAAACCCCAGAATCGGTCGGTAGTGAATATGGGGACGATCATGAATGATCTCACCCCCATCGTCTCCAGCGGTCCCCTCGCCGACGGGGGCAGGTCGCGGGTTCTTCCCCAGATGGGCATTCCTCCGGAGAGGATCTGGAACCATTGGGGAATGGAGCTGTATGCCTCGTAGCTCAGATCTGGATGGCGAATCTTGGCCGAGCGTGCATCTCCATCATTGCCGGATATCCATTCATACCCAAGCGAGATCTGATCTCTTCCCTCCTCGTCCAGATAATGCTCAAATATGCAGGCCCTGTCCACATTGGCCGAGCAGCCCAGTATCTCCAGGGACAGATTAAGGGCAACATCCATCTCCCGAGAGATCAGGAGCTGGTTTGTAGCCAGGGCAGCTCCTGCCATGATCCTATCTCTCTCGCGCAGATCGTCATTTCGGCCTTGATGCTCTATCCAAAAAATTGCATTTTCAGAGGGAGGATTATTATCATGCACCTGCCCAGAAGAGGGATGCGCTTCTCTAAATGTGATTATGGATCTGCCTTCATAGCCCTTCCCCTGCATAGTAGCAATGGAGTACTCAATTCTCCTTCTCTGGAGATCGACATCTCCTCGATGGATCGGGCCATCAGCGCTCTTCGCGGTCTTTAGGATGCCTGAGCACAGGTCCTTCAAGACCCCGCCCTTGCCACAATTCAGCTCTTCCAGAGATCTTGCCATCCTCTCTGCAGCAGGGTTCGAATAGAGTATCTCCCCGGATGGATCGCAGATGCATATCCCATCCTCCAGTATCTCCAGGGTGGACTGAAACATCCTCTCAGGATTCATGAGATCGCCCCACCAGGACCGCCCGGACGGGAGCGGCCTCAGCATCTTTTATCTTCAGGGGAAGGCAGATCAGCCAGTATCTGCCAGGGGAAACGGCAATAAGATCGATCCCCTCCAGGATTAGAACGTCGTTTTTCAGCAGGATATTGTGAACGGGGAGGGATTCATCCTCATATCGATCCACTGAGATATAGTCGATTCCCACCAGGCTGGCTCCCAGACTGACGCATAACTCTGCTGCAGGGGGAGAGAGGGAGACGTATTCATCCTGGAATGTGGGGTTATGCATCAACCCCTGGAAGGAATTGCTGGTCTTAAAAAGGATGGCCTCACCTCTCTGGATATTGACATCCTGCAGCGCCTGGGCGGGGACGGCATCGATTTCCCGGACGGCGATCACCCAGGCAGGAGTGATGAACCTTTCCGGTGGATAGCTGTCCAGAGGGAAGCCGTCCCTCAGTATATGAGAGGGGAAGTCAATATGAGTTCCCGTATGGGAGCCCAAAGAGAGAACAGAGAGGCTATAGTTGGATCCCTTCCCAAGTCCCGCCATCCACTGCCTGGAGAAGGGACTGTCTCCGGGATAATTGGGAGCTATCTCTATCGGCGCGCTGATATCATACTGCTCTTTGCTTAGCAGCGCTTCATAGAGGCCAGGCACTGATGGCTGAGGCAATTGACATCCCAAATCTTTTTTGGCCTCTCTGTTCATAAATATTTCTGCCAATTGGCATCTTCAAAATAGGATATGCTTGCAGTGGCCATCCAAAAAAAGATGCACTGAATGGATATGTTCTCCCGGACCAATCCATTCTTGCCGGCACCGGCTGCTTTAGCCCTGCAGTTCCGGCGAGATCAATCATTATGGCTCTTCGCTGAATTATGTGGGTGAGTTAAGTCAGAGAATATGGCCTTTTGTTCCTCTGTGTCTCTATGTTTGGGTCAGAGCATAGCGTTTCACCACAGAAGGCACAAAAGATACAGAGTTTTTGCGATTCAAGTTCACCCATTCTAAATAGCGAGGAGCCATCATTATTTCTTGTCCAGGACCCGGATGAGGTGATAGCCAAACTGAGATTTGACCGGCCCGATGATCTTTCCTTTCTCCCCTTCGAAGGCGGCCTTTTCAAACTCCGGGACCATCCTGCCCTTGCCAAACCAGCCCAAGTCTCCGCCACTCTTGCCGGAAGGGCACTGGGAATATTTGCGGGCCATCTGAGCAAAGCTCTCCTGGCCGGATGCCAGCAACTCTTTGACCTCTAATGCCTTCTTCTCCGTTTTGCACAGGATATGTGCGGCATGGACTTCTTTCGTCATAGCACGGAGTTGATGGGGAGATGGGATAAAAAGATAGGGGTCTAGAGATCTGCTGCTGCAATCTCATGCACCATTCCCCGCTCGGCCCTTCTCCAAGACCGCCAGAAATATCCATTAAAAGCCTCTGGATAAAGCAGCAAGGCTAGGTTATTGCGTTGTCAAGGCTGGTATTGCTCAGGCACGGCCAGAGCCTCTGGAACCGGGAGAGAAGGTTCACCGGCTGGACAGACATCGATCTCTCTTTCCAGGGAATCGAGGAGGCCCGCGATGCCGGGCGGATCATGAAGGGAGCGGGCATAACGATTGATGTTGCCTATACATCCCTTTTGAAGCGGGCCGTCAGGACCATGTGGATAGTCCTGGGTGAGATGGACCTGACGCGGATTCCCGTCATCAAGAGCTGGAGGCTAAACGAACGCGCCTATGGGGATTTTGAGGGTCGGAGCCTGGATGAGGCGGAAGAACTGTATGGCGCTGAGCAGGTGCGAAGATGGCGCAAAGGATTTCTCCATCGTTTCCCTGCCCCTTCATCAGAATCCCTGAAGGATGTACAAGAGCGTCTTCTGCCCCTCTGGCAGGGCCAGATCGCAGCCGATCTGAAAAAAGGGAGAGGCGTTCTTGTGGTCTCCCATGGCAACACCATCCGTGCCCTTGTTAAGCATATTGAGGAGATCTCCGACCAGAATATCGAAGAGCTGGAGGTTCATACCGCTTCCCCCATCCTCTATGAGCTTGACGGCCGGCTGAAGCTCATGAAGCGCATCGATCTATAGCATATCGGAAATGGCATGAATTCGAGAGGGTTGCAGATGGCATACGATGTTATTCACATATCCATGGAGATGAAGGAGGAGCTGGTTGATCGATACACCAGCCAGGTGCTCTATGAGATAAAATCGGAGATATATGGATGCTGCATCAAGCTTTTGACCGGCATCCCATCGATCAAGGACGCCTGGGAGGAGAGCTTCTATTCGGCATCGCAGAGCATTCGCTCCCACGGCCGGCTTTATGTGATCAGGGATCAGGATGTGGGAGAGAATCAGGTCCTGTACAACCCCCAATCCAGAACGGCATTTCTGATCAACATGGACTATTACGGCTGGGTCAAGTCCCTGGCCCTGAGCGTGGCGGGAGATATCCTGGAGGATTATCACAACATCTATTCTGTTCATGGAGCCTGCCTGGATATGAGGGGTCAGGGGATATGCATATTAGGTGGATCGGGTGCGGGCAAGACCACCCATACCTACGGCCTGCTGCGCAACCCGCGGATGCGAGTGGTCTCTGACGACTGGTTCTTCGGAAGGATATTCGGTGATGATGTCTTAGCATATGGCTCAGAGAAGAACTTCTATATCCGGGCTGATCTGGCTGAGATCTGGAAGGAGTTTGCCGGTCTGGTTGATAAGGCGTCCTTTGATTCCAAGGGGCGAGCAGTGGTGGACCTCCGCCAGGCCATAGGAAAGGGGCGCATAATGCCCCTGACAACCATTGAGAAGGTGATCTTACTCAAGCGAGACCCTGAACAGGAGGAGATCGTACTCCCCTTGGAGGGGGATCAGGCTCTGGCTATTCTGGAGGAGAATGGCTACTATAATCCTCATCTTCTAGTGCATAACGAATTCAAGGCCAATCGGCGCAGCCGCTTTTTCCGGACGCTCTTTCTCCACTCAAGGGTGATTGAGGTGAACACCACCGGCACCCCCGAGGAGACTCAGAGAAGGATATTGGAGATCTTAGAGGAGAAATGAGATTGATCCAGGATTCTGTTCGAGACTGGTTTTAATGCTTTGCTCCTCTATATCGGGACGGAATGAGGCATTTCTCTCCCTCTCCTATGAGGTCTTTCCTTCCTATCCTCTCCAGCCCCTCCCGGACAAGATCGTAATTCCCTGGATCTCTGTACTGCAGCATAGCTCTTTGGATCCTCTTCTCCTCCCCCCGGGGAATGTGAACCGGCTGGAGGGTGAAGGGATCCAGGCCGGTGTAATACATGGCAGTAGAGATGGTCATGGGTGTGGGGGTGAAGTCCTGCACCTGCTCGGTGTACATGCTGTTATCGCGCAAATACTCCGCCAGCTCGACCATATCGGCAATGGTGCAGCCAGGATGGCCTGACATGAGATAGGGGAGAATATACTGCTCCCTTCCCGCCGCCTGCGAAGCCGCGCGAAACCTCTCCCTGAAGTCGTCCAGAACCTGGCGGGGAGGCTTATGCATGCACTCCGTAACCGTTCTGGAGATATGCTCCGGGGCGATCTTCAGGTGGCCGGAGACATGGTGCCGGCAGAGGTCCTCCAGATAGCCCGACCGGTCCG
This sequence comes from Methanothrix soehngenii GP6, assembly GCF_000204415.1. Lineage (NCBI taxonomy): Archaea > Methanobacteriati > Methanobacteriota > Methanomicrobia > Methanotrichales > Methanotrichaceae > Methanothrix > Methanothrix soehngenii. The sequence continues at coordinate 1,204,149 of NC_015416.1, read as the reverse complement.
CCATCACCAAATCATGCCTAATCCCCGAGCCGACAAAGACCCTCCTCACCCCGGGAATGGCCCGAAGCCGGCGCAACAGCTCCACCTGGAGGGAGTGGTCTTTCTCTAGGGTGGGGCAGTCCGCGCTGCAGAGCCTGTCCGGACATGCCCCCTGCTTCCAGCGGGGGCAGACCAGGCCGTACATATTGGCAGTGGGACCGCCCACATCCTGAATGATCCCCTTGAATCCGGGCATCTGGGCCAGCCTCTCTGCTTCCCGGACGATGGAGCTTATGCTTCTGCTCTGCACAATCCTTCCCTGGTGATGGGTGAGGGCGCAAAATGAGCAGGATCCAAAGCAACCCCGGTGGCTGGTGATGGAGAAGCGGACCGGCTCTAATGCAGGAATGGGCTCCCGATAGGAGGGATGGGCCTTTCGGCTATAGGGAAGTTCGTAGATTTGGTCGAGTTCTGCCGTACTGAGGGGAAGAGCGGGCGGATTCTGGATGACCACCGTCTTGGGATGGGGCTGGACCACCGCCCGGGCGTGATAGGGGTCCTGCTCCTTATAGTGGGCGGCAAAGGCTTGGGCGTACTTTCTCTTATCCCCCTTGACCTCTGCGAAGCCGGGGATGATAACAGCGTCCTGACGCCCAGCCTCTCGCCAGCGCCGCACCTCCTCTTTAACCGCGGTTCCGGGGACATCTCCGATCTGGGCGA